>JAHDEM010000038.1:0-14290 GCA_020628895.1 Candidatus Endobugula sp.
GTGGCTAGTGGCTAGTGGCTAGTGGCTAGTGGCTAGTGGCTAGTGGCTAGTGGCTTATTTTTTTTAAATTTCCTCATGTTGCTATTTTTTTATTTCGGATCATAATAGTCTCGCTTTATTGGAGAATTTATACTTCAATACTAACTCTCGACTCTGATACAAATTAACAATGACCACACTATCATCTACTAACAATAATCCAGACCGTTATGCGGTATTTGGTAATCCTATCGCACACTCAAAATCTCCCATACTCCATGCTGCGTTTGCAAAACAAACACAGCAAATAATGGAATATACCACGCAGTGTGTAGAGGTGGATGAATTTGCCAAGGCTGCTGATGAATTTTTTAATGGTGGTGGTAAAGGGCTTAACGTGACCGTTCCATTTAAAATCGATGCTTTTAATTATGCACAAGCACTCACCGAGCGAGCTAAAAAAGCGGGCGCGGTGAATACTTTGTATAAAAAGAATAATGTGATGACCGGTGATAATACCGATGGCGTTGGTTTTGTGAGTGATGTCACCGAAAATTTAGGTTGGGAGTTAGCTAACAAAAATATTCTTATTTTAGGGGCTGGTGGTGCAATACGCGGTATTCTCGGACCTGTACTAGAACAGCAACCTACATCGGTGGTTATTGCTAATCGTACCGTAGAAAAGGCTGAACAATTAGTCGAGATTTTTTCTGGTGACGGCAATATTCGTGCAACTTCTTATGATCAAATAACAGGGTCTTTTGATATTGTTATTAATGGTACATCGGCCGGTTTACATGGCAGCTTTCCTGAACTTCCTGATCATTTATTAGCAAATCATTCAGCTTGCTATGATTTAATGTATGCAAAATCAGATACATTATTTATTCAATGGGCAAAAAATTCTGGTAGCGAACATATTGCTGATGGTTTAGGTATGCTGGTTTGTCAGGGTGCTGAATCGTTTTTTCAATGGCGTGATATTTATCCAGAAACCAAACACGTTATCGCGACTTTGCGCGATAACCTGTAGAAAATAATTATAGACTTTCACCATAGCCTTTATATTCTCGATTAAATTGCTCTAATAAAAAATGGTATCGGTCATATTGTTTGTGATCACTTTTTAGGTCGCCAATTTTTTTAAAACATTTTAAACACGAGTTATAAGATTCTGTATTTTTTCCGTGCACTTCATTTTTAGCTAAAGTACTTTGTACTAGGTTTAATCGTACACCCACATGGTTGGGAAACATTTTTAATGCATCTTTAAATATTTTTATTGCTTGATCGTGGTCTTTACGTTTGTAAGCACTAATGCCCATTTTAGATAGCTCTGCCGCACAGGCTTTACCTGCAACACTAATGGGTTCTTCGCTAATACTATCTATTCGTTTTAGTACGTCGGGCGAGTCTTTACATTCCTTAGAAATTAAATGTAGTTCTTTATAAGCGAGTTGTTTATCACCACTTAAAATATGTGCACGAGCAAAATCTAATCGGGCATCAATATTTTTAGGATCTAAAGATTCATATTCATCTTCTGCAGAATGTAATAAAGATTCTGCGTATTTATCTTTTCCTTGGCAAGCATAAAGCTGTGATTCAATAAATGTGGATTTCACTTTGTTTTCTTTTTGAGGAAAACGGCGGTGCATACGTTCTAATAAACCTAATGCTTTTTTCGTTTTATCAACGGCTTCTCGTGTGCTTGCCGTTTTAGAAACATCCACCGTTTTTCTTGCCAGACTTAGATAATCTTCTGGCGAAGCATGGCAGGAATTATAATTCCAACGAATAGATTCTTCATAAGCCTTTAGACATACGTTATCGTCTTCGTTAATTTCGGCAAGCTCAGCTAAACGACGATGCCTAATAATTGATTTAGGTGAAAGCTCTGTGGCTTTTTGTGTAGCCAGTTGTGCTTTTTCAAACTCTCCTATTTTTTCATAGTACTCAGACAATAAATCATGGGCTTCGATATAACGATGATCTTTGTCTAAAATATTTTTCAGCAGCACCTCAATATTGTCGAGATTTTCTGTTTTCATCAATACTTTCGCTAAACCTATTTTAGCCCATGTATAGTCTTTGTCTTTAAGCACACTTTCGTAAATCTTTTGCGCTTCTTCCGGTTTTCCCATCAACCAGTAAATTTGTGCTTTATATCGAATGCAGTCCCAAATATAACGGTGCCTTTCCCTAATTTTCTTATCGCATTCTTGCAACGCTTTAGCATAGTTTTTATGGTCCATTGCTAATTTAATCGAATATAGGTCTTCGTGTTTTAACAAGGCTCGGTCTAAACGTGTGCGCATTAGCGTTTGTGAGATAGGCTTGGTAATGTAATCATCGGGTTGGTTTTCGATAGCACCCAGAACCATTTCGCGAGAAGTTTCTGCCGTAATTATGATAAATAGAGTTGTATACTTAAGCATGTTCATATGCCTAAGCTCTTCAAGAATTTGTTGACCGTCTCTGGAGTCATCTAAGTTATAGTCACAAATGATCATGCCGTAATTATGATTTTCACATAACTCCATAGTTTGATCACCCGTTGCCGCAGTGTCTAATTCTTTCACCCCAAAAGAGCGCAACATACGTTTATAAGTCGCTCTTACTTCGGTTAAATCATCAACTATCAAGCAGCGCTTTTTTTGATATATTTTAATAATATCAATTTGTTGCATTTGCTGCGTATTCTTTACTAGAGCATTCATACCTATCCTACAGTGTTAACACAAGATACAGCTATCGCACGATATCTATTTTAAGTATATGCAATATTTAGAAAACTGTAGGAAAAACATAAAAAAAGCCCATTAAATAATGGGCTTTTTAGTAGATATATTATTGAAAATACTAATTTTTCTTGGAGATTAAAGTCTACACATCCAAATTAGCGACCGTTAGCGCATTGGTCTCGATAAAGTCTCGACGGGGTTCAACCACATCGCCCATCAAAGTGGTGAAAATTTGATCAGCTGCAATAGCATCTTCGATGGTGACCTGCAGCATGCGGCGAGTCTCTGGGTCCATAGTGGTTTCCCATAGCTGATCGGGGTTCATTTCCCCTAGTCCTTTATAGCGCTGGATCATATAACCACGACGAGATTCAACCATTAACCAATCTAAGGCTTCTTTAAAGCTACTGACTTCTTGCTCACGTTCACCACGTTGGACCTTACCACCTTCTTCAATCAGACCGTTTAGGGTTTTTCCTAAATCAACAATAGATTGGTATTCACCGGAAGCAAAAAAGTCATGGCTAAACGGGTATTCATGACTGAGTCCATGGGCGAGCTTTTCGATTTGTGGTAAGTACAGATCGCGCTCTTCGTCTTTATTGACCGTTACCAGATAACGGTTGCCTCCGCTGGTTTCTGATTCAGCTAAGCTTGCCGAGAGTGATTCCGCCCACCCGGTCACCGCAGTTTGATCTGACAATTGCTCTACCGACAGTGCCGGCATATAGATCATTTTTTCCAATACCGTATCTGGATACAACCGTGACAAGCGATCGATAGTCGACATCACCTGTCTGTATTCTTTAACAATAGTTTCTAAAGAAGAACCCGATAATGGGGGCGATGAGGGATTAGTGAATACTTGCCCACTTTCTAGTGCTGCGTTGGTTAAAAAGTCTGTTAATGCTTGATCGTCTTTTAGATATTGCTCTTGTTTACCCTTTGCAATTTTATACAATGGTGGCTGTGCAATATAGATATGACCTCTTTCGATTAACTCTCGGGTTTGACGGAAAAAGAATGTTAATAACAATGTACGGATATGTGACCCATCAACATCCGCATCGGTCATGATAATAATACGGTGGTAACGTAATTTATCCGGATTAAATTCTTCTGCACCGATACCACAGCCTAATGCAGTAATCAGTGTGCCGACTTCTGCACTGGATAACATCTTATCGAAACGCGCCTTTTCAACGTTTAAGATTTTTCCTTTAAGAGGAAGTATCGCTTGGGTTTTACGATCTCTACCTTGTTTTGCTGACCCACCTGCCGAATCACCCTCCACTAGGTAAACCTCTGATAATGCAGGATCTTTTTCTTGGCAATCGGCTAATTTTCCTGGTAACCCTGCAATATCTAAAGCCCCTTTCCGACGAGTCATTTCACGGGCTTTACGAGCAGCTTCACGAGCCTTGGCCGCTTCGATCATCTTACCCACAATGCTTTTAGCTTCTTGTGGGTTTTCTAAGAGGTATTCATTAAATAGCTGACCCATCTCTTGTTCTACGGCACTTTTTACCTCTGAAGAAACCAGTTTATCTTTTGTTTGTGATGAGAACTTCGGATCAGGCACTTTTACAGAGATAATAGCGGTTAAACCTTCACGAGCATCATCACCTGTTGTACTGACTTTATCTTTCTTTAACAGCCCTTCTCTTTCGATATAGCCGTTAAGGCCACGGGTTAATGCTGCACGAAAACCCGCTAAATGGGTACCACCGTCACGCTGGGGAATATTATTGGTGTAGCAAAGGATGCTTTCCTGGAAGCTATCGTTCCATTGCAAGGCAATTTCAACCCCTACACCGTCTTCTTCTCGATAGCGATTGAAGTGCATTACTTTGTTAATTGCGTTTTTATTGGTATTTAAATAACCAACAAAGGCTTCTAAGCCTCCTTCATATTCAAAGATTTCCTCTTTCGCACTTCTTTCATCTTTTAATACGATACGAACACCTGAGTTTAGGAAAGAAAGCTCTCTTAAACGTTTTGCTAATTGATCGAAGTGAAATGTAATATTTGAGAAGGTTTCGGGAGAAGGTTTGAAATGTACCTCTGTTCCACTTTTATCGGTATCACCAATAATTGTTAGTGGTGCCTGTGGAACCCCATGGTGATAGGTTTGTTCGTGAACTTTTCCCTGTCTGCGAATCGTCATTTTTAATTCTGAAGAAAGTGCATTAACTACTGATACACCAACACCGTGTAATCCACCAGAGACTTTATAGGTATTGTCATCAAATTTACCGCCCGCGTGAAGCACTGTCATGATGACTTCTGCTGCTGAAACACCCTCTTCATGTATTTCCGTTGGAATACCACGCCCATTGTCGGATACAGAAACAGATTCGTCTGGGTGTATCACCACCCGAATTTCTGAACAATGACCGGCAAGCGCTTCGTCTATTGAGTTATCAACAATTTCAAACACCATATGGTGTAGACCAGTGCCGTCATCAGTATCACCTATATACATACCTGGACGCTTTCTAACAGCATCCAAACCTTTTAATACTTTAATACTGGAGGAGTCGTAATTGTTTTCAGCTTGATTTTCTTCTGACATATATTTTTCCAATTATGTATATACGTTTATTCTGTTTTGGTAGCGTACATATGCACCACTTTTGTTACTAATTACTCTAAACAGCTGCTTCGCTTATTCCTTTATCTTCTCTTTTTATCTCACCTTGTTTCACGTGAAACAAAAATACATTATCTTGTTCTTTGTTCCATGCTTTACTAAGTTCTTCGCAAGACACACCGGTAACAAATATCTGGCCATTGAGCCCTGATAACCAGTCTGCTAACTGCACACTGTTACTTTGGTCGAGTTCTGCCATTAAGTCATCAATCAGAAAAACACAGCTTTTTTGCATTGTCTCTTTGTAAAATGACGCTTGCGCAACGGTCATAGCACAAATTAATGTTTTCTCTTGGCCTCGACTCAGTACATCTGAAGCGGGTTTCTTTTGTACTTTTATCTTAATATCAGCACGTTGGGGGCCATAATGGGTATAACCATCTCTATGATCACGATCAAATACTTCTTGGAGCACATCTGAAAAGTGTTGTTGTTGATCCCAACCACGGACATATTCCATATCTACCGCTAATGTATCGGTAGAAAAATCTGTTTTTAGTTGTTTAAAGTGTTCATAGAATGCCTTAAACACTTCTTCCCTTATTCTATCTATGGCCGTAGATAATCGTATAAATTCTACATCCCATATTTTAACGTCTGAATAGCTTATTTTATCACGTCTTAAGAGGCTATTGCGTTGTTTCAATGTCTTTTCTAAGGCTTTCCATAAGGAAGAGAACTCTGGTTTCACGTGAAACACCATCCAATCTAAGAACTGTCTCCGTTGTGATGGCGAACCTTCAATCAATTGAAATGAGTGAGCATTGATAATAAGCAGTGGTAGTTGTTTCGCTAAAATAGAAGCTGAACGAACAGTTTCACCATTAACCCTAATTAGATTACTGCCACTACGATGCTTCTGGATACCGATAGGTAAAAGAGAATGATCGACATTTAAGTCAGCAAATACGGTTAATTCGTTTTTATCATGATTCACTAAAGAGCGAGTTTTGTGGCTACGAAAGGATCTGCCTAAACCCAATAGGGATATAGACTCTAGTATGCTGGTTTTTCCGCTACCGTTATCACCATAAAAAATATTAAGCTTTGAGGATAACTCAATATCCGCCGACTGGATATTACGTAAATGATTTATGGCAAGGCGCTTAAGTGTAGGCAAGGGGTATATCTCGACCTATTAGGACACTAACCCAAAAACCCAGCATAAAGTAATGGGTCAGTGCTATACAGAATGAATAATGTAGAATGTTTATAGCCGCATTGGCATAACAACATAAACTGAATCGCCCTCTTCCGGCTCTTCTAGTAAAGCACTACTATTAGCATCAGATAATGTTATTTTGATATTTTCTGTATTGAGGACGTTGGTTACATCCTGTAAGTAGCTCACATTAAAACCAATTTCTATGTCATCACCCTGATAATCTATAACTACCTGCTCTTCGGCTTCCTCTTGTTCAGGGTTGTTAGCCACAATATTAAGTAGACCTTCACTAAAGTTTAAGCGAACACCTCTGTACTTTTCATTGGATAAAATGGCTGTTCGACCGAACGCTTGTTTTAATTCTGTGCGATTACCCACAACGATATTAGTACCACCTTTAGGTAATACTCTTTCGTAGTCAGGGAATTTGCCATCGACTAACTTAGAGGTGAAGGTGTAATCGGGTGTTTCTACTCGAATATGGTGAATGCCTAAGGTCAGATTAACAGGAGACTCTTGATCGCTTAGCAAGCGTGAAAGTTCTATTACCCCTTTTCGCGGTAAGATAGATTGAGTTTTAATTGGAACATCAATATCTAAATCTCGTACGCACATGGCTAAACGATGACCATCGGTAGCGACACAGCGTAGTGTATTGCCCTCTACTTCCCATAACATGCCATTAAGGTAATAACGTACATCCTGTTGAGCCATGGCAAAAGACGTTCTATCTATCAACCGTTTAATCAAATGTTGCGAACAAGAGAACTGTAAATCGCCTTCGCTTTTTTCGGTTGATGGAAAATCATTGGCTGGTAGTGTCGCTAGAGTAAAGCGGCTTCTACCGCTTTTCACCATCATTTTCTGGCTGTCTTGTAAACTAAATTCTATATCTGCGCTGTCTGGTAGAGAACGACAAATATCCACTAACTTTTTTGCTGGGATAGTAATTTCGCCCATCTCACCAGGATTTTCTAATGGTAAACGAGCAATAATCTCTACTTCTAGATCTGTTCCTGTTAAAGAGAGTACATTATCTTCCAATACTAGTAACACATTGGCAAGTACTGGCAACGTTTGACGACGCTCGACTACGCCGGCCACCAGCTGTAAAGGGGTAAGTAACGCTTCTCGCGATACAGAAAATTTCATGTGGTTTCCCTTTTTATTGAATTAGGTCAATAGAATATTATTTTTAATTAGCAACGACTTAGGTTATGGTGATAAACCATAAAAAATGTATGCAAGCACTCACTTACAAAAATATATCTTACACAATAAGAATATAACCACTAGGTTAGTGGTGTTTGCATAAGCAGTAGATTGTATCAGTTATGTGGTTAAAAGGCGTTGTAAGTTTTTTAAATCTTGCTGAATATCGTTATCAATATCGCTTAATTCTTTAATTTTACGACAGGCGTGTAATACGGTTGTGTGGTCACGGCCACCAAAGGCATCACCAATTTCAGGTAAACTGTGATTAGTTAGCTCCTTCGCTAAAGACATGGCAACTTGACGAGGCCTTGCGACCGAACGACTCCGTCTCTTAGACAGAAGATCAGCTACCTTAACCTTATAGTATTCGCCCACAACCTTTTGAATGTTGCCAACACTGACCTGTTTATCTTGAAGAGCTAAAAGGTCTTTTAACGCTTCGCGCACCAAGTCAATGGTTATCGGTCGCTGCGTAAAAGTGGCGTTGGCAATAACACGCTTTAACGCTCCTTCGAGCTCTCGAACATTCGAGCGAATACGTTGAGCAATAAAGAAAGCCGCATCATAAGAGAGATCGACATTAATTTCTTGGGCTCTTTTTAATAAAATAGCCGCGCGTGTTTCTAGTTCTGGGGGCTCAACCTCAATGGTTAGACCCCAACCAAATCGAGACTTAAGGCGTTCTTCTAAATTGTTAATGACTTTCGGATAACGATCGCAGGTAAGGATAATTTGCTGATTACCCTCAAGCAAGGCATTAAATGTATGAAAAAACTCTTCTTGTGAACGATCTTTACCCGCAAAGAATTGAATATCATCGATCAACAAAGCATCTACCGAGCGATAATAACGTTTAAAATCATTAATGGCATTAAGTTGCAAGGCTTTTACCATGTCAGCAACAAAACGCTCTGAATGCAAATAGACAATTTTGGCATTAGGATTACGTTTTGCCATCTCGTTGCCGACAGCATGCATCAAATGGGTTTTACCTAAACCAACACCACCATAAATAAATAATGGATTATAAGAACCACCGGGGTTTTCAACTACTTGTTGGGCAGCGGCTAAACCCATTTGGTTAGATTTACCTTCAACAAAACTTTCAAATGTAAAAGCCTTATTGAGAGAGCTTCGATGGGTTAACCCACCTTCTGGACTATTAATAGTGGATAATGAGTGCCGACTGCTATTATCTGCTTCAATAGGAGGCGTCATTGCTTCAGTAGAATGGCCAACTACATCATTAGGTCTAGAATCTAATTCATCTATACTATTAATGCTACCGGTCGAATTCGCTTTGTTAGCATCAGCCGAATGCATATCATTATTCAAATCCATTGTCGGTTTATATGGAGAAGTATGAGTACCCGATAATGTATTCGATGTAATACCTCCAAAACTAGCCATATTGTCTGTCGCAGGATTTACCGTTGTAATCATCTCTGCATCGGTTAATTTTGGTGCTGATGAATATAAAGATTCATCAGTCGAAAAATCAGGCTCACTAGGTTTGGGTACGGATGTAGCTGTATTAACATTAATAGGATGAGCAGCGGTCTTTTTTTGTGCTGAACGATAAGACTGGAAGTTAGATTGTAAATCCGCACTCACTTTAACACTTACCACTCTGGGTTGAGGTAATTGCTCTGCAGAGAAAAAATAGGTAACAAGTTCTTTAATTCTGTTGAGGAACTTTGCGCTAACCCAATCCAATATAAATCGATTAGGTGCTAACAGACAAAATTCATTGCTTTCTACAGAGGACAGCTGGGGATCTAATTTGAGTGGGCGAATCCAGGTATTGTATTGTTGTGTCGACAGCTCCTGCTGCAATGACAATAAACATTTTTCCCATACCACTGTTGTCATATATTGTTTCCCATCAAAGAATATTAGCGTTTTATTTGGGCTACTAAGTAAGTGTAAATTGCAGAATGTTGCTGCAACTAATCACACTACCCAACGATTTTACGTCTTGTTTATATCTTGGTATATCTGCTACACGTGGATTAACCACGAATAGAAACTATTGAGTTATAGAGAAAAATCTGTGAAGCATTAATCACTTGGTAAAACAACCAAATACTTACCAATAAAAAAATAAATCAGGCAAAGTAATAACAAGGTGGAAATGTTGTTATAGACGCCATTATTGTTAAAAATTATCGCTTGCCTGTGAAGCCGGAAAACATTCTACACTCGTCAAAAAAAAATCGCCATAGTTATCCACAAAAAATAAGAGAAATAGTTAGCATTTTTTTAAAATTATAAAAAAGTATTAAAAATCAAACACCTATAACATAAAAAACAATTTATAAAGGATAACATTCTGTGAACAAAAAATATTTTTTATATTTTTTCTGTGGATAAGTCTGTGAAAAAACAGTTAGAAAGTAGTTACTTTCTTGTCTATTTATAAACCCAAATTGACTCTAGGCCTTTAAACATAAGGGATTTGCAAATTGGGCTAAAAACAGACAATCATAATAGACTTTGGTAACAATAGGCATTGATTTTAGGTTAATAATTCTTTAGAATTCGCGCTCGATTTTTTGCTTGGATATTCATTTCACTGACTTTAAGTGGTTTGTATAGTCAGTAAATCGTCTACTAGCATTTAGATTTTTTACGAAAACCGTCCGTAAAGATGGCCATTTAAGGTATTTTGATCATGAAAAGAACATTTCAACCAAGTGTTATTAAACGTAAGCGTACACATGGCTTTCGCGCTAGAATGGCAACTAAAAGTGGCCGTCAAATTATCGCTCGTCGTCGTGCTAAAGGCCGTAAAGTATTAAGCGCATAACAATCGGCATTTATAGTGCTGATTGATAAATGGTTTAATACGCTCCGTTCTAAATAGCTACCTATATTTAGAACAACTCGGCTAACTTTACATTTGGAAACGTCATTGAGTAAGTTCTGCAAGCACCAGCGCTTGCTCAAAGCAGCAGAGTACACCAATGTATTTTCTGACCCTCCCTTCCGTGCATCACACCAATATTGTTTGATTTTGGCGAAACCGAATAATCTTGAACATGATCGCCTAGGTCTTGTTATTGCTAAAAAACACATTCGGTTGGCAGTCGATCGTAATCGCATCAAACGCTTAATTCGCGAAAGTTTTCGTCAACAGTCACGCAATAGTATGGGAATAGATGCTATAGTGCTTGCCCGAAAGGGACTGGGGGATCTTGATAACTCAACGGTAACTAAAATAGTGAATCAGCAATGGTTACGAATAGAAAAAAAAGTTCGTATGTCACAACGTTAAATAAGCGGCTTTCCTCGCTCTTGGTGTTATTGCCTTTATTACTCATTAAAGCCTATCGTTATTTCATCAGCCCCATGTTAGGAAACCAATGTCGATTCTATCCAACATGCTCGCACTACTCTGAGGAAGCCTACAAACGTTTCGGAGTGGTTAAGGGCACTTGGCTGACGGTTAGGCGATTAATAAAATGCCACCCATGGCACAGTGGGGGTATCGATCTTGTTCCTGAAACAAAGGAAAACAAAAAATGCTGTCCACAAGGATAGTATAGAACCACATAATTGTAATTAGTATCAACAAAGAAGACGTACAACATGAAGATGGATTGGCAACGCAACGCTTACATAATCGGTATTTTTGTTCTTGGCTTTTTATTATTGCTAGAGTGGAATCAATTTTCGACCGAACAGAAAAATGAAATTAATCAGCAACAAAGTGTCGCTGTAACCACAATTCCCAGCAATGGCATTGTTTCTGAAGAAACAGTGGTTGCTCAAACAGATGAGAGTACTTCCGATCTACCCGGTGTGGCACCAAGCACCCAAAATACGGTTCCGGTGACAGAGAGCGCTCCGATCAATGATAACCGTTTAATACATGTTGTTACCGACTCATTTGACATTCAAATAGACAAATTTGGTGGAGATATTGTCAAGGTCGCATTACCTAAGCATAAGTTGCGATTAGGCAAGGAAGAAGCTTATACCTTATTAAACCGCACCAACCAATCTATATATGTTGCTGAGAGTGGCATTATTGGCAACAATGCAACAGACAAGTCTTCGACTAAGAGACCACTGTTTTCGTCACTACAAAACGAATATGTCATGGAAGATGGCACAGATACCTTAACGGTTGACTTAAAATACCAACAAGATGGAGCACTGATTACCAAACGCTTCACTTTTACTCGTTCGGATTATCTTATTGATGTTCGCTACATTATTGATAATAAAGCCTCAACCGATTGGAAGGGTGGGCTTTACGGGCAAATCAGACGAGACAGCAAAGAACCTATCTCAACGTCTGATCAAGGTATAGGAGTAAGCCCTTTCCTTGGTGCTGCAACCACCACACCGGACACTAACTATAAAAAACTCAATTTTAGTGACCTTGCAGACAAGACAGAAAAATTCACCATGTCTGGAGGTTGGGTTGCTATGGTCCAACACTACTTCGTCAGCGCCTGGATACCTAACAAAGATACAGATAATCAGTTTTTACTACGTCGTTTAGGCAATAAAGACTTATATTTAATGAGTTTCTCAACCCCACAGGTCACTATCCCTGCAGGCGAGCAAGGAGAGTTATCAGCCAGTTTTTATGTGGGACCAAAAGACGTTAACCGTCTAGAGGGCATTGCCGAATATTTAGATTTAACCATTGATTTTGGATGGTTGTGGTGGATAGCCAAACCTCTTTTCCAATTATTGCTGAATATCGATCAATTTGTTGGCAATTGGGGTTGGTCAATCATTATTCTGACCTTAATCATTAAAACCATCTTTTTCTATCCATCGGCTATCAGTTATCGATCCATGGCAAAAATGCGTAAGCTTGCTCCAAAGATGAAAAGCTTAAAAGATAGCTATGGTGACGATCGACAAAAAATGTCTCAAGAGATGATGAAGCTATACAAGACGGAAAAAGTGAATCCAATGGGTGGTTGCCTACCTATTTTAATACAAATGCCTGTCTTCATTGCTTTATATTGGGTGTTAATGGAAGCCGTAGAATTACGCCATGCGCCATTTCTACTTTGGATCTCTGACCTGTCGGTAAAAGACCCTTACTTTATATTGCCTATTATTATGGGCGCAACGATGTTTATCCAGCAACAACTCAACCCGACACCTCCTGATCCTATGCAAGCTAAAATCATGAAGTGGATGCCGGTTGCATTTACCTTTATGTTTTTATGGTTCCCTGCAGGTTTAGTACTTTACTGGGTAACCAACAATACACTATCGATTATTCAGCAGTATGTAATTACACGCAGGATTGAAGCAGAGGGTTAATCATTACCTTGTCAGAAACAAACTTATACACTGACACTATTGCAGCCATCGCGACCCCACCGGGTCGTGGTGGTGTTGGCATTATTCGCATTTCAGGCCCTAAGGCCCACACATTAGGCGAGTTAATCACTCAGCATTCTTTCACACCTCGTTATGCCCATTACGGTGATTTTGTCGACCCATCAACATCGAGCGTTGTAGACCAGGGCATTTCTCTATTTTTTCCTAACCCTCATTCATTCACAGGAGAGGACGTTGTTGAATTACAGGGTCATGGCGGACCAATTGTTCTTGATCAGCTGCTAAGAATTGTTACACGCCAAGATGGGGTTCGATTGGCCAAACCGGGAGAATTTTCAGAACGCGCTTTTCTCAATGATAAGATGGACTTAACACAAGCCGAGGCAATTGCTGATCTTATTGATGCCAGCTCAGAACAAGCCATGAAAAATGCACTCAACAGCTTGCAAGGTGCTTTTTCCAATAAAATTAATGACCTTGTTGAACAGCTCACCCATTTGCGTATTTATGTTGAAGCAGCTATTGATTTCCCAGAGGAAGAGATCGATTTTCTTAATGATGGCAAAATCCAGCAAGGTCTCCATACGCTGCAATCACAATTACAAGCCGTCTTTGCTCAGGCTAAACAAGGGATCCTAGTGCGAGAGGGAATGAAGGTGGTTATTGCTGGCAAACCCAATGCGGGCAAATCCAGCCTATTAAATGCTTTATCAGGTCGTGATACTGCGATAGTCACTAATATCGCAGGCACCACAAGAGATGTTCTGCGCGAACATATCCATATAGACGGCATGCCCTTACACATTATTGATACTGCGGGTTTAAGGCAGAGTGATGATGTTGTCGAGCAAATGGGAATAGAGCGAGCATGGCAAGAAATTGAGCAAGCAGATAGATTATTGTTATTAATGGATACGACAAAAACGACCTCTATCGAAAAAGAAATCACCGAATTTATAAACCATAATACAGATAAAAACCTAGACCCATCCAAGGTTTCAGTGATTTGCAATAAAATCGATCAAAGTAAGAATCTAGCACAACAAACTCTCGTCAATGATGTTCCCACTATATATATGTCTGCTAAAACAGGAGCTGGCCTAGATATACTAACAGAGCACCTTAAATCGGTAATGGGTTATAACCATACAACAGAAGGTGGCTTTACTGCTCGCCGCCGCCATTTGGATGCCTTAGAGCAAGCAGAACAATCATTAG
>JAHDEM010000038.1:14390-26106 GCA_020628895.1 Candidatus Endobugula sp.
TTTACTGCTCGCCGCCGCCATTTGGATGCCTTAGAGCAAGCAGAACAATCATTAGATCATGCTGAACACCAGCTCCATCATGGCGCTGGTGAACTAGTTGCTGAAGACCTCCGCCTGTGTCAGCAGCACTTAGGAGAAATTACCGGGCAAGTCAGTGCAGATGAATTACTAGGAAAGATATTTTCTAGTTTTTGTATCGGTAAATAAATAGAATTTCCCTCCTCTCTTCTCCAAACCTCTCTGGATTTGGGCATTTTAATTACCCTATCTCTATCCCCACTCAGCCGATTTAGCAAGGAATCTTATGCACAACGAGTGTTTTTGACATAGTTTTCCACATTTAAACACAGTGTTATCCACACCCCTTACCACAAAATAGCCACAGCTTAAAAAGTTATTAACAATTACTCACAACTTGTTAATCTAATATATTGATCTATATACAGTTTTATATCACTTAAAAGCATAGCTAAAAGGGGAAAATGAAAAACATAAGGATTTTATGTGTACAGTCTTGGGAATATTTGTGTGGATAAATGCGCCAACAAACAATAACGAAAGTTTTATTGTCTTATAAACGAATTAATACCAGCTATTTTTCATCATAACAGCGGTTAATTAAATCAGTTATCATTCTCATAATTTATTGATTTATAAAGAAAAATGATACTTTTCAACAATAATCAATAAATGAATAATCATATTTATAATAAACAATACTGTTCTGACATAGACATTGGTAGTATATTATCTGTTCAGCATAAGAATCTAATAATTAATTGCTAATAATAATAATGTGTTTCTTGGAATAAAGATCAATAAAAAGGGGAGGAGGAAAACTGGCATTCAATGATTTAGGGGTCTAGAAATGAAAGCAACATATAACAAAGCGATGATTGAGCTTATTTACGAAATTCGGCGACGTGTCGAGTCAGAGCTCAAACCAAGTATCAAATTTGCAAATCCTAACCTGTTAAACGAACTCATCTTTTATTACCGCACTTGCGAAGATGCTATTTTAAAAGCACTTATTAAAGAATTAATGGTGTACGCTGGTGAACAATGGCAGCAGCGACTCCAAGAAGAGCATTTCCGCACTGATCAGCCCAAGACAACACTTAAATCTTACCGAGGTTCAGTCAGTATCGAGGAAACATATCCTGAGGCACCGCCTGCTCCAGCGGCCATAGCAAAACCAGAACTGATCTATCGAGGACAGGTGGTTAAAAAATAACTGGCTCTTTATATATTGCTGTTTCAGATAGAAATAGCCTGTATAAAAATTAAACATCTTTTGCTCAATGAACAATAACTCTCTATAATACCGCCCCCATTTACCCGCTGGTGATCGTGTTTTATAGAAAGTCGTTATCACCAGCATAGTATTATCTGAGATAGCCCATGGATTACCCACATCACTACGACGTTATTGTTATTGGAGGAGGACATGCCGGTACAGAAGCCTGTTTGGCGGCTGCACGCATGGGGTGTTCAACACTACTGCTGACTCACAATGTGGAAACTCTGGGCCAAATGTCTTGTAACCCTGCGATTGGTGGCATTGGCAAAAGCCATTTAGTGAAAGAAATTGATGCTATGGGGGGGGCTATGGCACTGGCTACCGATAAAGGCGGTATTCAGTTTCGAGTATTAAACTCAAGAAAAGGGCCTGCTGTTAGAGCAACTCGGGCACAAGCGGACAGAGTTTTATACAAAGCCGCTATTCGCGAGATATTAGAAAACCAAGAAAACCTGCAAATATATCAGCAGTCGGTTGATGACTTAATTGTTGAAGGCGACACCGTGAAAGGTGTGGTGACGCAAATGGGGCTTAAGTTCTACGCACCATCAGTGGTGCTAACAGCAGGGACTTTTTTAGGTGGAAAAATCCATATAGGATTGGAAAACCACTCGGGTGGTCGAGCTGGAGATCCGCCGTCTATCGCATTAGCTAACCGTTTACGAGAACTCCCTCTTCGAGTTGATCGATTAAAAACCGGTACGCCCCCTCGCATCGATGCTAAGTCCGTGGATTTTAGTCAGCTGCAAGAGCAGTGGGGAGATACGCCTCTACCCGTTATGTCTTATTTAGGCAAAACTTCTGATCACCCCAGGCAGGTATGTTGTTGGATTACCCATACCAACCAAAAAACCCACGATATTATTCGCTCGGGAATGGATCGATCACCCATGTATACCGGTGTTATTGAAGGGGTTGGTCCACGATATTGCCCTTCTATCGAAGATAAAGTGAATCGTTTTGCAGAAAAAGATAGTCATCAAATCTTTATTGAACCCGAAGGGTTAAATACCCACGAGTTATACCCTAACGGGATATCAACCAGTCTGCCCTTTGATGTGCAAATGGATTTAGTTCGCTCCATAAAGGGGTTTGAAAATGCGCATATTATGCGTCCTGGTTATGCGATTGAGTACGATTATTTTAACCCTCAGGATTTAAAGTCCAGTTTAGAAACCCAGTGCATTAACGGTTTATTTTTTGCCGGCCAGATTAACGGTACTACGGGTTACGAAGAAGCTGGTGCGCAGGGGATTTTAGCGGGATTAAATGCAGGCTTACGTGCACAGGATAAAGAAGCTTGGTCACCGCGTCGAGATCAGGCATATATCGGTGTGTTGGTTGATGACTTAATTACCCTGGGAACACAAGAACCCTATCGTATGTTCACTAGCCGTGCTGAATATCGTTTGTTACTACGAGAAGATAATGCGGATCTTCGTTTAACAGAGAAAGCCCATGAGTTAGGGCTGATTGATGATAATCGTTGGCAGGCGTTTAACGAAAAGTGTGAAGCGATTGTCCGAGAGGAACAACGTTTAAAAACGACGTGGGTTCAAGCCAATAGTGAGCAGGCAAAACAACTAGAGAGCAAAATAAAATCGCCTTTGACTCGTGAATATAATTTAATGGATTTGTTAAAACGTCCAGAGTTAAATTATGCGGATATTAAGTCTCTGTTTGCTACCGATAATCCCGTGAGTGATCAGGTGACAGAACAAGTTGAAATTAGTGCTAAGTATGCGGGATATATTCATCGCCAAGAAGAAGATATATTGCGCATGCGTCAGCACGAGGCTACATCATTACCTCAAGACTTTGATTACTCTACAGTTGAAGGTTTATCGAACGAGATCAAACAAAAACTTATAGAGCACAAGCCAGAGAGTTTGGGGCGAGCGGCACGTATCCCCGGTGTTACACCGGCGGCAGTCTCTCTATTATTGATCTACTTAAAAAAACGTGGATTGCTGAGAAAAAATAAGCAAGCCCAGTGATGTCTCACACCACTTACGTGTCTACATAACCAAAGTCGTGTTCATATAACCCTAGCAATAAGCAGATAATATTTCGTGATAGATAATCAAGCCTGTGAAAAAAAGCTCCGTCAGGGTCTGATGGAGATGCAAATAGAATTAAACGATGACAAGATTAATTTATTAATTCGTTATCTCGAGGCATTCACTAAATGGAATAAAGCGTACAATTTATCCGCTATACGTGATCCGCTATCCATGGTGGAAAAACATCTCTTAGATAGTTTGGCGCTGGTGCCATTGTTAGAAGAATACCTCTTGGCAAAAGGCCATGATAATCCAATTAATATTATCGATGTAGGTACTGGTGGTGGTTTACCAGGCATCCCTTTATCCATTGTTTTTCCTCAGATCAATTTTGTTTTACTCGATAGTAATGGTAAAAAAACACGATTTTTATTTCAGGCAAAAACACAGCTCAAGTTAGCTAATGTGGCTATTGAGAATACTCGGGTAGAGAACTACCGCCCTACCGAGCCCTTTTCCATCGTGATGAGTCGAGCTTTTGCCAGTCTGCTGGATATGGTGACAGGCACCGCTCACCTGCTAGAAGAGCAAGGGTGTTTTTGGGCAATGAAAGGGGTATATCCTGAAAATGAATTGAGAGATTGTGAAAAACACGCTATTGTCGATTCTTTTTCCAAATTGACGATCCCCAATTTAGAAGGTGAACGGCATTTACTGGTATTAAAACCAGTAAAGTCTTGATTGAGCAGCAGCAGGCGGTGATTTTTTATCGTCGTAACGTTTCATTACTGTAAAGATAACTGTAAACAGAGTAACGAGAATTCTTGTGAGTAAGATTTACGCAATAGCAAATCAAAAAGGCGGCGTTGGTAAAACCACCACTTGTGTGAATTTGGCAGCCTCGCTCGTTGCCACAAAAAAACGCGTTTTATTAATAGACAGTGACCCTCAAGGTAATGCCACCATGGGCAGCGGTGTACCTAAGGATGATGTCCCGTTTTCCATTTATGATGTACTTGTTGAGTCTGTACCCGTTATGCAGGCGAGCCAGCTATCACCATCAGGTAATTTTTCCGTAATAGCCGCCAACGGTGACCTAACGGCTGCCGAAGTACAATTGTTAGAATTATCGGATAAACAGTTCCGTCTAAAAAAAGCCTTAGCTGCCGTTGAAGACATGTATGATTATATTTTAATCGACTGCCCTCCTTCACTGAACATGCTTACCTTAAATGCGCTGGTTGCCTGTGACGGTGTGATTATCCCGATGCAGTGCGAATATTATTCATTAGAAGGAATTAGCGCGCTCATAAAAACGATTAACCAAATACAATTACACTTAAACCCGAACTTATCGATAGAAGGGATTGTGCGCACCATGTACGATCCGCGCAGCAGTTTAACGGTAGAAGTATCTGAACAATTAAAAGAATATTTTGGTAATAAACTTTACCAAGTTTGTATACCTAGGAATGTGCGCTTAGCAGAGGCTCCCAGTTATGGTCAGCCAGCGTTGGTTTATGATAGGCAGTCGAAAGGGGCAATTGCTTACTTAGCACTCGCGGGAGAATTTATCCGTCGCAGTGAGCGCCTACAGCAAAAATCATAACGAGTCGTCGTTACTATTTACATCTTAGTACAGGTTATATCTAGTACAGAATCGAAAGAGCAAAAAATATGGCAGGAAAAAGAAAGGGCTTAGGGCGTGGTTTAGATGCTTTATTAGGCACTAATAGTAATGATGCGATGGAAGCCGCACCTACCAGTGTTCAAGAAGCGATAGAAGAAGTCCAGTCCTCTAAGCTATCGACAAATGAAGAACTCAAGGATATGCCGGTTGATGTTATTCAACGAGGTAAATATCAACCCCGTCGTGATATCAATTCAGAAGCATTAGAAGAACTTGCAGCATCGATTAAAGTACACGGTGTTATGCAACCCATCGTCATCCGCCCTATTTCTGATGACAAATATGAAATTATCGCCGGTGAAAGGCGTTGGCGGGCCACTCAATTAGCTGGTTTAGACACCATTCCTGCGGTTATTCGCCATGTGCCTGACGAAGCCGCGATTGCTATGGCGCTGATTGAAAATATTCAGCGTGAAGATCTAAACCCCTTAGAAGAGGCGATTGCCTTAAAGAGATTGCAAGATGAGTTCGAGCTGACTCACCAGCAGGTGGCTGAAGCAGTCGGAAAATCAAGAACTGCTGTGACTAACCTGTTACGTCTGATTGCTTTAGATAACGATGTTAAAAAATTACTTGAGCATGGTGATATAGAAATGGGTCATGCCAGAGCGATGTTGAGCTTAGATACCCTTAAGCAGCGTCATGTTGCCAATGAAGTTGTGGCTAAAGCGCTGTCGGTTCGCCAGACAGAAGCACTTGTTCGCCGTGTGCAAGAAGAAATCAATACACCTAAAAAAGAAGACTCGTCTTTAGTGAATCCAGACCTTCACAAACTTCAAGAAGGGATATCAGAAAAGGTGGGTGTTCCAGTAAACATCCAGCACAGTGCCAAAGGGAAAGGAAAATTAATATTAAAATACAACAACTTAGATGAGTTAGATGGTATTTTGCACCATCTTGGTTACGAGCAATAAATCAATCATAGAAGATTAACGGTTGAATGATTCTACCCAAGCCCCTATAATCGCGCTCGCTGTTGTTTTGGGCGAAAAAGAAGGCGCCAAAATATAGCGGTAAAAGAAAAGCGCTAATCGACGAAAAAACATTCGCTTAGATATAGGTTTAAAGTATGTATTGGAGCATCTAACGGATACCAATATGGCTAATAAAACCTATAAATCGCTGATGAAAATGTGGTTACAACAAGCCACTTTATTGTTGATGGGCTTTCTTGGTTTGTGGGTTATAGACTTAACCATTGCTTATTCTTTTATGATTGGTGGATTAATCTACCTGATACCCAACATCTACTTTGCTATTTATGCATTTCGGTTTAGGGGGGCTCAAGCAGCGCGGCTAGTGTTGTTGAGCATTTACCGAGGAGAAGTAGGAAAGTTTTTATTATCTGGTGTAGGTTTCGCAATTGCGTTTACGCTAGTAAAACCACTAAGTGTATTAGCGTTGTTTAGCGCTTACATAGTGCTAACGTTGGCACAGTGGGTTCAACTTGCAAAGACAAGTGAATAAAAAAGTATATATGTAATACAAGGTATTTAGGATGATAGAATCATCTTAAATGTAACTAACAAGACCTAGGGTAAATAGACAGTATGGCTGGCGGACAGACCTCAACTGAATATATTCAGCATCACTTACAAAACTGGACTTATGGCAAATTGCCAGAAGGTTATACCCGCTATAATGGCGAAGTGCTAACCCAAGATACATGGGTTTCGGCACATACTTCACAAGAAGCAATCGATATGGGCTTTAGTGCTGTCCACGTGGATACACTAGGTTGGTCTATTTTTCTTGGCGCTTTATTTATTTTTATTTTTTCACGTGTAGCTAAAAAAGCCACTGCCGATACTCCCAAAGGCTTACAGAGCTTTGTTGAGTTAGTAGTAAGCTTTGTAGATAGTACCGTTAAAGATACCTTTCATTATAAAAATCGTATGATTGCACCTATGGGACTGACTATTTTCTGTTGGGTGTTTCTAATGAATTTTATGGATTTAATTCCTGTCGATTGGTTGCCCGTTGCTGCTGCAAAAATTGCAGGCGATCCACACTTCTTCTTTAAAGTGGTGCCTACCACAGATCCTAATGCCACTCTTGGAATGGCCATTGGTGTTTTCATATTAATGATCTTCTTTAGTGTTCAACAAAAAGGTCTGGTTGGTTTTATTAAAGAACTCACACTTCACCCATTTGCTCCGCCAACGAAAGGTGCTGCAATTATTGTGGCTCCTTTGTTGATTGCGGTGAACTTTATTCTTGAAACCGTATCGTTGATTGCTAAACCAATTTCACTAGGTTTGCGATTGTTCGGTAACCTGTACGCAGGTGAAATGATCTTTATTTTGATTGCGATTATGTTTGGTGCAGGCTTTGCACTAGGTTTATTCGCAGGTGTATTGCAATGGGGTTGGGCAGTGTTCCATATCTTAGTAATCACCTTACAAGCTTTCGTGTTTATGGTGTTAACCACTGTTTATATGGCAATGGCACACGATAATCATGATGAACAACACTAAGTAATAAAATAATTATTAGTATTGATATTTTTTAAAATTAAATCACTTTGTAGGAGAAGATGATGGAAGCCGTTGGTTTAGTATATGTAGCAAGTGCGTTATTAATTGGTTTAGGTGCCTTAGGTACTGCAATTGGTTTCGGTACTTTGGGTGGAAAATTACTTGAAGGTGCTGCACGTCAGCCAGAACAAGCACCAGCACTACAAGGTAAGATGTTCTTGATGGCAGGTCTTTTAGATGCGGTTCCAATGATCGGTGTTGGTATCGGTATGTACTTAATTTTCGTAGTTGCTCCTGGTCTTGTATAAAGAGATTTCTGGTTAATTTTCGAAATCCGAAACCATAACGAGTAAAGAGGTGTTGGTGTGAATATCAACCTAACATTAATTGGACAAACCTTAACTTTTTTCGTGTTTGTCTGGTTCTGTGCAAAATTTGTATGGCCTGCTTTGATCAATGTCATGGTAGAGCGTGAGCAAAAAATTGCAGATGGTCTTCAAGCCGCTGAGCGTGCTGACAAAGACCTAGAGCTAGCGCAGAAAAAAGCGGGTGAGCAATTAAAAGAAGCAAAAGCCCAAGCTGCTGAAATTGTCGAGCAAGCGAATAAGCGTGCGACACAACTAGTTGATGAAGCGAAAGAGCAAGCGAAAGTTGAAGCTGATCGTATTATCACTGCAGCGAAAGCGGAAGTTGAACAAGAAGCCAATCGTGTGAAAGAAGAATTACGCGGTAAGGTTGCAGCATTAGCGATTGCCGGTGCTGAAAAAATTCTTGAACAATCTATCGATGCTAAATCACACAATGATTTGGTTAGTAAATTAGCAGCCGACTTGTAAGAGACGGTAAAGGGAGCATCGCATGGCAGAATTAATTACCTTAGCTCGTCCCTATGCTAAAGCAGCATTTGAATATGCTCGAGCAGATAAAACTCTTGATGTGTGGTCATCATCACTAGCAGTCGCTGCGGGTGTTGTCCAACAACCAGCGGTAGAAGAATTATTAAATTCTCCTACCATCACGTCAGAGAAAAAAGCGCAAACATTATTTGATCTTTGTGGCGAAGAGCTCGATAAAAAAGTTAAAAACTTTATTGCCGTTATGGCCGATAATAAGCGTTTAACTCTTTTAGCTGAAGTACAGCACGTATTTGAAGATCTCAAATCTCAGCAAGAAAAGTTTTCTGAGGTTACCGTCAGCACGGCATTTGAATTAGATGATGCTGTTCAAAATGTGCTTTCAGAGAAATTAGGTAAAACATTAGCAAGTGAAGTGTCATTATCAACAGTGATTGATGAATCATTAATCGGCGGAGTTGTTGTTAGCGCCGGTGACATGGTTATTGATGGCTCAGTACGAGGCCGCTTGGCTAAACTAGCTGAAACTATTGGTTCACACTAAATATTTAACGTAACACAACCACCAAACGGGGTTAGAGGAACAGAGCATGCAGCAGCTGAATCCTTCAGAAATCAGTGAAATTATTAAGAATCGTATCGATTCTCTCGACGTAAGCAGCGAAGCCAAAAATGTTGGTACCGTTGTTTCAGTTACCGACGGTATTATCCGCATACATGGTTTAGCCGATGTGATGTACGGCGAAATGATCGAATTTGATGGTGGCGTTTATGGTATGGCGCTTAACCTAGAGCGTGACTCTGTTGGTGCCGTTATCTTGGGTGATTATCAATCTATTGCCGAAGGCCAAAGTTGTAAATGTACAGGTCGCATCTTGGAAGTGCCAGTAGGTCCTGAACTACAAGGTCGAGTTGTTGATGCTTTGGGTAATCCAATCGATGGTAGAGGCCCTGTTGACGCTAAAGAAACAGACGCGATCGAAAAAATTGCTCCTGGGGTAATTGCTCGCCAATCAGTAGATCAGCCAGTTCAATTAGGTCTTAAAGCGATTGATGCCATGGTACCTATCGGCCGAGGTCAGCGTGAGTTGATTATCGGTGACCGTCAAACCGGTAAAACAGCGATTGCGGTTGATGCGATTATCAACCAAAAAGGTAAAGGTATTAAATGTATCTATGTTGCTGTAGGCCAGAAAGCCTCTTCAATTGCTTCGGTTGTACGTAAGCTAGAAGAGCACGGCGCAATGGAACATACTATTGTTGTTGCAGCGTCTGCGTCTGATCCAGCATCTATGCAATTCTTAGCACCATTTGCCGGTTGTACTATGGGTGAATACTACCGTGATCGTGGTGAAGATGCGTTAATTATTTATGATGATTTGACCAAACAAGCATGGGCTTATCGTCAGATTTCATTGCTATTACGTCGTCCACCAGGTCGTGAAGCTTACCCTGGTGACGTATTCTACTTGCACTCGCGTCTTCTAGAACGTGCTTCTCGTGTTAGTGCGAAATATGTTGAAGATTTCACTAAAGGTGAAGTAAAAGGCCAAACAGGTTCATTAACGGCTCTACCTGTAATTGAAACCCAAGCCGGTGACGTATCTGCATTCGTACCAACTAACGTAATTTCGATTACCGACGGTCAGATATTCTTGGATTCTAACTTGTTTAACTCAGGTATTCGTCCAGCGATGGATGCGGGTATCTCAGTATCTCGTGTAGGTAGTTCTGCACAAACTAAGATCATCAAGAAGCTATCTGGTGGTATCCGTACAGCATTAGCGCAATATCGTGAATTGGCGGCATTCTCTCAGTTTGCTTCTGATCTTGATGATGCGACTAAAGCTCAGCTAGACCAAGGTGAGCGAGTTACTGAGTTAATGAAACAAAAACAATACTCTCCGCAATCTATTGCAGAAATGGGTCTTGTTCTTTACGCCGCTAACGAAGGTTATCTAAACGATGTTGATGTTGCCAAAATCGGTGACTTTGAAGCTGCGTTGCTATCGTACATGGCGAGTGAGCATGGCGATCTACTAGATGACATTAATAATACAGGCAACTACGGTGATGACGTTGCTGAAACATTTAAGTCAGCCTTAGAGAAATTTAAAGCAACACAAACTTGGTAAAAAACTGGGGTCAGATCAACATTTGGTTTGATCCTGAAGTTTTATAAAGGTGGGGTAAATGTTGATCTGACCCCAGTTTTTAAACGACTAATTCGGAAAGAAGATGGCAAGCGGAAAAGAAATACGTACTCAAATCTCGAGTATTAAAAGTACGCAAAAAATTACTAGCGCTATGGAGATGGTAGCGGCGAGTAAAATGCGTAAAGCTCAAGACCGTATGGAATTAGGCAAACCCTATGCGCAACGTATTCGCAGCGTTGTAGGTCACTTAGCCAATGCTAATCCAGAATATAATCACTTATATCTGCAAGAGCGTGAAGTTAATCGAGTTGGCTTTATTATTGTATCTACAGACCGTGGACTATGTGGTGGTTTAAATATTAACGCATTTAAAGCCGCTATCAGTGCAATGAAAGAATGGTCAGATCAAGAGATTGAAATCGATCTTTGTTTGGTTGGAGCGAAAGCAACAGCATTCTTTAATAACTTTGGTGGGAACATCGAAGCCGCTGTACGTGATATTGGTGAATCACCGTCAATATCAGATCTAATTGGTACTGTTAAGGTTATGTTAGATGCCTATTCTGAAGGCAAGATAGACCGCTTGTTTTTAGTCGGTAACGAGTTTGTTAATACAATGACTCAAAATCCAACTGTCAGCCAGCTTTTACCTTTACAAGCTGATGATGATGAAAAGTTAAAACATTCTTGGGATTATCTTTACGAACCAGGCGCGAAAGAGCTATTAGATGGTTTATTGGTTCGTTATATTGAGTCACAGGTTTATCAAGCCGTTGTAGAAAATGCAGCATGTGAGCAAGCGGCTCGTATGATTGCAATGAAAAGTGCTACCGATAATGCGGGTGATATGATTGATAACCTGCAGTTGGTTTATAACAAAGCCCGTCAGGCAGCGATTACCCAAGAGCTTTCTGAAATTGTGGGTGGTGCAGCAGCAGTATAAAAGTAGCTGCAAGCCACAAGGTTTCAGCTGCAAGAGAAATAAAACACTGTAGTAGATAAGTACTACAGATTAAGACAAAACAGACATTAAAAATCTCAGTTTAAAATAGAGGAACGCGAAATGAGTAGCGGACGTATCGTACAAATTATTGGTGCTGTTATCGATGTGGAATTTCCACGTGATTCGGTACCTAAAGTCTATGACGCCCTTACAGTCAGTGAGAAAGGCTTAACGCTTGAAGTGCAACAGCAATTAGGTGACGGTGTCGTACGTGCGATTGCTATGGGTTCATC
>JAHDEM010000039.1:0-12160 GCA_020628895.1 Candidatus Endobugula sp.
GTTAGCTGTTAGCTGTTAGCTGTTAGCTGTTAGCTGTTAGCTGTTAGCTGTTAGACTTTCTTACGCGTCTAATTAAAAAGAGTGTTATCTGTGGTATGACAAACACTAGCGAAAAAAACTCTCCTTCCGACGAACCCACAATTCGTTACATCAATCTCTATGAATCTGAAGAAAAGGTTTATATCCGTAAAATCTCAGGCTTTTATCAATCACTGAGACGCTATGCCGGTTTGCCTTTAATGCTGGGGTTTTTGTTGTTGCCCTGGTTTACGATTGATTCTCGTCCGGCTGTTTTATTTGATTTACCTACTCGTCAGTTTCACATTTTATGGGTCACTTTTGGACCACAAGATGGTATGTTGCTCGCGGGTTTATTAATTATTTCGGCGTTTGCTTTATTTACAGTAACCGCTTTTCTTGGTCGAGTATGGTGTGGGTTTACATGTCCACAAACTGTATGGACTTTGATGTTTATTTGGGCCGAGCATTTTTGTGAGGGGGATCGTAATAAGCGTATTAAACTCGATAATAGCCCGTGGACATTTGAAAAAATTTATCGAAAAACGGGTAAGTATTTTCTTTGGTTTGTCATATCATTTATTACCGGGCTCACATTTGTTGGTTATTTTTACCCAATTAGAGAATTAATCAGTAGTTTTTTCCCATCTTACGACGAGTCTGGTTTTTTAGTTTTTGATAGTTTAACCGCGATATTTTGGACATTATTTTTTACGCTCATGACCTACATGAATGCAGGCTTTTTGCGTGAACAGGTATGTAAGTATATGTGCCCTTACGCGAGGTTTCAGTCGGTGATGTACGACAGCGACACCTTAGCCGTGCATTATGATGCTGCTCGTGGAGAGACTCGTGGACCTCGTAAGCCAACAGAAGATTATCGGGCAGAAGGCAAAGGCGATTGCATAGATTGTTCTTGGTGTGTACAAGTATGCCCTGTTGATATTGATATTCGTGAAGGGCTGCAATACGAGTGTATTAACTGTGGCTTGTGTGTAGATGCCTGTAATGCAGTGATGGATAAAATGGGCTATGAACGTGGTTTAATACGTTTTACCAGTGATGATGAATTAAGTCATGGAAAAACCCACTACTTGCGCCCTCGTGTATTTGCATACATCGCTATCTTGTTGATTTTATGCAGTGTGTTTGTGTATACCGTGGCTAATCGTCAACCGGTGACTCTAGATGTTAGTCGAGATCGCGGAGCTCAAATGTTCCGTGTTCGAAGTGGTCAGATACAAAATGTATATACTGCGAAAATCCATAATATGGATAGGCAAAGCCACCAATATGAGATTACCGTCGAGTCTGATTTACCTTTTAAAATAGTAAAATATCGCCCAGTGCTATTAGAAAAAGGGGAAATATTTAGTGTGCCATTGCGAGTATCTATCCCCGAAGAGGCTTTGGACGTTGTGACCAAAGAAATTATTATTACGATTAAATCAACGGAGAATGAGCTTATTACAGCACAAGAATCCGCTACGTTTATTGGACCATCAAAATAATAAGGTTAACCTACCGATTATCTTATAGTGGGTTTGTTATATAACTTAGCGGCCCACCGCTTGTATTGGCTTTAATAGCCTGCGAACTTGTTGCTCTGTATATGACGCTTAGTCAAAGTGATCCGCCTTGTATTCTCTTATCAAAGACTGCTCCTTAAGTCTTTTATGTATGGCTTTAATGGTAGCGCATAAAAAAACAGAGGTGCTTTTTGGCCCCTCTGTTTTTAAACGCGGCATTATCTTGTACTTATATTGAGGTTACGCCTTTTTCTCAACAGACTCATTAAATATTTCTACGGCTTTAACGACTTCATCAATACGATCTTTGATGGTATTAATCACATCGCCTGCTTGTGCAGCCAGATCAACCCCTGCTTCTGCTCTTGACTGGCAGTTCTCCATGCTAGACATGGCAGATTTAGTCATTAGTTGCATTTCATCAATTGTATCGGAAATTTCCTGAGTTGATGTGCTAGTTCTCCCTGCTAGTTGGCGTACTTCATCGGCAACAACGGCAAAGCCTCGTCCCTGCTCTCCTGCGCGTGCAGCTTCGATAGCAGCATTCAATGCCAATAAATTGGTTTGGTCGGCAATGCCTCGAATGGTGTTAACAATATTGGTGATTTGTTCGGACTGATTTGCAAGATTACTAATGGCTTCTGCCGTCTCGGTAACTACTTTGGATATATTCGTCATTTCAGATGCTGCATCATGCACAACACCTGTGCCTTTGGTTGCGGCTGTATTCGATTCTTGAGCTAGTGCGTAGGCTTTAGAGGCACTGTCATTATCATTACTTTGTTTATGAACTTGATCGGTAATATCTGTAGCGAATTTAACGACTTTATAAAGCTCTCCCTCATCGTTAAATATAGGATTATAAGTGGCTTCTAACCATAATTCGTCACCTGATGAGTTGACTCTTTGAAAACGCCCACCAAAGGATTCGCCCTTGTTAAGACGTTTCCAAAAGTGTTTGTACTCTTTACTTTCTACTACTTCATCAGGGCAAAACATTTTGTGATGCTGGCCTTCGATATCCGATAACTGATATCCTGTTGCTAGGCAGAAGTTATCATTCGCGGTTATTACCGTACCATCGAGATTAAATTCGATGACAGCAACAGAGCGACTAAGGGCATTTTGGAGATCCTGAGTATGTTTAAATGCCTCTATTTTTTCGGTGACATTGGAAGCAAATTTAACAATTTTAACGACATTACCATCATTATCCACCACTGGGTTATAAGAGGCTTCTAGCCACAATACTTTGCCGGAGCTGTCGACTCGCTTGAACTCGCCTGAGGTAAATTTACCTTTTTGTAAGCTATTCCAAAAATCACTGTATTCTGGGCTGTTACAGAGCGTTGGGCTACAAAACATTCTATGGTGTTTGCCTTTTATATCCTCTAAACCATAACCAACCGTGTCTAAAAAGTTCTGGTTGGCTGTTAGAATTGTGCCGTCCGGGGAGAATTCAATGACTGCCATCGCTTTATCAAGAGCATCATATAACGCTTTGTATTCATCAAATTCTTGTGTGTTGGGTATTTTCTCTTTCTTTAGGCGTGTGAAAATCGACATGCATAAAATCTCCAGTTTCTTTAGTGTTAAGGATAGTAAAGAAGCATAGAAAAACAATGCTAGGAATAAAAAGAAACAGTCTTTTTTAGTGGATTTAGCTATTTATATAGTACCTGTTAGATGGTTCCATAAGTTCTTGGCTGTTAGGTATTGTATAATTTTTTGTTCTATATAACTCTATAGTATAAAGCTTTATTAATGAAATGCTGTATCTGGGTTTGGTGTTTTGGATCGTCTACGACTAATAAATAAAGCATTACCTTGAATTTTTTTGGCTTCTTTTTTGGCATCACTTGCCAATTTGGATATATCATGATGGTCCGTGCTCATTGATACGTCGGGATGGATAACACCAATCGCTAAAGAGAGGAGATTAAAAAAATCTCTATTGCCTCTACGGTCTTTATAATAAATACCTTGTTTAGCAATTTCTTCTTTTGTGTAAAAACGTAATATATATGATTTAAATTCCGTTAAAATAGCTTGGCATTTTTGTTCCCAATTATTACTGCGAAATACAACAACAAAGTCATCCCCACCGATATGACCAACCATATCTAAATTATAAGTGGTTTTTTCTGTAATAATATCGGCTAAACGTTTAATAACATCATCGCCAGAGCTATAGCCAAAGTAGTCGTTAAATGGTTTAAAGTGATTAATATCAAAGTAAGCTAAATGAAACGCCTGCTCTTGGGAAATTAAGTCGTTGATATGTTCGTCGATAGGAACATTGCCTGGCAATAACGTTAATGGGTTGCTATGCCTAGCTCGCTGGATTTGTGTGTCTGTGAGTAATTTTAACAAGGTACTGACTTTACCTACACCGTAATAAGATTTATTTTTAGTAATAATAAAATCGGCATTCAAATCGATCATTTGATTGCTGGTCACCTTATTGGAAATATTAATCAAGCTTTCTTGGTGGTCAACGATAATTGGTTGACTGGTAATCAATTGCTGTATGGGTTTCTTACCATGTAGCTGGTGAGAATATCTGCCAGAAAATACTTCTAATATTTGACTTCTTGAAATAATGCCTAGAGGTAAATTTTCTTGAGTGACTGGAATACATTGTAATTCTGCATTGTTTTTAAAAATATCATTCACTGCTTCTGCAGTTGTTGAAGGAGCAATTGATGTGATTTTTTCCATTAAGCTTTCGGCAGTTTCCGAATGTCTAATGCGAGATAATTTTTGGGGTTTGGATAACAATTTAAAGCAATGTTTATTTTTAAATGTACGTAAGGGACTGGCTTCTGGCCTATGTAACAAAAAGCCTTGCCCTAACTTAATGCCAATATCATGTAGTATTTCAAGCTCTTCGATATTCTCGATACCTTCAGCAATGACTTTGCAGCGTAAGCCACGCGCTATTTCAATAATAGAGCGTACAAACTCTCTCTTAACACTATCGCTATGGATGTTAAAGATAAAATGCCGATCTATTTTAACAAAATCGGGTTTTATTTCTGCCCAAGTAATCAGCCCTGAGTGACCAGCACCTAAATCATCAATGGCAATTAACGCTCCATGTTGTCGAAGTACTTTGATATATTCTTTGAGCTCATTTAGATTAGGTAACGGATGCTTTTCTGAAATTTCTAATACAATTCCTTTTAGTGGGAGGTGTTTTGTTTTCTGTGCGAGTAATGGCAATATCTTTCCTAAATTAATCGGCAAAATATTGACAAATAATAGACTGGGTAATTGATGTAGTTGGAAATATTCTATAGCTTGAGTAACACATAACCAGTCAAACTCAAGTAAATATCCTTGGTTTTCTGCTAGAGTAAATAATTGATCAGGCCTTATTGGGGGGCTATTCAATGATGTGCGGATCAGTGCTTCAAAAGCAAAATAGTCTTCGGTATAAAAATTGATGATGGCTTGAAAATGAGGTTGTACCAGTTTACCGTCGATAATGGGTTTAATATCAGCATTGTTTAACATACATCTTTACATCTTTTTAACAACGTTGGCATTAGATCCTAAGATCTTGCATATAATATAGTTGAGTATAATCAAAAAATACTGCATCGCAGCAATAAAATGATGAATTTTATGTGACACTTGATTTAGCCCACCAGCCCCCTATATTACAAGTAAGCCATTTAACTCAGTTCACTATAGAGATCCATGATTATGCGTATTGATCGTCTAACCAATCAATTACAAACAGCACTGTCAGATGCTCAATCTTTGGCATTAGGGCGTGACCACTCTCGGTTAGAACCTTCTCATTTATTCTCCGCCATGCTCAACCAAAAAGCAGGCACGATTTCGCCATTATTAACGCAAGCTGGATTTGATACAGCGGCATTACGCAATGAGCTCGCTAAACAATTAGATGATTTGCCGAAGGTGCAAAACCCGAATGGTGACATTCAAATGTCGCCAGATATGGGGCGTTTGTTGAATCTAGCGGATAAGAAATCACAAGATAATGGCGATGCTTATATCTCTAGCGAAACGATAATTTTAGTAGCGATGGAAGAGGGGTCTACAACCCTTGGAAAACTGCTACTAAACTATGGCGATGTACAGCGTTTACGCGATGTTATCGATAATATTCGCGGTGGAGAAACCATTGATAATCCTGATGCGGAGGAAAATCGTCAGGCATTAGAAAAATACACTGTCGACCTAACCAGTCGAGCTGAAGCAGGCCAGTTGGACCCAGTGATTGGCCGTGATGATGAAATCCGCCGAACGGTGCAAGTGCTGCAGCGCAGAACCAAAAACAACCCAGTATTAATTGGTGAACCCGGTGTAGGAAAAACCGCTATTGTTGAGGGGCTCGCTCAACGTATTGTTAACGGTGAGGTGCCGGAAGGTTTAAAAAACAAAAGAGTCTTATCGCTAGATCTTGGTGCTTTGCTTGCTGGTGCAAAGTTTCGTGGTGACTTTGAAGAACGACTAAAAGCCTTAATGAACGAGTTATCCAAACAAGACGGGCGTATTATTATTTTTATTGATGAGCTTCACACTATGGTAGGCGCTGGTAAAGCTGATGGCGCGCTTGATGCGGGAAATATGTTAAAGCCTGCGTTAGCTCGTGGAGACTTACACTGTGTGGGTGCTACTACCTTGAATGAGTATCGTCAGTTTATAGAAAAAGACTCTGCTTTAGAAAGGCGTTTTCAAAAAGTATTAGTCGATGAACCCTCAGAGACTGATACGATTGCGATATTGCGAGGCTTAAAAGAACGTTATGAGGTGCATCACGGTGTCGATATTACGGATCCTGCCATTATTGCAGCGGCAAAGTTGTCACAACGCTATATAACCGATAGACAGCTACCAGACAAAGCCATCGATTTGATTGACGAAGCGGCCAGCCGTATTCGTATGGAGATCGATTCTAAACCCGAAGCGTTAGACCGTTTAGAACGCCGCTTAATCCAATTAAAAATAGAACGCGAAGCGGTTAAAAAAGATGATGATGATGCATCAAGACAGCGTCTTACTGAAATGGATCACGCAATTAAACTGGCTGAGAATGACTATAAAGATTTAGAAGAAATATGGAGCGCAGAAAAAGCGGCCTTGCATGGCACTCAAGAAATTAAAACGACTCTAGAGCAAGCTCGCTTAGATATGGAAGCGGCAAAGCGGGCGGGTGATCTTGAGCGTATTTCACAATTGCAATACGGCTTTATTCCCCAATTAGAAAAACAGCTCGACATGGCCAGTCAGGCTGAAATGATGGAAATGACATTATTGCGAAACAAAGTCACCGATGAAGAAATTGCCGAGGTTGTTTCTAAATGGACAGGTATTCCAGTCTCTAAAATGCTAGAAGGCGAAAGAGATAAATTATTACGCATGGAAGATGAGCTTCATCAACGTGTTGTTGGACAGGAACAAGCAATAGTGGCGGTGTCTAATGCCGTCAGGCGTTCTCGTGCGGGTTTGTCTGATCCTAATCGCCCTAATGGATCCTTTTTATTTTTGGGGCCAACGGGTGTGGGGAAAACAGAATTATGTAAAACTCTCGCGGAGTTTTTATTTGATAGTGCCGATGCGATGGTGCGTTTGGATATGTCCGAGTTTATGGAGAAGCATTCTGTTGCACGATTAATCGGTGCGCCACCGGGGTATGTTGGATATGATGAGGGCGGTTATTTAACCGAAGCTGTCAGGAGAAGACCTTACGCGGTATTACTGTTAGATGAAATAGAAAAAGCACACCCGGATGTGTTTAATATTTTATTGCAAGTATTAGAAGATGGACGCCTAACCGATAGCCAAGGGCGTACAGTTGATTTTCGTAATACGGTTGTGGTGATGACTTCTAACTTAGGTTCTGATGCCATACAAGATATCGCCGACAATAAGGCTTTTGATAGTGTTAATTTTTCCACATCAGACGACGGTGTCTTTACTCTAGATGATAGTTTTAATAGTAATAAATACGAGACGATGAAAGACGCGGTAATGAGTGTGGTTACCCAGCACTTCCGTCCAGAGTTTATTAATCGAATCGACGAAGCGGTTGTCTTTCACCCGCTTGCAAAAGCTCAGATTCGTCATATTGCTGAAATTCAATTAACCTCGTTAAAGGCTCGCTTACAAGATAGAGGGCTTGCTATCGAACTTAATGAATTGGTATTAGATAAATTAGCCGAAGCAGGTTTCGACCCTGTTTATGGTGCTCGGCCATTAAAACGAGCAATTCAGCAGCTTATAGAGAACCCGTTGTCACATCAGTTGTTAGGCGGGGACTTTGTAGCAGGTGATACCATTTATGTGACCTTGCCTGAAGTATCAGATAATTCACATTCGGGGTTAGTTTTTACCAAGGGGTGATAGTTTGTTAATACATAACTCAATAAAAAAGCGCCTTATTATCGGCGCTTTTTATTGGGTTCTAGTCTACTAACTTGTAGAACGGTTCCATAGTCGTAAAAACCATGGTTGTAATTTTGGCCACGCCCACGAAAGTAATTTTTCCAAGCCAATGCCCGAGCGAATCTCAAATTCTTCAAATTGAAAAGCTGATGATCGTAGACCTGCTTTCGTTAGGTCTTTGTACAAGGATTCGCGCATTTTTTGTGGACCACAAAAAGCGACTCGGACTTTCGGCCACACATCATCGGCAGCATTGATGATATCTGAACTGGATAATCGCTGTCGTTCTGAGGAATCAATAATATGTAGTTCTAAAATATCAATCGAGTTGGCAAGTGCTATTATTTCCTCTAAATGAGGTGCGGAACTCTTATTACGTATGCAATAAAATAAATGGATCTTATGTTGTTTGTTAGATTGTGGAGCGGATTGTTTGAGTTCATTGGCCCACGCTAAAAATGGCGTAATGCCAATACCTGCAGCTACCCATACACTGGCTTTTTTGTCCTGACGCAGACGAAAGTGTCCAAAGCCACCTTGTACTTTTGCCTGTAAGCCTACCTCGACGCAGGATGGTAGTCGGCGCGTATAGTCCCCCAAATCTTTTATGGTAAAACGTAGCTCTTGATTTTTCTGAGGTGCCTGGCTGATGGTAAATGGGTGTAATTCCGTTAACTCTTTGTGCTCAAATTTTATAAAAGCAAATTGTCCAGCAGAGTATGAAATGCCTTTGCCTATAGGGGTGAGACTAATAGAGGTCGCATCGCCTGTACGTTCCACCGATGTTACCTTGAAATCACGGTAACCTTTAAACCATTGTGCGGGCAATAATGTGTATAGGTAACAAAGAATACCCATAATGCAAAAGGCGAGGGTATATAGGCCAAGAGGATCCGTGTTGGCAAAAGGTTTGTCGATCCACACTAAATGTCCAACCGCTAAAACATATAATGCTCCCATTAGTTTATGTGACCAGCGCCACCAGTGGTAGGGAATGATGGTGATAATGGTGATGGCTAACAATACTTGTAATGCCGTTAAGCTATTTTCGCCTAGGGTTTCGGCAAGGTCGCTTAACCAACTGCCATTAACACCGTCCACTTCTGGGTCGATGGTTTCGTGTAACATGACAAAGGCTAAGGCACTAATACCCATCCATTTGTGCAGAACATAAATTCTATCTAGTCCCCCAAATACGGTTTCTAGCCATTTCATTCGAGTCGCTAATAATTGGATGATGGCCATAATGATCAAGGCAACAATGCCAAAATATTGGCTGATTAGAGGCATCGTATCCCATTGTTGCATCATCTCGATAAACCAATATAACGGTATGAGTATGAAAGTAGTAATAAGAAGTAAGCCTAAGATGCGCATCATTTATCCTAAATAGAGTGGAATATGTTTTGTGTTTGTTATGTCTAATCATAGCTAGAAATGGACAGATTAATCCATATGACATATGTCTGTTGTGCTATTTTTATCGCATATTTGTGTTGTCTTTTCATGACAATGATTCAATCTTGTAAAAATCACCTAGTAGAATAACCATTTATTATATCCAAATGCTTGTCGGCAGATAAAAGTTAGCGTTATAATCCCGGCTGCGAGCAAATGCTTATATTTTAAGCGAATGTGGCGTAAACCATTCAAAGCTGAAGGTTTATGAGTGTTATAACATCAGTTACCGCTGGTGGCTTATAGCTCTCCTAGACGGCTGACTTACCGGTTAGTTTCGAGGCCCTTTCCGCATGTATATATTGCTGATAACCAGCATTTATACTTAGTTGTTTTTACAACGTTTATTTGTACTTATATTGTTTACATTGTTGATCTGATTGTCCTGTATATGGCTTTTGCTATTTGCATTGCTGTTTTCATGGTGTGTGAGAGTTTCTGTATATCAAGACAGTGATCTTAATCATGTATTTATATTTTGATTTGATACTTTAAGAGGGTTTTCTAATGGAAAAGCTTTCAGGTGGCGATCTTTTATTGCGTGCCTTAAAAGATGAAGGGGTTGAACTATTATTCGGTTACCCAGGTGGAGCTGCATTACATATTTATGATGCAATCTTTCGACAAAGCTCTGTTCGACATATTTTAGTGCGTCATGAGCAGGCAGCCACACACGCTGCTGATGCATACGCGCGCGTGACTGGCAATGTTGGTAGTGTACTTGTGACCTCTGGCCCTGGTGCCACCAATGCGATTACGGGTATTGCCACCGCTTATATGGATTCGATTCCTATGGTCGTGATATCGGGTCAGGTACCGAGTAGTAAAATTGGTGAAGATGCATTCCAAGAAACCGATATGATGGGGGTGTCTCGCCCTGTAGTAAAGCACAGCTTTATGGTGAAAGACCCTAGCGAAATTCCAACGATTGTTCGCAAGGCTTATTATTTAGCTGCATCTGGGCGTCCAGGACCGGTTGTGATTGATATTCCTAAAGATATGACAGACCCTAACGATCTGTACGAATACAAGTTTCCAGAATCTGTTTCTATTCGTTCCTATACGCCAAACGTTAAAGGCCATGGTGGACAGATTCGTAAAGCCGTTAAAGCATTATTGGGCGCAAAGAAACCAGTTGTTTATGTGGGCGGTGGTTCTATTGCAGGACAAGGTCCAGAATTATTAACCCAATTAGTTCAGCGCTTAAATGTACCTATTACTAGTACATTAATGGGCTTAGGTGCTTACCCGAGTACTAATGAACAGTTTCTAGGTATGTTGGGTATGCACGGCACCTATGAAGCTAATACGGCTATGCATAATAGTGACCTTATCTTGGCTGTAGGTGCTCGATTTGATGATCGGGTAACCAATGCATTAGATAAGTTTTGCCCTAATGCTAGGGTAATTCATATTGATATTGACCCAGCTTCCATATCAAAAACCATTGCTGCTCATATTCCTATTGTGGGTTCTGTTGAGTCTGTACTAACCGATATGTTGGCTGTTATCGATCAATCTACGGATGGTTTAGATCAAGATGCATTAGCTCATTGGTGGAAAACCATTAACGAATGGCGTGACCGCTACGGTTTATATACCCAGAATCGGTTTGATACGACGGGCGATATTATTAAGCCACAAGAAGTCATACAGGCCGTGCATGAAGTGACAAAAGGCGATGCTATTGTGACTACTGACGTTGGACAGCATCAGATGTTTGCTGCTCAGTATTATTTATTTGATAAAGCGCGCCGTTGGGTCACTTCCGGTGGTTTGGGAACTATGGGCTTTGGTATTCCTGCTGCAATGGGTGCACAGTTTGCTGATCGCGAAGCGAATGTTGTCTGTTTTACAGGTGAAGGTAGTGTACAAATGTGTATTCAAGAATTATCTACCTGTACGCAATATAATTTGCCGATTAAGATCATCAACTTGAATAACCAAGCCTTGGGTATGGTTCGTCAATGGCAAGATATGAATTACGACAGTCGTTATGCTGAAACACTTTATGAGGATTCGCTACCAGATTTTGTGAAGTTAGCAGAAGCCTATGGCCATGTGGGTATCAAGGTGACTAAGCGTGAAGAGCTAAAGCAAAAACTAGAAGAGTGCTTTGCAATGAAAGATCGTGTGGTCTTTATGGATATTTATGTGGATCAAAATGAGCATGTATATCCTATGCAAGTCCCTCTACAGTCTGTAGGTGATATGTTTATAAGCAAGACGGAGCGTACCTAATGAGCAAACGAATTATTTCTATTTTGATGGAAAATGCACCGGGTGCATTATCTCGAGTGGTAGGTTTATTTTCTCAGCGTGGTTATAACATCGAGTCACTTAATGTTGCGCCCACAGAAGATGAAACTATCTCACGACTGACATTAACAACGATTGGCAATGATCAGAAAATTGAGCAAATTACCAAAAACCTCAATAAAATTATTGATGTTATTAAGCTGATTGAACTGTCTGAAAGCTCTTTCGTTGAGCGTGAGTTGATGCTGATTAAGTTAAAGGCAGTTGGTAATGCTCGTGAAGAAATCAAACGTAGTGTTGATATTTTCCGTGGACAAATTGTAGATGTAACACCCAATATCTATACCGTTCAATTGGTGGGCGATAACGATAAACTGACCGCTTTTATTCGTGCCGTTGGGGAAGCTGTTGTTTTAGAGGTGGTGCGAACAGGAATATCAGGTATCAGTCGGGGTGAGAAGGTGCTGAGCCTATAA
>JAHDEM010000039.1:12260-17092 GCA_020628895.1 Candidatus Endobugula sp.
TAATGCTTGTCTAATTTCTTCTTGGCTCGATACACCTTGTAGTGTGTTTACTCTATCTCCTTGCTTATTAAAGAACAGCAAAGTGACATGAGAGACGCGGTGGCGATCGGCAAAGCGCTTACCTTTTGCAGATAAGATGTTCGCTGTTTTAAATTGAATGTTATCGGTAAATTCTGCTTTTACATCATTAAGGTTACCTTTTAAACGCCGGCATAATTGGCAGTTAGTGTCGTGTATTTGTACAACAGTCGCTTTACCATTACCTATTACGGATAAATCGAATTCTTTACTGATGGTATTTCCGTAAACGACAATCGTACCAACGATTAACCCAATAAAGGTAGAGGCGATTAGCCCTTGTTGTAAATACTTCTTCCACTTGAATGATTTTTTCTTTGCGGTTTTTTTATGGGGCTGTTTTTTATTTTTTTTACTCATGGCATCCTGCTAAGCGGTTTGTGTTTTAAGAAAATGAATAAATTTATCGATATCAATATGGAAGTCATTAAAAATAACCTCCCCTTTAGGATTAATAACAACGACCCAAGGAGTGCCACCAGTGCGATAGGAAGTCATCGTTAATGGATATCGCCCTCTTGTATTCACGGGTAGATCGATATTTCCAGGGTCATGACCAAAAGGTAGAGAAAGCTCATAACGCAACTGATTTTTCGTAAAGCATCAAACGTATTATGAGAAAACCCTTCAAAAGTAGTTTGGATAACAGCACTAGTGACTATGTTATCTTCAGGGTTATCTTCAGGAAAAGCCGCGACTAATTTTTGTAAATTAGGAAAGCTAACCGAATGACAAGCTGGGCACCATTCTTGGAAGCATTTGAGATAAATCCACTTACCTTTATTGGCTTTAATAGAAAAGCTATCGCTTGTATTTCCATTACCATCAATCCACTCACTGACTTCCAATTCTGGCGCCATCTGACCTGTAATACCTCGAGTAGACTGCGCACTTAGGGTGTTTGCCAGCGGTAACGCCGCCATGGCTGCGGCACCCAACATGCTGGTTTTAAGTAATGAGCGACGATAGAAATCTACAGGCATATACATTCTCTTACTGATGAATCTGGTTCTTTTACGACGCCTTTTGGTCCTAAAAGTTATTATTAAGATACTGTCATACTACAATCGGGTAATACTTTGATGCTAATGCTAGATGATAAACGGCATTATGGAGCTACTGATGGTAGTAAAACGCTAGTTTTGTTCTATTGGTTTTATTTGAAGGTTGTAGTGGCTAGCTTTTATTTGTGGGGGTGTTTTATAATTTAGTCATTTACCTACCTGACTATTTTAGACAATACTTTGGATAACATATGTTTAATTCTCTCAAGCCTATACCTGCTGACCCGATCTTAAATCTTGTTGTCGAATGTCGAGCTGACCCTAATCCAAATAAGGTAGATTTAGGTGCGGGAGTTTATAAGGACGAGAGCGGCCATACACCGATTATGGCGGCAGTGCAGGCAGCGCAAGTACAATTACAACAACAAGAAACAACCAAAACGTATGTGGGGCCAGCTGGTTTGGCCAGTTTTAATGACTCAATAGCCCATCTGTTGTTAGGCAATTCTCATCCAGCTCTCCAGGATAAGCGCGTTGCTTGTGTGCAAACCCCTGGTGGTTGTGGGGCATTGAATGTTGCTGCCCATTTAATACAGCGTTGTCATACTGAGGAAAAAAAAGCAGCTACCGTCTGGGTATCTACTCCAACATGGGCCAATCATATTCCTCTATTATCTAGCTGTGGTTTGCAACTGCAAGAATATCCTTACTACAACTATCAGTCACATACGATTGATTTTGATGCCATGATGGAGACTTTAGCATCTATTGCCGCAGGTGATGTGGTGTTATTACATGGTTGCTGCCATAACCCGTCGGGGGCTGATCTTACACGAGAGCAGTGGCAATCAGTGGCTTCTTTGTTGAACGAAAAGGGAGCTATTGCCTTTGTTGATGTAGCTTACCAAGGCTTAGGTGATGGTCTGGAAGAGGATGCATGGGGTTTGCGGTATTTAGTTGAGCATTGCCCTGAAGTGATTATCGCAAGTTCCTGTTCAAAAAACTTTGGTTTATATCGCGAGCGGGTAGGTGCAGTATTAGTGGCTGCGCAAACCTCAACAGCAGCGAGTAATAGTCAAGGGCAATTATTAAGCATCGCCCGTGGTATCTATTCTATGCCGCCAAATTATGGAGCCGCATTGGTTGATATTATTCTGAACAATCCTGAGCTAACTCAGCAGTGGCAAACAGAATTAACGCAGATGCGTGAGCGTATTATTGGTTTGCGTGGTTGTTTGGTCAATAAATTGCAGGCTGCAGGAGCGGGTTCTCGTTTTGACTATATCCAAACAGAAAAGGGTATGTTTTCATTTTTAGGTATCACGCCGGAGCAGGTGTTGAAACTTAAGAATGATCACAGTGTTTATATGGTTAATTCGAGTCGTATTAGTGTGGCCGGATTAAGTAACAATAATATGGACTATATTGTTGAGTCGCTGATGTCGGTAATTTAATAGCTGTTTAGCTGTCATAAATAGAGGTATAAGATGATCCCTGCTAAATATACAGGCTATGTTTTTGCATTTTTTATGGCATTGTTTATGTCTTGTATTATGTCCTTAGTAATTAGCCTTTTTAACGTTGGGTTTATCGACAATATTGTTGCTATTTGGTTGCGAGCGTGGTTTTTTTCATTTCTCGTAGCCTTTCCTGCGGTGTTGGTGGTTTCCCCTCTTGTGAAAGTATTGGTTAGCCTTCTGGTAAAACAAGATCATTATTAGTATCCAGTGTTTACTTGTTCTCAAGCAGTTGATTGAATTTTTGATCCGCTAAATCAATATACTGTTGTGTATCTTTTCGCCATTGTTCACGAAATTTCTTATTAAAATTTAAATATAATTTTCCATCAACAATATCCCACAGTTCACCCTCAATTTTAACGAGATTGTCAACGGCCACACCATAAGCACAATAGCCGCCATATTGAGGGGCATATTTTTCTGGTTCGGCAATAAATAGATCTTTATGTTGTTGTGAAGCAAATAACCAAGTTGCTCCCATCCATTGTGTTTGGAATGTCTCTGTGCCTTTTATGGCTTTGCCTTCGGTAAAATAAGCAACAGTATCAAATCCGCGTATTGCAATTCCAGATGGCTTATAACCCCATAGCCCTGATCGTTCTAGTGTATTAATCGGTTCTGCAGCCCATGTGTTAAAATGAATACCCATAAAAAGACCTATTGCTTTTATTGATAGTAGAAGTTTGTTTTTCATGGGTCATCAGGCCTTTAAAATTATCTTGTTATAGTTAAGGATACTTTTTTAGCTGAAAAGTTCTATTGGTTATCTTTAATACGAGTAGAGTCTGCTAAGCATTCATTCCATATTTCTGTTAAATAATTTTTTATCTTGTGCTCTCTTGCAGTACAAGATAATGTTACTAGCTGTATATCTATTATTTGTAATCACTTATGTCATCTCGATCTAGCTACCCCATACCTGCTTATCCACAACAGTCGGAGTTAATAATAAAACGAAGCCGTTTTATTACTACGGTAAATTACGCCGACAGTCACGATCAAGCTAAGACCTTAATCGCCGATATTCGTGCCCAATATCCAGATGCTCGCCATCATTGCTGGGCGTTTATTTTGGGTGCGCCAACGGATTTGCAGGGAGTTGATCAAAGTGATGATGGTGAACCAAAGGATACTGCAGGAAAACCGATTTTAAATGTGCTTCAGCACTCAGGTTTAGGTCATACACTCATTGTTGTCAGCCGATATTTTGGTGGTGTAAAGCTAGGTGCTGGCGGTCTCGTGCGTGCTTACTCTCAGTCAGCCAGTCAAGCGTTACAAACACTTCAAACTCAACAGCATACTATTTGTGCAGAAGCCGAGATTACTTTGCCTTACTACTTATTAGGTAAGGTGGAATATTGGCTGGCATTAAAAACCATAAATATTTCCGATAAACAATTCGATGATAATGTGCGTTTATTGATTGATATCCCAGTAGGTACTATTGATGACTTTGAGCAAGAATTAGCTTTGCTTGGAAATGGAGATGTACGGCTAATCACCTCCGAATAAAATTTTCCAATTAAATTTATTGTCGTTAAAATTATTTTTTTGGCATTTTTTTTTTCATTTGCTAAATATTTTTTAATCACGTTCACGTTTTTGGAACGTTTCACTTGTTCAGTGTTTTTTTTTATATAGACTGCCGTTCCCCTTTGGGGAAGTTGTAAATTTGTACGTTTAAATAAAAATGAAATAAATGACAAGGAAAAATTTATGAGCAGTAATAAAAACAAAAATAATCAAATGACGAATGTGGAATCTCGTCGAAATTTTTTAAAAATGGGGGCTGGTTCTGGCGCAGCATTAGCATCAGGAGCACTGTTAGGTGTAGGGGTTTCTCAAGGAGCATCTGCAACTGATGATCATTATAATAGTGCTTTCGGTGGAGGTGGCGATAGGCAGACAGCAGCGGTAGGTATTAAAATCTCTGCTGCGAAAAGAAATTTCCAAGAATCATTGGGTATAGGTAAGCAAAAGAAAAATCGCGACGAGCGCCGTTATTCTTCTGAAAATTTTTATGCTAGCTTTACCAAAACATTACCTAGTAATCAGTATGGTGAAGTCGATCCTGCTGCTTTCCGTGCCTTACGTCGTGCAGTCAAAAAAGGAAGATCATCAGATTTTGATCTTATTCCTTTAGATGCCACAGCGGCACGAAAATTAGCAAACCCACAAGGTGCTTTTAGATTTCCTCTGATTGGTATGGATAGTCATTCGACTCGTATAG
>JAHDEM010000039.1:17192-25706 GCA_020628895.1 Candidatus Endobugula sp.
CTGGGCTAGCAGGTGTTGACTATATGATGGATACAGGAAATTGGTTGAATATTCAGCGCGGTGGCAGCCCTGCTGAAGAAGCCAGTTTTGATCCTGTGAAACGTTATATTCATAACAACCGAGGGCTAGGGGAGTACGTTCATCGCGACGTATCATTCCAAGCGTATCTTCATGCTGCTCTGATCTTATTAGGTTACGGAGCGGATGCACAAGACTCTGGAAACCCTTATTTATATGATATTACTAACCAAGGTGCTTTTACTTCTTTGGGTGGGCCTTTTGTATTAGATATGGTAACAAAAGCGGCCAATTTGTCCTTAAGCGGGGCATGGTTTCAAAAGTGGAGACATCGTTTTCTTCGTCCCGAAGCATTATCAGGGCGTATCCATTTTCATTTGTTGGGGGAGCGTCAGTATGAATTACATTCGGACATTCTTAACTCAAGAGCAGTAGATGAATTGCTAATCGCTAATGGTACTGCACTATTACCTGTAGCATATGTTGAGGGTTCGCCAACTCACCCGTCATTTCCTGCTGGACATGCCACTATAGCTGGTGCTTGTGTGACGGTCTTAAAGGCTTGTTTTAATGAGGACTTCGTCATTCCGGATCCTGTTCAGGCAGATGCTACAGGAGAAAACCTGCTTAGCTATACTGGCGGCGATTTAACGGTAGGTGATGAGCTTAACAAGCTAGCCAATAATATTGCCATAGGTCGTGATGCTGCAGGTGTGCATTATCGTCAAGATGGCATTCAAGGGCTAATTGCCGGTGAACAGCAAGCCATTAGTTTGTTGCAGGACTATACAACGACGCTTAACGAAGATGGGTTTAGTGGCTTTGCGTTAACTAAGTTTGATGGTTCAACTATCACTATAGCTGATGGTCAAATTATCTATCAGTAATTGGTACATTACTTTTAGTCGTTGATTGGCACCGCATTTATATTTTTTGTGTAAATGTAGGTGCCAATCTTATACCTATGAATTGATTGTTGAATGTCTGGGCTTAGATAGAGTTTTCGTCGTAGTGGATATTGTCGATATAAAATATTTCTTCACCGTTAGGTGTTTTAATTATCACTTCATCATCAAGCTTTTTTTTGAGTAATGCTTTTGCAATAGGAGAATCCATACTTATCTTATTTTTAGCGATGTCGAACTCATCAGGCCCTACAATTTGGTAGCATTTTGTATTGTCGTTATCATCTACCAAAGTTACCCATGCTCCAAAATAAACAGTGCTAGTATCATCCGGTACGCGATCAACAACGGTCAGTTCTTCTAAGCGCTTTGTTAGAAAACGTACGCGGCTGTCAATTTCTCTTAAACGCTTTTTACCATAAATATAGTCTCCATTTTCTGAACGGTCACCATTTTTTGCAGCTTCATGAACCGCGTCAGTCACGACAGGTCTTTCTACTTTCCATAATTGCTTTAACTCCGCTTCTAATTTTGCAGCACCTTTTGCGGTAATATAAGGTGAGCCCTTTTCTCTGGGGGGGCGCCATCTTCCCATCGTTATGCCTTAATTTCTTTAGTTAGAAAAGGTACTTCAGGTAGTGTCTCGTCTGGTGTAAATCCAAATACATGGGCGTAAAATGCATACTCTACATCGATAGCATGTTGTATGTTTTCTGCTTGACGAAAACCGTGTCCTTCACCAGAAAAACTCACATAGGCAACAGGAATGTTTTTCTTATATAAAGCATTCACCATCGTTTCTGCTTGATTGGGTGGAACGACCTTATCTTCCTTGCCTTGTAAAAAAATAACAGGGCAGTTCAATTGATCAACCGAATGAATAGGGGAGCGTCGTTGATATAGGGGCTTTTCCTCAGGGTATTTCCCAACAAGTTTATCACAATAACGAGACTCAAATTTATGTGTATCTTCTGCCAGCGCCGATAAATCTCCAATGCCGTATAAGCTGGCACCAGCGGTGAAGGTATTTTTAAAGGTTAACGATGCAAGAACAGAATAGCCGCCAGCACTGCTACCACGAATAGCCAGATTCTTATCGCTAACCCACTGCTGTTGCACTAGGTATTGGGCACCGCAACACAGATCTTCTACATCTAATTCGCCCCACTGTTGGTATAAGCGTAAACGGTAGTCGCGCCCATAGCCTGTGCTGCCGCTGTAATTAATGTCGAAAACGGCAAATCCACGGTTTGTCCAATATTGTATTTTTAAGTTTAAACTCGCATTGGTTGCCCCAGTAGGCCCTCCATGACACATCACAATTAATGGTGGCTTTTCTTCAGAAGGCGATTGAGCTTTGTTATTTTGCGGAGGATAAAAAAATCCGTGCACATCATCTTGTTGTTTATTTTTAAAAGTGACGGCTTTGGGTTGAGATATCTCGTTCTTATTAACAATAAGATCACTGCTGGTTTTTATGGAAGTCCAGCTCTCTTTTTTCCAGCGAATAAGTTCTGGCAGAGAGGTTTCTGTGGCACCAATAAATAATGCTGTGTCATCATCATCTTGGCATGCAATGTTTTCTATATGGGTGAAAGGTATATCAATCGTGGTAAAACTATGAGACATTAAATCGATGGTCGCGAGATGCCATTGGCCATTTTGTGTATAAGTACACAATAGTGTGTAGCTATTTAAGAAACCGTAGGTCGACATGCCAAACACCCATTGAGGTGTAGCAAATTCAGCCGGCATATCAACAAGGCACTCAGTGTATTTGTTATACGTATTGTATGAATAAATATTCCACCAGTTGTTGCGATCAGAAACAAACAGCAGATCGCCAGTAGGTGACCATTGCGGCTGGAAAACAGATTCGCCTGCACGTCCGAATTTATCACTAGAGCTGCCACCAGCCACTTTTCGATGTTTGTGTAGCATACCAAGATCATTAAAGTCAGCAATCCAGCATTCGCTGTTATCCCATGGCATATTTGGGTGATTCCAGCTTAGCCACGTGAGTTTTTCCCCATCTGGGGAAACGCTAGGGTTAGAATAAAAGTCGCTACCAAAAGCCAGGACATTAAACCCTATCACGGAGCTGCCATCGAGTTGTAAACTAATAATATTACTTTCTGGCTCGCTGGTTGCTTGGCCAGTCTCGGCGGTACGAAAAATCTCGCACACACAAATTAATTGTTGTCGAACTTCATCAACAAAAAAATCGGCATAACGATAATTTACCTGATCGCTGCCCTCAGGTGACAATACTATTGGCTCGCTTGACTGATCTGCGGGCATCACATAAACCCGTTGATCTTTTGCATTAACAAAATAAATGCGATCATCCTTTACGGTATAGCTGCCACCGCCATATTCGTGTGCTTGTGTGCGTACACTCACTGCTTTTGGCGTTACATCATAGATATTCGCTTCGCCTTCAGATGCGAATGTTTTGCGTACAACCACACAACGACCTTTTTCTTCCGGTCTTTGTTCTAGCCAGTAGCAGTGGCCATTGTCTAAATGTGGTTCAGCTAAACGTACTGTATCGGCAGTCAGTGTTTTGCTGCTAATGGATGATGGCCAAGCGCCATAGGGAATAACGGGAGTGTCTTGTGGTTTATCAGGCATAATGAAAATTCGTTAAATAGGTTTTAGGCATGTTTTTGTCGTAGAATACTTATTACGGCTAAGTAATATAGTAGAGAGCACGGTGTCTGTCGATCATCCTATTTTAACGCATATTGTAAACAAGCTGGGGCAATATCAGCAGTTATCCCATTCGGGCCCTGGGAAAATACCTATTGCAAGATGGGTAGTAGCCTACAGTGGTGGGGTTGATTCTACTGTACTGCTGCATGCAGTGGTCAAAGCTAATACACAATTACCAAAATCTCTACCCATTGTTGCTTTGCATATAAATCACCAGCTTTCTCCGTATGCTGCTCAGTGGCAATCTCATTGTCAGCAATTTGTACAACAGTTGGATAATGTGGTGTTTGAAGCGTGTGATGTTAATGTAGTTGTCTCTGGTCAGGGAGTGGAGGCGGCTGCACGGGAGGCGAGATACCAAGTTTTTGAGGCGTACCTAGAACAAGGTGATGCGTTATTATTTGGTCATCATCAAGCTGACCAAGCAGAAACTGTTTTACTGCGTTTACTAAGAGGTGCAGGTGTACGTGGTTTGGCTGCCATGCCTGAGTCTCGAGCTATTGCTCAGGCGAATCTTTACAGACCATTGCTAAGCTTGAAAAAAGAGGAAATTATTCACTACGCCGAGCAAGAGCAGTTGTTATGGGTAGATGATGAGAGCAATCAAGAAACTATCTTTGATCGAAATTTTTTACGTCATAATATTCTACCTGTCCTGCAGAAGCGTTGGTCCTCGTTAAACGAGACTTTATTAAAGCTGAGTCAGCGGATGGTTCAAACTGAACAATTGTTAAATGAGTTTGCCGCCATTGATTTACACCAATTAGGCATGCAAAAAGCAAGGACAGGGTATCGACTTAAATTTTCTGATCTGGCGAGTTTTTCTGTAGCTAGGAGAAATAATGTATTGCGCCATTGGTGTGAATCCGTCTCCTACCCCTTGCCTGATGCCAATCAGCTTGAGCAAATCCATAAGCAATTTTTTCTTCCCTCATCATTGCTAAGTTCCGCTTGTGTGTCATGGTCAACGGTGGAGCTAAGACAATTTTCCGGCTATATGTACCTTATGCAAAAATTACCAGCAGCCGATATTCCGAGTATGCCCATTATGTGGGATGGCAATAGTGATATTGCTTTAGGTAACGCGGGCCAATTAGTTTTATCAGGTTCTGGGCTTTGCCTGCCTCAGCAGCAATACACTATTTGTTTCCGTCAAGGGGGTGAACGCTGTACTCCATCGAACCGCAATCACTCTCAAACGGTTAAAAAACTACTACAAGAGTTCGGTTTAGAAGTGTGGTTAAGAGATAGAGTTCCTCTTATTTACCATGAGAATAATTTGGTAGCTGTTGGTGATTTGTGGGTTAATAAAGGCTATGAGCCCCATCCATCTGAAGATTCAGTATGTATTACTTGGAAGAATTTAGTGACTAGGTAATCAAGGAATCCCACAAAGCTTTAATCACCGGATTTTGCAATCGTTTTTTTTGTGCACATAAGCCGACGTCTATGGGGGCTAATAATGGCTTATGAACAAGCTCGATAACTTGGCTCGCTAAAGGGCTATTTTCTAATACGATTTTAGGTACAACGCCAATACCAAAACCTAAGCTGACCATGCTCACAATGGCCTCATTGCCAGATACTTGAGCATAAATATTGGGCTTGATATTTTTTTGTTGTAGCCAAGCATCGACTCGTTTTCGTATTAACCCTTTTTCTGACAGTATCAGAGGCATAGTTTGCCAAGCCTCCCATGTGGCTTCTTTAATGATTTCTTGCTCTTTGTTACTGACAGTGAAATTAGCTGGTGCAATCATCACCAGAGGAGAGGTTGCGATACGTTTAAAATCCAGCTTATTGGGAATTTTATCTGGCCTGGCTCCAATGGCTAAATCGTCATTGTCTTCAATAATATGATTAATGGCATCTTCAGAATCTCCGGTACGTAAAGTGATGGCAATTTTTGGATGTGCTTTACGGAAGGCGCTGAGTATATGGTAAAGGAAGCTATAGCTTGCGGTGACTGAACAATAAATACTGAGCTCTCCCTGTAGCTCTTGAGTCTCTTCCATTAACGATTGGCGAAAACCCTGCCATAAACCGAGGGATTGTTTGGCGTAATCTTGAAATAAATGACCTTCTCTTGTGAGTTTAACGGACCGATTGTCGCGTTCAAACAACGTTGTGTCTAATGTGGCTTCGAGTTGTTGGATGTTGCGTGTGAGGGCAGAAGGGCTGATATGCATTGCTTCACTGGTTCGGCCAAAATGTAATGTATCGCATAGATGTAAAAAAAGTTGCAGGCTACGGTTATCCATACTTGGTCCATTTTTGTTTCATAATATGAAATAGTATTTTGCTAATATATCATTTTACGCAATAGTTGGCATTCCCTATAATACGTCCGTCGATTTTAGGCAGTTGGGGTCGGAGCCCTTTTTATTCGCAAAAACGCAAAAAGGGCTCCGACCCCATTACTACTGCCTCTCTCCATTAATAAGCAAAGACAAACAAAGGTATTATCATGAAGGTTTATTACGATAAAGACTGTGATCTTTCGATCATCAAAGGTAAAAAAGTATCTATTATTGGTTACGGTTCGCAAGGGCACGCTCACGCATGTAACTTAAAAGATTCTGGTGTTGATGTAACGGTTGGTTTGCGAGCGAACTCTTCATCAGTGGCTAAGGCAGAAGCACATGGTTTAAAAGTAGCTGAGGTGCCAGCAGCTGTTGCATCGGCAGATGTCGTTATGATCTTAACTCCTGATGAGTTCCAAGGTCAGCTATATAGAGAAGTGATCGAGCCAAACATCAAGCAAGGTGCAACATTAGCGTTTGCGCACGGCTTTTCTATTCACTACAACCAGGTTGTTCCTCGTGCAGACCTTGATGTGATTATGATTGCCCCTAAGGCACCTGGTCACACTGTGCGTAGTGAATTTGTTAACGGCGGTGGTATTCCTGATCTTGTAGCGATTTTCCAAGATGCTTCAGGTTCTGCGAAAGAATTAGCGCTATCTTATGCCTCTGGTGTGGGCGGTGGTCGTACCGGTATCATCGAAACAACATTTAAAGATGAAACCGAAACAGACCTATTTGGTGAGCAAGCGGTGCTATGTGGTGGTGCTGTTGAGCTGGTTAAAGCCGGTTTTGATACATTGGTTGAAGCAGGTTATGCACCAGAGATGGCTTACTTTGAGTGTTTGCATGAGTTGAAATTGATTGTAGACCTAATGTATCAGGGCGGTATTGCGGATATGAACTACTCAATTTCTAACAATGCAGAGTACGGTGAGTATGTTACGGGCCCAGAAGTCATTAATGACCAATCTCGCGCAGCCATGAAAAATGCACTTAAGCGCATTCAAAACGGTGAATACGCCAAGATGTTTATTTCTGAAGGTGCTACTAACTACCCATCAATGACGGCGTATCGTCGTAACAATGCAGCGCATGGTATCGAGAAGGTAGGTGCTGAGTTACGTGCAATGATGCCTTGGATCACCGAGTCAAAAATCATTGATAAAGAGAAGAACTAATTAGTTATTCGTCTCTGATTTAAAACGCGGCTTACTGACCAGTGGCCGCGTTTTTTATATCTCATTTTTATTTTAGCGTTATAGTGCGTATTATTGTGTCTGGTGTCAGGTAAAAAATAATGTGTAAAGTACAGTTGGGGTACATCAATGCCGAGCAATAAAGATTCTGATTCTATATCGAAATCATCGGGTAATAAGCCGCTAGATCAAGACGTGCCGGAGAAAAATATTGCCGAAGAAGAGAGCTCGACAATAGAAAACCTCCTGCCTTTAGATGAGCATATTGAAGAAGTGTCTGAAGATGGTAAAAAAGTTAGGCATAAAGGTATCTACCTCTTGCCAAACTTGTTTACAACGGGTGCATTGTTTAGCGGCTTTTACGCTATTGTTGTGAGTATGTCTGGCCAGTTTGAGGCAGCAGCTATCGCTATTTTTGCCGCAATGATTCTAGATGGTTTAGATGGCCGTGTTGCGCGTTTAACTAACACAACCAGTTCTTTTGGTCTTCAGTACGACAGTCTTGCTGATATGGTTTCGTTTGGAGTGGCTCCAGCAATTGTGGCTCTAAACTGGGGATTGTTATCTCTCGATAAATTGGCATGGGCCTCCTCGTTTGCCTTTATGGCATGTGCCGCTTTGCGCTTGGCAAGGTTTAATACGCAAACAGAAAATACGGATAAACGTTTTTTTGTTGGCTTGGCTAGTCCCGCTGCTGCGGCTGTTGTTGCCGGCGTTATTTGGGTATGGCATGACGCATCTATTTCAACAGCAACCGCGACGTTTATGGCTTTTGCGATGATATTTCTTGGTTTGTTGATGGTCTCTAACTTTAAATATAACAGCTTCAAAGGTGTCGACTTAAAGGGTAGAGTGCCTTTTGCTGTCATGCTGGTCGTGATTTTTATTTTTGTTCTTATTGCAAGTAATCCATCAATGGTCTTGCTCCTCATGGTTCTTGTTTATAGTCTATCCGGCCCTTTAATGTGGCTTTATGGGTTATTGAAACCTAAAGGGCATGCTAATAACACTTAAGCATTATGTATCTCGTTATTGTTTTGTTACTGCAAAACGAGCTTTTTCCCTTTCTTGAACTACTATTAAAAGTGCTTAATAAATAAGCACTTTCGTCCCTTTTTTAAAAGATTAAAATAAACTGAGATTAATGGTTGCGGAAAATAAAAAGGTCCGTATAATTCGCGCCTCATTCGCTGGATAACAGCGAAAAGATGTTGTGAATTAGATGTTTCTAAACAGTTAGCATCAGCCTTTTAAAGGTTAAAGTTATTTTTTCAAATTTATTGCGAGTTTGTTAATAATAACGGTTTACAGCATCACGTAGGCGTGTATAATGCGCCTCCCGCAATCGAGGTAAGGTTTTGAATTGCGGTCACC
>JAHDEM010000094.1 GCA_020628895.1 Candidatus Endobugula sp.
CGGACTTTAGTGGTGCATCGGTGCAACGACAAAAGTTAGAAGCCGAGGGCATTGTGTTTACCGCATCCGGTCGTATTCCTAAACAGTATTTTTTATGAGCTCTGCTCCCGTTAATCCTCGTACTCCTGTTACCTCCGTTACCCCCATTGATGAGAATATGCAGCGTAAGGTCGCCGCTGAGGTAAAGCGTTATTTACAATTAGCGGAGTCGCTGTACGATCAGACCTTTAACCCTATCGAGGTATTATTTGATATAAAAGGCAAAGCGGCAGGGATGTACCGGGTAAAACGCCAGCTACCAGCTAAGCGTGCCAGCAAAAATATCCTCCAGCGTTTTACGGCTAGCCACACTGTATCTACCGAGCGAGTTATTCGTTTCAATCCATGGCTTTTTGCCAAATACCCGCAGGATAGTTGGTCTAATACCATTCCCCACGAAGTGGCTCATTATCTTGTGGATTGTTTATATGGTTATCACCGTGTAAAAGCCCATGGTAATGAGTGGCGGCAGGTGATGCGTGATTTGGGTGCCGAGCCTATTGTGCGCGCAAATTATGATCTATCAGGTATTCCCCAAAGGCGGGTTAAGCGCTATACCTATGCTTGTGATTGCCGGCATGTTGAGCTAAGTACTTATCGGCATAACAAAATTCGTCAAGGCTTACAGCGCTATCGTTGTAGAGACTGTGGTGTCGATTTACAATACCAAATGAAGTAAGCACGGTGATAGTAAAAGCCTCAGCATTATTGACGAATTGGCACTATAATAATCCATAAAAATGTTGGTTAGCATTCCACTCATTGATTCACTAAAGGACGGTATTGATCTTGATTAAATATGCATTTATTAGCACTTGCGCTTTTGTGTTAGGCGGCTTGGCTGTGGAGTTCAAGGATTATTTTGCTCAGCAAGTGCCCGTGCCTATCGCCGTATTGGCTGATGGTGGTGTTTACGATGGTGAGTTGCGCAAAGGTATGCTCGGTGGTAAAGGCCGTATTGTTTGGCCGAGTGAAAATTACTATGAGGGCGAGTTCGAAAACGGTTTATTCCAAGGTGAGGGGACCCTGCATACCTCGGAGTTTTTATATCAGGGGCAGTTTGAGTTAGGTAACCCTAGTGGCGAAGGAACGATTAATTACCGTAATGGTGATCAATATAAAGGCAATGTGATGTTTGGTTTGCCTAATGGCTTTGGTACCTTAACCGTTAAAGCGCAAGATAACACTTCATTGGATCAATCCAAGACAAAAAAAGATCAGCAAAAAATCAATGGCGATGTTTACAAAGGCAATTTTAAAGATGGCCTTTATCACGGGCAAGGTGAACTGACTCGGGCAGACGGCACCTCCTATGTGGGTAATTTTGAGAATGGACAATTTCATGGCAGCGGCGTATATACCAAAACCTATGTTAAAAAACAGGGTGGCACAGACAATAAATCACTAGAAGATAATATCGGCAAGCGTGTTTACAGTGGGACATTTGTGAATGGCGTGCTAAGCGGTGATGGTACATGGCTCGATGGAAATAAACGCTACGAAGGGAAATTCTTAAACGGTCTGTTTCACGGTGAAGGTTTGTATAGCGATCCTGGCGGTACCTATATGGGATTGTTTTCTGGGGGTGCCTTCGACGGTCAGGGGACCTATACAGGGGTCGATGGCGAATCCTATAAGGGCGAGTTTCTGGCAGGCTTATATCATGGCAGTGGTGTGCTTACCTTCGCATCTGGTGATGTTTATACGGGCGGTTTTCAGCTAGGTAGGCAGCATGGTAAAGGTAAAATAGTATATGCCGAGGCGCTCGATGGTATTGAAGAAGTGATCGGGCGATGGGAGTTTGGGCGTTTAGTGGAGGCGAACCACGAGCAGCTAGCCGTTGCCGATGAGCAATTGGTGGAACATGCTTTATACCACCAAAATGATGTGTTGGAGACTCAATGGTCTGAGTTAGCGGAACAAGACCCAGAAAAAATTGATATGTATTTTGTGGGGGTTGCTGGCGATGGTCATCAGGGAGTGTTTCGCAGAGAAGTCGAATATGTGCAGCGTATTTTTGATGAAGAATATGGTACTAACAATAAATCCGTTAGTTTGATTAACAGCGTGTTGGACTATCAAACCAATCCATTGGCAACCGTCACCAGCATTGAGAATACATTGCAAAAAGTGGCAGAAAAAATGGATAAAGACAATGATATATTGTTTTTATATTTAACCAGCCACGGTTCAAGAGAAGGGGCGTTACAACTATCACAGCCGGGTTTGTCATTAGCGCCATTAACAGCAAAAGCATTAGGTAAAATGTTAGCGGATTTACCCGTTCGCCATAAAGTGGTGGTGATTTCGTCTTGTTTTTCGGGAGGTTTTGTCTCGCCGATTAAAGACGATAATATGATGATTATTACGGCTTCCGAAGCAGATAAAGCGTCTTTTGGTTGTAGTGATCGAGCTCAATTAACCTATTTTGGCGAAGCCTTTTTTACCGATGCGTTGTCTCAGCCGAGCTACAAGACATCTAACTTTGTCGATGCGTATTATCGTGCACGTGATATTGTGAGAGGGCGAGAAGCCAAAGAAGGCTTTGAAAATTCTAACCCGCTTATTTATAAACCCAAAGCGATTCTTGCTCAGCTAAAGGCCTGGCGGGAACAGCTAAGTACGAATATTGATGAACCAGAGCCCATACCTCAACCCGAGTCTAAGCAATAGTCGTTGTAATATGTTGTTTATCGATTCTCTTTTTACGGCATCAATAAATGTCTGATTTGCAATGGTATCAGTACGCCATTATAGGGTTACTATTTGTCTGGAGCGGTGTTGTTCGGTCGGGTTTTGGTTTTGGTGGAGCGGTATTTGCTCTGCCATTATTACTGTTAGTGACTAACCAACCGCTGTTATTTTTACCCATTATTGCTGTTCATTTATTAGTATTTTCTTCTGTCACTGTTTACCAAAATCACCGTCAATTAGTACATACTTCTGATAGTCGTATTGCTAACTCTTCTGTAGATTGGGCTTTTCTGAAGAAAGCCATGTTGATCATGATTATTCCTAAAATCATTGGTGTTTTAGGTTTATTAACGTTGCCTGCCGATGTGATGAGCATCATTATTTTTGCCATCGTTGCGGTATATGCATTGTCGTATATTTTTAATCGCCCCTTTACCAGTAAGAATAAATTTTTAGATGTTGTGTTCTTATGTTTAGGTGGATATATAAGTGGTACATCCCTGATTGGTGCTCCACTGATTGTGGCTGTTTTTAGTAAGTATGTGATTAAAGAAAAGCTACGTGATACGTTATTTGTATTGTGGTTTTTATTGGTGGTGATAAAAATGCTGTCGTATATTTATTACGACGTTGACCTGCAATTAATTCATCATTTATGGCTGCTGCCTTGTGCGGGTATAGGCCACCTAATTGGTTTAAGGCTGCATAACTATTTGGTCACGAAGAATAACGAACACTTCTACCAAGTGCTTGGAATCGTTTTATTATTAACCAGTATTGGTGGTGTTGTAAAAGCGGTAAGCGTTTAAGGTTTTTGATTCATAAAGTATTAATTCTTTATCGTAGCATTGTCGACTTCTACACCTTGTACACGAGCATCTAAAAAGCTTCTGATTCTACGGGATAAACGATTTTCTCCCCAGGAGGTCTCGAAAGACATTTCTGATACTCTAGCCTGAGAATATTCTAAAGCGCCATCTTGTTTGGCCAGTACTCCTCGTTTTTTTACATCGTATAGGTTGCGACGATCGGTTGTAGTGTAAATATCAAGAACAGGAATTTCCGGATCAAAAAACCAATCCTTGTAATCATCCGCTGCAGTCGTGAACTTGTTTCTAGCGTTAAACATAATAAACGCTCGCACGGGCTTTTCGATTCTATCCTTTAATTTTTTATCAGTAATAACCGGGGTAATGCTTTTTAAGAAATCATGGGCGCGAAGTGCACCAATACCACTGCCCATAATAACAATATTAAACTGCCCTTTATCGTGTAAGAATTTAATCGCTGCTGTTAAGCGTTCTTCGGCAATGGTCTCTGTATTAGTGTTGTTAACGGTCGTGTTAGTTGCAGGTGGACTTTCGTTCTCTGTATTATTTTGCGGAGCTTCTGCCGTCTCATTGGGGGTTGGTGAGTCGTTTGCTGAAGCCTCGTTTTCGTCATCTTGGTCTTCTTGTTTTAACGAAGGCTCTCTGATATTGGTTTTCACGGGGAATGTTCTTTTGGGGATGGCTTTTTGTTCACTACTAGGCAGGCTAATAGCCA
>JAHDEM010000095.1 GCA_020628895.1 Candidatus Endobugula sp.
TGGCTATTAGCCTGCCTAGTAGTGAACAAAAAGCCATCCCCAAAAGAACATTCCCTGTGAAAACCAATATTAGAGAGCCTTCGTTAAAACAAGAGAATCAAGATGACGAAAACGAGGCTTCAGCAAACAACTCACCACCTCCAAATGAAACTGCAGAAACTCCGCAAAATAATACAAGTAACGAAAGCCTATCTGATACTAGTACGACATCTAACAAGATTAACACAGAGGTTATTGCCGAGGAGCGCTTAACAGCAGCCATTAAATTCTTACACGATAAAGGGCAATTTAATATTGTTATTATGGGCAGTGGTATTGGCGCCCTTCGCGCCCATGATTTTTTAAAAAGTATCACCCCTGTGATTACCGATAAAAAGTTAAAGGATAGAATAGAAAAGCCCGTGCGAGCGTTTATTATGTTTAACGCTAGAAATAGGTTTACGACTGCCGCGGATGATTACAAAGATTGGTTTTTTGATCCAGAAATTCCTGTTCTTGATATTTACACCACAACCGATCGTCGCAACCTATACGATGTGAAAAAGCGGGGCATACTGGCCAAACAAGATGGTGCTTTAGAATATTCTCAAGCGAGAGTATCAGAAATGTCTTTCGAGACCTCTTGGGGAGAAAATCGTTTATCCCGCAGAATCAGAAGCTTCTTAGATGCTCGTGTACAAGGTGTAGAAGTAGAAAATGCTACGATAAAAAATTAACATTTTACGAATCAAAAACCTTAAACGCTTACCGCTTTTACAACCCCACCAATACTGGTTAATAATAATACGATTCCAAGCACTCGGTAAAAGTGTTCATTATTTTTCGTGACTAAATAGTTATGCAGCCTTAACCCAATTAGGTGACCTATACCCGCACAAGGTAGCAACCATAAATGATGAATTAATTGCAGATCAACGTCGTAATAAATATACGACAACATCTTTATCACCACTAATAAAAACCACAATACAAATAACGTATCGCGCAGTTTTTCTTTAATCACATACTTACTAAAAACAGCCACAATAAGCGGCGCCCCAATCAGCGATGTACCACTTATATATCCACCTAAACATAAGAACACAACATCTAAAAATTTATTCTTACTGGTAAAGGGGCGATTAAAAATATACGACAATGCATATACCGCAACGATGGCAAAAATAATGATGCTCATCACATCGGCAGGCAACGTTAATAAACCTAAAACACCAATGATTTTAGGAATAATCATGATCAACATGGCTTTCTTCAGAAAAGCCCAATCTACAGAAGAGTTAGCAATACGACTATCAGAAGTATGTACTAATTGACGGTGATTTTGGTAAACAGTGACAGAAGAAAATACTAATAAATGAACAGCAATAATGGGTAAAAATAACAGCGGTTGGTTAGTCACTAACAGTAATAATGGCAGAGCAAATACCGCTCCACCAAAACCAAAACCCGACCGAACAACACCGCTCCAGACAAATAGTAACCCTATAATGGCGTACTGATACCATTGCAAATCAGACATTTATTGATGCCGTAAAAAGAGAATCGATAAACAACATATTACAACGACTATTGCTTAGACTCGGGTTGAGGTATGGGCTCTGGTTCATCAATATTCGTACTTAGCTGTTCCCGCCAGGCCTTTAGCTGAGCAAGAATCGCTTTGGGTTTATAAATAAGCGGGTTAGAATTTTCAAAGCCTTCTTTGGCTTCTCGCCCTCTCACAATATCACGTGCACGATAATACGCATCGACAAAGTTAGATGTCTTGTAGCTCGGCTGAGACAACGCATCGGTAAAAAAGGCTTCGCCAAAATAGGTTAATTGAGCTCGATCACTACAACCAAAAGACGCTTTATCTGCTTCGGAAGCCGTAATAATCATCATATTATCGTCTTTAATCGGCGAGACAAAACCTCCCGAAAAACAAGACGAAATCACCACCACTTTATGGCGAACGGGTAAATCCGCTAACATTTTACCTAATGCTTTTGCTGTTAATGGCGCTAATGACAAACCCGGCTGTGATAGTTGTAACGCCCCTTCTCTTGAACCGTGGCTGGTTAAATATAAAAACAATATATCATTGTCTTTATCCATTTTTTCTGCCACTTTTTGCAATGTATTCTCAATGCTGGTGACGGTTGCCAATGGATTGGTTTGATAGTCCAACACGCTGTTAATCAAACTAACGGATTTATTGTTAGTACCATATTCTTCATCAAAAATACGCTGCACATATTCGACTTCTCTGCGAAACACTCCCTGATGACCATCGCCAGCAACCCCCACAAAATACATATCAATTTTTTCTGGGTCTTGTTCCGCTAACTCAGACCATTGAGTCTCCAACACATCATTTTGGTGGTATAAAGCATGTTCCACCAATTGCTCATCGGCAACGGCTAGCTGCTCGTGGTTCGCCTCCACTAAACGCCCAAACTCCCATCGCCCGATCACTTCTTCAATACCATCGAGCGCCTCGGCATATACTATTTTACCTTTACCATGCTGCCTACCTAGCTGAAAACCGCCCGTATAAACATCACCAGATGCGAAGGTAAGCACACCACTGCCATGATATAAGCCTGCCAGAAACTCGCCCTTATAGGATTCGCCATCGACCCCTGTATAGGTCCCCTGACCGTCGAAGGCACCCCCAGAAAACAATCCCATATAGGTACCGCCAGGATCGCTATACAAACCTTCACCGTGAAACAGACCGTTTAAGAATTTCCCTTCGTAGCGTTTATTTCCATCGAGCCATGTACCATCACCGCTTAGCACGCCATTCACAAATGTCCCACTGTAAACACGCTTGCCGATATTATCTTCTAGTGATTTATTGTCTGCATTGCCCTGTTTTTTAACATAAGTTTTGGTATATACACCGCTGCCATGAAACTGGCCATTTTCAAAATTACCCACATAGGAGGTGCCGTCTGCACGGGTCAGTTCACCTTGCCCATGATAAAGGCCATCTTTAAAATTGCCTTTGTAAACATCACCACTGATTTTTTGCTGATCTTTTTTTGTCTTGGATTGACCCAATGAAGTGTTATCTTGCGCTTTAACTGTTAACGTACCAAAGCCATTAGGCAAACCAAACATCACATTACCTTGGTATTGGTCACCATTACGGTAATTAATCGTTCCTTCGCCGCTAGGGTTACCTAACTCAAACTGTCCTTGATATAAAAACTGCGAGGTATGCAGGGTCCCCTCACCTTGGAACAAACCATTTTCGAACTCGCCCTCATAGTAATTTTCACTCGGCCAAACAATACGACCCTTACCACCGAGCATACCTTTGCGCAGCTCACCATCGTAAACACCACCATCAGCCAATACGGCGATAGGCACCGGCACTTGTTGAGCAAAATAATCCTTAAACTCCACAGCCAAGCCGCCTAAGACAAAGGCACAAGTGCTAATAAATGCATATTTAATCAAGATAAATACCGTCCTTTAGTGAATCAATGAGTCGAATGCTAACCAACATTTTTATGGATTATTATAGTGCCAATTCGTCAACAGTGCCGATAAGGGCAGAAGCTCACTTTTACTGTCAAAGCACCTACTTCATTTGATATTGTAAATCGACACCACAGTCTCTACAACGATAGCGCTGTAAGCCTTGGCGAATTTTGTTATGCCGATAAGCACTTAACTCAACATGTCGGCAATCACAGGCATAGGTATAGCGCTTAACCCGCCTTTGAGGAATACCTGATAGATCATAATTTGCGCGCACAATGGGTTCGGCACCTAAATCACGCATCACCTGCTGCCACTCATTTCCGTGGGCTTTTACACGGTGATAACCATACAAACAATCCACAAGATAATGAGCCACTTCGTGGGGAATAGTATTAGACCAACTGTCCTGGGGGTATTTAGCAAACAGCCATGGATTAAACCGGATAACTCGCTCGGTAGATACGGTATGACTAGTAGTAAGACGCTGCAGGATATTTTTGCTGGCACGCTTAGCTGGTAGCTGGCGTTTTACCCGATACATCCCTGCCGCTTTGCCTTTTATATCGAATAACACTTCGATAGGATCAAAGGTTTGGTCGTATAAGGATTGGGCCAATTGTAAATAACGCTTTACCTCAGCGGCGACTTTATACTGCATTATCTCATCAATGGGGGTAACGGAAGTAACAGGAGCAGAACTCATAAAAAATACTGTTTAGGAATACGACCGGATGCGGTAAATACAATGCCCTCGGCTTCTAACTTTTGTCGTTGCACCGATGCACCACTAAAGTCCG
>JAHDEM010000040.1:0-1973 GCA_020628895.1 Candidatus Endobugula sp.
GATTTTATTGCTCAGCTTAAGCAGTACCAGATTAATGTAGTAGCAGATGTACGTTCGGTGCCTTATAGCAAGATATTTCATGACTATCATCGGGAGAGTATTAAGAGTTATTTGGCCCAGCATCATATTCGCTATGTCTACCTGGGTGATGAATTAGGCCCTCGCTCTAAAGACCCGGACCACTATGATGATATTGGGCAGGTACAGTTTGATCGTTTGATGCAATCGACTTTATTTGAGCAAGGCATTGAGCGCTTAGAAAACGGTATGCAAAAAGGCTTTTCAATTGCCTTAATGTGCGCCGAAAAAGACCCTGCCACATGCCATCGCAGCTTACTGATTGGCTATTTTCTTAAACACCATGCTGAGCAATACCCAGAGATGTCAATGGATGTACTGCATATTAACCACGATGGCAGTGTAGAAAAACAAAGCCATCTCGAGGAGCGCTTATGTGAACACCACGGTTTAAATACCGATTTGTTTATGACTGATGATGAGCGTAAACAACAAGCTTACCAGCGGCAATTAAAGGACACGTCCTATATAAAAGACGGTGCTTAGCAGCTGTTTGCTACAGCTCTGTTGATTTCTATGGGCCTGTTAAGCATTTCAGGTTATCATTGTTGCCCCAAATGCGATTAAGGTATTTTCCCTTATTATGTCTGCTTATAATCAAACGCCAAACCACTTTGTTAGGCTGTATAAAGCCTCCGGTTATTCTATTGCGGGACTCAAATCGACATTTAAGTACGAACAAGCATTTCGGCTAGAAATCTACTTATCCTTTATACTAATCCCTCTGGCTATATGGTTGGCTAATACGCCTATAGAACTCGTGTTATTAGTGGGTAGTTGGGTATTAGTCATGATTGTAGAGTTACTTAACAGTGCAATAGAAGCAACGGTTGACCGTATTGGCGCCGAAATGCATGAGCTCTCTGGTCGCGCTAAAGATATTGGCTCTGCAGCGGTGATGATTAGCGTGTTTTTATCGCTATTTATCTGGCTGACCATTCTTCTATTTTAGTCAGGACTATCTTAATCGGGACAGGCACCCTGATCATTACGCTAACTATGGTATACATCAATGACAACTGAAAAAAACACCACACATTTCGGCTTTGAAGAAGTCGCTGTAGAAGATAAGGCCCATCGCGTTGCTGGGGTCTTTCATTCTGTAGCTGCGAAGTACGACTTAATGAACGACTTGATGTCCGGTGGTATCCACCGACTGTGGAAGCGTTTTACTATTGAGCTGTCGGCTGTGCGCCCCGGCCATAAGGTATTAGATATTGCCGGTGGTACGGGAGATCTGGCCTATCAGTTTTCTAAGCTGGTTGGCGATAGTGGGCAGGTGATTTTATCGGATATTAATTCATCCATGTTAAATGTAGGGCGCGACCGATTAATTGACCGTGGCGTTAATCAGAATGTGCAGTATGTGCAGCTAGATGCCCAGCATATCCCGTTTGAAGACAATAGCTTTGATTGCGTTACCATTGCCTTTGGCTTGCGTAACGTGACGGATAAAGATCTTGCCCTTCGGTCGATCTTACGGGTACTCAAGCCCGGTGGTCGTTTACTGGTCTTGGAATTTTCTAAGCCCGGTAATCCACTACTGGAAAAAGTGTACGATGAGTATTCATTCCGCCTATTACCATTCATGGGTAAGGTGATTACTAACGATGCCGATAGTTACCGTTATCTCGCTGAATCCATTCGTATGCACCCCGACCAAGAAACCTTAAAAACCATGATGGATGATGCCGGTTTTGCCAATACCCAATACCATAATATGACCGGTGGCATTGTGGCTCTCCACAAAGGGATTAAACCCTAAATGTCGAGCACTGCATCAACGCATACATTAGATACCACCGTTATACAGGCCATTGCTAGCGCAGTGGAGCTGAGTGTAAATACGGCATTACGTTATGATCCAGCGACTAAAAAAAGCATTGCTGAACTTA
>JAHDEM010000040.1:2073-3136 GCA_020628895.1 Candidatus Endobugula sp.
TTAGATATTGATTGGGAAGAAGCCATTAGCGGTGTTATGGGTACCGATATAGGCGATATTGTTGGGCCATTGGCGACCAACCATATCCGCACCTCTACACAGTGGGCAAAAGCACAAGTTGAAGAGCAAAAGCGTTTGGTAGGTGAATACCTATCCGAAGAATTACACGTTGCCCCAAGCCAAGTAGAAGCCAATGCTTTCTATGATGAGATTGATACCATCAAACTGAAAGTAGATCGGCTAGGTGCTCGCATCCAAGCACTGGGCAGTACAATTAACAAGCAACGCGAGAATACTCAATGAGAACCTTTTTACACTCGTTCCGCATATTGCTCGTCTGTTGCCGTTATCGCTTAGATCACCTATTAGACCAGCCGTTACCTTTACCGCTTCGCATGCTATTTGCTTTGTTTCCCACTAAAGCGATGAACCGAGGTGAGCGCTTACGAGCCGCCTGTGAAGAGCTAGGTCCCATTTTTGTTAAATTTGGCCAGCTATTGTCGACACGTCCCGATCTGGTACCACAGGATATAGTGACGGAGCTGAATCAGCTACAGGATAATGTTACTCCGTTTTCTTCGAGCACGTTTAAAGCGATTGTTGAATCATCACTAGAACAATCGGTGGACGATGTATTTAGCACGTTTAGCGAAGATCCGCTGGCATCGGCTTCGGTTGCCCAAGTGCATACTGCGGTCATTAATGATGGCTCTGCCAGCGGTAAAGATGTGGTGATTAAGGTGATCCGCCCCGGTATCGACAAAATTATCGCCAAAGATATTGAGTTACTACTATGGATCGCTAAATGCTTAGAAAGTTGGCTAACCATGGGCAAGCGCCTGCGTCCTGTAGAAATTGTAGAGGACTATCGCAATACGATTTTTGATGAGTTAGATCTACAAAGAGAAGCGGCCAATGCATCGCAATTGCGTAGGCACTTTTTGCACTCGGCTTTGTTGTATGTACCGGAAATCATCTGGGAACACAGCAGTAAAGATATGTTGGTGATGGAACGCATCTATGGCATTCCCGTAACGAATATTGATGATCTGAAGGCACAAAA
>JAHDEM010000040.1:3236-25650 GCA_020628895.1 Candidatus Endobugula sp.
GAGATTTCCTTTGGTAAGGTGCTGATTACACTATTCCAAACTGCCCAACGATTTAATATGGAAGTGCAGCCACAATTAGTGCTGCTACAAAAAACACTACTCAATATCGAAGGATTAGGGCGGCAGTTGTATCCGGATTTAGACCTATGGGAAACCGCGCACCCCTTTTTAGAGCGCTGGTTAAAGAACCGCTATCACCCCAAAACGTTATACAAAGCCTTTAAACGCTCTGCTCCCGAATGGTTGGAAAAACTACCAGAAATACCTGCAACACTGCTACATAATCTGGAAACCATAGAAAAAATGGGCGAATTAGCGCCACAAATCGAACAAGCTGCGCAGGATTACCAACAAGCCAAACAGTCCCATCGACGACGCCATAAACGTGTTTTACTGGCCCTAGGCCTTGGTATTGCTGCAGTCATCACCAGCCTGCCTAGTGTTAGCGATACACTAACGGCATTAGCTCCGCTGTCTATAGGTTTAGCCATTGCTGGCCTCGGTTTATATTTATGGCGCTAGGCGCTGGATAAAAGCATCTTGCGTTGCCCCTCAGGGAGGAGGGGTACACATAGAAAATGTCTGGAACTATTTTCGTGCCAGCGTCTGACGTCCTGGGTTTTTAATAGCTATTTATCCACTTATCTTTGGCTTTTATTTCTTAACGCTCTGTAAAACCCCAAGCAAGCTCCTTTATCTTTCCTATACTTTTTATTAGTTCTTGTTGCTTATTAATTAACTAAACGGCCACAAGCTGACATTTTATCCATATTCACTGATTTAGGCGTTGCTCTATGATTGCTCTGTCGTATGTTAGTAGTTCTACTAAACGCTTTACCGACGATGAGTTGACCCAACTATTAAAGGTTTGCCATCGTAACAACAAAATTTCTGACATTAGCGGTCTGTTGCTATACAACAATTCAGGCACGTTTATTCAAATCCTAGAAGGCGAAGCCGAGGATGTGGAAAGTACTTACGCAAAGATCAAGGCCGATCCTTTACATACTCGAGTGCACTGTATATCGCGCAAAACCATTAGCGAGAGGGACTTCCCTAATTGGAAAATGGGGTTTCGCAATTTATCCGATACCTCGCTAGATCATATCGAAGGGTATTCAGATTTTATGAATTCAGAAAACCCAGATGAATATTTACTAAAAAAAGCCAGTTTCGCTAGCGAAATACTCTCTTATTTTAAAAATACATCTAACGAAGTTTTGATGTAAACCGGATTAACAACAAACACATAGTAGATACCGTACACGATAAAACGTGCAACATAAGATATATAAGAAGTACCGAGGAAAAAAATCATGTTATCAAAGCTTAGCATCGCACAAAAAATATATGCCATGGGCACCACTCAACTATTACTGATATTGCTTGTAGGATGGATAGGCTTATCACAAATGCAAAAAATCGGTGTCGAAATTGTGGATATTACCGAAGAGGATATTCCACTAACCAATGCATTAACGCTATTAACCGAACATCAGCTCAAGCAGGCTATATTATTTGAACGTGCCTTGTTAAATGGCGCCCTGATGCAACAAGATTACCCCGATGCTAAGCAACATTTTGAAGAAATTTCTGCACAAGTGATCGAACTTAACCATTTAGTGGAAAAAGAAATTATTGAAGTAGAACATTTTATCGAAAAAGGTATTCCTTTTTTACATTCACAAGTGGCTGTTGATGAATTTAAAAAACTATTAGAGCAACTTAAGAAAGTTGAAGTGCAGTATGTCGCATTAGAAGAACAAATCGTCGAAGTATTCACACTGATTGGCTCAGGAGAATTTGATAAAGGCATTAAGCTAGCTCACAGCGTGGAAGAGTTAGAAGACGAGTTAGATAAAAAACTTACCGATATGCTTAACGAGGTGCAAGCCTTTACATTAAATGCTGCGCGACAGGCTGAGCATGATGAGAAACAAGGTATTAAAAAAATCGCTGCGGTGCTCGTAGTATCAGTGATTTTAGGTATCGTTATTCCTCTAGTTATTTCACGCACGATTACAAAACCGATTAATCTACTTAGAGATCGTTTATATAATATTGCTCACGGCGATGGCAATCTATGTTTACGACTTGACGATACTTCTAATGATGAAACCGGACAAGCGGCTAAATCGTTTAACGAGTTTATGGATAAGTTAAGCCGAACCATTCGTAAAGTACACCAATCGGCTAATAGACTCGGAGAATCTTCAGAAACTGCTATCGCAGTTATGGAAAAAACGTCTAGTAATGTGGAAGATCAACGAGGCCAAACGGCCATGGTCTCTAGTGCCATTGAAGAAATGAGCACGGCCACACAACATGTTGCCAAAAATACTGCAGAAGCGGCTAAAGTGGCAGAGAATGCAAAAACACGCGTTAGCGATGGCAAGCAATCTGCTATCGAAACACAAAGCATTATCAAACAGTTAGCTAGCGAAGTGAGCACTGCGTCTTCGGTTATCGAATCTCTTGCGGCCGAAACCGATAATATTGGCAATGTATTAGAAGCGATTCGCGGTATTGCCGAGCAAACAAATTTATTAGCCCTTAACGCGGCTATCGAGGCTGCCCGCGCCGGTGATACGGGTAGAGGGTTTGCAGTAGTGGCAGACGAGGTTAGATCTTTGGCACAACGCACACAAAGCTCTACTGGCGATATTCAAAAACTCGTGGAAAGTCTACAAAACGAGGCCCAAAACGCCGTTAACAGTATGCAAAAAGGCGCGAGCAGCACGGAAAAATGTTTAGAAAAAAGTGATGAAACGGCAGCCGCACTGGAAGACGCTAGCCAAGCCGTGAATTCTATTTCTGATTTAAATGTGCAAATCGCTTCGACAGCAGAAGAGCAATCGGCGGCATCGGAACAAATTAAAGATAATGTCGATAACATTACACGCATTGCAGAGCAAACCTCAGCAGATACTGTTGCTACTGCCGAGGCTAATCAGGCGGTTGCGAAAAATCTTGTGCAACTACACACTTACCTGAACCAGTTCCAAACTGAATGTTCCTTAGAAGAATCGCAGGGGCAATTAAACCAAGAACAAGAGCCTGACGAAAAATCAGCTTAGCGCTTTATTAATTTCTTATCGGATTCTTATTAACTTTTTACACATCATGCCCGATTTTATTCGGGCATGATGGTTTTATGTAGTAATACAAAACCTTTCTACTTAGGCATTAGCCTCATCCTCTTCTGGCTTTTGCAGTCGACGACCAAAATACACACCGCACTCAAATAACATCCACATGGGTAAAGCCAATAACACTTGGGAGATAACATCCGGTGGTGTTAATAACATACCAATAATAAAACACCCAACAATAATATAAGGCCGTTTACTGGCCAAACTATCTGCAGTGACTGCGCCGGAACGGATAAGTAGTAAGGTGGCGATAGGGATTTCAAACACAATACCAAAAGCTAAAAAAAGTTTAAGTACAAAATCTAGGTAACTGCCAATATCGGTCATTACCGTTACACCTTCTGGTGCTGTGGAGGTAAAAAAACCAAACACTAATGGAAACACCACATAATAAGCAAAGGCGATGCCGGCATAAAACAACAGCACACTGGTGGCAATAAGCGGTGCAATTAAACGTTTTTCGTTATCGTACAAACCCGGCGCTAGAAACGCCCATATCTGATACAAAATAAAGGGCACAGCCACCACAAAGGCAACAAAAAAAGTGAGTTTAAACGGTGTTAAAAAAGGTGCAGCCACTTCTGTGGCAATCATGGAACTGCTTTCGGGTAAAAAGACTTGCAGCGGTGTCGCCACAAAGGTGTAAATCTCGTTAGCAAAAGCAAATAATGCTAAAAAAACAATCGCTACCGAGGCCAAGCAATATAATAAGCGATTACGTAATTCGATAAGGTGAGCCACCAGTGGGGTGGTATGTAAAGCCTCTTCATCGGCAGAGGTAGATTGTGAATCGTTCATAAACAGTTTACTTACTGGACCTATTTATTTTACTGCACACTTAAGAGGACGATGGGCGTTCACCCAGGATATTATTTTCGTCTTCTTTGACTTCTACTGCACCAGTAGATGCACTTTTCTTTTCATGGGAGCTATTTTGCGAAGCACTGTCTTGGGAAGCATTATCCTGTGAAGCTCTATCCTTTGAAGTACTATCTTGCGAAATAACATTTTCGGCAAAGTTATCTAAAGAATTGTTCACATTGCCGATGCTGTGCTCAATATTTTTTTCTACCCGAGCCAGATTTTCCATAACGTTTTCGTTATGCAATTGCTGACGTATTTCATCGGCGCCCACTTGCTTCTCGATTTCTTGCCTTGCATTATTGAGCATACGTTTTACGCGGCCAATATTGAGCACTGTTGAACGCACTGCCTGTGGCATGCGTTCAGGCCCAACCACCAGTAGTGTTACCACCGCAATCAGCAGTATTTCAAAAAGCCCCATAATGCCTTATTTCTTTTCGCTTGTGGAACTGGCTTCTTCTTTTTGCATGTCAAGTGATGCGTCTTTTTCTAGGGCTGCATTGTCTTTTTCGCCATCGTCTTTGTTAAACGCATCCTTAAAGCCTTTAACGGCTCCGCCTAAATCAGAACCCATGCCTTTGAGTTTTTTAGTACCGAATAATAGAACAACAATCGCTAGAATAATTAATAACTGCCAAATACTAATACCACCAATACCCATATTTCTCTCCAATACTGCTTATTGATTACTTTTATTATTTGCCGCGAGATGCCTTCTCGTCGATACCAGACAAACCAAAACGGCGGCCCAGTTCATCTAAAACATCTTGCGCATCTAAATCCAGATGCGACAACATCACCATGGAATGAAACCACAAATCAGCTGTCTCGCCTACTAATTCGCTTTTATTTGCGCCAGATTCAACATTTTTGGCGGCAATGATCGTTTCTGTTGCTTCCTCGCCGACCTTTTCCAGGATTTTGTTTAAGCCTTTAGCGTGTAATTGTGCCACGTAAGAAGTATCTGCATTTGCAGACGACTTGCGCTCAGCCAAAATTTGGCTTAATTCAGCCAATATATTACTCATATTACTATCCAGATCTCTGCCTTATATAAGGTGACAATGGTAACACTATTCGCTAATAAATGATGAGAACTCGTTAGCCCCTGTTCTTAGGTTGCTATCAATAAGTCACCTTATACAACAATAGTGTACATGATAGTAACCACTTAGGCACCAATTATTCATTATTTCTTTATACGGCGAAAACAGTACAACAGACAGGAGGTACGACCACTTATATACAGCCTAAACCCTGAAGTGATGGATATCAGGAGATTCGACCTGCTCCCATAGTGAGTTTGATAGACCTTCAACATCGGCCAAATCACCCGCTAACAGCCAATCAACAATGGCATCAGCCACATTGGGGTAGATCACCTGCTTACCCTCAAAATAATTTAGCCAATCACGCAATACTTGATTATCGAGACGATTCATTTGCATGCCCAAGTTAAGTTGCTCTAAGGCAAGTGCATTAGATGCTTGCTCCATCTGGCCTTTAAGGGGCTTAACCAGTACTTTTTTCCCTAATTGAATGGCTTCACTGGCTAGTTCAAAACCCGCATTACTGATTACACCATTACAATCTGATAGGTCTTTTTGAAAACCCTCTCTACTTAATGGCCGCAAATGGATATGCCCTCTATCCTCTGGCTGCGCAAAGGGCGCATAGAAGTAAAATTGGTAGTCATCAAAAGGCGTTAGCCATTCAATGACTTTATCTGGCTGTTCAAACCCTAAATAGACTAGAATTTTATCCTCCTGTACCTGAGGCGAAGCGGCATGTACATCAGCAATGGGAGGCAATATAGGCTGACCGAAATGGTGCCAATGCAAGCCTAATCTCACTTGGGCAGGGGAGAAGTTTTGCATAAACAAGCTCACAATAGGATTGCTGCCCTTTTTGGGAATCGCATAATCAAAGGCATTTTGGTGCCCGACTGCCACACAGGTTTTGCCCTGACGTTTGGCTGCCCATGCAGTAATCGGTTCAAAATCGGTGATAACAAGATCATATTGCGATACATCCAGTGAACAAATATCGCGATACAACTGCCGAAAGCTATTTTTTCTAAACGTCGCAATGGGTTTAACAGAGCCTGCCTGTGTCACAAAGGTTAACCCACCAAAACTACGAAAATTACCAAAGGTGTCCATGTCGAATAACTCACTAGGATCGCGACCGCTAAATACGTAATCTACATCAACACCGCGTTTTTTAAAGGCAGCACTCATCGCACGCGCACGGGTAATATGCCCATTACCCGTTGCCTGTACACCCATTAAAATTTTCATAAATTTGTCTTATCTATAGACCAGTGTTATTAATGCGACACTGTAGCCTAAGACAGCACCAGCAAAAATATCACTAGGAAAGTGAACACCAATAATGACTCTTGAAGCACCCACACAGACTGCCCAAAACAATAATAAAGGAGCAATAATAGGAAAGAACGCAGTCGCTACACCACACATAAAGAAAGCTGCGGAGGTATGACCAGAGGGGAAACTGAACTGATCAGACGGTTGAATAACGCTGATAAAACTGGGAATTGCTTGTTGCGGGCGACGACGTTTTAAGCAATTTTTTAAAACGAAATATATAATCCTCTCTGCTGCAAATCCCACTAATAAAACGGTTAACAAATCCCAATATTCAAGAGTCGCTGCCATTAGCATAGCGAGGATATAAAGATGCCCATCCGCACTTCGTGAGAACCAACGACTTAATAAGACCATAAGTTCTCGGTGTTTACGCTGAAGGCACCAATAAAACAATGTGTGATCGTAACCGTTGATCAGACTTAATAGCTTCATAAGGCAATGACCCGTTGAGTTTTTCGTACAATAAAACGGCTATATGTCACTTTTATGACCAAATTGGATTAATTTGATTTTGTGGCGGTAAATCTTAAAATTCATCTTTTTGTCATAATTCTGTAGTAAAACAATGGCGCAGCAAAAACAGACAAATACTCACACGGGTAAACAATACTCAACATCATTAAAGAAGAGATAAAAAATGACGATTAAATTGGGCATTAATGGCTTTGGCCGCATGGGACGTTTAGCATTACGAGCCATTTGGGACAGGCAAGATGTCACCTGTGTGCATATCAACGATCCTGCCGGCGACGCAGCGACACTGGCTCATTTACTCACCTTCGATTCTGTTCATGGTCGCTGGCAATATGATGCCACTGGCGAAGACTCTCAGATTATCGTGGGAGATCACGCTATACCCTGCACACAAAATACATCTATCGGCGAAACCGATTGGTCTGATTGCGATGTAGTGATCGAAGCCTCTGGCGTGATGAAAACAAAAGCACTTTTGCAAGCGTATATCGATCAGGGTGTAAAACGTGTAGTGGTAACAGCACCAGTAAAAGAAGACGGCGTATTAAATGTTGTTATGGGGGTTAACGACCATGAGTATGATCCCGAAAAATACCCTATTGTCACCGCTGCTTCTTGTACCACCAATTGTTTAGCGCCTATTGTTAAAACGCTGCATGAGAGCATTGGCATCGAACACGGTTCGATGACGACTATTCATGACATTACCAATACTCAGACTATTTTAGATGCACCTCATAAAGACCTGCGCAGAGCACGTGCATGCGGCATGAGCTTGATTCCCACGACCACTGGATCGGCCACAGCAATTACTCATATTTTCCCCGAACTTAAGGGTAAATTAAATGGTCATGCGGTACGTGTTCCCCTAGCTAATGCATCATTAACCGATTGTGTATTTGAAATGAAGCGAGCTATCTCAGAAGAAGAGATTAATCAATTGTTTAAAAACGTAGCAGAGGGTCCTTTAAAAAATATTTTGGGTTACGAAGAACGACCTCTGGTGTCTGTGGATTATAAAACCGATCCCAGATCCAGTATTATTGATGCACTATCGACGATGGTGATTAACAATACCCAGCTCAAGCTGTATGCCTGGTATGATAACGAATGGGGTTATGCCAATAGAACCGCCGAGCTTGCTTATAAAGTAGGAACCATCGATAAACAATAAATGAATAAATATGCTTGATCGATTATTCAACAGATCCTTTTGGTCTGGCTTATCTGCCGATGTCCGCCAATATTTATTGATCACTTGCAACTATTGGGTATTTACTCTAACCGATGGGGCATTACGTATGCTCGTGGTTTTGCACTTTCACCAATTAGGTTATAGCCCCTTAGAGATTGCATTACTATTTTTGTTTTACGAATTTTTTGGTGTTGTCACGAATTTGGTTGGCGGTTGGCTAGGGGCACGTATTGGTTTAAATAAAACCATGAATATTGGCTTGGGCTTACAAATCATTGCCTTAGCCATGTTACTTTCCCCGTCTCTTCCTGTCGCATGGGTAATGTGTGCTCAAGCCATATCGGGTATTGCCAAGGACTTGAATAAGATGAGTGCCAAGAGCTCCATTAAATTGTTGGTGCCTAACAATGCGCAACAAACATTATTCCGCTGGGTCGCTTTATTGACCGGTTCGAAAAACACCCTTAAAGGTATTGGCTTTTTTATGGGTGGCGCCTTACTGATGAGTATTGGTTTTTCTGGCGCACTGACGGTGATGATAATTGCATTAGTTGTTATGTGGTTACTAAGCATCGTTTTTTTAAAAAATGATTTAGGTAAAACACGCTTCAAACCTAAATTCTCTCAAATTTTTTCTAAAAACCCGTCAATCAATGCATTATCTGCAGCGCGGTGTTTTTTGTTTGGTTCTCGTGACGTCTGGTTTGTGGTTGCGCTGCCGGTTTATTTTTCGACTCAACTACATTGGGAGCACTGGCAAACAGGGACCTTTTTTGCTTTATGGATTATTGCTTATGGCTTGGTTCAGATTGTTGCGCCAAATATTACAGGCAGTATTGCTAAAGAAAAAACACAGAGGAATAAAGTGCCTAATGGCAACAGTGCTTTAATTTGGGCGAGCATCTTATCACTCATACCCTTTATGATTGCAGGAGGATTATATGTTAACGAGATTTCTGGTCAAAGCACCATAACAAACAGCTTAATGCTTATTATAGGTCTCGCTATCTTTGGAATTATTTTTGCCATCAACTCATCCTTACATAGCTTTTTAATTGTCAACTTGTCCGAAAAAAAACAAGTATCACTTGATGTAGGCTTTTATTATATGGCCAATGCCATGGGCCGTTTGATGGGCACCGTATTGTCTGGTCTATTATTTCAATGGCAGGGGCTTATCGTTTGTTTAATCGCTTCAGGCATCATGATACTTATAGCAACGGCACTATCCTGTTTTATTGATCAGCCTCAAAAATAGTCCATATCCGCAACATAAGTTGTTACAAAATGGTCAAAAATTATTAACACAATTGTCACAGATTGATACTAGCATGTTACCTAAGACGACAGCATTTGGTAACGACTGTGACAAAACATCATTTCCCAACAGTTTGGCTTTCTGACATTCACCTTGGCTGCAAGGATTGCAAAGCCGATTATTTACTTCATTTTCTAGACAATCACCAGATCGACACTTTGTTTCTTGTGGGTGACATTGTTGATATGTGGGCGTTAAGCCGACAGTTCCATTGGCCACCATCACACAATAAGTTATTTCATAAATTAGTGTCGCTATCTAAAGAAGGCACCAATGTTATTTACCTGCCTGGCAATCATGATGAACCAGCACAACAATATGACCAAATGCAATTTGGGGATATTAAAATTTATCGTGAATATATTCATACTACCATTAAAGGCAAAAAACTATTAATGCTGCATGGAGACCAATTCGACCAAGAGGTCTGTTTTGGTAAAACACAAGCATGGGCAGGTGATAAAGGGTACGAGCTTTTATTATTTATTAACCGTTGGTATAACATCATCCGTTCTAAGCAAGGCTATCCTTATCGTTCGGTTGCCGGCTATATTAAAACCCGTATTCGTGGTGCAAATCAGGCAATTGATCGTTTTAGAAATGCCGCTATCTCTCATGCTAAAAAAATGGACGTTGACGGTATTGTCTGTGGACATATTCACCACCCAGAAATTGTAGAAGAAGACGGAATTACTTATTACAACGACGGTGATTGGATAGAAAATTGTTCGGCCTTAACCGAAGATATTCATGGCAATATCAGTCTAACAACATGGACTCAAACTGCCAGCACACCCAAACTGATTAAAAACCGAATTAGTATTTTTCCAAGGAAGGAAAGTACTAAAAAAGCCGCATAGAAATCTGTTGATAGTCCATTATTTAAATAGGTTAATATTATGTTTCGCGTTGGCAATTTAGCAAGAAAGACATCCGCCATCACTGAGCACCAAAAATTATGGTTTAAATCCTCACCTTTTGCACGAAGAATAAAACCTATTGCAAAAGCCGAAAAAAAACATCGTTTAGAACAAGCGATTAAACAATGTGAAAAGCTTGGAGAAACGACCGACGGCAAAACCATGTATTTGTATCAATACACCGGACGCTCCCCTATTTTACGAGAGATAGGACGCTTGCGAGAAATATCATTTCGTGCCGTTGGCGAAGGAACCAACAAACGTAGAGATATTGACCAACATGACAAGTTTTATTTTCATCTGATTTTATGGGATGACGAGGATCGTGAAATAGTTGGCGCATACCGCTTTGGTGATGCCAAAAAATTACTCAGCGTACGTAAGAACCGTTTATACAGCGCCACATTGTTCCGATACCATAAGAACATGGATCATTACCTTGAACATGGCCTAGAATTAGGTAGAAGTTTTGTGCAACCTAAATATTGGGGGAAACGTAGCCTTGATTATCTATGGTATGGCATTGGCGCATTTCTGAAAAAACACCCCCGATACCGTTACCTATTCGGACCAGTATCGCTGAGCAATGACTTACCTGAAGCAGCCAAAGATTTAATTGTTGAATTTTATCGTTGTTACTTCTCACACCCCAAAAAATTAGCCAGCGCAATGATGCCTTATTCATTGCCGACAACATCTTCGAATACTTTTTCTGGAAAAAACTATAAAGACGATTTTAAGTTACTTAAACACTTACTCAGCGAACAAGATGCCAATATACCAACACTCTATAAGCAATATACCGAAACATTTAAAGAAGGTGGCATTCACTTTTTAGACTTTAGCATCGACCCTGAATTTAATGATTGTATTGATGGCTTGATATTAGCTGATTTAAATAAGCTTAAAGAAAAAAAGCGCCTACGGTATATGCCTTAAAAATTAGCTGGTAGCTTTTAGTCGATAGCTAATAGTAAAAGACTGTTTTTGAGTATTTTGGCTATTAACGATAAGCTTGTAATATTTAGTAGGTTAAAGCAACTTATACTTCTAATAAAAATGTTACTGGACCATCGTTGGTTAGTGACACTTGCATATCGGCAGCGAAAATACCGGTTTGTACCTGAATGGCTGAATTCGCTGTTCGAGATTGTTCAACAAAGTATTCATATAATGCTTTTGCTTGCGACGGTTCGGCTGCCGATGAAAATCCAGGACGCAGGCCTTTTTTCGTATCTGCTGCTAAAGTAAATTGTGATACAACCAGCAAGCCGCCTTCGATATCTTGCAAGCTTAAATTCATTTTTTGCCCATCATCAGCAAATACACGATAGTTGATAATTTTCTGCAACAATTTATCGGCATGTTCAGTGGTATCGTTTTTTTCTATTCCTAATAGGAGCAATAGCCCCTGCTCAATACGACCCACTACTTCGTCATCAACACTGACTGATGCACTAGAAACCCGTTGAATTAATCCACGCATAAATATCTCTTTATTTTATATTGGTTATTTTTAGAAAAAGACGTCTACATTTAAGACTCATTAGAAAACATCACCAAATGGTCAATATCTAATTTAATACCAATAGACTCACCCAAAGAATGGTTATGATGAGAGGAGGCAAAGCAATATAATTTTTGCTTAGATGGCAGCACCACTTGATAGAGAAAATGTGAACCGCGGAATTGCTTGGTAACAATCTGCGCCGTAACTTCACTATCATCATCATGCAGTACATCATCGGGTCTTACCAAAATATCCACGGGTTGGTTTTCTACAAAGCCATGGGGCTTGTTAACCTTAAGTCGCCCCAATGGAGAATCGACCGAATGTTCATCTACAACAATGGCCTGCAAGAATTCACCCTCACCGACAAAATCGGCGATAAAGCGGGTTTTAGGCTCGTGATAAATGGTGTAAGCCGTATCACACTGATGAACAAGCCCATCATTAAGTACCGCAATTTTATCCGCCATCGCGAATGCTTCCATTTGATCATGAGTGACTAACAATGCGCTCATTTCTTCCTTGAGTAAAATATCTCGCACCTCTGGCACTAATTGCTCACGCATAGAGGCATCTAAGCCGGAGAATGGCTCATCCATTAGTAATAGCTCAGGTCTTGGCGCCATCGCTCGCGCAAGGGCAATACGCTGTTGTTGCCCACCGGATAAGGAATGGGGATAACGAGATTCCATACCGGTTAAGTTAACAAGGGATAATAGTTCTACTATTCGCTGTTTTTGTTCTGCCTTTGGCCAGTGAGTAATACCAAACGCAATATTCTCTGCAATGGTTAAGTGAGGAAACAACGCCATATCCTGAAACACCATACCAATACCTCGGCGTTCAGGCACAACCCTATGCGTAGTTGAGGAAAGTGTATGCTCGTTTAATGTAATGCTACCCGCCATCAGTGGCTCGAAACCCGCAATAGCGCGAAGCAGTGTGGACTTACCACAACCACTGGGACCTAATAAACAACCTATCTGTCCCTTACCTAACGACAGTGATACGTCTGACAGTACTGGCATGCCGTCATAACCAACGGCTACATCGTTTAATGACAAATGAACTAATTCAACAAAGCTATCCATGGATTACCCAATCGTTAATGACTTTTTACTGCTGCAGATTCATAGGCAGAATGAGAAATTGATCGATGCAGAATAATTACCGGAATTAATCCAACTAATACGATCAACAACGATGCTGGCGCAGCATCAATTAAACGCTCATCTGATGCTAACTCATATGCACGAATCGCTAAGGTATTAAAATCAAAGGGACGTAAAATTAAAGTCGCAGGCAATTCTTTAAGCACATCGACAAACACAATTAATAAAGCCGTAAGGGCCGAACGACGCATCATAGGCACATGAACGTCTTTTAATACTTGCAATGGTCTACGTCCAGCCAGGCGCGCAGCGTGATCTAGGTTGAGTTTAATCTTTGCTAAACCACTATCTACCGAACCAAGAGACACCGCTAAAAAACGTACTGTATAGGCAAATAATAAAGCCACTAAGGTGCCTGAAAATAATAAACCAATATCCATATCCAACCACTGATAAGCGAGATCGATCAATTGATGGTCTAACCAGCTAAAAGGAATAATAACACCAATGGCAATGATGGTACCGGGTAAGGCATAGCCCATACTCGCAAGATTAACGGATGCACTGACAACCGGCTTCATACTATAGCGTTTAGCGTAAGCCAGTATTAATGAGAAGGAGAGTGCAATCAACGCCGCTAAAAACGCCAGATAAAAGGAATTCCATGCTAATTGCATAAAATGATCATCAATCACTGCCTCTGATAATGTCCAATACAATAGCACCAACGCAGGAATTAAAAAGCCTAATAAAAAAGGCAAGCTACATATCACTGTGGCTATAGCAGCTTGTTTGCCAACTAAAGCCTGCTTAACCGACGGACGCCCTCTATTAGTATGGTAGTTGATTTTACGGCGAGAATATCGCTCCATAACAATAAGGCAGATGACAAACATCAATAAGACCGAGGCTAACTGTGCCGCTGCCGCAGTATCACCAAAACCATAAAAAGTCCGATAAATACCGGTGGTAAATGCACTTACGCCAAAATATTGTACGGTACCAAAGTCTGCAAGCGTCTCCATTAATGCTAATGTTAGTCCCGCAATAATGGCAGGGCGCGCCATAGGCAATACCAAACGTAGCATAATATGGCGCTTACCATGGCCCAAAATACGACCTGCCTCAACAATACTCGCGGACTGATCTAAAAAAGCGGTACGCGCTAATAAATACACATAGGGGTATAACACCAGCGCTAGCATGACAATTGCACCAGGCAAAGAACGGATATTAAAAAACCAGTAATCACCATATTCCGCACCGGTTATATGGCGAATGCTTGATTGCACGGGGCCCGCTGGATCGAGCAGACCCGTATAGGTGTAGGCGATAATGTAGGCAGGAAATGCCAATGGTAATAACAAAGCCCAACTTAACCATCGACTACCGGGAAAGGTATATATACTGGTTAGCCACGCGGTAGGCACACCCAATAACAAGACACCTAGACCAACGCCTAGGACTAACAAAAAAGAATTCGTCACATAATCGGCTAGCACCGTTTGCCAAAGATGTTGCCAAACGGAAAAAGAACCCGCAAAGATATGCAGCAATATCACAATGACTGGCATTGCCAGCACTAAAGCGGTAAGCAGCGAAACAACACCCAAGCTATTGTTGGGCAATATAAACTGATAGCAACGAATAAATGCTTGTCGCAATGGTTGTAGCAATGAAAAGATACCTTTATTAAAAATCGATAAAATAAGCAATCACCCAAAAAGTGGTGGAGGGATGATTGCCAAGACTATTTTATTTCCATCCACCTCTATCCATCAACTCCACTGCTGCACGATTGAGCTCGCCCAATTTGCTTAAGTTAACAGAGTCTTGTTTAAACTCACCCCAAGCAGCCAGTGTGGGTGATAAAGCCACCGATGGTACCACCGGAAATTCGTTGTTCACCGCCGCGTACCACTGCTGAGCTTCGTCTGATGCAAGGAATTCTATTAACTTAATTGCATTATCCTTATTTTTAGCGTGCTTAGTAACCCCTGCACCACTCACATTCACATGAGTACCACGATCATTCTGGTTTGGCCAAAATAAACCCACTTTAGAGGCTACTTCTTGATCACTGGCTTTGTCGCTATTAATAAGACGGCCATAATAGTACGTATTCGCGATGGTAATATCACAAACACCTGCGGCTACCGCTTTCAGCTGGTCGGTATCACCGCCTGCTGGTGAACGGGCTAAATGATTAATCACTTGCTTTACCCACTGCTCGGTTTTTTCTACCCCTGTGGCTTCCATCATCGACGCTACTTGAGACTGATTGTACACACTATTTGAAGAACGGAAGCAAATACGGCCTGCCCATTTATTATCAGCTAAGGCCTCATAGGTGGATAGCTCTTCTGGTTTAACTTTATCTTTTGCATAAAAAATAGGACGCGCACGTTGTGATAAGCCAAACCAGATAGCATCTTTATCACGCAAGTGGCTTGGAATCGTGCTGTTTAAAAAATTACTCTCTATGGGTTGCAACACACCTGCTGCTTTTGCTCTTTGCAAGCGGCCTGCATCTACGGTGATAAATACATCTGCCAAACTCGCTCTACCTTCTAAACGTAAACGAGTTAATAACGCATCTGCCTTGCCAGTAATCAAATTCACCTTAATGCCCGTTTGTTCGGAAAACACATCTAACACAGGTTTAATCAATGCTTCTTTACGAGCAGAATACACATAGACTTTACCCTCAGCAGAGGCAGTAGCTATAGGTAGCAATGTAGATGCTAGCGTTGATATCAAAGCAATGTTCAAAAAACTTACAACTGATTTTTTCATCTTTTTTTCTCAATTCACTAATCGATTTTTAATCACTAAAAAACTTTCTTTAAATGGATAACAATAGGTAGAAATTAAATTATGTTTAGGCGCATGATCAAGCCCAAAAACTAACGCTTTATTTTTTTCTGAGTGAGCAAAGCACCCCCATACACGATCCCAAATAGAAAACACCACTCCAAAATTTTTATCATGATGCAATACATCCACTGAGTGATGTATTTGGTGCTGAGCTGGTGATAATAAAACTTTTTCTAACCAGCGAGGATAACGCAGGGCTATATGTGAGTGACGTAAGTTGGAGCCAATACTATTAAACACAACAGCAAATATATTCGCTCCTAACACCATCACTAAACTAACGCGATCTCCCACAAAAAAAATAAATAATGTCACAACTATCGCTTGTACAAATACTGTCCGCAAGCTAAACAGGATGGCTTCCACTGGATGTGTTCGTAATACGGTAATTGGCGTTAAAGTTTCTGCAGAGTGATGCACTTTATGGAAAGCCCACAATACCGGCCACCGATGTAACAAACGATGCACATAAAAACGAGAAAAATCATCCACTACAAAATAAACGGTTGTAAATAAAAGCCCAACTGCACCATCGCTCCACTGGCTTAATACCGTGGGCCGAGAAGGCATCCACTCATATAACTGATAAAATAATACTGTTGCCAATGCCAACTGGCTCAACAATAAGGGAGACAGCAGTAACATCAGAAAACGGTTGACCAACAATAGTTGATAATCCAAACGAGCCGAGGCAGACCACCAGACTTTTTTGGCCAACACCGTTTTAATAGCAGGTACAAAGTGATAACGCTTGAATGCTGTTAACCAAATAACCGCAAGAATAAAAGCTAACAACAAGTAACCCAAAAACAAACGCTTTTGAGGATTGATAAATATATCTGTTAATTGCTGCCAATATTCAGCCATTAGATATGAGTACTGTCATTAAAAGTTACGATATACTTTTTAAGCAATATCTTTTTATGTATTGCAAAAGCTCACAGAAAACAGTTCACAGCTTACAGTTAAGGCACCGACAAAATATATTTTTCCTGTTAGCTGTAGACTGAAAGCTGTCAACTGACTTTGTAATACGAAAAAACCCGTAGCACATATGTACCACAGGTTAGGTTTAAAATATAAACATCAGATGCATTTAGTCATTCTCTGCACTATTACCGCTGCCAAGTTTATCAGATAGATCTCCCAAGCTTGCCAAGGCATCATTTTTTCTCGCTTGAATTCCAAACTGATCAACCATTAACTTTTGCACTTTAAGCATATGCAACATATATTCTTCCATTGATTCAGAAGGACCTTGGATATAGTTACCTTCATTATCAATAGCGATAACTTGTGTATTGCCTAAAAGCACCGGACTAAAGCCAATCATACGATTTAGCTTAACCGCAGTTTCACCAAGGTTTTCTTTACCTACCTGCAATGCTAAAGCGAAGCCTTTTAACTCACCCCAGTGCTTGGCATAGGTGCGAAATGCTTTTGAGGCATCGCCATTAGATTCAACAATTTCTTTTAATCCTTTAAGATCTTTGTAAACGGAGCCCGCATATTTAAATACTGCTTCGGCTAATACTTTTTCCCAGTTCTCGCTGATGACTTTAGCATAAGCTTTAAGCTCTGAACGCTGTTTGTCAGATAATGCTTTACCTTTAGCATCGGCAATTAACTGACGACCATCGATAAATGCTTGCATGATGATGTGTAGATATTCGGTTTTACCACTTTTATCCGAATCGGCTGCGTAGTAAGCATGGGCGTAAGTCATCTCGGTCACCAGATCAACAACACCGTCTTTGTTGTAATCGGCTGCCGCAAATACTTCTGGCTTTTGCTTAGCAATGTTATAGGTTTCGTTTGGCCCTAGCTTCATTGCATGAGCAGGCGCACCAAAGTAACCAAAACCTTCATCCCAAGCATGCTCTTTACCTGTGTAATAAGCGCCATCGCTATAAGGTTTGTTATTGGGTTTGTTATCGGCTTCTAACTTTTCATCAAGATAGTTATCAACGGCTTGGTTATAGAAAACGGCACCCATTGCAAACTTAGAAATCAACTGGCCGTAGTCATAACCCGTTAACGGATCAAAACCTTTTTCTGTGGATGATGCCTTTTCGATCATAAATTTGATCACTTCCGGCCCCGTCATAGCACCTGGCCAACCAGAGATTTCGCCTTTGTAGGTTTTACCAATCAGGTTTTTGCCTTTTGATAAGTCGTCGACTTTAGTTTGCTTAACGGCAAAACCGTCTTTGCTCACCGGTGTAACAATATCAAGACCTTTTTGGCCTTCGAAATAAGCTAACATCTCTGCTTTTAACTTTTCGTTAGCAGCACCATTACCTTTACCAGCTAATTTTTTTAAAGAGTTATGTAATACGTGACGAGCCATCTGACCGGTATAACTGACCGATACTTTTTTATCGCCTTTGTAACCTTTAACCGTTACTGGAAAGTCTGCATATACGTCGTGATTACCATGACCTGCAGCCATAGAGAATGAACTTGCACTGGCAAGAACAATCGCGGAAAACAATACTTGCTTATTCATAAATAAACCTTATTCATTTTATGAAAGAGTCTGAGTAAGAATAATTACGCAGACTCTGGAAATTGGATATTCAAAGGGGTTCCGCTTGCACATGTAGAGAGCTGGCTTACCGCTCTTGTCCTAAAAGAAGATAACCCTAAACTCATCAGCAAACACTCACAAACCAGCGATTAACCAAAGGGAATAGGAAAAACCACGGGCATTAGCAACGTAGATAGCAAATGGCTTAGGGCTATCATTTCGGCAATGATAATTATTATCATTAAGATTTGCAACCCTAATATCATATTCACTGTGTTTAATCCTTAAATTAGAGCTGCTACACTCTTCGCCCAACCTACTCTTAGCCCTAGCCACAATATGCCAGAAGACACTCATACCAACACATTTGCCTATAACACACTCGCTTGGTTCGATCAGCACGGACGTAAACATCTACCATGGCAACAAGACCGCACCGCCTATAGAGTATGGGTATCGGAGATCATGCTGCAACAAACTCAGGTCTCTACCGTGATCCCCTATTACGAGCGCTTTATGCAGCGCTTCCCCAGCATTATGGAGCTAGCCAAAGCCACCCAGGATGAGGTACTTAACTATTGGGCTGGACTAGGGTATTACGCAAGGGGACGCAATTTACATAAATGCGCACAAACGGTTGTTGATTTGCATCAAGGAATCTTTCCAAACACGGTTGAAGAGTTGGTAGAACTACCCGGTATAGGGCGCTCCACCGCTGGGGCGATTATTAGCTTATCCACTGGAAACCGTGCTGTTATTTTAGACGGCAACGTAAAACGCGTACTAGCTCGCTACCACGGCGTAGAGGGCTGGCCCGGAAAAACAGCCGTGGCCGACATATTGTGGCAACATGCTGAAACTCACACACCAGAAAGCCGCTGCGATAATTTTAATCAAGCGATGATGGATTTAGGTGCTACCCTTTGTACTCGCAGCAAACCCCGCTGTGATGATTGTCCTTTGCAATTAAGCTGCTTTGCCTATAAGGAAAATCGACAAGCAGAGTTCCCCAATAAAAAACCTAAAAAAACTATTCCCGTTAAAACCACACAATGGTTAGTCATACAAAATGCCAAAAAAGAGTTTTATTTAGAGCAACGACCGGAGCAAGGTATATGGGGCGGCTTGTGGAGTTTCCCTGAGCTAGAGACCGACGAGGATGGTATAGGGCATTGCGAAGCACATTATGGTCGTGTAACAGATCATCACCAAATAACATTATTCCGCCATACATTTAGCCATTACCACCTAGATATTCAACCTACTTTTGTTCAAATAGAACACAACGCAAAAACCATTCGTAGTGACAACAAACAACAATGGTTCAGCCTCGAAGAGTTAAATGATATTGGCATGGCTGCGCCAGTTAAAAAACTATTAGCCTCGTTAGACAACCATCAAACGGTGTTGCTGTAACAATGGACGATATGGACAATTAGGAATAACAAAAATAATCAACAAATAAAATGCGTTGCTCGTCTAAATCTACACCGATAGTTTGGCACAAACGCTTACTTCCATGATCTCGATAAGGGCGTGAACAAATTTCAGATTTAGACATGGTTGAGCTAACAGCAATCGTTTGGTAAAGGTAAGGCCTTCCAGACCAATTCAGTCCCACATAACTATGATCAACGTGCCATTGGTTATAGACGTATTTATAATTAGGGGATAACTGCTCTCCGTCGCGACGACAGACATAAAATCGAATAAAATCACTTGTTCCTTTTGGAAGACGACTAACATCAATATTGTTTTGCTCGCTCAGACTAGCCTCTGATAAAAAGTGCTGGATAGCGTGAACATACAATAAGTTTTTTCTATATGACTGAATATGATTAGATTCTTGTTGTACTTTTTTTGCTAAGAAATCGTGACGATATTTTTCTACCTTAGTGACTGTATCCTCTTTCGGAATAAAGTGTTCGTTTGCAGGATGAAACAAATACCCTTGGATTAAAGTAGCACCACAATCAACCGCGAAGTGGAACTCCTGCTCATTTTCAACGCCTTCGCAAAGTACTTCACAACCTGTACGTTCTGCCATATAGGTGATAGCGCGCACAGCTTCATTAGCAATACCTCCTTCGATAGCCGATTTAAAAAAACGCATATCCAATTTAAGTAGATCTGGTTCGATGGCTACTACCCGATTAAGCTCGGAATGACCGGCGCCAAAATCATCAATAGCAACACGCATACCTTGTTCCCTATAGCGTTTTACAAATCGCTTAATAGCCGAAATATTGCCGTGCTCTTCAGTTATTTCAATTACAATACGAGCAGGATCAACGCCTAAACTTTTCACCATTTCAATAGTAGGAATGCAATCACACTCATCTTGGGATTCAATCCATTCTGGAGAAACATTCAGCGTTAAGAATGTATTGCTAGGCATATTAGAAATCGCACTAATCGCTTGTTTGCGTATACTGCGATCTAAGTTCAATAAATATTTTTTGTCGATAGATGGATCGGAAAATAAAGGTCCGGCAGAAACAATACGATCATCCGGCAATCGCTGTCTTGCCAGCGCTTCATAGCCAACAATGCGACCACTAGGGACAGAAACGATAGGTTGAAAGAAAGGTAAATAAGCGTCCATAAAGTCAGTCTAGTTAATAACTCTCTAGATTCCATTAATAACAATATTTTTTTAATTTAAAAAAATATTGCACCAGATTGTAACCAAAAACTAAGAAATAAGAGCTTCTTTGCGAGATTATCTTAGAGCTGGTTCACATTAACTTTAACTACTGAGATTTTGTGCCTTAAATTATGGCACTTAACTGTGACGAGAATATTTAAGAACATTAAGTGTAGCAATTAACTCACATAATTTTATTAACAAAAATGACTTATTTCAGGTACAAAAAAAGCAGCTTATGATTCGCTGCTTTTTCAGTAATAATTTTTGTATTACTTAATAAAGTTAATAACTGACCCGAGCAGTCCCATTTAACTTAAGTAGTTTTACACGATCATCAATCGCAAAGAACACATTATCCTTGACCTCTTGGACCACAGAAAGCACTTCGCCGTTGTCCATTTCTAGGGTGAGCTCTTGGCCCTGGCGACGAGTGGCTCTTTCCTCTGCCGCCTGCCCCAAAATACCCCCTACAGCAGCACCAATAACCGTAGCAATTGTTTGGCCATTACCACCACCAACAGAATTGCCCGCAACACCACCAATAACCGTACCACCGACATTACCAACAATACCTTCACGATCACCTTCAATAATCACTGGCCTTACTGATAAAATGCGACCGTATTGCACCTGTTGAACCTGACGCGCTTCATCGCGACTATAAGTGTCTCCCGTTAAGCTATTATTAGCACACCCTGCTAGTACTACAGAAAGAGCCAGTAATAAACTACGACTTGATTTAAGCATTAACCGATAAATATCCACATTGCACCTCATTATTTTTCCTTTGGGATAACTATACTTAGAACGAGCATCTGATAGCAAGTTCCATTTAAACCGTGTATATCGCTAGCATTTCTGCTATAACGCAGCTGTAAGATCAACGCTATAGGAATACATCAGCATGTCACGCACTGTTTTTTGCAAGAAATACCAAAAAGAACTCGAAGGCTTAGCCGTCCCCCCTTTACCTGGCCCCAAAGGCCAAGAGATTTTTGACACTGTATCGGCACAGGCATGGCAGGAGTGGATGCAACAGCAAACCATGATTATCAACGAAAAACAGCTCAACATGATGGATATGAGTGCCCGAACTTACTTGGCCGAGCAAAGAGATAAGTTCTTTAATAATGAAGACTTTGAACAAGCCGAAGGCTATGTGCCACCAGAAAAATCATAATTATTCCCCACAATACACTTTTCCATCCAAATGTCGTAAGACTATAACTAACCCATATTGTCATAAATACCTATGGGCTCTGGTTTTTTAGCATTTTGGCCTTGACTCAAAGGACAAGAGCAGGTTTAATACGCGCCTTTCCGCAGAACCTCTGCGGTGGTGATGCCCGGATAGCTCAGTTGGTAGAGCAGAGGATTGAAAATCCTCGTGTCGGTGGTTCGATTCCGCCTCCGGGCACCATT
>JAHDEM010000041.1:0-5980 GCA_020628895.1 Candidatus Endobugula sp.
CACCATCACCACCCGTTAAGGTGTCATCACCCGCACCTCCCTTTAAGACATCATCACCAGCATCACCAGAGAGCTGATCGTTACCCAAACCACCGTGTAGTTGATCACTGCCTTCACCACCACTTAGCGAGTCATTACCTGCATCCCCGTGTAGTTGGTCATCCCCTTCGCTACCAATTAGAAAGTCATTACCTTCACCACCGTATAAACGATCATTACCTTGTTCACCATACAGTTTGTCTTGGCCTTTATCGCCAAAAACTAAATCATCACCTGCGCCCGCAAAAACTGTATCGTTACCCGCTAAAGTACGAATATAATCTGCTTGCTGAGAACTGCGAACTAGATCGTCTTCTGATGTGCCGGATTGCAATGCAGAGGCTTCGGCGGTATCGCTGTTGATATCATTAAAAGCAAAACTGATATCGCCTGCCAAACCCGTTGAGCCATCGGTGCGCGTAAAAGAGGTAGTATTACTAATACCAACACCGGGGGTTAATTCAATACCTTCATCAGGGTCCGGAGCTTGATAAGGTTGCGGTTCGAGGTCGATAGAGGCAATGCCCGCTTCTGCCAAGGTCGAGAGTTCATGCGCTTCACTAATACCATTTTGATTGGCATCGCTCCAAACTTGGAACTCACCAAAGCGTTCATCAGCTGCATCAAAAATACCATCGCCATTAGTATCGTAAGCCACTAAACCTTCGAGGTCGGTCGTGGCACCAGCGAGATCGTTTGTAAAAGAAATTTCTGAACCATTATCGATAATGCCATTATTATTTCTATCGAGCACTAATAAACCATCGTTGGCATCAATCCATGGGGTAGATTCTAAAATACCATCGTTATCCATATCGAATTGCATGGAAGCGGTAAAGCCTAAACCGTCATTATTTAAGTCTAGAGTGATAGGGGTTTGTGTTTGGAAATGGTTCCAGTTTTTGTATTGTTTAAAACCTACTGTAGTGGAGCCATCATAAATATAATCAACAAAGTACTGAGGTACAGCACTATAAGTACTCAACAAATCTGTAAAACGCTCATTCCAATTCGTAGGGGAACCAAGAAATTCATCTCCTCTCTTCGAATTTTCTATTGCATAAACTGGACGAGGAAAAATATGTGCGAAACCATTATTAATTTGATTCCAATAATCATACATCAAATACGAACCTGCATAGGTAGTTTCCCCATTTGGAGATCTAATTTGAAAATAAAATCTATCTTGCTGCTGACCCGAAACTCCAACTAAAATATGGTCTGAAAAAGTGTTAAATAATTTATAAGATGGCTCGTCCCCTGATGAAACAACCAATTCATTTTCATTAACATCAACTAAATTAATATTAATCTCTGTCTGTACCCAATCTGATTTATCATCTTTTGCTTCAATAATAATTCTATGTTGACGCTCCGGGGTTGTGGCAAGGGAGTTATTACCAGGTCCATATATTTCATGTTCCGAATCAAGAAAATTAGTATTGTTTATAACAATATTATTGCCATCTAGGCGATAAGTATCTCCGATAGAACCCCAACCAGAGCCATTAAAATACTCCTGACTAATAATTCGGTAGGTCAGCGTATCGTTATCAGCATCTTCAAAATATTTTTCAATATTTTCTACAAAGTCTCCAGCCTCTGTACTATTTGCTGTCTCTGACCATGCGGAATGTTCATATACGCTAATGCCTGGTTGAGGCTTAGCTTCTGGCGCACGATTAATACCCGATATATCAATATTTAATTCTTCACCAACAGGCACTTCAAAAAATTCATGGTCTTGCTGATTATTAATATCAACAACAGTTGCATTAACAATACGCGGTCTGATTTTGTAATTTTGGTTCGCTAATGCTGAGGCATCTGTTACATAAATTTCACCGGTTAGTTCATCAATTCTAAATAACCCATTAGCATCATTAGGCAATTCAAAGGTGTATTGTAAAAAGTCCGGATTTGTATTTGGGTCATTGTTATCGTCGGGTTCAAAATATTCTGGAATATCTATTTTACCAATTGGCTGAGAGAAATCAGTATCACTGTCTATAGCATCATAGTAAGGTGTAAAGATTGCACCTGTTGCCGCTTCATCAATATCATTAACGGTGACGTTAACCGTTTGCACAATAAATTTACCGGTAGCGTTACCGTTTATAATTTCTTCAGCACGGACTTCAATAGGTAATTGTCCATCAACTAAACCTTGTTCTTCGTGATTCAGAATGGATCCACCAACAGCATAAATATTGCCATTATTATCAATCGTAAAACGCTCGTTAGCTGTATTGGTTAGGCTGTAATTATAGCTAGCCGTCGTATCCGTTTCTGATGCCTGAACTTGTCCTACTAACATACGATCCGTAAGTGGAAGGTTGTCCACTGCATTTTCATCGATCGATAAATTATCACTAACAATATTTAACACCATCTCGTTATCGTCATAAATGGTAACGTTCACTTGTGTGGTGACTGTACTGCCATTGGGGTGCTGTACTGTTAGGCTAAAGTCATCGATACCTGAAGTATCTGGGTTGGGGGTATAGATCAGTTGTCCATTTTCACCTAAGACAATGAAGCCTAGTGCAGAGTTATAATCCAAGGTGTAATCACTGGGCGATAATGTAGGATCAATAAAATCCAGATTACCAATCACTGTATCGTCTTCGGTGGTTTCTAAATAAATCGCTTCCTCATTGGTGTGTGTAATTTCGGCTTCGGCAATGGTAAAACGTAAAGTCGACTCGGCTGTACGACCTGTAGAATCTTCTACACCCACCACAGCCAGTACATCGCGATCGCTACCATTAAAATTATCCGGTGCTTGGTAAATGTAACTACCATCGGCATTGAGTTGCAGGGTTCCAAATTGAGGGGGATTAAGCAGGGTATAAGTAAACGTCTCATTCGGGTTGCGATCCGTTGCTTCTAATTGTCCGCTTATACTGGCCCCTTGTTCCACCTCTTGGAGGGCTGGGCTTGTTAGTTCTGGCGCGTACTCAATTCGCTCATCCAGTGCGGTAAGTTCCTCTGCTTGCCAGAGTTGAGCTTGTACCGTAGTAATGGAGTCTGGGATATCTTCGATAGTGGCTGGCTCATCATAAACCGCCATTTCATCGATAAGATTATTTAAGTTTTCAATCGACAGTGCTTCTACATCCGTGCGCAAACCACTAATGGGCATTTGCTGGGAAAAAACCGATTCTAAAGAATCCAAGACATTGGCTGCTGTATCGGCATTCACACGGAAGCGTGTGTAGTCCACCACACGGACTTGGTTATCGGTACCGATGACTCGAATTAATAAATCGTTACCGTCTTCGGTAAACCAGAGGCGATTAATATTGTAGCCGGAAAAAACCAGCTCATCGGTGGCTTCTCTATCCGCCGCTTCGATCACCACATCGGAACCAAAGTCGCCACTAAAGATATAAAAATCTTCGCCCTCACCACCTTGTAAGGTATCGTTGCCTTCACCACCTTGCAGAAAGTCACTGCCAGCACCACCGGATAAATAATCGTTACCACTACCGCCATTTAAAAAGTCAGTTTCGGAACCACCGTCAAGTGTGTCATCCCCTTGTCCGCCCGCGAGCACATCACGACCGCTACCACCAGTCATGGTATCGTTACCCGCACCTCCGGCTAGATAATCATCGCCACTTTCGCCGTGGAGCTGATCGTTATCATCTTCACCATAAAGTGCATCGTTACCACTGCCACCAGCAAGGCTGTCATTACCATGCCCACCGCGCAGTTCGTCGCGACCACTATCACCATACAACTGGTCATCACCTAGGCCGCCATAGAGTTGATCTTGGTCTGCCCCACCGTGAAGACTGTCGTTATCAATACCACCCACTAGAGTATCGTTATTGGCTCCACCATAAAGTACGTCGCTGCCTTCGTCACCGTAGAGTTCATCATCACTGCGACCACCGTAGAGAAAGTCAGAGCCTTCATTACCATTAAGTGTGTCTTGGCCTGCGCCACCAAACAGTTGGTCTCTGCCATCGGAACCTTGTAAGGTATCGGCACCCAAACCGCCAAAGAGATGATCATCCCCCTCGCCCGATTGAATAATATTATTGCTACTATTGCCTGTAAGGTGGTCGTTAAAGCGAGAGCCAATAATATTTTCAACACTGTTAAAGGTATCCCCTTCTGCAGTGCTGCCTGTGGACGCCACACTGCCATCTAGAGCAACCGTAATACCACTATCGGCATCGTAATAGGCCACTGCATCTTGGCCTTCACCACCAATAAATGTGTCAGCACCTTCACCACCAAATAAGGTATCGTCCCCTTCGCCGCCATTCAGGGTATCGTTACCCGCACGGCCTGATAAAATATCGTCTCCTTTCAGTCCCACTAAGGAGTCATCACCATCACCACCACTGACCCAATCAACAAATTCACTGGGATTTTCTGTAAATAATTGATACTGAATGTCGATGGAACCACCATCGGCAAACTCTAAAGTTTCGACACGAGTACTGGTATCCAAGAACCAGTTTTTAATCAGAATAGTATCGTCAGAACCGACAATGTTAATACGTAAGTCATAGCCAACACCTCCGCCTTCGCGACTAAAATTTAGGTCTCCGGGATTGATTCCTCTGGCAAATTGTAATGTGTCATAACCGTTATATTCAGCACGTTCTGTTGGGTCGGCAATAGCAGTGCTACTAATCAGTAATTCTTCGATGGTGAGGCTACCGTCACCTCGTGCAAAGTGATAAATATCATCACCTCGGCCGCCCTTAAGGGTGTCGTCACCCTGTCCTCCCGTTAATTCATTATCTAGGTCGTCACCAATCAGCGTATCGTTATGGTTCGATCCTATCAGGTTTTCTACGGAGGTAATTTGGTCGCCTTCGGCATGGCCACCACTGGCAGTGCTTTCTGCTAGATTAACAGCGACACCTGTATTGGATGTTTGATAGGAAAGGGTATCGCTGCCATCGCCTGCCATAATAATATCGGCACCCGCACCAGCATCAATCAAATCATCATCGGCACCGGCACTGATAATATCGTTACCTGCGCCAGCAAGAATATTATCTTGTCCTGCGCCGGAGGTGATCCAATCTTTGCTGCTGGAGCCTTGCAAATAATCATTGCCGCTATCGCCACCTAACCATAAGTTAATATCTTGCAGATTAATGGCGTCCCGACCAAATACTCTTAAGGTTTCTAAGGTTGCGCCATTGGGTGTAAACCAATCTTTTAGGCGAATATGATCCTCAATCGAGTTAAACTCTGTACGAGTATTAGGGAAAGCCTCTGTCGCAATCACAAGATCATCACCTTGGCGTTGCACACGAATCGTGTTTAAGTCGATCCCTTGTTTTAATTCCAGAACGTCATTATTACCTGCATCTACTGCGGAACCACCACTGGATACTAATTGATAAATCGCGCCATTTTGTAAGACAAAACCACTTTTTAGCCGTTGGTTTTCTGCATCAAAAATGGTGTTGGCATTGTGATTACTATCGGTAAAGTTAAGTGTTTGTGTTGTGCTATTAAATACCGCAATACGTTGGAGCCTTAATGAATCCCCTGTATCTTTTAAGGTATCTTTGCCATCACCTAAGCCAAAGATATAGGTATCGCCACCACTACCACCATCCAGCTCATCATTACCCGTACCACCGGAAATAATATCTTGGCCGTCACCTCCATAGATGGCATCGTTACCGCTATCGCCGGAGATAATATCTGTGCCAGAGTCACCCGCTGCATCACCAGTGCTTGTGTTTACACTACTACCACCGTGTAAATTATCATTACCATTACCACCAATAATCAGGTCATCGCCGTTATCACCAGAAACCCAATCATTACCTAGGCCGCCGATATCAATATCGTCACCGGCGAGGCTACTGATAATATCGTCACCACCGCCGCCATGAATAAAGTCATTACCGCTGCTGCCGAGCAAAATATTATCGTTGTTATCACCCGCAAAAAAACG
>JAHDEM010000041.1:6080-13151 GCA_020628895.1 Candidatus Endobugula sp.
GCCGCTACTATCAGCAAAGGTATCTTGCCCATCGCCGCGACGAAAAATATACACATCATCGCCGGCACCGCCATTAACGCTATCGTTACCCGTATCACCGCTAAGAATATCGTTGCCAGCACCACCATTGAGTGTATCGCTACCAGAGCCACCTTCCAGCCAATCGGAACCTTCAGCGCCTTCTAAGTGATCATTACCTCCATCACCAAATAAGGCATTATTATTTCCGGCTACCGCATTGAGAGTGTCGTTACCCTCGCCACCAAATAGCCAATCTGCATTATTGCCGCCGCTAATATTGTCATTGCCTGCACCACCAAACACATCATTACCGAGATCACCTGCATCAATAACATCGTTATTATCCGTACCAGAAATAACCGCCGAAGTGAGTACGTTATCGAGCTGAGCATTGAGTTCAGACTGGTTGGTAAAAGCAATTTCTTCTTTGGTCGAACCTGAAACATAGTCTTTGATAATCGCATGGGTATCATCCGCTCGCTCAACATCAACCACCCGCCCATTATCTTCGAAGCGCAAGTCCATCTGTGCGTAGCTAGGGGCTTGTTCACTACCATCAGTTATCGTACTTTCTGCTTCTACTAAGTGTTCCCAACCACCATCATGGTCAGTGTGGTAACGCTGGGTGATACCCAACTCGCGCGCATGTTGTAAGGTCATTATCCAACCGGCGGCAAATGCGGAGTGGGGCTCGAGTGCAATTAGTGCATTAATTTCTTCTGCGTTGTCTTGATAAAAGCCATAATCATTAGCCATATTTAACGTGGAGGATATTGTGGTAAGGATATCGGCAGGAATAGCCGTATTGGCGGCTAAAACACGTTCTACATTACGAAAGACGGCGCGCTTGGCATAGACATTACCGCCCACAATATCCATATTATCAATCGCGTTAAGCACTCCCTCGGTAATCATCTTAAAGGATTCATTACCAGAATAGGTTTTGGGGCCTATGCCCTCGACCTCTTCATACTGGTTAGTCTGGCTGTTATAACGCTGCTGTGTCATCGGAAAACCGCTATAGCGGCCTTCTGGGCGATAGGTGAGTACTTTTTTGTACATACCGTAGGTACCACCATAGAGTGTACCTTCATTCACAATATCGCCACCAATAGCATCCGTCACACTGTTTAATATGTCTGCTGCCGCAGTAGCTAACTCAGTCACTGTGGAGCGGCTACCCTTGCCTTTTTTCCACACATTGGTGACAACAAAGCGATCTTGCTCGTGATCATAAATCACATCGGCTCCGGCCTTCGGTGTGCCTCCACCGAATAAGTCACCAACCACACCACCAAAAACATAGCCCACAGCAGCACCAATAATAGTGCCAATCACTGGCAATATAGATGTTCCAATTTGTGCACCATAAGTAGCACCATAGCTGGCCCCTAAGGCTGCACCCACAGCGCCTTCTGTGGTTTGTACTTCATAGGCTTCGGCACCCAGTTGACCGCCAATATAAGTGCCTACCAAGTTCAAACCTAAATCGGTAAAGTTAATATCACCTATACCCTGTAACACCGGGGCACCACTGGCGATATTGCTAATAATGAGTGATACCACCTCGGTTCCCGCTGCATTAACAAAGTCTGCTAACGGTCCGTCTTCGATACCTAAGCCCGCTACAATTTCTGCAGCAATTAATGCAGAAGCCGCATTTTTAACACCGCTACTGGCCGAGTTCGAGTTATCGGCATTCACCTCGTAGGGGTTACGGCTAACACTCGGCAAGCTCTCGCCAAAACCCACATAGTCTTTCACGACATTAACGGCAACGGCAGCTTGATCTTCGGTGAGGCCCGTTTTCTCTGCCAGTTGTTGTGAGACTGCACCGGTAAGAAAATCATCAACTCGACTGTTAAGGGTGCTATTGAGGATGGCAAAGCTCACATCGTTACCAGTGACATAGTCAACCACCTCACTTACGTAATCACGTGTGAGTGTTTGTACAAAATCGTACTCCGTATCACTGGGGTCTAAACCTAACACATCATCCACGATTTCATAGGTAAGACCATCAACCGCTTCTCGTGTTAATTCTGCTTCTGCTTTGGCTGCGAGGCTGGCATTGATTGCTGAAAAATCGACTTTGTCCTTGTCACCTAATAAATAGGTAATGACGCTATTTAGATACTCTGTACCATATTGTTTAACAAACTCTCCTGCCGAACCAGTAATCCCTAAAGAACTAATAATTTCTGCGGTGACCAAAGTACTAAGTGCGGGCACATGGCGAACGAGATTAGCATTAGCACTGCTAAAATCCACTTTTCCATCAGTCATAATGGAAGTCATTTCTGAGGTGTAGCCAGTGATAATTGTTTTAGCGGCTGCTAGCTCATCACCAGTCAGCCCCAAGTCGGCTAATAATTCGTTGACTTCTTCATCGATATAATTACCCACTTCTTGTTGCAATAAATTAACCGAGGTTGCGTAAGCTTGTGAATTTAAAGTGGCAAATTCAACATTATTTCCTGCTGAATAATCGGCAAGTTTTTTCACGTAAGATCGAATTAATGGCTCAATGGTTTCCGCATTGCTCCCACTGACATCAACCTCTGACATAATCTGACTGGTTAGATATTCAGGCCACTGATTTTTATAATAGTCTTGTAGTAATGAAAACAAGGTTGTTTTATCGTCGCTAATCAATGCGGACAAATCAGGATCCATCTGATCTAACAATGCCTGTTTGGCAGAACTATCCAAATTATCAAGATTAAGTGTTTTGCTCGACTGTGTATCCAAAATAATATTGACGTAATCTAAAACCAGCGTTCTATGCTGAGAATCAATACTCCATTTTTCCATCAACTCTTCTGTTAGTTTACTCGACAATTCATTCTCATAATATTGATCGGCTGCCGTGGTGATCTTATTCATCAGCACATCAAAATTTAAATCAAGCCCTGTGCCATCGCCTTTACCAAAAGCTAATAAATCACTTAAAGATCCACCCAACTTCTCTTGTACTTTGGAAAAATCGATACCTTCAAACTCTTTCCCTAATCCATTAGTGATAGCTTCGCTGATACTGCCTATACCGTCATAGACTTCATCTAAGCTATCAAGTAGCGCATCTCTAATAGCACCTTCGTCGATCGAGATAGATAAATCTTTTCCTAAAAAGTCACCGACGGTTTGTAAAAACCCACTATTAATGCTGGCAGAAAATTGATCGGCAGTATTCATCAAGCGGCCAAAACTGGAGCTGAAACGATCACCAAGGAAATTCAAATCGAAATGTGTACCAAACTGTAAATCGGCAAAAGGAGAATCATTCAAAAATTGAATGTCGATAACATTACCTGAATTTTTAGTGATTAACATATCACCAAAAGTGGTATATTGCTCGCCGTTAGCATTAACGGTAATAGTTGGGCCATCTGTCTGCGAGCCAGAGTTATCACCATCTACGATAGAAGATCGGTTTTCGATTTGTACTACAGGTGTTTTTTTACCATCAACAACTTGTTCCGAAATGAAAGTTTGCTGTTCACCTACCAAGACATGGTTATTGGCAAAGGATGTAACTTTTTCAACGACATCAGGATTGTTGTTATTCGATAATAAGTAAATAAAATCTTGGGCAATAAAGTTTTGTAAATCAGGATCAACTTGATATTGGGTAATATCATTTTCTATACGGAAACTGACATTATGTAAAGTGTATTGTGGATCGTTTTGTGGGTTTAAAAGTATTTCAAAACTGGTGTAAATATCACTCGAAGCACCATCTAAACGGTCCGCCGGAATCTCAAAATGTGTCACTGTAAGTCGCGTAGTCCCATTACTCTCTTCCTCAACTTTTACACCTAACTCAAGCTCTAAGGCGAGCCCTTCTAAGATAATATGAAAATCACCGTTAGAAAAATTTTTAATAATAATCTGCCCTGAGCCATCCGCACCGGGTGTAGCACTATCAAGAGTAATGGTTAATAATCCGTTATCCAAATAAAAACTATCTGTCCCATCACGACTCACCCAGGCATTATCGCTGGTTCTTAACATAGGGTAACCGGCACTATTACCGATTAATCGAAGTTCGTTACCTAAATCATCTTGGATTCTAATATCGTCACTTCTCTGATCGTTATCTTCGATAAATGCTTTACCTTTAAAATCCTTAAATGTATAGATATCACTGCCATAACTATCTTTTATCCCGACAAAACCCTCACCTTGCACGACATAACTATCATCGCTATGACCAATATCTTCTGCATTGTCATCGTCATTTAAACTATAGAAGTCATCCCCTTCTCCGCCATATAAATCATCATTGCCGCCTTGATCATTAAAATTTAAAAAATCAGTATGATCACTGCCGTATAATCGATCATTTCTTTGGCCACCATTAATAACGTCACCGCTTTTTTTAGCAAAAATGACTTGATCGAGAAAATCTTTGTTTAACGGTGCCTGTTTTATTTCATCACCAGTTTCGTTGTCCTTAAAATAAGTGTCTGGTGTGTAAAAGCCTGGTGTAAGATGAGGTATATCATTTCCGTTCATCTCTAAAATAATACCAAGCATTTGAGCGCGATCATCAATATAGCTATCCGTAAAATTGGCACGGTCGTAACGCGATGCCATCATTTCAGTACTTTCTAAACCCAAAGGGCTCAGCACAACAAAAGGTAGGGCATTAACCAGAGAAAAACGATAAGACCGCCCCGCCAATGTATCTAATTTAGCCATATCGGCAACGACTGGATCTTGCATAGACAATAGCCTAGCACCCGTGCCATTAAAATCACTATGGAGCTTGGCTTTTAAAGCCAATACTGTTTCTTGGAATTCAACAAAGTTAGGATATTCTGCATTCCAACCTTTTTCGTCCTGATCAATATCACGATCATTGCTGTTAACTACCGTATTACTATAATTAATATCAGGATAGAGCTGTGCAAATGCTGATATAACCGTTTCTAAGGAGGGGTTACGAAAATGATTAAAGCCTGTATTACTGGCACTACGTATCATGCCTGCAATATCTTTAGCCGATAACGTTGCATCTACTGCATTAAATAAGTCATGAATCATTAATGATGTGGCTATTTCTGACATAGAGTGCGGGTTAACACTTGCTGTAATGCCGTTATGCTCTGTCTCACTATAAATACGATGCACGGTGCCGTATTTATTGATACCCAGTTCACTAACAATATCTCCATCAACTTCATAGGCGTGAATGGAGGAGCTACTATTGTTTAATCGCTGAATAAAGTTTTCTGCATCCTCCATAACAGCAATGAGTTTAGCCTGATGACTGCCTACCACTGCTGCATTATTGAGGTCTAAATTACCGTAATCGGAGAAAAAACTATCATTAAAATAATCCTCTAAAAAAGCCGCTCTTTTACTAGTAAAATCTGGATCATCCTGACTACTAAAATTGTTAATAGCACGCTCTAATGAAGTATTGAATAAGTGGGGGGCATTAAAGGTATAAATGTTATCAACAACATCGGGAAGTAATGCTTCAGCCATAATGGCCAAATGACCACCCAAGGAATGACCTGTCGTATTAATAGGGTTACCTTGGGTTAAATTATCACTAACAATAGTATCCAGTGCATCTTTTAAAGACACTACTTGCGGTAAGATAATGCCATGAGATGCCAGCATAAAATCAGAAGCTAGCAAATCAAGAGCATTATCATTTTCAAATTCTGTACCGCGAATCGATAATGTATATTCACCGCTTTGTTGATCCTGAACTAGGATTGCATAAAAACCGGTTTCTCTATCACTAAAGGTCTTTATCAGCTGGTATTGTTGCCCCATCTGTCCAGCTAATTCTGGTGTAAAATAGCTATTAAAATCCGTAAATCCTGTTGGCCCATCAGTATTATCACCCGTAGCAGTACTAATAAGACTCAATAATGCATCTAGACTCGATATCTCACCGTTCAAGAAATCATTAATATAAGTTGCTGTTTCTAGATTATAAATATAATCACTCAATGAGCCTTTTAAAGCATTATCATCATTTAAAATTCTATCGTGACGAGATATTTCCGCAGAAAATTCTTCCTCTAGATGTAAAAACTTATAAGACAATTTTGCTAATAATGCGTAATCAGAAACACCCGAAATATCGGCCTCGCTGTAAGCCACATTGCGAGAAAAAGTGTCAACAATATTACTTAACGTCGTTTCTGCTACTGCAGCAGTTGCAGAAACAGGTTTATAGTCTTCAAAGAAATCATCTACTGCATTATCAAATAAGTAATTACCCGTCTCCAATAAAGCTATACCAACAACACCCCCAGCAATCGCTGCTGTTCCGCCTACAGCAACCAATGAGGTAACCAGAGTGGCGCCTGCGGTACTTACCACAACACCAGCGGCCATTTTGGTTAAAGTCGCTACCGTAGCATCTGCATCACCTTTAGCGATATTATTAGACAACTCGGCAATCGTTATCAAAGATCCTGCTCTACCCAGCATAGTAGAGTAGCGCCCCATATTATTCCAAATCGCCTGCATACGCTGAGCGTCTGAACCAATACCTGCATAGCTATTCTTAGTACTTTCCACTTTTGCTGCTGCCGCTTCCCAAACAGCAGCTCGTTTTAAGTTTGCTGTGATTTTATCGGGGTTGGGATTACCAGAATCGATTTCTGTTTGTATTTCAGCCCTAAAGCTGTTGGCCTGATTTTTTAGGTGATCAATCTGCCGTTCCATAGCCTGCCTTTCAAACTCAACAGCTAATGCCTGTGCATAAGCCTCACCCTCTAGGTGATTATAAATACCTGAGGACACTATTTGACCCACAAAATCAGCAACAAAAGCCTTTTCATTGGCGCTAATATTCTGGATAAATAAGTCTAATTCTGTATTGATAATATTTGCATGTTCATTGAGAGTTTCTTGTGTAAGCGACATAAACGGTTCCCACTAATTTTTATTATGGTAAAGTCATTATTTTTTTCGTTACTGTCCCTGTTGTTATCTACCCTTGAAAGTATTTATTGCCTTATTACTGTAATTGGTAATTAGCAATAAATTGCATTACTACCCATTAATCATCGATGATGG
>JAHDEM010000041.1:13251-25452 GCA_020628895.1 Candidatus Endobugula sp.
TCAATCACTTTCTTAACTCTCCAATCTAATGGGGTATTTTTGTAGGTAGAGTTAACAGTATCGCCACAAAGAATATTCTTAACAAGCAACTTTGCCTCGCTAGAAGAAGGCTTATATTGATAGATACTTTTAAATAATTGAATCATTTCATCTTGGTTTTTTGATCTATAAAAAAAACCATTATGTTGACATAACATATTTTCTTGAATTGAATAACATAACTGACTCACTGGTTCCATAATTAAAAAAGCCATAATATCTTTTTTATAAATGGATCTATGAGGATATAACGCGGGCCAAAAAACACTGCGACATGTCAACCATGTCTCGCCATCATCATCGGATACACAAAAATCTTTTGACAAGTCCGCACTGAGTGTTGGCACTACGAAACTATGCATAACATTAGGCTCTAAAGGACCAATATAAAGCACCATATCGTTCCAAAAATACATCAAAGGCTTTGAGAAGCTATTGCTGTTAATCGTCATATAAAATAGATAAATATTGATTGAGTGATTTTTATTAAAAGGTGAACATATTATTCAAGACAACCTTGAGTGTCATCAAAGGGCATAAATACAAAACATTACCCATCAGCATCTAACTAGCAAATTTTCAAAAGACACTTATTAATCAATAACATATTGATGAAAAGTTTATTATTTATAAAAATTAAATGCCGTTATTCTTTAAATTTAGAGATACAAGCTGCTCTATTTTCAACACCTAGCTTCTTATATATATTACTAATATGTGTTTTTACCGTATCAGGGGATAAAGAAATTATTTTGGCAATTTTTTTATTGGTATATCCTTTTTCCATAAGAGTAACAATTTCTGTTTGCCGCTTACTTAGATTAGAACTTAGCTGATGCAACTCTTGTACGCATGCCATTTTTTTTATTTTCACTTGAACAGTATCAGGCCAATATTCGCCTATTTGAATAATTTGTTTTATAGCTACGGCAATATCAGCAGATGGAGACTGTTTAGAAATAAATCCACAAGCCCCAGCTGTTTTAGCCTCAGCTATAATCGAGGTATCTTGAACAACGGAGATAGCAGATACTAGTAATACAGGGGAAGATATTTTTTTATTTTTAAAAATTTTTAGCAGGTCTAAACCGTCAAGCTCAGGCAAATGGTAGTCGAGGATAATAATATCAAAATCATTACTCTCTACTAGATTAACTGCTGCCTCTCCACTATAGGCAGTACTTGAATGCATTTCAGGGAAAAAGCTGGATAAAGCACACTTTAATCCGTCAACATAAACTGGATGATCATCGATTAATAAAATATGCATACGTTATTATAGCCAGCATCTTCGGTATATTAGTATATAAACATCGTTCAACTACTCACTCAGAATATTACATATGTAATATTAATAACATCACCCAAATGGGTTGTTGGGTCGATCAAAATATAGTCATAATTGTTTTAAGGTATGACTCACCATATTTTTCAGTTTCCCAGCATTGATAGGTTTATGTAAGACTGGATAACCACTTTTTACTACTGTGGAGAGGCGCTCAACACTAGTGTCGCCGGTGATCAATATAGCAGGCACTTCATCATTTAATAAACCTCTAATACTCTCTATTACATCTACTCCTGTTATTGAATTTTGAAGCCGAAAGTCTGACAAGATCATGTTCGGGTAATAGCCTTCCTTTACAACATGAATGGCTTCGTCCTTTGAACCACATATTTTGGCGTCCCATCCCCATAAACCAAAGAGCTGTTCTAGCGCATCTCTAATAATTTTTTCATTATCTATACATAATATCTTGATGGCTGACACATCAGGAAGCAAGGGTTCATGATTGGGCTTTTTAACGATAGCAGTAGGATTTCCCATAGGTAAGTTTAGACGGAACACTGTACCTTGATCTAGTACCGAGTCTACTTTTAGAGATACTCCAAGCAAATCACATAATTTATTGACTATAGATAGCCCTAACCCCAAACCTTTTTGTCTATCTCTTTGTGCATTACCAATTTGATAAAACGGCATAAACACATTTTTTATTTCTTGCTCTGAAATACCAATACCCGTATCGGTTATTTCTAAAATTACATGATTAGCATCTCTCTTGACACGAATTCCTATAGACCCAGTATTTGTATAACGAATGGCATTACTTAATAAATTATCAACTATCCGCTCTAATAGAACAGGATCTGAGTTAATAGCAACATGCTCCATATTCTCGTCAAATATAAGATTTTTATATTTAGCAATATCACGATAACGTTCAAGTAAATTTAATAATATATCATCGATATAAAAATCTTCGATATTTTTTTCTGTCATCCCAGAATCAATTTTTGAAATATCAAGAACACCTTGAAATAGTTTTCCTGATTCATTGAGGGCGTAGTTTATTTTTTTTATTAAAATAGATTGTTCTTCTGTTAACTTTGTTTCCTTTAATATATCAAGATACAAATGTACAGCCTGTAACGGTTGCCTAACATCATGATTAGCTGCAGCCATAAATAGTGATTTTTCTCTCACAGACTGCTCGGATCTCTCTTTTTCTATCTCTAACTTATTTATCAAACTTTCATTTTCAAACCTTATTTTTATTGAATTAGCAAGTGATTTTTCTACGGAAAAATTAATAATAATTAATATAAATAATGCCAAATAAAATATAATAAAAAAGTGATCATCCTCGCCAAATACCATTAGATAACTAATACTCAACATAATACATATTGGGGAGGCAAAAGGAATAAATATTCTACGGTTACCAAATGAAGAAAAAATAACCACTGTTAACATCAACATAAATACAATAACTTTATAACTATTTTCGTCCACATTGACCGCAAATATTGAAACAATCGAAGATGCACCCCCCAACAAAAAAACATTGATAGTTAAATATCTTTGCCACTTAGGATCAGCACGTCCCTGCTGGGAGGTTTTCATGTACCATCTTTTAAGGAAAAACGGAAATATATGCAAAATAAGTGATACACCTAACCATACAATAAGTTGGTAAAGTGCTACATTTCCGTAAAGTGTATAAAAGACAAAAGCAAGAAATGGAAAAGCTGGAATTTGAACTTTGTCAATATTATTATATGAAACTTTAATCAATTCATATTTGATATTATTATCTAAAAAACTCATAAACTTTACTCTTAAAAATAAAAACCATTTATCAAAAATTCTACTTATTTAAAAAAATAGTAGATTTTTAAATTAAGTAAGGTAGCCATTATATTTAATAGAAAAATTTATAAAGCTTATTTATTATTATTTTATCCAATACACCACAACCATTAAGGAAACGATATTGTGGCATATAAAAATGTATTAAAGCTTACCTAACCGAGCAAGATATATGATTATGATAAATATTACAATATAACCACTCACCAACTAGGCTATTTTTCACTGGAACGCAGAGACCATAAAGTAAGCACATAAACTGTAGAATGTGCACGTTAAGGGATCATAATTCTAAATATCCCACCACCAAGCTCACCCCCATTAGATAATTGAATATAGCCTTTACGCTCTTTTTGTTGGTGAAATTCGGCAATTTTTGCAGCAAAAAATAGCCCTAGCTGAGTACTATTACCATCTTTATGTTCTTCACTTTCTAGAGAAGCCGCATCGATCATTCTTTCAGGGAAACCATTACCATCGTCGGCAATCTCTATCACTAACATATCGTTTTTAACAATAGCACTTACCGATATTTTTCCAGAGGCATAACGCGTCCCATTCACTAGCACATTGTGAATAACGCTGCCGATTAAATCATCATCGTAATACCAAGATAAATCAGGGTCACAATCGACACTCACCTCAATATTTTGTGTTTTAAATAACATATCATTTCGAGCAAGCTGATCTTCTATAGTGTCGTAGACAAACCGTTCATCCATTTTTAATGCTTGGGACTGGTGCTGAAATCGGTAGAGTGATAGCAATTGAATAAGCTCTGTATTAATGCGTGTTGCCTCATATTGCAAAATAGAAAAATGCCGTTGTTGCTGTTCATTTTTAATAGCGTCGTCATTAATCACTTCCTCTAACGAGCTTAATAGCATACCTAATGAATTTTTCATATCATGCACGCTGGATGCTAATACAAAAGAAAAATCTAATCCATTTAAGTCGTTAATATTGCCAGCTAAATTTTTGTTCATATCAACCATTTCGTTCATTTAAATTCTCCTGTTGGCTTTCGGCTTTAGCCTGAAACTTAGCCTGTTGCACAACTTGCCGATACATTAAATTAAGTTGTTTATAACGCTGATACTTATCATCCCCTGATGATAGGTAACGCTCTACGGTAGTAAAAATAGACGCACATTGATCTATATATTCTTCATGGTAACCATTTTCTTTGATTTCACTAATCATCGCCTGAACAAGGTTAAGCTTTAAGCCAACATAACGCGGATACTTTTTTTGTGCTTTTGTAAAATACTCAACTGACTGAACAAACTCCTGCTGACGATATAACTCGATACCTTTTTTATTAATCGTTCCAATAATTTTCTTACCTTTATCACTAACAGGTTCTTCTAATAAAGGATCGATCTTTTCCAATGCCGATTGATCATACTGATAAAAGTCGAGCATTTCGGTGATAAGCTTTTTAGCCTCAGTGATATTGTCATTAAAAATAAGCGCGTTAACGGTTTCTACTTCGGTATCAATATCTCTTTGCGCATTTTGTACAATCAGTTCTTGCGCTTCGGACAATAAGTCTGTTGAAGCGCGTTTATTTCCATTTAATGCATTAATCTGACTGTTAAGTAATTTGGCTTGTATTTTTTGCTCCTCACTTACCTCATATTGATCATCCAGGTTATTGAGTAATTTTGCTGCGGTTAAGCTCATGTCTTGAGCTTTAGATGTGTCGTTATCATAAATTTTGGTAATAGAGCGTGCAAAATTAAGATGATTATCGGCACTATCGTAATGAGAATTAGCACCGTATTTAATAATTTTTTTATAGGCATTCATTGCCAATTCTACATCGCCATTCGCTAGTGCAGTGTCTGCTAATATTTTTTGGCGACCAATAGACATGGGAGAAATGTTAACGGCTTTCTGTAGAACATCTTGCAATTTGTCACTATCACCGCTTATCGTACATGCATCGGATAGACTATCGTAGGCTTTTAAATAAGATGGATGTTCAGATACCACCTGTTCTAAGGAAACAATAGCCTCGTTGGCTTTGCCACGAGCTACATCAATATTCGCTAATCCGACCTGAGCCCAATCGACGTTTCTAGAAGCTAATACCTCTAAATACAAGGTTTCAGCCATATTATATTGCTGCTCTTTGATATAGAGCTCCCCCAGAAGCTTCTGACAATCAACGGTATACCTAGAATTCGCCATAATATTTAGCTCTAGTAATGCAATGGCTCGTTGGTAGGCTTTTTCGTCTATAGCAGTATGGATATCAAGGAGTGCCTCGCGTTTAGCTAGCTGACGCTTGATTCTTTGCTCAAGGGTTTTTCCGGTGATGGGTTTGGTCAAATAATCATTCGGTTCACAATCATAGCTAGCCATGACCACTTCACGACTCGTATCGGCAGAGATCAAAATAAATATATCTGCTCGCTTAAAGATGCCTCTAAAGCGCAACTCTTCTAATAATTGCTGGCCGTTTTTCCCCACTCCCAGATTATAATCCGACAAAATAATGTCATAGTGTTCCTTACGACATATATTCATCGCTTCATTGCCACTAGACACACTATTGATACGGCGAAAGCCCAAGGTATACATGTTTTTTGTTAAGGCACTACGAAAATTATGGAAATCATCCACAATTAATACACTCAGTGCTGAATAATCAATCGAGGGCATTACACAAAGTCCACTTTTATCACATTTAGATAGACAGATTTATCAATATACCCTTATCAGAATAGACTATTCTGGCCACCCTGCTTATTTATATCTAAGGTAAAGCGGCCACTTTTACCCATTAACTCTTACCGTTATTGGTAGTGGTTTTGGAAAACAAGATCGTTAAAGATAAGCCCTATAAGAACCTAGGTGTTTTTGTCGATAAAAGCTATAATCCGCTTCATATCGCAATAGTAAGTAAAGACCAGATCCAATGACAAAAACTTCTGAACACGACAATATCTTCTCTGAGCCTATGGGACAGGTCGCTCGTTTCTGCTTTGACGAAAGTGTTGCTAACGTGTTTCCCGATATGATCCAACGCTCAGTACCCGGATACAGTGCTATTTTAAGTATGATTGGCGATATTTGTGGTCGCTACGCCCAAGATGGTGCTTATTGTTATGATTTGGGGTGTTCTCTAGGAGCTGCGACATTAGCCATGCGGCACGGCATTACCGCAAAAGACTGCCGTATTATCAGTATTGATAATTCACCCGCTATGATCGAAAGGTGTCAAAAGATTATTAACGAAGATACTAAAGATGTCCCTGTTGATGTTCTTTGTGGTGATATTGGAGCCACTACCATAGAAAACGCTTCCATTGTGGTACTCAACTTCACCCTGCAATTTATTGAGCCCTCTGCACGAGAAGCTATTTTGCAGAATATCTACAGTGGCTTACGACCCGGTGGCGTACTGATTCTTTCAGAAAAAGTTCATTTCGAAAACCAGCCTCACCAGTCATTAATGACAGATTTATACCATAACTTTAAACGTGTTAATGGGTATAGCGATTTGGAGATTGCCCAAAAACGTACCGCTCTTGAAAATGTACTACGTTCAGACAGTATAGATACTCATCGTCAACGCTTAAATCACTGTGGTTTTTCAAGCGCTGATGTCTGGTTTCAGTGCTTTACCTTCTGTTCTCTTATTGCCATAAAATAATCAGCCCTTTTACCCACCCAATACCCATTACTTTTTATGCTGTCCTACTACCAATCACTACTTAACGCTTTACAAAACTCTGATATACCTGTTTTCCAACAGTGGGCACAGCAATTACCCACAGACATTAAGAAAGGATTGTGCGAAAAACGTTATGGAGATCTAGCGCAGTGGCGACAGGCTCTAGAACAATTACCCAGCACACAAACCAGTGTCATCGATCTAGAAAACAAAGTGCGAATTGGTGTTCAAAGTGATTGCAATGCAGACGACCATCAACACATTGAGCAATTACTTAAACATTTAATTCCTTGGCGTAAAGGCCCGATAACGATCCATGATATACATATTGATACCGAATGGCATTCGGATTGGAAATGGGACAGGGTTCTACCACACCTAACACCGTTAAAAAATCGACAAATATTAGATGTTGGCTGTGGCAATGGTTACCATTGTTTGCGGGCTTATGGAGCGGGTGCCAAACAGGTTATAGGTATCGATCCTTCACCTCGTTTTATTGTGCAGTTTTATATGATGAAACACTTTCTGGGAGATATTCCTGTCGATGTATTACCTATAGGTATAGAAAGCCTCCCTAATGATCTACTGAGTTTTGATACGACTTTCTCTATGGGCGTGCTATATCATCGACGATCGCCTATGGATCACTTAAGAGAGCTAAAAGCCACATTAAAACCCGGCGGCCAGTTAGTGTTAGAAACACTCATTATTGAAGGCAAGTTAGGGGAAGTACTTGTCCCAGAAGGACGCTATGCCATGATGAATAATGTCTGGTTTTTACCCAGTGCCGACACACTAATCAGTTGGCTTAGAAAATGTGGCTTTAAAAACCCTAGATTAGTCGATGCTAATATCACTTCCACTGAAGAACAGCGGGCCACGCAGTGGATGAAGTTTCATTCTCTATCGGATTTCCTAGACTCAGAAGATCCCACAAAAACAGCCGAAGGTCACCCAGCTCCATTAAGGGGTGTATTTTTAGCCGAGGTATAGAGCTAGGTGTAAAGTTGCTTAACGGCTTACAAATGCCAATAGTCGGCGTAAAGAGATTTTATTTTGCATATCTTTTTTATTATTTTGCTATTTTTCGCTCTGGGTATTGCAAGTAAGTATCTGCTACCCCTATCAAATACAATGAGCGACAAGCTCAGCTCATTGCTAAACACATTTGTGATTAACATTGCGTTCCCTGCGGTTATTTTAACCATCATCCCAACGATGGATATTAACATTGATGCACTGATTCCTTTTTTAACCTACTGGCTACTGGTTCCCATTACGTGGACATTGTCCATGCTTATTGCGAAAAAATTGGCTTGGCCCAGCGATATACGCTGCGCTATGTTTGTGCTTTGTGTATGTGGAAATACTGGTTTTTTGGGAATTCCTATGGTTAAAGCACTACTAGGGCAAGAGTCTTTAGGTTATGCACTTTTTTACGATCAATTAGGTAGCTTTCTAGGTGTTTCCACTATTGTGACAATAGCCATTGCTTTTCAGCAAACGTCTAACGAAACAATTAACATCAAAACCCTTGCTACTAAGATTATTTGCTTTCCTCCTTTTGCAGTGTTGATAGTAAGCTTATTATTGCCAGCAAAATTGATCACTGGTTCCATACATAACGTATTAGAAATACTCGGCCATTTAATTGTACCAGCGACCATGTTAGCCATTGGCTTACAATTTTCTATCAAAATATCAAAAGACTACTACATTCCACTAGGAATGATCTTGTTCGTTAAAATGCTATTGTTACCATGCATTGCATTGGTTGCTCTGCGAATCATACAAGTAGACCCTTTAATTACGACCACAACCGTTTTTCAAGCAGCGGCCGCGCCCATGGTAACCGCTGCCGTTTTATTAATGGCCGCGCGTATTGCGGTGCCATTAGTCACATCAGTTTTAGGCTTAGGTACTTTTCTAAGCTTTATACTCTTACCATTATGGGTATACCTATTAAGTTAATCAGCTATACTGGAGCTCTTTGCCAATACGAATTGATAAACCCTATAAGGTAAATGTCCTATGGAACCGAAAACTAATGGGCAATTTTTTATTCTCGGTCTACGTTATACCTTTCCCTTGTTAGTATCTGCCGCCCCTTTTGGCCTTATTTTTGGTGCTCTCACTGCATCCAATGATATTCATATTTACACTGCATTAGCGATGTCTATTTTTGTCTATGCTGGTGCATCACAATTTGTTGCCGTAGGGCTTATGGCTATCAACACACCTATTGCGATTATTTGTATCACGACGTTTGTCGTCAATTTACGCCATTTACTTTATGCAGCCGCTATTAAAGAAGCGGTGAGTCATTTATCACTGGCTTGGCGTTCATTGCTCGCGTTTGGATTAACTGATGAAACTTATGCAGCGGTGGTTGGTTATTTTGGCTCTAAACCTAAACATCCTAAGCTCCATTGGTTTTATTTAGGCTCCTGGCTATCAATGTATATCAACTGGATTTTTTGGACCTTCATAGGGATTAGCCTTGGCAAGCAATTACCTAATATAGAAAGCTGGGGACTAGAGTTTGCCATCGTCGTCACGTTTATCGGGATAGTTTTCCCGTTATTACAATCTAAACCCTATTGGCTAGCTGCTATTACCGCTAGCGTGATGAGTGTTCTTTTTGGGCACTGGCCTTATCAGCTAGGTTTACTATTTGCCAGTTTTAGTGGTATTGCTGTGGGATATGGTAGTTTAATATTAGCCCAAAAACATTCCACACAACATATTACACAAGGTGAAAAGGATGTCTGATATTTTACTGATTGTAGGTATGATTCTAGCCACCTATCCTACACGCTGGGTACTGTTTGGTTTTGCACAAAGTCTCACTTTTCCTAAATGGTTTACCACCGCACTCACATTTGTTCCGGTTACGGTATTGCCCGCATTATTTATTCCTATCGTGGTTCAACCGCATGGAAATTTATGGTTAAACCTAAACAACCCTTATTTAGTCAGTGCTACATTAGCGGCTATTATCGCTTGGAAGTGGCGTAATATTTTACTCACTATCACTTTAGGTCTGAGTATATTTGCCCTTCTTAAATTATGGCTTTGATAGGTATTTTACTTACGATACTGTCGGGTTCTGAGTAAAAACGATTACCCCTTGGGCATCTCTTTTTATATGTAAAAAGTTTTGATAAGGAAACAATTTATTTTTCAAAATGACGGTAAATGCCAATAAAAATACATTAATGGCAACACCAACCAGCTCCGCTATAGATACTTGCCCAGCGCTCAAAATATCGAATATGCCCTTCACAAGAAAGAAACTCAGAATCAAATAGCCGATAGAGTGTTTTTTATAGATAAAAAACATCACTACCCATGGAATGGCTAAATAAAATAAGAACACACCAAAAATAAGTACTGGCGGTAACGCAAGTACAATATCTAAAATACCGATAAACGTGAATGAAATCAATGTGGAATAAAGACCAATAAGGGCAATATTAGCACCGTTATATTTAGCTGATACATCACTATCTGGGTATTTAGATAAATATTTAGCGACTTTATTCATATCTACACCATCCATTTGTGCTTGTTCAAAAATATCTTTTTTGGGCATTCCTTGTTGTAATTGTTGTTTAATTTTTTTCATTCTTTACCTTTAACATCATTTTTATTTTTTGCTTTACCCTTCAAAAGGTTCATACTACGCTGGATAACGCCCTGTTCACAACGGCCCTGATATTCTAGCCAGCGCAAAGAGTTACCCACCACCACAACACTACCGGATACCACTAGTGACCCTGCAGGAACGACAATGCCCAACGTTAACAAACACGCCTCTTCACCCTGATTAAAAGAGCCGTTACAGATACTACCCTCATGAAAAGTTTCAACACTCAACTCCCACTTCGGCATCCATAATTGACAAGAGTCAGACTGATAGACAGGCTCTTTTTTAGACGGTACAACAATACAAGCACTCAATAATAAGATGGTGGCTGTAAGGGGTATTAATCGCAAGTATTGGTGCATGAAAAGTATTAGTATATGAAATCTCGTTATCTAGAGGAATAATCACCCATTTAAAACTGAGTATTATTGGGTACACCTAAGTTATTAATTTTGCTTTTTCTGAGCAGTTTTAATAAGGCATTACGCAAACACTTTAATATTGGATAAAGTACTCTAGCGATATCTTGAGAAGCAAACATCCAATAGTTCAGCCGATTAAAAATACCTGATCGACTACTCATTAGAGATAAAGCATGAATCGCATCAGCGCCGTGATAGAGTTGGTCACCCACTTTGAGTACCATACCTTGATCAATATCCAAGCCTTGTTGGGTAATTTCATCCATTATAGGGCTGTTTTGTCGAGCATTTACCAATACCAAATCGCCGATGCTTTCTTGAATACGCACCACCTGACAATAATTATCACAAGCAGGACATTGTTTGTCATACACTAAATAAACAGGTTCTCGCACACAGCATACCTTTTAATTGATAACCCTCACATCAGGTAGCACTGACTCAATTACTTAGCGTCAGCACGCCCTGTAAATTTACGCTCATCAACATTAATCTTGATTTTTTCGCCACTAGAAATATGCTCTGGTACCTGTACCGTTAAGCCCGTTGATAAAACAGCGGGTTTTGTTCTCGCAGTTGCAGAACCGCCTTTTATAGAGGGGTCTGTTTCGACGATTTGTAGTTCCACAGTAGAGGGTAAGTCCAATGCAACGGGGGCATCATTCACAATGATCACTTGAAGATCTTGGGTATCTTCGCTGATAAATAACAACTCATCTTCAATGGTTTCTTTATTAAAGTGGTACGGGGTGTAGTCTTCGCTATCCATAAAGACATACTCATCGCCGTCGATATAAGAAAATGTCGCTGGACGTCGTGTTAAGTCCGCAAGACTCAGCATGTCGGAATCTTTAAAAGACTCATCCACTTTGTTATTAGTCGCCACACTATACATACGCATACGATAAATACTTCCTCCTGCTCGCCCTTGTGGAACCGAGCGCTCTATATCGCGAACAATATAGGCTTCGCCATTAAATTCAATCGCTGTATTTTTTTTAATCTCACTGGCTTTTGGCATGTTATTAACTCTTTTTATGACAATAAAACGGAATACAAAGCCTAGTGTAATGATAATTCCCCACAAAGCCACCTCGATCACAGCCTTAATGTCGTCAAAAGTCACCTAAAAGCATTCACCCACCTAAGGTGCTCGTATTTTACCCCACATAAATACCCACAAGTGATGAGCACCACTAGCCCTTACCCGCAGTTATCGGTATCCTTTCGGTTTTGCATACAATAACGA
>JAHDEM010000042.1:0-12770 GCA_020628895.1 Candidatus Endobugula sp.
ATTGCTCTTCGGTCGTAGTCGATACCGACTCAATAAATGTTCTCACTTCGCCAATCTCTTCGTAAGATTTAAGGACAGCATCATCACTAGTGGCGATATGTTCGGAAGTTTCATGAACTAATTTTTGATTGGCTTCCATAGACTCTAAGGCAGTCTTGCTACTACTTTCTAAGCGTTCAATCATGTCGCGGATACTGGCTGTGGACTCTTGGGTTTTCTGAGCTAGTGATCTTACCTCATCAGCTACTACGGCAAAGCCTCGGCCCTGCTCTCCTGCTCGCGCGGCTTCAATGGCTGCGTTTAATGCTAGTAGATTGGTTTGTTCAGCAATGCCAGAAATGGTATCAATAATCGAAGAAATCTCTTGGCTATGTTGGGCCAAGGCCTCTATATTTCCTTGGTTTAAACTGACTTCACTGGATAATTTAGCAAAAATATTGCGAACAATTTCTGATTCTTTTCGGCTAGCTTTCGAATGGTCTGCTGCATTATTAATCGCTGTTGATATGCTTGTCATCCGTTCATTAATTTCTGTTGCACTTGCCGATAATTGATTAATGGCAACGGCAATTTGATCGGCTTGATCATTTTGTATCTCAGCGTTTTCTTTGGAGCTCTTTAAGCCTTCAGTGATGGATGTTGTTGCCTCAGAAACCAGTCTAGAGGCTTTGCTAAACTCCTGAAAAACATCACTCATTTCATCTAGGTGTCGATCTATATTATGACTAATCTCTACAAACTCATCATTGCCTGTTTTGTTAAGTCGTAAACATAAATTAGAATTGGCTGATACATCATGCAACATGGTACGCATATCGTGAGTATGTTGTTTTAATCGTTTGTAAACAAATATATTCAGCAGTGCTAGAAGACAAGTTAATATAATCGATGAGGCGAATAAGCAAATCATTTTAAGAGTCGCATCTGCGGCAATGCTTACAGATTCCTCTTGTAATTTATCTTCTAGTAATAATGCAATTTGTCTAATATCTTGGATGCGTTTTGTCGCGAGAGAAAACCATTGCCCATTAGTAGGATCTTGGATAGAGCCTTCCATATCAGTCTGCAAAAAGCCATTGGTTATTTTGGCTACTTCTTTCCAATGTGGGGTATTGATAAAATCATTCGTTAGTGCTGTTTCCTCTGGACCAGCAAATAAAAAGAAGTCGCTCATTCGTCTTTTTTCGGAATGTAAATACTGGCTAATAGATATATATTCTTCACTCGAAATGATACCCCTAGTAAAAGTGCCGTCTAATTTCCCACGCACTTGTCCTGCATGTTCTTTACTCCATATGATATTGATCAAATCGTCAAGGTGGTGTACTACGACTCCATCTTTAATATGGAATGCAATAGTTCTAATCGCATTGATGGCTGTGGCATTGATTGAAGAATAGGTGGCGAATGCATTGTGATCGGTAGCAAGTTCGTCTATTTTTTGGCGTAGTGCTTTTTTCTTATCTAGCTCTTTGTATACAGGTTCAAGAACACTACTGATGTAGGCCATATCAAAAGCTTTTAAATCGTCTTGTGATAGTTGTTTCAAAGCTGCAACGGCATTATCCGATTTTTTCCGTTGTTCAATGATTTCATTTCTATTCTTACTACCTTGTGAACTGATAAAACCCTCGGTTAAACCCCTTTCCTGCGCATGATTATGGGCAATATCGTCTAATAATTTTGTTACCAATACAGCATCAATAGAATAGTTGGCGTTTTTTTTCTGATGGCTTAGTTCAACAACAAATAAGCTAGAAATAACCACCAATGCTGTTAGCGGTAAAGCCGACACCAGTAATAAAAGCTGTGTGAAGTGAAGTTTCTTTAAGAGTGATATCATGCATTAAGTCCTTGGTAATTCTCGGTATACTATTGAGTATAGAAAGCCTTTGGCACTATACAAATATTAATCATGTTTCAGTGGGTTTTGGCGCATTTTTCATTATTGTTGTGATGTGATTACAAGTGTAATCGTTTTCGTATGAGAGCTGGATACTTATAGCTGGGTTATTGGTTCGGCTATATATGGTTAGGTGATGAATATATTGCTGCTTACATATCCACAGCGAGTTCCTTATAATTAGTGGCTTACTGCTATGTTGAGAATATAAGCAACCGATGATCACCACCAAAAGTCCGATATTGCTATGTCAAAAATCAAGTTATTACCCCCTCGCTTAGCTAACCAAATAGCTGCAGGAGAGGTAGTTGAACGCCCTGCTTCGGTTGTGAAGGAGATGTTAGAAAATAGCTTGGATGCAGGGGCAACACGTATCGAAATCGATGCCGAGAAAGGTGGTGTTAAGTTAATGCGGATACGCGATAATGGCTCTGGAATTGCTCACGAAGATTTACCGCTAGCGTTAAGCCGACATGCTACCAGCAAAGTCTACGTATTGGATGACCTAGAAGCGGTAGCCACCCTAGGTTTTCGTGGTGAAGCTTTGGCCAGTGTGAGCTCAGTTTCCCGTTTGTCATTAACCAGCAATAATCAGGATACAGCGTCTGGATGGGTAGCAAAAGCGGAAGGGCGGGATATGGCTACCGATGTGTCGCCAGCGGCTCATCCCCAAGGTACAACCGTAGAAGTTCGCGATCTTTTTTTTAATACTCCCGCACGACGCAAATTCTTAAGAACTGAAAAGACAGAATTTAATCGTATTGAAGATGTGGTTAAGCGTTTAGCGTTGGCTAATTTCGATGTTGCTTTTGAGTTAAGGCATAATCAACGAGTGATTCATAGTTTGAGGGCAGGTTCTGGTGAAGTGGAGAAGAACCGCAGGGTGGCTCAGATCTGCGGCCCAGCCTTTATGGAAAATGCCCTTACGGTCGATATCGAACGCCATGGCTTGCGCCTTTGGGGCTGGGTAGCCTTGCCAACCTTCTCTCGTAGTCAGGCAGATTTGCAACATTTTTATGTTAATGGCCGTGCGATTAAAGATAAGTTAGTGACTCATGCTGTTAGGCAGGCGTATAGCGATGTTTTGTATCACGGTCGGCACCCTGCTTTTGTTTTGTACTTAGAAATAGACCCTGCAACGGTGGATGTTAATGTGCACCCCACTAAGCATGAAGTTCGTTTTCGTGATGGACGTACAGTGCATAACTTTATTTATAGTAGTTTGCATCATGCATTAGCCGATGTTCGACCCGACGACCAACTTGCGACAGGCCAGCCCGCGCAGGTGAACTCAATAATGAGTAATCCACAATCTCAGCCACCAGCAGAGATGCATCAGCAGCAAACGATGCCTCTAAGTAATAAACCTGCTTCTAGTGGGCATTCGTCATTTGCTTATTCCTCTGCCAGAGTTAACTCGCCTGCAGATTCACCACAAATTAAAGAAGCACTTTCTTTTTATGGTGAAGCATCGCAGAGCTCTGTCGCGAACAATGGTTCACTTGATCAACGTCCTTCTAATGACCTAAATCGCCTGACAGATGAAGCGCCTGAAGTTCCACCACTGGGTTATGCTATTGCCCAATTAAAGGGTATTTATATCCTCGCAGAGAATGCGCAGGGATTAATTGTGGTCGATATGCATGCGGCTCACGAGCGTGTGGTATACGAACGAATGAAGGCGTCTTTCGATGAGGGAAGTGTACAAGCACAACCATTATTAGTGCCGCAAACATTAGCGGTGAGCGATAAAGAAGTTGCTTGTGCAGAGTCTCATCAAACGATTTTCCAGCAGTTAGGTTTTGTCGTTGAAACCGCCGGGCCCGAAAGCCTGTTAATTCGTCAAATCCCGGTGTCATTAAAAAGTGCTAATGTTGAACAGTTGGTGAGAGATGTGTTGTCTGATCTCATTCAATACGGCACCACTGATCGTATTAAACAGCATATTAATGAACTGCTATCCACAATGGCATGTCATGGTTCGGTTCGAGCCAATCGACAATTAACCATCACTGAAATGAATGGGTTATTGCGGGACATGGAGGCCACTGAACGCAGCGGTCAATGTAATCATGGGCGACCAACATGGGCGCATTTTTCACTGGCTGAAATTGATAAATGGTTTATGCGAGGGCAGTGATGGGGCAAGCTGCAAGTCTTGAGTTATTAGTGGCGAGCGCGGCTTCTGTGTGTTGCCAAATTTCTACTTTGTTTAATGGGCTTAGGGTTTATCAATTTGAATCACGTTATTAATTATAAACCGCTGGTTGGTTTTTTAATGGGGCCAACGGCTTCGGGCAAAACGGATTTAGCGATTGCCTTATCTCAGCACTTACCTATCGATGTGATTAGTGTGGACTCCGCACTTATTTATAGAGGAATGGATGTAGGGACTGCCAAGCCATCGGCAGAAGAATTGGCCTTAGCGCCTCATTCACTGATTAATATTTGTGATCCCAGCGAGGCCTATTCTGCAGCAGACTTTTGTCGAGATGCTCAAAGAGAAATTGAAAAAAGTCATGCCGCTAATCGCCTGCCTTTATTGGTGGGTGGCACTATGATGTATTTTAACGCGCTATTAAAAGGTTTGGCAGATATGCCAGCAACTGATGACGTGACTCGCCAAGCCATTGAGCAAGAAGCTTTGATAAAAGGGTGGCCAGCCTTGCACGAGGAGTTAATGCAAGTAGATCCGGAATATGGTTCGACAATACATCCTAATCATTCACATCGAATTGCACGAGCCTTGGCGGTTTATCGAATGAGCGGCAAAACAATGTCAGCCTTTCGTGATGAGCAGCAATCAACGAATAATACATCTGCTGACGATATTTTTACGAATAAGTATCAAGTTGTGCAAATGGCTCTGATTCCACATGAGCGTGCTTGGTTACATGAGCGTATAGCGCAGCGTTATCGGGCGATGTTAGATCAAGGCTTTGTGGATGAGGTAAAGGCATTGTATATGCGAGGTGATTTGCACTCTGAACTTCCCTCGATGAGAGCTGTCGGTTATAGACAGGTATGGCAATTTCTCGATGGTGAATATGATTACGATACCATGGTCGAAAAAGGTATCGTTGCTACTCGTCAGTTAGCCAAACGGCAATTAACCTGGTTGCGTGGCTGGGAAGACTTACATTTATTGGAGGTTGGAGCAGAAAATACGACTTTAGCCGAAAATTTCGAGCGAAATGTCAATAAAGCCTTGAATTTTTTGTCAATTCAGTCCATATAGTAAGTCAGCAATTAACAAAACGCTTTTGTAGTTGTTGAGGTATTTGGTCGTACCTCTAAAATAGTAATAAAACGCTTATTCATTGATTAAATTATAGTTTTTGCACATAAACAGTGCGGTCATGATCCGCTGTGGTTGTTTGATTATCATAACTTTTGTTGTGAGTTAAACATTGTGGGTAAATTGCCTGAAATATATTTGTCATAATAACTCTGTAAAGGTTAACTATAATACTTAGTCGAATGATTTATTTTAAATTCTAAGGAGAATCCCATGTCAAAAGGGCAAAGCCTACAAGACCCTTATTTAAACGTACTACGTAAGGAACGTATTCCAGTTTCTATTTATTTAGTTAACGGTATTAAATTGCAGGGCCAAGTTGAGTCATTTGATCAGTTTGTTATTTTGTTAAAAAATACCGTTAGCCAAATGGTCTATAAGCACGCCATTTCTACAGTGGTACCTGCAAGGGCTGTTCGAGTTCCCATGGTGAATCTCGACGACGATGCGGACGAAGATCAAGAATAAATGGTTAATGACCTTTTGCGATTAACTTGCGATAATGTTGTTAAGTTTTTAGTGTTGAGACCATTCTTTGTTTTTTGATCGCCCAGAGTCAGGTGAACGGGCTATTCTTGTTCACCTGCAACTTCCTCATTCCCATGTTCGTGATGACCCTCGTGAATTCGAAGAGCTAGTGCTCTCTGCGGGTGGAGATCCTGTGGAATTTGTCACAGGGCAGCGTTCATCTATTAATGCAAAAACTTTTGTTGGTTCTGGTAAAGCAGTAGAGTTGCGAGAGCTTGTGCGCTTGCACGAAGCGGAAATTGTTATTTTCAATCATACTTTGTCTCCAAGTCAGGAGCGAAACCTCGAGGCCATGTTTGAGTGCCGTGTCTTAGATCGTACAGGTCTAATTTTAGACATCTTTGCTCAAAGGGCTCGCACCCATGAAGGAAAGCTCCAAGTTGAGCTGGCTCAATTACGCCATATGTCTACACGGCTTATTCGTGGTTGGACTCACTTGGAGAGGCAAAAAGGGGGTATAGGTTTACGAGGCCCTGGTGAAACACAGTTGGAAACTGATCGGCGCTTGTTGCGTGTGCGTATTACGGCTATAGAAAGTCGTTTAGAAAAGGTACGTAAACAGCGCGATCAAGGTCGGCGTGCTCGTATGAGAGCGTCTACACCCACAGTGTCTTTAGTAGGGTATACCAATGCCGGTAAATCAACATTATTTAATCGAGTGACTGATGCAGGGGTTTACGCTAAAGACCAGTTGTTTGCTACACTTGATCCGACAATGAGGCGAATTAATTTGCTCAGTGCAGGCCAAGCAGTATTGGCTGATACGGTGGGTTTTATTAGTCATTTGCCGCATCGGCTAATTGAGGCGTTTCGTGCGACACTTGAGGAAGCGAGTCATTCTTCGTTGCTCTTGCATGTGATCGACGCCGTAGACGAGGAGCGCCAACGTAATATAGAACAGGTGGAAGAGGTGCTTGCTGAGATAGGCGCAGGTGATCTGCCACAATTAAAGATTTATAATAAAATAGATTTATTAGAAGATCGTACTGGTCGTATTGAAAGAAATGATCAGGGGCAACCGATAGCAGTGTGGTTATCGGCTCAATCGGGTGAAGGCATTGAACTTTTATTTGAAGCCTTGGCCGAATGTCTTGGGCATAAAATGGTGAGCGGCACATTGCGCTTTCCTGTTGTGGTCCCTGCTAATATGGCTAAATTGCGAGCACGTTTATATGAAACAGGTGCGGTTGAGCAAGAAGACTACGATGATCATGGGTGTAGCCAAGTGCGTATCACCTTGCCGCAGATAGAATTATTAAAAATATTGGGTAGCGAAGGAATTTCAAGTCATGACTTGGAATGGCTAGGTACCGCCCCCACTTTAGATCAAACAGAAGATTGGGAAAAATCGAATTAATTATTTAGAGGCATTGAAAAATAACACAATAGGTCATTTTTCAATGGTTTCTAGAGAAATACTATAAAACTGTACGATTAATATTTATCAATTGTGCTTTAACCGTATTATCAAACAGTCAAATAAATAAACAGTGGAGAGAATTATGGCCTGGAATGAACCGGGTGGTAACAACCAAGATCCTTGGGGAGGCAACCGTAATAATAATGGCGGTGGTCCTCCAGATTTGGATGAAGCCCTCAAGCAGTTTCAAAAGAAAATTAATGGTCTTTTTGGTGGAAAAGGCAATAATAACTCCGGTAATGGTGGCGGCAGTGGTTTCTCAGGGCCAGTTATAGGTGTTGCGCTACTGGTTCTCGTTGTTTTGTATGGCTTTGCAGGTGTCTATCAGCTAGATGCTCAGGAGCGCGCACTTATTTTGCGTCTGGGTAAATTTCACTCGATTGAAGAGCCTGGCTTACATTGGAATCCCCCCTTAATTGATACACGTATTCCCGTTAATGTGACGGTAGAGCGTGAATACATTACTGGTGGTCTGATGTTGACCGAAGACGAAAGTATCGTTGAGGTGCCTGTGACGGTTCAGTACAACATTGCCGATATCAAATCATTTGTGCTGAATGTGAATCAACCAGAGGTGAGTTTAGAGCATGCCGCCGATAGTGCGTTGCGTCATGTCATTGGTTCTACAGAGTTGGACCAAGTGTTGTCTGATGGTAGGGATAAGATTGCCGACGATATGCGCCAGCGTTTGCAGCAATATTTAAATGATTACGGCACAGGTATTAATATTGTTGGTATTAACATCCAAGAAGCCAAGCCTCCAGTAGCGGTAAAAGATGCCTTCGATGATGTTGTAAAAGCAAAAGAAGACCAAGAGCGTCTAAAGAACGAAGCGCAGGCCTATGCTAACGGCATTATTCCAGAAGCCCGTGGTCAAGCTCAGCGAACCATCGAAGAAGCGAATGCTTATAGAGATCAGGTCGTTGCTAAAGCAGAGGGTGAATCTGAACGTTTTAATCAACTACTGGTTGAATACTACAAAGCACCAGAAGTGACTCGCGAGCGTTTATATATCGATGCGATTGAGTCGGTGATGGAAAACAGTTCCAAGGTCTTAATCGATGTGGAGGGGGGGAACAATATGATGTACCTACCACTCGATAAAATTACCGAGCAATCGGCAAGTCGCTCATCTAGAGTGATATCCGATAGCGAATTACGTGATATTAGTGATCGTGTTATCGATCAATTACGTCGGGATCAAGCCGCTCGAACACCAGCAAGAGGAGTACGCTAATGTCTGTTAAAAGTATAGTAGGGCTAGTTTTGGCAGCATTGGTTGTAGTTCTTGTATCTTCATCCGTGTATATCGTGCCAGAGTACCAAAAGGCGGTCGTGTTGCGATTTGGTAAATTACAACCCGTTAATCCAGAGGTGGGCTTAAACTTTAAATTGCCTTTTGCTGATGACGTACGTCTGTTTGATGCGCGTGTACTTACCTTAGATGCAGCCGTTGAAAGTTACTTTACCGTTCAGAGTAAGCGCCTCGATGTAGACTCGTATGCGAAATGGCGTGTATCTGACCCTGCGCTTTATTATACGTCTACAGGTGGCTCAATTAATGTTGCGAGCCGTCGATTGACTGTGCGTGTGAGTGATGGGTTACGTAATGAGTTCGGTAAGCGAACATTACACGAGGTGGTTTCAGGTGAGCGTGATGAATTAATGACTTCCTTAACAAAGATCATTAATGAGACGGTCGGTGATGAATTAGGTATAGAAGTGGTTGATATTCGAGTTAAGCGAATTGATCTACCTTCTAATGTTCAGCAGTCGGTATATGATCGTATGTCGGCAGACCGTGAAAAGGAAGCGAGAGAATATCGCTCCAAAGGTAAAGAGCAAGCTGAGATTATCCGAGCCGATGCTGATAGGCAGCGTACCGTGATTGAAGCAGAAGCCTATCGTGATGCAGAATTGCTTCGTGGTGAGGGTGATGCTAAGGCGGCTGCATTATATGCCGATGCTTACAATAAAAATGCCGAGTTTTATAGTTTTGTTCGCAGTCTAAATGCCTATAAAACTACGTTTAATAACAAAGGTGACATCATGTTAGTGGACCCGCAAAGTGACTTTTTCCGTTACTTAAAAGATAGTACGGGCAACTAACATAAAAAATCACCAATACCCTTGTAAAAAGTGGTAAAATTCAAAAAACCGAGTTCTGATACAGCTCGGTTTTTTTGTGCGTTAGTATTTAGCGCCTATTTAGGATCGGGTTATCGTAGTCTTTAGTCCGATATCTAATGTGTTTCAGGTCTTTTATTATGTGGCAGTCGTTAATTGATGCGATATGTTTAGTACTTATTATCGAAGGGGCTATCCCTTTTTTGTACCCGTCTAAATGGCGTGGTCTTGTGACTAAACTTGCATCTATCGATGATCGTACGTTACGAATAACAGGCCTTTTTAGTATGTTGGTGGGTGTGGCTTTATTGTACTTGCTGCACTAAATCCATCTAAATGACGGCTTTCAACATTACTGATAAGCCGTTAACGATAAATGTCACGATTAATGAATATGAAGAATGTGGATCGCTGGCTCTTGCCAGATGGTGTTGAGGAAACACTTCCAGAACGTGCTCAAGGAGTTGAACAACTACGACGACAGCTGCTCGACCTATACCATAGCTGGGGATATGAATTAGTGATTCCCCCTTTGCTAGAATTTACCGAGTCTTTATTTAGCGGTGTCGGACGTGATCTAGAATTGTTAACGCTCAAAGTCACCGATCAGCTATCAGGTCGAATGATGGGACTCAGGGCAGATATGACCCCTCAAACCGCACGGATGGATGCCCATAGTTTTATTCGTAAAGGGGTAAACCGCCTGTGCTATGCGGATCATGTATTACACGCTAAGCCTTCCTCCCCACTGGCCATTCGAACGCCTTTCCAAGTTGGTGTAGAACTGTATGGCGAGTCTGGTCTAGATGCGGATATAGAAGTCATTTCCCTGCTGCTCGAGTCGTTAACCTCTATGGGGGTGGAATCAGCGACTCTCGATTTAGGTCATGTGGGTATTTATCGTGCATTAACAGAGTCCGTTGGTCTGGATTCTGAGCAAGAGGCAGAACTGTTCGCATTGTTGCAGACCAAAGATCAAGTTGAGATTCGTGAATGGATAACTGCCAATGTATCTTCTCCTACGGTGAGTCAATGGTTACTCGAGCTCTCAACATTAAGTGGTGACTTATCCGTCTTATCCACCGCGCAGAATGTATTAGCCGATGCGCCTGCTGAAGCTCATGCCGCCATCGATGAGTTGGTTGCGGTTGCTGAAGTCATTGAGCAACGTTACCCATCAGTGAATATTTATTTTGATCTTAGCGAGTTACGTGGTTACCACTACCATACAGGTATTGTGTTTGCTGCCTATGCCGAAGGTTATGGCGAAGCACTAGCCAATGGTGGCCGCTACGATCATATTGGCGAAGCATTTGGCCGTGCCCGACCTGCGACGGGTTTTGGTTTAAACCTTACCTCGGTTATTGGATTGGATAGTGTGGCATTAAATAAACCACCTAAAGGTATTTATGCGATTGCTCCTCAGAGTGCTGAGGAAAGTAGTAAGCAGTGGCAAGCTGTACAAACACTTCGAGCCCAAAACGAGCAGGTAGTCTGTGGTTTATCATCGGATACACCCGACTTTAATGAATTGAATTGTGACCGTCAGTTAGTACTTATTGACGGTGAATACCAGGTAAAACCTTTGTAAGAACTAATGTAAAAACTAAGCTGACTAACCCTAAATCTGAAACTGGATAAAGAGTTTAAGGTGGGTCTGTGGCTAACAAAAACATATTAATTGAAAGAGAAAGAATGATTATGGGCAAGAATGTTGTCGTTTTAGGCACCCAGTGGGGTGACGAAGGCAAGGGTAAAATCGTAGATCTATTAACAGATCAGGTTTCCTTGGTGGCGCGTTTCCAAGGTGGGCACAATGCAGGCCATACCTTAGTCATCGACGGTAAAAAGACGGTTTTGCATCTTATACCTTCAGGTATTTTACGTGAAGGTGTGCAGTGTATGATCGGTAATGGCGTTGTGTTAGCGCCTGATGCTCTACTAAAAGAAATGGCAGGTCTTGAAGAAAGTGGTGTTCCCGTACGTGAGCGCTTACGTTTATCACCCGCTTGTCCGCTTATTCTTCCTTATCATATTGCCCTAGATCAAGCCCGTGAACTCAAACGTGGTAATGCAAAAATAGGGACTACCGGTCGTGGGATTGGGCCTGCTTACGAAGATAAAGTGGCTCGTAGAGGATTGCGATTAGGCGATATTTTTGATCAGGAGTCCTTTGCCCAAAAGTTAAAAGAGGTGATGGAATTTCATAACTTCAGCTTGGTGAATTATTATGGGGTTGATGCATTAGATTACGATCAAGTACTGGCTGACGCTCTGGCTTGGGGTGAAGAGCTTAAGCCAATGGTCCTTGATGTAACCGATCATTTGCATACCGCACGCGAATCGGGCGAAAGCATCTTATTTGAAGGTGCTCAAGGTTCGCTTCTAGATATCGATCATGGTACTTATCCTTTTGTGACCTCCTCTAACACGACTGCTGGTGGTGTTGCTACGGGTTCAGGTATGGGACCAATGTATATTGACTATGTATTGGGTATCACTAAGGCTTATACCACTCGTGTAGGATCTGGTCCCTTCCCAACAGAACTGTCTTGCGAAGTAGGCAAACACCTTGGTACAAAAGGTCATGAATTTGGTGCTACTACAGGACGTGAACGTCGTTGTGGTTGGTTTGATGCAGTAGCAGTAAAACACGCTATCCGTATTAACTCTATTTCGGGCTTATGTTTAACAAAACTGGATGTATTAGATGGTTTAGAAACTATTAACATCTGTACGGGCTATAAAAATGAGAATGGGGAGTCTATCAGCGTCCCATTCGATAGCGATGGTTGGGATAAAATTGTGCCTGTTTATGAAACCATGCCGGGCTGGAGCGAAAATACATTTGGTTGTCAGTCAATGGATGACCTACCCGCTAATGCAGTCGCTTATATTAAAAGGCTCCAAGAATTAGTTGGAGCTCCAGTCGATATCGTATCGACCGGACCAGATCGTGTAGAAACGATTACTCTGCGTCATCCTTTTAGTTAATCTCTAAATAGTCTTAATCAGGAGGGGAGAGTGCGATTGGCACTTACCTTTTCCTGATTGTAGTAGCTTCCCTGTTGTTACTTGCCAATTCTCTCCTGTTCGAATATTAGCTCTTATTTGACATCAAATTCCTTCTTTTTCTGAAAATGATGTTTTTCTATACAATTTTCGCTAATACTTTAGTCTAGAAATAGCAAATTCAGCTTAAAACCTCTCCATTGATATGACATCATCGCCCCAATTATGTGACGCAGTTCACTTTTTGGCGGATTGATTGTTGTTGTGCCATAAAAAAATTAGCCGCCAATTATTCCAAATTAAAGGCTTGGTGCGTTTAATTTATAACTTTTATCTATAAATACTATCTGAATATCATCTTAGGGGATAAGGAATGACTAGCTACCATCAGCATCACCACGATAATCATCATTATGATGGCAACGAAGGCAACGAAGGCAACGAAGGCAACGAAGGCAACGAAGGCAACGAAGGCAACGAAG
>JAHDEM010000042.1:12870-12975 GCA_020628895.1 Candidatus Endobugula sp.
GCAACGAGCGCAACTATTATTGCCCTCCTCACCATGGTGGTAATGAAGGGAACGAAGGAAACGAAGGAAACGAAGGAAACGAAGGAAACGAAGGAAACGAAGGAA
>JAHDEM010000042.1:13075-24975 GCA_020628895.1 Candidatus Endobugula sp.
AACGAAGGAAACGAAGGAAACGAAGGAAACGAAGGAAACGAAGGAAACGAAGGAAACGAGGGTAACGAAGGGAACGAAGGAAACGAAGGGAACGAGGGTAACGAAGGGAATGAGGGAGATGAAGGCGATGAAGGAGACGAGAACGACGAAGGTGATGAGGGAGACGAAGGCGACGAGAATGATGAAGGGAATGAAGAAGATACCGGAGATATTTACATTGTCGATTCTAGCCGCAACTTAGGAACAGTTAACGTAGATACTGGCGCAACGACCGTTATAGGTAATATTGGTAAAACGATCACTGATATCGCATTCGGTAATGATGAACAGTTATACGGTATTAGTTTTAATCAGCTGTTTACGATCGACAAAACAACAGGTGAACCAAGTGTTGTTGCGAACTTAGGTCTTGGTGGTGCAAATGCGCTTGAGATCGGTTCAGATGGCACTGCATATATTGCAAGCTACTCAGATAATGGCTTGTATGAACTGAATTTAACCGATGGTTCGGTGAGTAAAATTGTAGACTTGCCGATCAAATCCGGTGGTGATATTGCCATTATTGGTAATGAACTATTTATTGTTGGCGACAAAGGCAGCCACTCAGGTTCCGATACTTTAGTGAAAGTTGATTTAACAGATAACAGCATCGAAGAAGTAGGAACCTTAACGGCTAACGGCCAACCACAAAACGTCACTTATGGTTTAGCTAGTTCTCCGGATGGTGAGCTTTATGCTATTGATCAAGATGATGTATACCTTGTTAATACCGACACTGCTGAGTTGACACCAGCTGTAGAAAACTACGGTGGAGGCCTTAGTAATGCGTGGGGTGCTGATTATGCTCCAGGAGGAGACGAAGGTGATGAAGGCAATGAGGGAGATGAGGGCGACGAAGGTGATGAAGCGGGCAGCGTCTCAGGTCATGTATTTGAAGACCTTAATGACAACGGTATTGACGACCAAAATTGTATTCTAGGTGACAACCTAGTTGTTAACGGAGATTTTGAGAATCACGGCGCCTTAAACCATGGCACTTGGGGTACCTTTGACAATATTGAAGGCTGGATGGCTATCCAAGGTGATATTGAGATACAAGAGGGTTCGCACTCAGGTACCATCAATGCGGCGGATAATGCTGTCGTTGAATTAGATGCACACAGTAACTCGATTATTTGCCAGCATGTGGATGTGCCTGCAGAAGGTACCTATCAATTCAGCATTGACTATGCAATGCGTGGAACCGATGTAAGCACTAACGGCATTGGGATTTATATTGATGGTCAATTACAGCAGACGGTTTACCCAACGTCGCAAAATTTCGAGACATTAACCTTCGAAATTGAGTTAGATGCGGGTGATACACGAATTGATATTAAAGGTTTAGGTACCTCTGATAGTATCGGCACCATCATCGATAACGTGAAGCTACAAAGCAAAACGCTGGTTGATGAGCCTCCAGTAAAAGATGTGAAAGTGTATCTACTAGATGCTAGTGGTAATGAAGTGCTGGATGCCTATGGCCAACCCATCACTACATTGACTGACGCTGAAGGTAACTATGAGTTTGATGACGTGCCTCCTGGTGATTACAGCGTACGTTTTGAAGCACCAACAGGTCGTGACTTTACGGCTCAAAATGTTGGTACTGACGATACCATCGACTCTGACGTAGATGCTCAAGGTGTATCCGATAGCTTTACTGTTGTTGCAGGCCAAGAAACCACTGGTGTTGATGCAGGTATCGACAGTGCTGATGAAGGCAATGAGGGTGACGAAGGCAACGAAGGAGATGAGGGCGACGAAGGAAACGAAGGCGACGAGAACGACGAAGGCGATGAGGGAGACGAAGGAGACGAGAACGACGAAGGGAACGAAGGTGACGAGGGAGACGAAGATAACGAAGGGAATGAAGGTGATGAGGGAGACGAAGATAACGAAGGGGATGAAGGCGACGAAGGAGACGAGAATAACGAAGGCGATGAGGGAGATGAAGGAGACGAGAACGACGAAGGTGATGAGGGAGACGAAGGCGACGAAAACGACGAAGGGAATGAAGGCGACGAGGGAGATGAGGGTGACGAAGGCGATGAAGGTGACGAGGGTGATGAAAACAATGCGCCTGTGTTACAAAATGATAGCGCCGAAACTTGCTACGATGATGCCATCCACGTCGACGTTCTTGCCAACGACACCGATGCGGATAGTGATCTCTTAACAGTCACCGCGATTAATGGTCAGTCAATCACCGAAGGTGGTCCGGCATTGGATATTGATGGTGTGATGGTTAGCCTGACTGCTGGAAAACTCGTTTTTGATGGCTCAGTTGCTTACGCCGATCTATCAACCGGTGAAAATGAGAGTAAAACATTTACGTATACCGTGACTGATGGTAACGGCGGTACAGGTACAGCGGATGCAACGGTGACCTTTAAAGGTGTGACTGATACATTAGAGAAAGTAAAAGCTGAATTACCTGGTATCTTCTCGGTACAGGTTACTGCAGATGACTATAACGTGGGCAACGGTGTTGGTTCAGATTCATTCACCTTAAAAATCAGTAATGCAGGCGATTTAAATGGTGTTTATGACGAAGCTTACTGTCTAAATATTTTTGCTCCGCTTAATCCTGGTGGTTCTGGTACCGATATCAATAATGCCCCAACTGCTGCATCAAAAGTTGAGTTAGCAACCACTGATATTTACACAGACCCTCGTCTGGTAGGTGTTAACGGTGAAAATGCCAATGAAAACGTTGATTTGATTAACTGGATCATTAACCAAGACTTCGAAAATACGGACAATGGTGATGGCACTGGTGAAACCTATACAGGTGCCGAGGTACAAGGTGCTATTTGGGCGCTCACTAATGGTGAAGCACTCGAAAATGACTTTGGTGTTCAAGATGGCATTGTTGTAGACTTTATCGATGGTCAGGCGAACAGTGTTTACGGTACAACCGATAACGCAAAAGAAATCCTTGATCTTGCATTGGCTAATGGTGAAGGCTTTGAGGCTGATGCCGATGATCTCGTTGGCGTTGTTGTGATACCGAACGGTCCTGGATTTGTACAGCCATTTATCGTTGGTATTGATCTGCTGGACGATGACTGCGATTGCTAATGCTATCGTTTGTCTTAGAAGTCAAACAGTGATTGGCTAAACAAAAACCCTCGCCTACATGGCGGGGGTTTTCTTTATAATCTGTCTGTATGATTTGCTATACTCTTTTGTTTAGCAGATAGAATTAATGCAACTAATAATGAGGCCAAATTGTGGCGAAAAAAATCAGCGTATCTAAAACAACAAAGATTAGTGGTAATATTTCAACAAAAGATATGAGAGCAGAAGATGTCAGTACAGAGGATATTGGTGCATTGGATACTTGTCGGTTAGAAACATATTTTCCCACTCTTATTTATGTGAATAAATTACATAATGCTGATCAGCTGAATGCACAATTATTAGCTGATATTCGTGCAGAACAACAAAAAGATCAAAAGGGTATCCAGCGTTCTAACTTTACCAACCTAGGAGGTTGGCACAGTCACAATAATTTACATAAAGAAAAAAGGTTTGCTGAAATGGCAAATCGTATCCGTGCTGCCGCTGCAAAAATATCGGATGATTGCGACTACGATCCTAAGTATCAACTTGATATTGGTACTATGTGGTCAATTATTAATTCCCCGGGTAGCTTTAATCGCAGTCATATACATCCAGGTTGTTTATGGAGTGGTGTTTATTATGTTCAAGCACCAGAAAATTCTGGCCAAATAGAATTTACCGAGCCGCGAACTCAGCACTTAATGGATCAAGCTAAATTTAACCCGAATAAAAAACGGCCCAAACAATGTTGGACTAAAGTGCGTTTTAAACCAGAGCCAGGTAAGTTAATTATCTTTCCTAGTTGGTTGTATCATTCAGTAGAGCCAAATTTTGCTAACGAGGAAGGTGAAGGTGCTTCTGATAGAATTATTATTAGTTTTAACTTATCTCAATATAAAAAGTAGTGGTTTACATGATGACGAGCGATAACTGATCGCTCGTCATCACTGTGTATTAATTTTCTCTAAATGCCGAAAATAGTTGCTCGCTTAATGGCTTTATTAAATAGTTCATTAATGAGCGTTCGGTAGTGGTAAACATAGTACTTACGGGTAAGCCGGAGTTCATTTCTATATTCGCCTTTTCTAGCTCTTCTGAGTCGATACTTACCTTAACTAAAAAGTTCTTCTCCGCTTTAGGTCCTGTTTCAGTGATGCTATCTGCCGAGATAAATTCGATTTTTCCTAATAATTCGGGTGTCTGCTGTTGATCAAATGAGTCAAAGCGGATGCGAGTTTCCTGGCCAATGCTTAATTGTTCAATATCCGAAGGTTTAACTTGGGAATGAATAATAAAATTTCCCGAAGAGGGAACAATTTCTAAAATAGGGTCACCTGCTTTAATCACAGCATTAATATTGTTGACCGATAATTTATGCACTCGACCACTCACCGGGGCTTTAATATCTAAACGAGAGAAATCATCTTGAATTCCTGGGATACTAGTTTGTACTTTTACCAATTCTTCTTTTGTTCTTTCAATTTCTTGCCAAGTTTTCTCTTTGGTTTCGCTAGTTAATTTTTCGATTCGTTGTAAGGTTTCGTTGTACGCATTATTTTTTTGTAGTCGAGTGACTTTTAACGACTCCAATTGTGTCAGTACATTGACTTTGTCACGCTCTAATGTGGTAAGGCGAGATTTTGAAATCAGTTGTCTCTCAAATAGTGCACTTAATTCAGCAATAGATTCATCTAAAATAGCTAGCTGTTGGCGATTCGTACTCTCCTGTTTTGCCAATGCTTTTTTCTCATCATCTAAACCAGCTAAACGGACATTCAGTTCTTCTAGATTGGTTAAGTGCAAGTCTCGCTGCGCATTAAATATCGACTGCTGGGTGGCAATAACATTGGGGTACTTGCTGCGTATATCCGATGGATAAGCTGCTTCGTTAATGTTTAATATTGGCGTATTAGCAATCGTAGCGGCTAATCTTTCTAGTGTTACTTGTAATTCAAATTCTTGTTGTTTTAGTAATTCCAGCTGCGAATCAATGCTTACGCTATCGAGCATAACGACTGTATCACCCTGATTAACGTAGTCTCCTTCTTCCACTAGAATACGTTTAATCGCTCCACCTTTTGTATGCTGTACGGTTTTATTTTCACCGATTTGTACTACAGTTCCGGTGGCGGTAATCGCGCCACTAATGTTAATCAGTAAAGATGAAAAAATAACTGCCAGAAAAAAAACACCACAAATAATAAACCCCATTAAGGTATATTTTTTATATTGTTGTGCAAAAAAATCGTTGCTGTCTACATTAGTCATAATAGCACTGAGCCAATAAATTCATCATGTGGATGTTTGTGTGTTCGGTGGCGGAGCTGCAGCAGGATTTTTCTGCTGCAAGTTTTTTACAATCTCTACAGGTGGTCCAAAGGCCCGCATTTCTCCTTTGCCCATAATGAGTAGTTTATCTGCTTTTTCAAGCAACTGTGGTCGGTGCGAAACAAATACCACAATAGCATTGCGTGCTTTGAGTGAATCAATGGTTTTATTGAGTCGTAATTCACCCTCATTATCTAAGTTTGAGTTCGGTTCGTCTAATACGATTAAAAAAGGCTCATCATATAAGGCTCGAGCTAACCCCAGACGTTGTTTCTGTCCCGAAGACAACATTACACCTTCCGGCCCTACTTGCGTATTGTAGCCATCTTTCAGTTCTAAAATGAGTTGATGAATACCCGCGGCTTCACTGGCGGCAAGTACTTTTTCAAACTCGGCGTCTTCTCTAAAACGCGCAATATTCTCTGCAACAGTACCCTCAAACAACTCAATTTCTTGTGGCAAATAACCAATATGTGAACCTAGGTTTGCTCGTGTCCACTGTTGTAAATCAGCGCCATCAATGCAGACTTTACCCGTTGCGGCAGGCCATGCAGCCACTAAGGCTTTACCTAAAGTGGATTTGCCTGAACCACTAGGCCCTGTGACCCCCAATACATCACCTGCTTTAAGTGAAAACTGAATATTCTTAATAATAAACTGCGTGTTATCGTTGGGCGGAAATACACTCAGATCATGAACCGATAATGATTGTGTCGGTGCAGGCAGTATGGTTTTGTTTTCATCGGGATCAACATCAAATAACCACGTTTTAATATTATCCCAACAATCTCTCGCCTTAACGACAGAAGAATAACCGCCTAATAATTTTTCCAATGGCGCTAGTGCACGGGATAAAATCACTGTGCCTGCAATGATACTACCGCTCGATAACTCCCCTTTAATGACAAAGTAAGCCCCAAGTCCTAGCATAAATGACTGAATCATCATACGCAGGGTTTTAGTGGTAGTAGAAAAACTACTATTAATGCCGCTACCTTTTAGAGTCACTTGCCGTGCTTCGCGATCATTTTTGCGCCACTTTTCATACATAGGCTCAATCATACCGTTGCCACGTAGAGTGAGTGCATTGCGTTGAGCGCTTTGTGCAATATTATTGGTATGGGTGTTTAACCCCGTCGCTTTTTGTAATTGTTGCCGAGACAGTCGCTCATTAATAAATGCCAAAATGGCTAATACGATACAGGCAATGACTGCTGTTACACCTAACACAGGGTGTAAGCCAAATATCACTAGCAAAAAAATGGGTGCCCAAGGTAAATCAAAAAAGGCAGAAAAAGTGGGCGATGTTAAAAACCCTCTGAGTGTGACGACATCGACAATCGCAGTCTTTTTTGCCTCTGTGGGTGATTTTTCACAATTATTTAAAATCGATTGTGTATAGGCTTTCTTGGCTAACGACTCGGCAACCAGCTCGCCATGAGCGCTCAGTGCTTGATTGCGAATATGATCCAACAAGCCAAAGAATAAGTAGAGCAAGGTGGTGATTAACATGAGACCTACAAGAGTAGGAATATTGGCGCTGGCAAGTACACGATCGTAAACTTGCATCATAAACAATGGTCCAGTCAGGTAAAGTATGTTTAACACAAAAGAAAAAAGAATCATGGTTCTTAATTTTTTAAACCAGAAAAAACGCGCTTCTAGTGTGTTTTTGGGAGGAATAATAGGGCTAGACATAGTTATGTGCACATTTTATTTAAGCCGTTAAGTATAATACAGGCATAGCGTGTTTGTATGACTATATATGCTTGTTTTTAACTCATGTTTTCGTTAGCGTTGAGCCGATAATTGTTGAATATGTTGGCGAAGTTCTGGGAACCCCGGTATGTTGTTAAAAAAACGGATTTTCTTCGCTACTAAGGAGTTATTACTCGGTAATTCTTTAATCGTCATATACGTCGTAAAGGTTTCTACCACTTCTTCGTCCCCTGGGTTGCGTTCTGCATAAGAAGTAACGAAGTTGCCATAGGTTTTAGGTGAGCCATCTTCAGGATAATCATCGGGCTGTTTACGTCGATGGGGTTGTGGAACGGTATCGCCATCAAATGATTGAGAAAACAACTCAATGGCATTAGTCTCCAAACAAATGTAGTGCCCCATCTCATGTACCAGCGTCCAGTCCAAGGTCCCTCGTCGTGAGCTGACGGGACGAGAGGCATTCGCCAATTGCGTTTCTTTTAATAAAAGATATTTGGCAACCGATAGCATATAACCTTCACGGTCAAGATCATTTTTTCCATCACCGCCAAATTGTCCCGCCCAACGCTTTCCTGCCAGTATATTAAACTGGATAATCTCCTCACGATAACGAAGCGGAAACAAAGCGCTCATCCTATCCCATGCTTGATTACCCAGAGATATAGACTCATCATCATAACGCCAATACTCAGTGAGCTGATCACCTTTTACTTCAAAAACAGCAAAGTAATGTCCTACAAAGCCAGCACTTGTCGCTGAAAATAACAGTATAAAAAGTGTAAATGCAACGCTAATAACGGGTATCTTTATGGTAGGTAATAAGTGTGTAGGCATGGGTTTGTCTAGACTTGTCAATCAAACCAATTATAGTAGAGGTTTTCATTTTTAGAGGCAATAAGACTTAGGGCTAGCGCCCCTAACTAATACACCTATCGGTGTTCTACTAGACTCCGCAGAGTACATAAGGTTTAATGCGGGTTTTTCTTGTGCTTTATTATCTATGTGCCGACTCTTATTACTACTATTCATTGTTGTTTTGCTGCAAGCATGTGCAGGCACATCAACCACCGTGCCAAAGGATGTTAGTGAGCAAGCGGTATCTAAAGTAGATATTGCACTTCCAAGTGCAGCTAACACAGATAGCGATTTTTATTCTAGTCATTACTTGGCGTCTGACGCGGAGCCTTGGTGGCAGGGTTTTAATGACCCTGTTCTTGCTGAGCTGATTGCCATTACTATCGAAAACTCCACAGATATTGGTTTGGCGGTTGCCCGTCTTGATGAAGCGGTAGCTAATGCTCGCTCTTCTCGTGCCGCAGGCTTACCCACCCTTGATTTTGATGTGCAGGCGGGAGTGAGTAGTACGGATTTAGAATCCGGAGGGTTGCAATCCAACCCTGCAAGGGTAAATACTTTGAGTGCAGACTTTTCTTTGGCTTGGCAAGCTGATTTATTTGGTCAACTGCGCAATGCCACTGCTGCGGAAAAAGCGCGGATGCAATCACAAGAAGCTCGCGTACGTGACACACAGCGGGTGATTGTTTCGCGAGTGGTGCAAACGTATTATCAGTTGGTTAGTACTAGAGAGCGTTTGGCATTAACCCAAATCAGTGTATCTAGGCGGGCTGAAAATAAGCAGCGCATTGACCAGTTATTAGAAAGGGGCTATTCCACCTACTTAGATAAGACACGTGCAGACAGTCAGTTATATGAATCTAACGCAGCCTTTGCACAGTTAGAGCTGGAGGAGGTGACGCTGTTAAACCAGATTGGTGTGCTTTCCGGTATTGGAGTGGCGGCTATACGTGGTGTATTAGAAAAAACGGGTCAATTAGCCGAACCTCCGGCAGATATACCCCTACCTTCCATTAATTTGTTGATTCAGCACCGACCAGATCTAAGAGCGCTAGAAAGGGATTTAGTCGCATCGGCATATAATGTGAATAGTGCCATCGCGAGTTTGTATCCCACATTGGGGTTAACCGTGAGTTTGGGTAAAGGGGACGATAATCGCCTGCCAGGTTCTTTTCCTGCATTGGATGTGATTACCGGTGGTGTTCTTACGCGTCTTGCAACGCCTATTTTAGGACGAGGGCGTTTGCTTGCCGCTATTGATGTTAACTCCGCACGACTTAAGCAAGCTCACTACAGTTTTGAGCAGGCGGCACTCAATGCAATTTCAGATATTGATACGGCTATTGTCTCGATGGATAAAAACAGAACTATCTACCAGCAACGGGAACTGGCAGCAGAGTCGGCCAGTACGGCTGCCGATCTTTCGAAGGAGTTATTTAAATCAGGTGAGTTGGATTACACGTCGGTGATTCTTGCTGAACAAACACGAGTAACGGCAGAGAGTAGTGCGGTAACCGCTAAACTGGGTTTGCTTACTGCCTATATCAATTATATGTCGGCAGTGGCGCCTGCTTGGTAATAAGTAATTTGGTTGCAGTTCATCATCGCAGTCAATATAAACACTCTGAAAGTTTACGATTATTCTATGTCACTAGTCACGCAGACCACTTTAACCGAACGTAAGCCTCACTTATTGCAAATGAGTCAGTATCCTTCATGGGACACTCAGGTGCTTGAATCTCATTTTGTTTTACATCCTTATTATTCTTCATCAAGCCCAGAGCAACTCATTGCAGAGTACGGAGAAAAAATTACCGCGGTGGCAACCAGTGGTGGTGCTGGCTTACCCAAACATGTGATGGACCTACTACCTAATTTAGAAATTATTGCGATCTATGGAGTGGGTTACGATGCGGTTGATATCAAAGAAGCACAGCGTCGAGGTATCCACGTAACGAATACACCTGATGTGCTCACTGATGATGTGGCCGATCTGGCTATGACGATGATGATGGCAGCCTATAGGGATATTGTTGGAGCCCAAGAATTTGTCCGTACAGGGCAGTGGGCCAATAAAGGCAAATATCCGCTAACTCGCAGTATTACAGGTAAACGAGCAGGTATTGTAGGGTTAGGAAGAATTGGGCAGGCAGTGGCTAAACGTTGTCAGGCTTTTAATATGCCCATTGCCTATTATAGCCGTTGCGAAAAAGACGTTGCCTCAGAAAATGGATGGGGTTACATCGATAATTTGGTTGAATTGGCAAAGCAAGTGGATGTGTTGTTTTTAACTCTAACGGGTGGTGCCGATACTCATCATATTGTTGATCAAACAGTGCTAGATGCTTTAGGTAAAGATGGGATGTTGGTCAATGTCTCTCGTGCATCCACGGTTGATGAATCTGCATTACTTCAATCCTTAACAGATAAAACATTGGGATATGCAGCGCTAGATGTTTTTGAAAACGAACCTCACCTCAATGCAAAATTTCTTGAATTAGACAATGTCCTATTGCAGCCCCACCACGCAAGCGGCACTGTAGAAACACGCAAGGCGATGGGTAAACTGATGTGCGATAATCTCATCGCTTATTTTTCGAATAAACCGTTATTAACGCCGGTTGTATAGCAGGCTATTAATAACGGTATTAGTTTTGTTCCCAAGAAAATTATTTTGCGGATTCTAAAATACTTAGCGCATTATCAATATGAGCAAGTCTGTCTGTTAACGGCGCATCCAAAGGTCGCACACCTAGTTTGATGCCTAATATGGCTAATGTTTTGGCATCCGCTGCATCTACACATTTATGCATTTCCTCTTGTGTCATCCACGAACCATCCGCACCAATAGTGCTGTGCTCGGTTTTCTCTGCTGGCATGTGCGAATCCTTCCATGCGCCATATTCAGTTTCTTGGTCGGATACGCCGGAGAACATTAAGCCTGCGAGTAAGCCAGCTGCTTTTGCTTGCTCGATATGATCCAAAGCGCCCTGCGTGCTGCGGGTTTCTATAACTGAACGCCCCCAATTAATCACCACGCCCATGTTACTATCTAGTGATTCATTAACCTCGGCAATGGTATCTAGCTCTTCTTGTAAGGTTAAAAAACCTTTTTGTGGCTCTTGGCCTTCTACAAATGTATCGCAGTGTTCAATAACAATGCGGGCCCCTTGCCAATCCCAGCTTTGCATGGTGGTTAAGCTGGTTTTGAGCGAGGCTGCAGATGAGCTGGATACCTCTCGATTGGGGGAAGTTTGTATTTCAATCGCTTTGACTACCGGTTTGCCGCAATGAGCATTAAGTTTAGCAATGGCGTCACGTGCTTTAAGCATAAAGTCCAGAGCTTCTTGGCGGCCAGCTTCGTTATCAGAAGCAATGCCAAAATCGGGGTTTTTAGAAATGGCATCCATGATGCCGGGTATGCAGGTAAATACGAATTCCCATTCGGTAGAAATATTGTCTAAAAACCATTCATCATCTTCTATATGAAGTTGGCCTACAAATGGGTGCTCTAAGCCTTTAATGCGAGCGTCTTTCTTTAGTTGCGTATAGTACTGAGTTTCGGTCTCAGCGTTCCAACCGTTGGCGGACGGGGAGGCTGCGTATGCACCTACAAAATATGTCATTCGAGATTTCCATTAATCAAAGTTATTAGCAGTATTGGTATCAGCACCTGTTTAAATTAAATAGGCATGAATCGGTAGATTCTATCAATTTGGATCGTTTTAACAAAGTGAAAAAACGGATCCATTAATATCGGTCTTACTTTCCATATTGATCCGTCATCATATGGTCAGCACAAGAAATATGGCATTAATATTTGCATTCTGCTGACATCTATACGGTAAATACCGTAGTTTACTCCTGTGTTACCCCCATACCCCATTTTT
>JAHDEM010000096.1 GCA_020628895.1 Candidatus Endobugula sp.
GCTTTTGACATATCGTGTCCATGAAATCCTGCAATACTAATATGCTCGGGTACGGCAATGCCTTGTTTTTGGCATTCATAAAGTGCACCAATAGCAAGATCGTCATTGGTACAAACAATGCCATCTAAAGCAGGCTGTTTTTCTAAGGCTTCTTGCAGAAACTCGGCACCTAGGGTGAACGAAGAGGCATTACCTGTATGAATCACTAATGGTGTTAACTGGTGTTCTTGCATAGCTTGTTCGTAGCCGCGAATTTTAAGTGTAGTGCGGTGGTCCATACGTGCGGCAAAATAGACGATATGTTGTCGTCCTTTTTTAATCATTAATGTGGTCATTGCGTGTGACGCCGATTCGTTATCGACACCTACCGCTTGTTCAAGAGGAGGGGATATCGAATCCATAATTTCAACAACCGGCACTCCTGCCACATCCAGCATTTTATTGACCTTATCGGTATGGTGGCTTTCGGAAAGTATTAATGCATCTACATTGTAAGAAAGTAAGGTTTCTATACGTGCTTCTTCGGCTTTTTGACTATAGCCATAATGCGCTAACATCGCTTGGTAGCCAGCCGCGTTAAGAACGCTTTCGATTCCTCTTATCACTTCAGCAAAAACTAAATTGGTTAAGGAGGGTACTAGTACGCCAATAGCGTGACTCGTAGATTTGGATAAAATATCCGGCGCTTTATTGGGGATATATCCCATGGTATCCAATGCTTCTGATATGGATTCTCGAAGGGCAGGAGAGACTTGATTAGCGTTACGCAAGAAACGGCTCACCGTCATTTTAGTAACGCCAACACGATCGGCTACGTCTTGTAATGTAGGGCGTTTGTTTTTCATAGTTATTTTTGAATGTGAATTATTGTTGCAGTATACATTAATCCACTCAATATACTTAGCCTAGAACATGAATCGACCCTAGAAAAACGATTTCCTTAACGGTTTATTTTTTCATTATTCTCCTGAGTTTCTGATATTCAGTTTATCTAATAAAATAGCCACAATTTCTTCGGGCGTATATTCGATATTAATAGTTAGCGCTTCATCTTCTAGCGGTTCTACCAGTGTCGAAAATTGCGTTTCTAACATATCTTTGCCTTTAAAATAATGTCCTTGCCTCTTTTCTAGTCGATCCCATATTTCATTAAAGCTACCTTTTAGATAAATAAAAAGCAGCTCGTCATTATTTTCTTTTAAGATATCCCGATATTCCGGTTTAAGAGCAGAACAAGCAATCACACTTGATGACTGTGATTGCAATAATTGATTTAACACTTTTAACCAATCTTTACGATCGCCATCGCTTAAAGGAATACCTTGCTTCATTTTTTCAATATTGTTTTGGGAATGAAAATCATCCCCATCAAAAAATGGGTAAGCCAAGGTATCGGCTAAACGCTTTCCTACGGTGGTTTTACCACAGCCAGATACACCTAGTACGACAATTTTTTTGGGTGGCGCCTGATGAGTAGGCGCTGTGGTGGTTGTTTCTAATTCCATTTTTTGACTGACTTCTTGATTGCTTTTGTTAACCATATCCTGTGCCATTACTGCCACCATAATGCTAATTGAGGGAAGGCAATCACTAAGGATAATGCAATCACTTGTAAGACAATAAATGGTAATAAGGACTGAAAAATTTCGCCCAGGCTAATATCTTTAGGTGCAACAGATTTAAGATAAAATGCTGCAGGACCAAAAGGCGGCGATAAAAAAGATACTTGCATATTAAGACAAAACACAACACCAAACCATATGGGGTCAAGACCTAAGCCAATAATAATCGGAACAAAAATGGGCATGGTTAATAAAGCAACGCCGACCCAATCTAAAAACATGCCTAGTACCAAAAGGATGAGCATCATGATTAAAATGGTTACGGTTGTATTTCCACCGCTGGCGCTCAGTATCGTTGTTTCAACAAAATCAATGCCACCCATTAAATTGTATACGCCGACTAAAGCTGTCGCACCAATACCAATCCATATAATCATACCGCAAGTGTTCATCGTCGTCTTAGCACTGTCTTTTAACATATCCACTGTGAGTTCACCGCGAATAAGTGCACTAATTAAAATACCGACCACACCCAATGCAGAAGCTTCGGTAACAGACGCAATACCCGTATAAATACTGCCTAATACAGTAGCGACAGAGAGCAGAGGAAAAAATAATGCTTTAAAAAAATTAATTTCTCTGTCGACAGCTAATTCTTCATCACTGGGTAATGGTGCATAGTCTGGATTGAGTCGGCATAAGATAAGCACATAAACCATATACATCAAAGCAAGAATAAACGCGGGTAAGAATGAGGCTTTAAATAAATCGCCAATGGATACACTAGCGGTTAAACCGTAGATAATCAGTACAATACTCGGTGGCAGCATAGTACCTAAAGCACCCCCAGCACAGGTGACGCCAATAGCGAGTTTGCGGTTATAACCTAAACGCAGCATCTGTGGTAGTGCAAGGATACCCAGTAATACGGTTTCGCCACCAATCACACCGGACATTGATGCTAAAATAACAGCAACAACTAATGTTTGTACGGCAACGCCTCCACGTACACGCCGGCCCACAACTTTCATCGCATCAAATAAGTCTTTAGCTATCCCAGACCTATCTAGTAGTGCAGCCATTAAAACAAACATGGGCACGGCGAGAAAAACGTAACTACCCACAAAGCTATATAGGCGGCTACTAATTAAAGGCAATGAGTCAACGCCAAACCAACCCAGTGCAAAGACTAAAGCAACAAACCCTGTTACAAATGCTAGCTGCATGCCAGTTAACAGCAAAAATATCATCATAGCGAGCATCGCTAGACTGGCATAGGCAATGCCCATATCGGAAAAATCAAACATTTTTATTATTTCTCAAGGCGTGAATTTCTGAAATTAAATGCAGGCAAAATTGAATAAACATCACTGCAGAAACCAAAAGGATAACGGCTTTTAAATAGGCAGGAAATGCAGGGTCCCAAGCGGATCCTGATGTTTCCGGTTGAATACCTCCCCAAGGTTTTATCCAGCTGCTATGAGCCATTTCATACGAAGCAAAAAATAACATGGCAGAAAATAATAAGCCCATCACATGGTGGAAAATATTTAGGTAGTGCTTGCCGCGTTCTGATGCACTGTTGTAAAGTAAAACCACTCGCACATGTTTGTTATTTGCAAGCGCATATAAACCTCCGTATACAAATAAACAGCCGCCAATAAATGATGCCGTTTCATGGACCCACACTGTGGGGTCGTTAAATAAATAGCGCATCAGAATTTCGTAAAAAGAGATTGCAACAGTCACGATAAATAATAGGCTTAGTGTATCTCCTACTATTAAAATCCAGCGATCAAGTGTGTTGCGTGGTTGGTGCTCTGTATCGATTGGGTTGTTTTTTATTGAATGATTATTCATTGGGATACATCTCGTCGATAACACAGAGCAAATTAATATTGCTCTGTATTTTTTAAGGCTTTACAGCAAATAGTAATGTGGTTTTAACACATTATAATAAGCCATTCTCTTCAAGGTATTTGGTGAGAGTGTCGTATACTTTTTTCGCATTAGGCGAACTTTTTGATGCGATTTCCCACTGCCCTCTGGCGATAGCACGGAATTTTTTACGCTCTTCTGTTGACCAGTTATGAATGGTAATTTCTGGATTGTCTCGTGCTTCTTTAACCGCAGCCTGATCGGCAATTTTAAGGCGAGTGGTAATATCTTGTGATAAATCACGAACGGATATTTGTAAAATGGATTGTAGATCTTCTGGTAACTTGTCCCATTTTTTCTGACTCATGGAAACATCGATTAACGGTAAGGAATGGAAGCCAGGATAAACAGGATGGGTAGCAACATCGTTTAAGCCATTTTTGTGATTCGTTGAAAATACTGTGTAATCAGCGGCATCGATCACACCTTTACTCAAACCAGTAAATACTTCTGATCCAGGTAAATTAACAGGCGCAGCGCCTGCTGCGGCGAATACCTTTTGTACCAGACCTTCAGGTGCGCGCATTTTTAAGCCTTTTAGGTCGCTAACG
>JAHDEM010000043.1:0-1751 GCA_020628895.1 Candidatus Endobugula sp.
AGGATTACGTAGAAGGTGCTGTGCTTTCTGATTTGAGCAAGGAGCATATGCTGATATTGGACGAATACGAAAGCATAGAATACGAGAGAGAAAGCGTTGCAGTACAGCTACCCAATGGCGAGCGCACCTATTGCGACACTTATGTTTATAAACCTGAATACTATTGGCAGTTATCAGAAAAACCTTGGTCGAATAATGAATTTAGAAAAAAGCACTTAAAGGAATATTTAAACTATTTATAAAGCTAGAAGGGTTTGTAATCAGAAAAATTTTGGAAGATTAAAATAGCCATACTTTGATATAAAAGTATGGCTATAGTGTTAGCTGTTAGCTGTTAGCTGTTAGCTGTTAGCTGTTAGCCCAAGATTATCAACGATCGTCTTCACTGGCTCAACTTGATTCATGGTATAAAAGTGTAAACCGGGAACACCACATTCAATTAAGGCTTCACACATTTCGGTCACTACCTCTAGACCAAAAGCGCGCATACTTTCTTCATCATCCCCATAGGCTTCTAACGCTTTTTGTAACCAACGAGGCACTTCTGCACCGCAAGCATTGCTAAAACGCAATAAATTCTGTACGTTTAGTATGGGCATAATGCCAGGGTATATGGGTTGATTAATACCCGCTTTATGACATTGTTCCGTAAAGTAGAAATAGGCATCAAGATTAAAAAAGTACTGGGTAATCGCACTGTTAGCACCCGCATCAAACTTGCCTTTTAAAAACTGCACGTCTGTTGTGTAACTTTCTGACTCCGGATGAATTTCTGGATAAGCAGCCACTTCTAAATGAAAGTGATCACCAAAACGCTCACGAATAAAGGCAACCAACTCATTGGCATAAACCATTTGCGAAGCACCACCCATTCCCGATGGCATATCACCACGCAGTGCAACGATGCGATTAACTCCCGCTGTTTTATATTCTTCTATTAGCGCTGCAATATCTTCTTCGGTATCACCACCAAACGACAGGTGTGGTGCCGTAGAAAACCCAGCTTGATTAAACTGTGTAACTAAACCTTTCGTATTATCACGAGTCGAGCCACCAGCACCATAAGTCATCGAAAAAAACTCAGGAGAGAACTTAGCTAGCTCATCACGTACCTGAATAATTTTTTCTCGACCTATGTCGGTTTTTGGAGGGAAAAATTCAAAACTTAAGCGAAATTCGCTATCACTCATTATTGCTATCCTTCGGATAGCGCTGGATGCTGAACGCTAGACGCTAGACACTTTTCAACATCTGATAGATGATGAAACAAATTGCATCTAGCGTCCTACGTCCTACGTCTAGCGCTCTTTTTAGTACTTATATGATTCTGGTTTAAAAGGACCGTCTACATCAACGTTAATATAATCCGCTTGGCCTTTTGTTAGCTTAGTCAATACACCATTAAAACCAGCCACCATATCAGCAGCAACTTCTTCATCGAGTTTTTTCGGTAGCACTTTTAAATACAAGTTATTGGCTTTTTCTTCAGCAGGAAGATCAGCAAATTTAGCTTCGTACAAGTACATTTGTGCTAACACTTGGTTGGCAAAAGAACCGTCCATAATACGCGAAGGGTGACCTGTTGCATTACCTAGGTTCACTAAACGGCCTTCTGATAATAGAATCAGGTGATCGCCTTCTGCATCGCTACGCTTAACTTTATGTACTTGAGCTTTTACTTCTTCCCACTCCCAGTTTTCACGCATATAGGCAGTGTCGATTTCGTTATCGAAGTGACCGATATTACACAC
>JAHDEM010000043.1:1851-21942 GCA_020628895.1 Candidatus Endobugula sp.
TTTCACGCATATAGGCAGTGTCGATTTCGTTATCGAAGTGACCGATATTACACACTACAGCACCTGGCTTTAATGCATCTAACATAAATTTGTCACAGACGTTTTCGTTACCGGTAGTGGTAACAATAAGGTCAGTTTTGCTTAATAAATCGGTATTAATGCACTCAGCATTTTCTAAGTTCACACCATCGATATATGGAGAAACTACTTCGAAGCCATCCATACACGCTTGCATAGCACAGATAGGGTCAATTTCTGAAACACGTACAATCATACCCTCTTGGCTTAATGATGCAGCAGAACCTTTACCTACATCACCATAACCCACAACTAAGGCTTTTTTACCCATAAGCAAATGATCGGTACCACGCTTTATCGCATCACTTAGGCTGTGACGACAACCGTACTTGTTATCATTCTTTGATTTAGTTACGGAGTCGTTTACATTGATTGCTGGTACTTTTAACTCACCTTTTTCTAACATCTCTTGTAAACGATGTACACCGGTTGTGGTCTCTTCAGAGATACCGTGGATCGCATCTAATAATGCTGGGTATTTGCTATGGCACATTTCTGTCAAGTCACCGCCATCATCAAGAATCATGTTGGCATCCCATACTTGGCTGCCATCTTTTTCTGAAAGAATCGTTTGTTCGATACACCATAAAAACTCTTCTTCTGTTTCACCTTTCCATGCAAAAACAGGAATACCCGCTGCCGCAATCGCCGCCGCTGCGTGATCTTGTGTAGAAAAGATATTACAAGATGACCAACGCACTTCTGCACCTAAATCTACTAGTGTTTCGATTAACACAGCAGTTTGAATCGTCATATGGATACAACCCATAATCTTTGCACCCGCTAACGGTTGCTCTGCCTTGTATTTTTTACGCAATGCCATTAATGCAGGCATTTCACCTTCGGCGATTTGAATTTCTTTACGACCAAATTCTGCATCTTTACGGAACTGCTCTGGTGTTGAAGCAGCGACTTGATAATCTGTAAAATTTTCTGCAATTTTTAATTCTGCACTCATTTTTTAAAACCTCTGGTTTTTGCTGGACGCAAGACGTTAGACGTCCGACGCTTTAACAGCATTCATTAAACTATTTAATTTCGCATGTAGTTTTTCTAACAACTCATCATATTGAACAATGTTGTTAGACAAACCTACCTGATGAACAATCTCTAACTGTGTTTCCACTTCGTAAAGTGAGCCTCGCGCAATACTTAAAAAACGATAAAACTCTTTATCTGAATTCCTACCAAAACCTTCCGCTATATTCGAAGGAATACTCACAGCGGATCGCCTTAGTTGGCTCACTAAACCAAATTTTTCATTTTCAGGAAATGCTTTGGTTAAGCGATAAACCTCCTTAACTAAAGTGATTCCCAAATTCCAAACCTCTAGCTTCCGATACTTTCTCATTTATTAATTCCTTTTAAAGTAAATACTCAATGCTAGACTTCAAGTACCATCATATGAAAATACAACAGCGCCTGACGTCTAGCATCCAGCGTCTAGCCGCTACTTATAATGCCGCTTTAAGCGCGTCCACTTTATCGGTTTTTTCCCAGGTAAAGCTTTCTTCTTCACGACCAAAGTGTCCATAAGCAGCGGTTGGCTGATAGATAGGACGCTTAAGATCAAGCATAGACACTAAACCACCGGCACGCAGGTCAAAATTTTCACGTACTAGTGTTGAGATTTCAGCATCAGATAATTTACCAGTGCCAAACGTGTTGATAGAAATTGATGTTGGCTCAGAAACACCAATCGCGTAAGACACTTGAATTTCACAACGATCAGCAAGACCTGCTGCAACAATATTCTTCGCTACATAACGCCCTGCATAAGCGGCTGAACGGTCTACTTTTGATGGGTCTTTACCAGAGAAAGCACCACCACCGTGACGAGCCATACCACCATACGTATCAACGATAATTTTACGACCTGTAAGACCACAGTCACCTACTGGACCACCAATCACGAAGTTACCAGTTGGGTTAATGTGGTATAGAGTATCTGCATGTAACCACTCTTCTGGCAGCACAGGTTTGATAATTTCTTCCATAACCGCTTCGCGCAGATCACCTAGTGCGATGTTTTCGTCATGCTGTGTTGACAATACTACGGCATCAATCGCTACAGGCTTACCGTTTTCATAGCGCAAGCTCACTTGGCTTTTTGCGTCTGGGCGCAACCAGTTTAAAACACCGTTTTTACGCACTTGTGCTTGACGCTCAACTAAACGATGAGAATAGTAAATGGGCGCAGGCATTAACACGCTGGTTTCATTAGTCGCATAACCAAACATTAATCCTTGGTCACCGGCACCTTGGTCTTTATCTTCTGCTTCATCAACACCCATGGCGATATCAGCTGATTGTTTACCGATCGCATTAAGTACTGCACAAGATGCACCGTCGAAGCCCACATCGCTAGAGTCGTAACCAATACCTAAAACCACATCACGTACAATATCTTCTAAATCAACATAAGTATTCGTACGTACTTCACCCGCTAATACCACCATGCCGGTTTTCACTAAGGTTTCTACCGCGATACGTGAATTAGGGTCGTCCTTCAACATCGCATCAACAATGGCGTCAGAAATCTGATCTGCCATTTTATCGGGATGACCTTCGGATACAGACTCCGATGTAAATACTGAATATTCTGACATTTTTCTCTCCTAGAGGTTATAAGTGCAAGACGCCTCTAACATCTCACGTTTTTTTAAATTGCTGTAGTTGAATCTGAAAACCATTGCGTAGCGCTAAATAATTACTCTGGCCCTGCTGTAAACCCGCTGAGAGAGCCCATCGCTGTAACTCACTGGGATCAAACCCCAACCAAACATCTCCACAAGCGGTTTTAGCCCAATCTTGATCGTGGCGACAAAGGTCTGTTACCAACAACACTCCGCCCGAACGCAGACCGCTTGCCATATCAACAAAAATATCTGCTGGTGAAGAGGTATGATGTAAAACCATATTAATCACCATACAATCCGCTAGAGCACCCGCTTGCGCAAAATACGATGTATCGCTATGAACAAACGACACGTTATCAATGCCTTGCTCATCGCAATATTGGCTAGAACGCTGCAACATCACGGTGGAATTATCTACTGCAATCACCGAATCAAAAAGAGTCGCCAGTACTGGCAGGAACTCACCCGCCCCAGGACCAATTTCTACCGCTAAATTAGGATTGCTGATATCACTGTTATGCAGCAATTCGGTTACTGCATTACCATACACAGGATATTCGGCAATCAAATCCTGCTGAGCTTTAAAGTTATCTGCCTGTTGAGCAAAAAACACTTGTGACGCTCTTGTTCTCTCGCTACTTACCGCTTGTAAGCGCACTGATATACTTTCATCAATGGCAATACTATCGATAGTGATATACAGCTGTTGCTGTAATACGGCTAAGCGATGACTACCAAACACCAGCGCACGACTATAAAAAATCGAGTTTCCTTCTCTACGCTTGGCTACCAAACCGGCTTCAGCGAGTACTTTTAAGTGGTGACTCATACCTGATTGCTTGTAATCAAATATTTCACATAATTCCAACACACCATAGGAATCCTGCGCTAACACCCGCAATACCTCTATACGAAGAGGGTCGCTTACCGCCTTATTAAAGGTCGAAATATCGGCAAAGGACAGAACAGGTGCTTTCATGGGGCGACACTATAACAGCAAATCAATCTATATCAAAATATTTTGATATAGATTGATTTGCTGTTACCCATGAGCCTATAGGTGGAATTTAGTTATAAGCACTCTAAAAACTATAAATACTCGTCACATTACCTTCATAGCAATTACCAGCATTACATCTACACTTATATTAATGGGAGGCGCTATAAACCACACAGTCGCTCTCTAGAATGACTGAGAAACATGAACAAGGTGATCAATCTAATTTATGCGCTCATCTATTGAAGCCAAAATACATATTATTTTATTGCTAATCGCAGCCATTATCCTGATCAGCAATATCGCCATGCGGCTTTTTGTTGAAACGCCGTATATCAACAGCCTACAAGCTGAGCTTGCGCAAAAAGAGGTAGGGCGGATTAATAATGCGATTACGCATCACTTGGACCTACTTGAGCTCAATGCACTCACCTACTCTTCTTTTGGTGATGCCAATGCCTTCATATCCCATGAAAATTACAACTACGTGAAAACCTACTTTTCACCAAGCACCTATAAGGCACTAGATGTTGATGGTGTCCGTGTCTATAACTCGAGCCGACGAATCGTATACGGCTGCGACTTTAACCAAGAGATGTTAAGGTGCCATGACTCCTACCAGGTAAAATTTAATACCATTATTAAGCACACAATTATTAATAATTTAAAATTTAATATCGATGAGGCACGCCTATCGGGCCAAGGGATTTTAACCATCGACGGACATCAAGTCGCCTATGGAATATCGGCTGTCGTCAACAAAGAATTGGATATTTATGCCCCCATTGGGTTTGTACTTTTTTGGCAAAAAGTGGATGACGACTTAGTTGAAAAATGGGCCAACAATTTAGAGGCTAATCTGTCATTAACATCACTAACCGATATAGAAAAAAGCATGTCTGCAGACAAAGAATATATTGTTGTGAAGGATACAATTGGCAATGATATTTTTTCGCTAATTTATGTGTCAGACAGCCATAAACATTCATCATTACAGTCAACATGGTATCTATCATTTTTTCTGAACACACTCATTAGTATTGCAGCACTGATACTGGGATTTAAATTTATCGATAAAATCTTAATACGTCCCCTACAAAAACTCGCTAGAAATGTGGGGTTTATTCAAAAGGAAGGAGAGCTTAAAAAACTTCCAGAGGAAGAAAGAGATGTTGAGATTTCATTAATCACGCAAGAATTTAACAAACTCATTGCACAAATCAAGATACAACAAATAGATCTGGAGAAGAAAAACAACAGCCTATCTAAACAATCTCGACAAGATTATTTAACAGGACTTGCCAATCGACGCCGCATCTCTTTTCACTGCGACGAAATATGGAAAAAAAGTTTAAACAACGAATCACCGATGATTATCTGTATGTGCGATTGCGATAAATTTAAAGAGTACAACGACAACTATGGCCACGACAAAGGCGATCAAGTGTTAAAAATGGTAGGGCATTTAATGAAGCAAACCATTAAAGAGAATGATAATATTCTAGCTGGCCGCTATGGCGGAGAAGAATTTGTGTTTATTGCTTATAAGGTTTCACTTGATGAGATGAAAACATATATGGAAAGGTTCCAAAAAGCTATTGAACAAGAAAACATGGAGCATTTATACTCGCCATTTAAGCGTATTACATTTAGCATTGGCATTGCTCAACGTAAAAGTAGTGAATTATCCTCTATAGAAGAGCTGTTCAGCCTTTCGGATAGCGCTTTATACACGGCCAAATCATTGGGAAGAAACAAAATTGTGGTTGCCGAATGAGTTTATCTCACCAGAAAATACATATCATTGCACATCGCGGATTCTCTTCTTCCTACCCAGAAAACACTCTACTCGCCTATAAACAAGCTTATAAACATGGTGCACGCTGGTTTGAATGCGATATACAACTCACCAAAGACCATCAAGCCATTGTACATCACGATGCTAATTTACAACGCATGGCAGGCATCGACATTGATATCCGGATGATTGCCCTTCAACAACTAAAAAAATACTCTGCTTTTTATCCCGATAAATTCGGCGACAAATTTTATGGCAATCCGTTCACCACTTTAGATGAGTTAATCCAGTGGTTAACAAAAGATAATCACTGTAATTTATTTATAGAGATCAAACAAGAAAGCATTGATTATTTTGGTTTAGATCCATGTATCAAAGCGATTGATAAAGCCATAAAAAATCATTATTCACAATGCATTATTATTTCCTTTAATCAAGATGTCGTTCAGCATTATGCTCAGAATTCTCAGGCTCGTACAGGATGGATTATTCCCGAATGGACAGATAAAGCTCACCAAACAGCAAAAGATTTACAGCCCGACTTCTTATTTTCAAATAAAAAATTACTGCCAAATAATCCAGAGGATTGGTGGAAAATACAGGCTAAAAGAAACGGGAAATGGGCAATTTATAATGTAGACGAAGCACAAGAATTAGATCAATGGATAAATAAAGGTCTACAGTATATTGAAACAAATAATGTCGCTGCTATTATGCAATCTATAAGAGCATAGCATTAATCCAAAAAATAAAGAATAACGAATAAAAAAATCGTAAACTATTCTCTAAGAGACATTTCCCTATGAAAGATATCGTTTGGGCTGCGCTAATTTTATCTATCACATTTTACAGCCTACTACTCTTAGGGCTATACCTCTTTCAAGAAAAGCTTTTATTTCCTGGCACAAAATTGGACAAGGATTATCAATTCTCGTTTACCTTACCGTTCGAGGAAATCACTATTCCCGTCGAAGGAGCGGAACTCAATGCATTACATTTTAAACAACCGGATCCACAAGGCTTGGTTTTCTTTTTACATGGCAACGCTGGCAATCTAGAGGAATGGACTATCGGTGTCGATTTTTACGAAAAAGTAAACTACGACTTATTTATCTTTGACTATCGGGGTTATGGAAAAAGCACGGGCAAAATCACCAGCCAAAAACAACTGATGGAAGATGTGAACACGGCTTGGCAATCCATTGCCCCGATGTACAAAGAAAAACCCATTGCTATTTACGGGCGTTCCCTAGGAAGCGCACTAGCCACTGAATTAGCGACAACAGTAGAGTCAGATTTATTAGTTCTCGTTTCGCCTTTTAGCAGCATGATTGATATTGCTAAAGAACAGTATCCCTTTGTACCATCAGCCTTGTTACGCTATCCGTTTCGTACCGATAAAATCATCAACAATGTGAATAGCCCTATTGCTATTATTCATGGCGACAAAGACGATTTTATCGATATTTCACATAGCTATTCACTGCAATCTACACTCACCAAACCCAGTGCTGTCACCGTGATTAACGGCGCCTCACATAGCGATATTCACGAATACCCGCAATATCTCGATGCGTTTGCGACATTATTACGAGGGCTCTAGGTTTGGTTTGTGATGTATTTTTAACTAGACCTGTTAACTCTAATCAACCGATAAAACAATCTTTCCTTTTGCACGTCCTGTCTCGCTGAGCGCATGAGCCTCTTTAACGTCCTCTAAAGCAAAAACACGGTCAATCAGCACCTGTATTTTATTGTCATCAATTAATGCCGCGATAGCATCTAACTGCTCTCTATTAGGCTCTACAAATACAAAGTGACTTTTTACGCGGTGTTCGGCTGCTACTGTCTCATCAGGTACGTCTACTATAGACACTAAGCGCCCACCGTCCTTCAATATCTTCCAACTATTATTTAAGGATTCCCCCCCGAGCGTATCAAACACAACATCGATATCTTTAAGCGTTTCAAATCGCTGCTGTGTATAGTCGACAACTTCATCGGCACCCAATTGCTTAACAAAATCTACATTACGTGTAGAGCAACTTGTAATCACATAGGCACCTGCCGCCTTGGCAATCTGAATAGCAAAAGCACCCACACCCCCAGATCCCGCTTGGATAAATACTTTTTCCCCAGCCTGTAATTGAGCCGCATCGTGCAACACTTGCCACGCGGTTAGCGCTGCTAGAGGGACTGCTGCCGCTTCTTGCCAATTCAATGCTGTTGGTTTAAGTGCGACTTCTTTCTGGTCGACACTAATATATTGTGCATAAGCACCATTGCGCGAAATATTAGGACGACTGTAAACAGCATCACCCACTTTCCACTCACTCACCTCGGCGCCTACGGATACGACCTCACCCGCCACATCCCAGCCTAAAGTGAGTGGCATTTGGTGGCCCAACATACCATCCAAGTATCCCTTACGAACTTTCCAATCCACGGGGTTAACCGATGCTGCATGTACTTTTATTAACACTTCTTGTTCTGATATTTCGGGAATTGCGATGGTTTCTGTTTGAAGCACATCGGCCTCGCCATATTCGTGAATCCGCACTGCACGCATCGTTTGGGGAATCGCGCCATTACTGGTTGTTGTCATCTTAGGTCTCCGTTGATAAATAATTTTGATAAACATGCTACAGAGGAAACAATAGAATGATAAGATGGCTAAAAAGCATTATTTTGTTTCTCAAAAAGATACAATAAAGCAAAATAGGATAGCCATAAAATGAAGTCACAGTCTTCTGAACTAAGCAGTAACGGGCTAGTTCTCTTCGGACATATCGTGCGTAGCGGCAGCTTAACCGCTGCAGCTGAGCAATTAGGTATAGGGAGAGCAGCCGTAAGCAAACAGCTTGCTGCACTGGAAAAACGCATAGGCGCTCGGCTATTACAGCGCACAACTCGTAGTCTCTCTCTGACAGAGGCCGGCGAGAAGGTCTATGCCGAATCGGAAAAGATCACCGCAGCACTGCAAAGTGTTCAAGCCATTGCCAACGAATCACAAACTAAGCTTTATGGTAAGTTAAATGTGTCTTGCTCGCATGCTATTGGGCGAACACATCTTGTTCCGTTATTAAGTTTATTCCACCAACAATACCCAGATATTAAAATCAACTTGCAGCTTGAGGACCGATTTGTCGACCTGATTGCTGAAAATATTGATGTTTCTATTCGCATCGGGCATTTACAAGACTCCAGTTTAATTGCCCTAAAGCTAGGCCAACTGGATTGGCAAATCTGCGCAAGCCCCGATTATCTAGCCAACAACGGAACGCCAACAACACCCAATGACTTACGCCACCATCCTTGCCTTTGCTACCGCAACTCAAAAACTAGCATGAGCACATGGGGGTTTATGGGCCCCAAGGGGCATGAAAGAGTCGCCGTTGATGGGCCGCTCACCATCAATGACGCCAATGCCCTAGTTGAGGCAGCAATTCAGGGTATGGGCATTCTGGTAATTGATAAAACTCTCACCACTGCAGCCATGAATAAGGGGCTGCTAGTTCCCCTATTGAACAACTACCCATTAACAGCAGGGTTACCTATTTATATCTTGTATCCAGCTAAGGATCAGCTACCGGCTAAAACCTCTGCCCTTATTCATTTTCTGCAAAAATACATGAGTGATGCGATCTCCAGCTGAACCACGATACACCTGAAATTAATGTTAACAGGCTCTTACAAATGTGCGAAAATGGCCGCCTTTTTAACAGACCCCCTTATTGACCCCCATAATTTCAGGAAATTCTCGTTATGCCTTCTCGCAATGAACTTGCTAATGCTATTCGCGCACTCAGTATGGATGCCGTGCAAAAAGCCAACTCTGGTCACCCAGGTGCCCCTATGGGTATGGCCGATATTGCCGAGGTCTTATGGAACGATTATATGCAGCATAATCCGGCTAACCCCCAATGGCCAAACCGAGACCGCTTTATTTTGTCTAACGGTCATGGCTCTATGTTGATTTATTCGTTATTGCATTTAACCGGTTACGACTTACCAATCGACGAGCTTAAAAACTTCCGTCAGCTACACTCCAAAACACCAGGACACCCTGAATATGGCTATGCGCCGGGGGTTGAAACCACAACAGGTCCTCTAGGGCAGGGCATTAGTAATGCCGTGGGAATGGCTGCGGCAGAAAAAATTCTTGCGGCACAATTTAACCGCGAAGGTCACAATATTGTTGACCACTACACCTACACCTTCTTAGGCGATGGCTGCTTAATGGAAGGTATTTCCCATGAAGTTTGTTCATTAGCGGGCACCTTGGGCTTAGGTAAACTGATTGCTTTTTATGACGACAATGGTATTTCTATCGATGGTGAAGTGGAAGGTTGGTTTACCGACGACACACCAAAGCGTTTTGAATCCTATGGCTGGCATGTAATACCTAATGTAGACGGACATGATAGCAAAGCGATTAAAGCCGCTATTGAAGCCGCTCGAGCAGAAACAAACAAGCCGACAATGATTTGCTGCAAAACCGTTATCGGTTTTGGCTCACCTAACAAGCAAGGTACAGAGTCTTGCCACGGTTCTGCCTTAGGTAACGATGAAGTAGCACTCACCCGCGAAGCGCTTAACTGGACTCACGAGCCATTTGTGGTTCCAGAGGATATTTACAAAGGATGGGATGCGAAAACCACTGGACTGGCTGCAGAAAAAGAATGGCTAGCTGAGCTGGATCAATATGCTTTAGCTCATCCAGAACTGGCTGCTGAATTTAAACGTCGTGTTATCGATCAAGCATTACCTGAAGACTTCAGTGATAAAGCCGATGCCTATATTCGCGAATGCCAAGAAAAGTCAGAAAAAATTGCCTCTCGTAAAGCATCACAAAATTGCCTTAACGCATTCGGCCCATTGCTACCTGAATTACTTGGAGGCTCTGCCGACTTAGCAGGCTCTAACCTTACACTATGGTCTGGCGCAAAAGGCGTTGAGGCGAATGATGCAAGCGGCAACTACCTATTTTACGGTGTACGTGAGTTTGGTATGAGTGCGATGATGAACGGTATCGCCCTACATGGCGGCTTTGTCAATTATGGTGCAACCTTCCTAATGTTTATGGAATACGCGCGTAACGCCGTTCGCATGGCGGCACTGATGCGCCAACAAAGTATCTTTGTATATACCCACGATTCTATAGGCCTAGGCGAAGATGGCCCGACTCACCAACCCGTCGAGCAATTAACAGCTTTACGTTCTACACCTAATCTACAGACATGGCGCCCATGTGATGCCGTTGAATCGGCTGTTTCTTGGAAAGCAGCTATTGAACGCCGCGATGGACCCTCGGCTTTAATTTTTTCACGTCAAGGATTAGCGCCTATGGCTCGCGATGAGCAACAACTGAGTAATGTTGCCCGAGGGGGTTATACGCTAGTGGATTGCGATGGTGAACCGGATTTAATTCTTCTGTCCACAGGCTCTGAAGTAGAACTTGCCGTTACAGCCGCGCAAACACTCAGCGAGCAAGGCCATAAGATTCGCGTTGTTTCTATGCCATGTGCGGAAGTGTTCAGCGCTCAAGACGAAGTATACAAACAATCGGTGCTACCTATTGAAGTCGGTGCACGTATCGCCATTGAAGCGTCACATGAAGATTACTGGTATAAATTTGTAGGGCTTGATGGACGAGTGATCGGCATGAACACATTCGGTGAGTCTGCACCGATTGCTGATCTTATGGAACATTTTGGCTTTACTGTCGGCAATGTGCTTGCTACTGCAGCTGAGCTACTTGACGACGAGTAATTCAAACGCTAGACGTAACCCCTTAGACGTAATAAACTGCGCGGCTTATAGCGCAAGGTACATATCAACACAATGTACAGTTTGTTGCTAAGGGGTTAGCTGTTTATCAGATACTCAGTGTAAATAGTGGTAATATCAACGGATTCAGCAATGATTAAGATCGCCATTAATGGTTACGGTCGCATCGGACGTTGCGTGCTACGCGCATATTATGAATCACTCCGCCCAAGTTTTTCCTTTGATAACGTTACAAATCAAACAATAGATTCTTCACGCCCGTCTAACTCAAAAACATCAAAGACTGCCCCCTACAAAATCGTTGCCATCAATGAATTAGCAGACAACAAAACGATCGCGCATTTAACCAAATACGATTCCACGCATGGCAATTTTGTTGGTCAGGTTAGTGTGAGCAATGATCAGCTAGTTATCAACGATGACCGCATTGCCATATTCCATGAGGAACATATCGAATCACTGCCTTGGGAAACACTTGGCGTTGATCTAGTACTAGAATGCACGGGTTCTTTTAGCGACAGAAAAACCGCAGAGAAACATTTGCATGCTGGCGCTAAAAAAGTATTGTTCTCACAACCGGCTGAAAGTGATGTAGATGCGACCATTGTATACGGTGTGAACGAACACAGCTTACGTCATAATGACACTATTATCTCTAACGCATCTTGCACGACAAATTGTATTGTCCCTGTTATCGATACATTACATCGAGCGTTTGGCATCGAAAGCGGAGTGATAACAACGATCCACTCGACTATGAATGACCAGCCAATTATCGATGCATACCACAACACAGACTTACGCAAAACTCGTGGTGCCTATCAATCCATTATCCCAGTAGATACTGGTCTGGCAAAAGGTATCGATCGCCTGCTACCAGAACTGGCTGGCCGTTTTGAAGCGCAGGCGATGCGTGTACCCACAGCCAATGTGTCGGCCATTGATTTATCCGTGATGGTTACGCAAGACGTGAGTGTTGATGATATCAACAAAACATTAAATTCAGCTTCTGAAAAAATACCAACTATTTTAGGCTATACCGAAGAGCCATTAGCCTCTTGTGATTTTAATCATGATCCACGCTCAGGTATTGTCGATGCTAGCCAAACTCGTGTAGCCGGAAAAAGATTAGTGAAAGTCTTAACGTGGTTTGATAACGAATGGGGATTTGCCAATAGGATGTTAGATGTTACCCAACAACTCTATCAATGAACGATTCGTATTGATCAACACTAGCGACGCTTCATCAGCACGACTGATTGCTAACGAAGCGTCGCAACATGTTACAGAAAATAGCTAAACACATTAATGACCACCAAACATAAAGAACCACCAATTGAGAGAGACAATATGACCATTCTATCCATGAGCGACGTAGACTTAGCTGGTAAGCGTGTATTAATTCGTGAAGACCTAAACGTTCCTATAGAAGATAACACAGTCACATCTGATGCACGTATTCGTGCCGCATTGCCAACCATTGAGCTGGCACGCAAAGCGGGTGCCAAAGTAATGCTAATGTCTCATTTGGGCCGTCCCACCGAAGGTGAATTTGATGAGCAATACTCAATGAAAACCGTAGCCGATTACCTCAGTGATTTATTAGGTGCGGCGGTACCTGTGGTCAGTGACTGGAAAAACGGCATCGATATGAACGACGGTGAAGTCGTATTACTCGAAAATGTGCGCTTTAATGTTGGCGAAAAAAGTAACTCAGAAGAACTATCAAAAGCCTACGCCGAACTATGTGATGTATTTGTTATGGATGCTTTTGGTACAGCTCACCGCGCTCAAGCTTCTACTCATGGCGTCGCTAAATTTGCACCTATTGCCTGTGCAGGACCACTACTTAGCGGCGAACTGACCGCGTTAGCAAAAGCCTTAGATAATCCAGCACGTCCATTAGTTGCCATTGTTGGTGGCTCAAAAGTATCCACTAAATTAACCGTTCTAGAATCACTCGCTAAAGTGTGTGATCAATTGATTGTTGGCGGCGGTATATCTAATACCTTTGTTGCGGCGCGCGGTAACAATGTTGGTTTATCACTGCATGAACCCGATCTTATTCCACAGTCATTAAAATTAATGGAAGAACTCGATATTCCTGCAGCCGTTGATGTGCGAGTGGGTAAAGAATTTAGTCCAACGGCCGAAGCTACCATTAAATCGGTAAGCGATGTTCAGGACGATGAAGAAATTATGGATTTAGGTCCGCAAAGTGCGGCCAAATATGCCGAGATTATTAGCCAAGCAAAAACGATTTTATGGAATGGCCCATGCGGTGTTTTTGAATTTGATAATTTTTCTCATGGTACAAAAGATATCGCCGAAGCCATTGCCGCCAGCTCCGCGTTTTCTGTATTGGGTGGGGGCGATGTTACCGCTGCTGTACAAAAGTTTGATATGGAAGACCAATTTTCTTATATCTCAACCGGTGGTGGTGCCTTCTTAGAATTTGTAGAAGGTAAAAAATTACCGGCAGTGGCTGTTCTTGAAGAAAGAGCCAAAGGATAAAACTATTTATTTTAGGTGGCCGAGCAGCACTCGGCCACTCAATGATTACCAACGATTTAACGAATACAGCAAGAGAGGTTATCTATGCCTGTTGTTAATTATGAGCAATATTGTCAGATGCTGGACAATGCAAAACAGAACAAATTTGCCTATCCAGCCATCAATATTTCTTCTAGCGAAACGATCAATGCAGCTCTACTGGCATTTAAAGAGGCAAACTCCGATGGCATTATTCAAGTGTCTATCGGCGGCGGTAAATTTGCCTCCGGCCAAGGCGTGGGCTCAATGGTCAAAGGGGCTGTGGCACTAGCTATTTATACTCACATAATGGCCGAAGAGTACGATGTTAACATCGCACTACATACAGACCACTGCCACCCCGAATATGTGAATTCTTTTTTAATGCCACTAATCGAAGAAACCAAAAAACGTCGAGCAGCTGGCCTACCTAACTTATTTAACTCCCATATGTATGATGGCTCAGCACTGCCGATGGATGAGAACATTGCTGAATCAAAACGCATTATGAGCGAGTGTGTAGCAAACGATATTATTTTAGAAATTGAAACTGGCATTGTTGGCGGCGAAGAAGACGGACATGATACTTCTGACGTAGCGGCTGATAAGTTATACACCACACCTGAAGACATGGTGATGGCAGCACAAGAGATCGGCTCGATGGGGCGCTTTATGCTCGCGGCAACGTTTGGCAATGTGCATGGCGTATACAAACCTGGCAACGTTAAACTAACACCATCCATTTTAAGAGATGGACAAGCAGCCGTTGTTGAAAAGTTAGGCAAAGATGCTTACCTGGACTTAGTATTCCATGGTGGGTCAGGGTCTGAATTAAGTGATATTCACGAAACGCTAGATTATGGTGTTGTAAAAATGAATATCGATACCGATACGCAATACGCTTACTCACGACCAGTGGTAGACCACATCATGACCAACTACGAAGGGCTACTCAAGATCGATGGCGAAGTGGGCAATAAAAAGGTTTATGATCCACGTTCATATGGCAAGAAAGCCGAAAGGAGTATGGCTGATCGCATTATGCAAGCCTGCGAAGATCTACGCTCTACAGGGACTTCTTTAGGCAAAAATATTTAGATCGGTCTAATTCCATCAAGTCATATGGTAGCCAAGGAAGGCCGCTTGAGTCACTAACAAACCACCACCTTGATTAAAGGATTAGTATATTTTTTAGCCGCCCCAATACTTTTGGGTTGTGATTTTTGCACAAATAGCCTATTATTTGTCACATATGCACAAATTAGAGGCTCCGCTATGGCTGCTTTAGAACATAATACACCTCAACCCACTACCGTATTAGCAAAAGCGGTACTTAATGCATCCTCACAATTAGGCTTGCAAACGGCAGAACTCGCATCGATATTAGGCGTTCATCGAACGGCCATCAGTCGCTTAAAGAAAACCCCCTCAATAGACCCTCAATCAAAGCAGGGGGAAATTGCATTACTCTTTGTCCGCTTGGCGCGTGCGTTATTTGCGTTAACTGGCGGCGACAAAGAGTGGACACAGCACTTTATGCGCTCTCCCAATAAGATGACGGGTGGAATTCCAGCGGAACAAATTACCAGTATTCAAGGGCTATTTACGGTATTACGCTTTGTCGATGCGATACGAGGCAAAGTTTAATTATGCAAGACATTTGGGAGAGCTGCCAGGGAGAGCACCATATCGGTCATATTAGCGGTACAGTATATCGCCTAGTAGAAAGCCAAGAACAAATTGCCACATTACATTATGTGGATTCTCTAGAAGAACAAGCATTACTTGAAGAAATGTTGGAAACGGTTAAGCCCGCTTACCCCGATGACTACCAACAATATGATTACTTACTAAAAACGCCCTTTCGTTATCCACCACTAGACTGGGGTTCTCGCTTCGGACGAGTACACGAGCCCAGCATCTTTTATGGCGCCACCAATACCAATACCACTTTAGCCGAATCGGCTTATTACCGTTTTATATTTTGGTATTCGATGGACACAGACCCTATTAAAAATAAAATGCGCACAGAACATACCTTATTTTCGGTACGCTATCACAGCAATAATGGTGTGCGGTTACATCAACCTCCATTCAACCAACACCATGATCAATTAACGCATCCTAAACATTATCAACACTGCCAACAACTTGGCTCGACCATGCGAGACAACAATGTAGATGTGTTTGAATATTCATCCGCACGTGATCCAGAGGAAGGTCATTGCGTGGGACTATTTAACCCCTATGCCTTTGTTCAGAAACAACCCAAAGAGACTCAACAGTGGCTATGCGAACTTAGCGCAACAGAAGTCGCGTTTAAAAGCATGCAAAAAAATACAATAAAAATCTATAAGGTCGAAGATTTTTATTATGAAGAAAAGCTCCCCCTACCAGCCTAAAACCAACAAACTAATGAATATTGAATACTGTAAAGTGACATAACACCTCACACCAAACAAGAGTGGTTGTTACTAACGGATAAAGATATAGATGTTCGACCCTATGCATTAATATGCAGTTTCATTTGTACTTAGACGTAAGAATTCACCGTATAAAATGCCCTAAGCGCTAAAAATCTACGTATAATTTGCGACTCAACTCATATCTTGGCTTATTATGAAATACAACGACTTACGCGATTTTATTGAGCAACTAGAAAAAAAAGGCGAGCTGATACGAATTAGCGCACCCGTCGATCCTAATCTTGAAATGACCGAAATTTGTGATCGCACGCTACGCGCACAAGGCCCTGCATTACTGTTTGAAAACCCCGTCGGACATGACATACCCGTTTTAGCCAATTTATTTGGCACACCTAAACGAGTGGCGATGGGTATGGGAGCTGAGTCGGTAGAGGCATTGCGCGATATCGGTAAGTTATTAGCTATGCTCAAAGAGCCAGAGCCCCCCAAAGGCATGAAAGACGCTTGGGAAAAGCTGCCGATCTTTAAACAAGTGCTCAACATGTCGCCAAAGGTTATTAAAAAAGCCCCTTGCCAAGCAGAGCAATTGACTGGCGACGACATCGATTTGAGCCGTTACCCCATACAAACTTGTTGGCCCGGCGATGCAGGCCCACTGGTCACATGGCCCTTAGTGGTTACCAAAGGTCCTAATAAAGAAAGGCAAAATCTGGGGATTTACCGCATGCAAGTCATCGGTAAGAACCGCTTAATTATGCGTTGGCTTAGCCATCGTGGAGGCGCTTTAGACTTTAGAGAATGGCAACAGCAAAACCCCGGCCAGCCTTATCCTGTTGCCGTTGCACTAGGCGCCGATCCTGCCACCATTTTAGGGGCTGTGACGCCAGTACCAGATACTCTTAGCGAATATGCCTTTGCTGGTTTATTGCGCGGAGGCAAAACAGAGGTTGTGCAATGTATTAACAACCCGCTACAAGTACCTGCCTCTGCAGAAATTATTCTAGAAGGAGCCATTTACCCTGATGATATGGCCGACGAAGGGCCTTTTGGCGACCACACAGGCTATTACAACGAGGTCGACAGTTTCCCAGTCTTTACCGTTGAACGCATTACCCAACGCAAAAAACCGATTTATCACAGTACTTATACTGGCCGCCCACCCGATGAACCCGCTATTTTAGGCGTTGCACTGAATGAAGTTTTTGTACCAATCTTACAAAAACAATTCCCAGAAATTACTGATTTTTACTTACCACCCGAGGGCTGCTCGTACCGCATGGCGATTGTCACCATGAAGAAGCAGTACCCCGGCCATGCCAAACGAGTGATGATGGGCGTATGGTCGTTCCTGCGGCAATTTATGTATACCAAGTTTGTGATTGTTACCGACGACGATGTGAATGCCCGTGACTGGGAAGATGTGATCTGGGCCATTACCACTCGTACAGACCCATCACGCGATATTACATTGGTCGACAATACACCCATCGACTATTTGGACTTTGCCTCGCCCGTCTCCGGCCTTGGCTCAAAAATGGGGCTCGATGCCACTAACAAATGGGAAGGCGAAACCACTCGCGAATGGGGAACACCCATCGTTATGGATGAGGCAATTAAGACACGAGTTGATGAGATATGGGATGAGCTAGGTATAGAATTACCCTAGTGAACAATCAAGCAGTAACAGAAATAAGATCCTATAGAAGAAGTGCCAGTGATCACACTTGCCCTGGAGTCATACGGGCAATTGCACGGAACTCTCTTGTCATATGAGCCTGATCACTAAACCCAAATTGTTGAGCAATATTAGCAAGGTCGTGATTGTTATTTTCGCGTAAAAAACAGATTGCTTTTTTTACTCTTAAAATCCGTTGATAGTGTTTTGGCGTCATCCCCAGCCAGCGCTTAAAGTTGCGTTCGATTTGGCGCTGACTTAATGGAGTATTTTCACTTATCCGTTCAAGAGTCTCGACATCTTCAATAGTATCAAGTGCCTTTTCCAAAGAATCAGGAATCACATTGGTAACATCTAAATGTTGGTCCGCCCATAAACGTAACGCTTGCAACCTTTCTTCATGATGATTCGTCATGCGAAGATCCGAAAAAATTTGGTATAGGTGATACAGCTGATCGTCTTGTGGAGCTAATAAGGTTGGTCTCTCGTAATGATGCCCTAAAACACCATAACCAATCGCAGGATAAAAACGTATTCCTGCTAGCTGTGCACCAGAGGGTAAAACAAAGTTTTCCGCCCGTTTTTTAACGGGCAACATAATCACGCCTTGTGGAAGCACGTCATCACCAATAGCAACATCACCAACAAAATTAAAAACAATACCACTACCGGCATCTGCTAATAGTGGTTTTATTAGTGTTTCTGATTGCTCTACCGATGCAGACCATATGGCTTGTATAAATGCAGAGAGTGGGCCTGTTGGCTGAGACAATAAAAAATGATGCCCACTACCCAATGATTGTTTATGATCGATAACTACCTACCTCCGGTTTAAAGGTTTTTGCGATTCGATTCCAACTATTAATTGCGTTAATGGCAATCGTTAAATCCACGAACGCTTGCTCTCCCAACACCTGAATGGCGTTATTGTAACTAACATCATCAACCGATTTACCCGCCGTTAAATGCTCTGCCCAGGCTAACGCTGCCCTTTCTATATCCGTATATAAAGGCATATCACGCCATGCATTTAAACCGATTAAACGCTCTGAACTTTCCCCTTGATCTAACAACTGCGTAGAATGCAGATCAATACAAAAAGCACACTGATTGATCTGCGACACTCTTAATTTGACTAACTCCCACATTGTTTTTGTAATCGTTTTTGAAACACTAAACTGTTCGCTTAGATAGTCTTCTTGATCCATCAAAATCTGAATCGCCTTAGGTGCTAGCTCAAAATAATTGGTACGTAAAGTCATTGTCTTCTCCTATTAAATAATAGGAGAAAAGATAGCGAATGCTCTAAAAGATGTATTGAATATTTTCGACATATTATTCAATTTGGAGGGAATTATTGAGCTGGGTAATATGAGTTTTTGTTTTAAGATTTAAGGTAAAGGCATTGCACTTTTGGACAATACAAAAATAGTTTCTCGTTCTCTTTACCTTAATCTTTTTTGGATAATAGTGACTGGTCAGCCCTATCATCCCAGCACATAGCACTAATTCGCCATTCACCGTTATCTAAAATCAGCTGGAATAAATTGACACCATAACGGATTTGAGACCCTTGCTTGCCCTCAAAAATTAACTGGTACTCTGAGCTGATATGAGCCACGTTACCAAAGGTCTGAACACTCTGGGCAATTTCAGTCTCTTGTATAGAGACTATATTTCCATTTTCAATATTATTTTTTATCATGGCAATATAATCAAAAACTGGCTTAATAATAGGGCTTTCACCTTTATTATTTATAAATACACCTTCCTTAATAAAATACGAAGCTAATAATTCAAGATCTGGTGTAGTACCTTTTGCAAAGGATATACATTGGTATACTTGTGCGGGAATATTTTGAATCATTAAAAATACCTAAAAAATATTTTATTGCTGAATAACCACCACTCATTATTTTCTTTTAAGACTAATAACACAAGAATAAAACTATGTATTTTTTATTCATCAGCAAAGACAACAACAGCTGTTTGAGAGTAGTTTTTACAGTGACCTCTGTGACGCCATAATCATTTCTCATAATGATACCGACAAGAAATAATCGTTATCTGGTTCTGGTCAACGGCGTAGACAAGACGGTGGGTATCATCAATACGTCGGGACCAAAAACCTGAGAGGTTTTCTTTAAGTGGTTCGG
>JAHDEM010000043.1:22042-24450 GCA_020628895.1 Candidatus Endobugula sp.
GTATCATCAATACGTCGGGACCAAAAACCTGAGAGGTTTTCTTTAAGTGGTTCGGGCTTTCCTATACCTTCAAGGGGTGAACGTTGAGCATCTATGATCAACTTGTTAATTCGCTTTAGTGTTTTTTTATCTTGGCCTTGCCAATAAACATAATCCGACCAAGCCTCTTTCGTCCATGAGAGTACATCAGTCATCAATGAGTCCTTTTTGTATCACCTTCCCCTGCTGGTACTGTTTAATAGACTTCGCCAAGTGGGTAGCATTAGCAGGGCTCTTAAGAAGATGAACAGTTTCCATCAGTCCATTAAACTGATCTAAAGACATCACAACCGCATCATCAGCATCACGACGCGAAATAATCGTATAATCCGCATCATCAACCACTTGGTCGAGAACATTTTTAAGCTTATTTCGCGCTTCAGAAAAATTAATTACTCGCATACCAATACCCTCAATTGTACAACATATAAGGCAAGTATAACCTGTACAATATATTGTTCAAGTTGTATTTAAAGCGCTAAGATTTAATACAACAAGAACGAATACCTGCACTGCCTCTACTGGCATGATCAATTAAGTGATAGGCGCAACCGGCGAACTTGTATACGACTGCTGATAAAAGGCATGCAACATGGTTTCTAACGTTTCTGCTCTTGCTTTAAGGTCACTACAATGACGTTTTAACCCCATAACCGTATGAGCATCCGGCTCACTCTCCATAGCATCGGCGAATAAACAAGAAACCGCATCACATAGAAAAGCGCAATAATCGTTAAATTCGGTAAAACTATCGTATAGCTCAACCAGTTCGACTTCCGACATCACCTTCTTAGCATTTTCCTCGTCCATAGCTCTATCCCTTACAAAGCAAAAACGAAGTTTAACTTCGTTAAATTTAAAGTTCAACTTCAATATTGTAGCTGTTCGGTATTTATTAGGAATAGCTTATGTCAGACCTTAAAATTCAGTTTGGACGCAGACTAAGAATTCTTCGTAAACAAGCCGACCTAACACAAGAAGAGCTTGCTGAGAGCACTGGACTAACCATTGAGTCAATAAGTAATATTGAAAGAGGCATTTATGGGCCCAAGTTTGACAACCTAGAGAAGATTGCAAAAGTGATTAATATCGAAGTTAAGGAGCTATTTGATTTCTAACCGCTTATTAACACTAACAAAGTGGCGCTCTTGCCAAAGCACTATGCGTGGAGATTAAAGAACTGTATTCTTAGAACCCGTGGAGACAATGTTCTCTACTATCGATGTTTATACTGAGTGGGACAATAACCACGTGTAATATCTGGGCTTCGTCGTTTTATATGCTTGGTATTTCGTCCAGAAACGCGAGAACGCCAACGCTTAAAACTACTGGGCTTTAAATGCCGACGCATAAACCGAATAACGTCTGACTCATTTAAAGCAAATTGCTGCTCAATAGCCTCAAATGGCGTACGATCCTCCCACGCCATCTCGATAATTCTAGACTCGCTCTCTTTGCTGAATGTCACTTTTAGCACCTAGTTAATAAAGCATTCTATACGCAAATAAGGGCATTTTGGTTTGATGATTCGAGAAGTGACATCATACAACCGTTAAATCCCTGTCCCACTACATTGCGCCGTTAAACGCTTTACTTTACACTATACGCATACCAATGCGCATGAGGTGATTTTACATGCAGAACTTATACGATAAAAACGCACCTAAAAAAGCAACAAACCTAAGTATAAATAGCGACTTACTGACTAAAACTCGTCAATTGGAAATTAACTTATCTGCTACATTAGAACAGGCTCTTCAACAAAAGTTAGCAGAGCAAAATATCGAGAATTGGAAGCAAGAAAACGCACCTGCCATTAAAGCTTATAATCGTTTTGTTGAAGAAAATGGACTTTTTTCAGATGAATATAGGCAATTTTAGTGGCGCAATTTGATGTTTACCCCAACCCAAGTACAGCAACGAAAAAACACATGCCGTATTTACTTGATATTCAAAACAATTTTCTCAGTGATCTTGCGACAAGAATCGTCATACCTTTAGGGCTCAAAACATCTTTTAATAATCAAGCGATGGCTCGTTTAACACCAGAAGTGTCATACGAGGGCGAACAGCTATTAATTCTGACCCCTCAAATGGCATCTGTTCCTCACTCTATTTTAAAAGAACCTATAGGTTCACTGTCTCACTTCAGAGATGAAATCATTCACTCACTGGACTTTGCTGTTTCGGGCATTTAAGACACAAAAAGCAAAAAGGGGACGCAATTATTTTACAAGCTCATTCAAACCTAAAAATAGATGCGTCACCTTTGAGAACCCCTCACAAATTAGGCCCATACACGGGGTTAGAATCCACTGGCGGGGTGCTGCTATTATCAAAGTCCGTGCTAAAACAAAATGCCCGTGAAG
>JAHDEM010000044.1:0-4916 GCA_020628895.1 Candidatus Endobugula sp.
TCTAGCCAAAATGGACGAGAATAAACAGCGACAAATTTTGCCTGACCTGCCATCCACGTCGGCACTGCAGATAGTCGAGCACATAATGGCTGAGGCAATAAGGAAGCTAACGGCAGGTCGCGCATTAATACTCTCGGAGGTGCAGCCAGTACTAGATGCTTAGCACACACCGAAGACCCTACAGAACCATTTAGCTGCCATCTATGCTCCTGTTTTTTAATGGATGTTATTGGTGAAGAAAGAAATACATCTTCCAATTCCAAGGAATCTTGCAAAGCCCGAATCATACGAGCCATACCACCAACAATGCGATAAGAGGGGTACATATCGGCTCCCGGATGGCGCTGGACGCTATCTTCATTTAACTGATAAAGCACATCACCGTGAGTATGCTGAGCACAAGACTCAATACCCAATTCATCCAGCAATTCCTGCATACAGTTCTGATGGGGCCAAAACCATGTCGGCCCCAAGTCCAGCGGCTCGATTACACCTTGGTTCAAAGGGGAGAAGATACGCCCACCCAATACAGGCTTAGCTTCAAAAAGGCGATAGTTAACACCCATCTTTTGCAAGCGATAAGCCAGATACACACCACCCAGACCACCACCAACGATGGCTACATCGACACAATCCATAACCTTATCCGCCAATCATTAGAGATGACCTGTCTTAACCCACAAGCAGGTTCCGGCGGATGCACGCCATAGGTGCTTACCTGCTGCATCTGGCGGTAACCGCAACCAATGGCCAGCATCATATCGCTGCGACTGCTGTATTAACGACCCTGCAAGCACTAACACTTCACAACCATCAACAAACCAATCCAGAGGCAAGGTTTCCTCGACATCGTTTTGAGCAATAAAAACTCGCTCATAACCATCGAACAATATGTGCTGCCGCCATGATGATTGGCTAGCATCATCACTCATGGACTCGCCAACATTATCCAAAAATAGATCCACCGACTGAACTACATGCCCCCTGTCATCCGGCAAAAATTGCTGCAGTTTTACCAAGATTAAACACCCCTGCTGACTAAAAGGCTGGTGTGACGATAGCGGAGGATTACGCACATAAGTACCTGCTGGGTAATCACCTTCTTCATCAGAAAAAACACCCGACAACACCAAAAACTCCTCACCCAAAGGATGCTCGTGGGCAGAAAAATGGCTATTGGGAACATAGGCAACCAGGCTGGTTGCTCGAGTGGTTTTTTCACCCCCATCACGATCTAGTAACAGTCGCATAACCCCTTTTGCTGGAGAAGGCAACCAATCGGCCGTGAATACATTAACAACCGCAGGCATATCCAAGTCTGCATTTAGCTGTCTAGGGGTTAGCGCCTGCGCGTTATCAAGAGTGGAAGACACCAGCAAACCTTGCTGGTATAACTGATCCCATATATTCGATTTACCAGTTTTCAACGACGCCTCCTCAAAGATACATTTGATATATCGCTCAGCCTAACAATACCGTTAATTACGACCCGCCATAACACCACCATCAACATCTACGATAGTGCCCGTTATCCAGCCCGCTTTATCAGACAATAAAAATTCTATCGCATTGGCCACATCATCTGCTGTCCCTATACGGCCAATAGGATGAAACTCATTAAACCCTTGCAATGCAGATTCAATCTGATCCTCTTCGATAAATGATTTATAAATGGTTGAAAGAACAACCGCCGGCGCCACTGCATTTACGCGAATACCATCGTCAGCAAGCTCCATTGCCAAGTGCTGCGTTAATGCGTGCAACCCTGCTTTTTGCATAGAATAAGACGAGGACGGAGTTGCTTTAACAGCCTGATGCGCCCACATAGAACCGATATTCACTATGGCTCCACCACCATGTTGCTTCATATTTTTAGCCACCGCTTGAGTGATAAAAAAGAACGAGCGATTGATATCCATCTGCGCCGCATAATCTTGTTGGCTGTGCTCCAAGAAACTCACAGGCTTAAAAAAACCAGCCGCATTAACCAAGTAACGAATATGGCGAGATTCTTTTTCCAGCTTACCGATAAAAGCCAACACCTGATCAAAATCATATAAATCGACCGCTGCAGTTTCCACATCACCACCGGTTGATTTTACCAACGCTTCCTTCGCTGTATCCAAAGATTGCGGCGAGCGAGACAAAATAATGACCTGCTCACCCTGCAATAACAAACGCTTAGCCGACTCAAACCCCATACCACTAGAACCACCGACGATTAAAGCAACTGACTGATCCATATTACACTCCTAACTAGTTAATAATATACCTACCTACTGGTAGGTAGTTTTGCAAAGTCTAAAAGACAAACGCATCACCGTCAACACCTATCTACTGATAGGGAGACTGTGGTACACTAGATATGAACAAACAAGTAAGATAAAAAGATGGCACAAGAGACAATTAACCAAATATTGGACGCCGCTGAGGACAAGGCGCGAACAGGTGGCTACAACGCTTTTAGCTTTAGAGAAATAGCCAAAGATATTGGCATTAAAAGCGCTAGTATCCACTACCACTTCCCCACCAAAGCCGACTTAGCCGCTCAACTAGCTAGGCGCTATACCGAAAAATTTCACACTCATCTACTGAGTATTTCGGAATCCGGCAACGACTTACACCAACAGCTTTCAGACTACGCCAACCTGTTTTACCAAGCCCTACGTACCGACCAAAAAATGTGTTTGTGCGGCCTATTTGCCGCCGAAATGAATGTATTGCCAGACGATGTAAAAAAAGAGACACGCCTGTTTTTTGAAACCAATTTGCAATGGCTAGAGACACTGCTTAATAGCCATGAAATAGACAACCCTAAAAACGAGGCACTAAAGCTACTGGCAAAAATGGAAGGCGCCATGCTAATGGCCAAAGCCTTTGAATCGGAAGACTACTTCCAAGAAGCGATCGACCTTTCCCAATACAAGTGACAGCTAACAAAAATTTTGTGACCTTAGTTAGCGAGATAGTGTTTTTTGGTTTTGCTGTAAACTGTGGGCCGTAAGCTGTAAACTCTCCCCTATGGCAGGCACTATCCCACAACCGTTTATTGATGACTTACTCGAACGCGTCGACATTGTCGACGTGATAGATAGTCGTGTAAAACTCAAAAAAACAGGCAAAAACTATTCTGCTTGCTGCCCCTTTCACGATGAGAAAACCCCCTCATTTACCGTAAGCCCCGATAAACAGTTTTATTATTGCTTTGGCTGTGGTGCCAGCGGCAACTCCATTGGTTTTGTAATGGACTATGATCGAGTCAACTTTGTTGAATCGGTCGAAAATCTCGCAAAACTGGCGGGGGTTGAAGTACCGCGGGAACAAACCAAAGACCCAAAAAAACGTGCTCAAGAAGAAGCCCGAGAAAAAGCCCGTAAAGCCTTGTACCGCTTAATGGAGGAAGCCAACGAGCATTACCAACAACAATTGCGCCAGCATCCGCAAAAAGAAGTTGCGGTGAATTATCTCAAAAAACGCGGGCTTAGCGGCCAGATTGCCAAAAATTTTGGCATCGGATATGCCGCCCCCGGTTGGGACAATTTACTGAAAACACTAGGCACCTCAAACGAATCACAAGATCGGCTTTTAGAAGGCGGCATGTTGATTCATAACGAGGATAAAGACAGCCTGTACGATCGATTTAGGCAGCGGGTGATGTTTCCTATCCGAGATACTCGCGGACGAGTGATTGGATTTGGCGGACGAGTGCTTAACGATGATAAACCCAAATACTTAAACTCCCCAGAAACCCCTATCTTCCATAAGGGCAAAGAGCTTTACGGTTTATACGAAGCTCGCCAAGCTTACCGCCAGCTACCCAGAGTACTTGTTGTAGAAGGCTATATGGATGTTGTTGCCCTCGCCCAGTACGGCATTGCTTATGGGGTAGCCACTCTAGGCACAGCCTGTACCGAAGAACATTTAAACCGCGCTTTTCGTTATACCAATGAAGTGGTTTTTTGTTTTGATGGCGACGAAGCAGGGCGTAAAGCCGCACGACGCGCTATGGAACATGCTCTACCCGTCATGGAGGATGGACGACAGATTAAATTCCTCTACCTACCCGATGGTGAAGATCCAGACACGTTAGTTCGCCAAATTGGCGCGGAGAAATTTACCCGGCTAATCGAAGGAGCATCACCACTAGAAACGTTTCTCTTTGAAGAGCTGGGGCAACACTTTAACACCCAAACCATGGAAGGGCGCGCCCGCCTATGCAAAATAGCCGCACCCATGCTGGACCAACTCCCCCGTGGTATATACCGCGAACTGATGTTTAATCAGCTCGCTAACCGCACCCAATTAAGCCGAGATGCATTAAAAAATTTACTTAGCGAACTCGCAGAAGCAGAGGCAGAAGTACCTGCGCAAACAAGCCAAGCATCTCAACCATCACCACCAAACCAATGGGAGGATAGCGATGCACCAGCATACAACTATGCTCCGGAAGCACTACCAACACCGGATGTAGAAAATAACTATCACGCAAAATTGGCAAGGGTTGCTAGCGATGTAAGCACTAACTACGAACCCCCTACAACACCCAAAAAACCAACAAAGATATCGGCCAGCAATTTACCGACTGAAGAATTAGCATTATCGCTATTGCTGTTCCAACCGAGGCTTGCCAGCAGCTGCGAACACTTTAAAGAACTACAGCACAGCACAGCCGACAAAATCACTTTATTGGTCAACTTGATCGAGCTATTGCAGCAACGACCAGAATTCACTAGCGGCCAAATTTTAGGCCACTGGCAAGGCACCTATGGCAGCGAGGCCACCAAAGCATTACAGGAATTGATGACCAAAGCAGAGCTGTTTCGCCACGCTCATGATCTTGCCAATAATAACGAGGACAAACCGGCCTTTAACCCCGAACAAGAGTTTATCGATGCCATCGATGCACTTATCCAACA
>JAHDEM010000044.1:5016-24115 GCA_020628895.1 Candidatus Endobugula sp.
CGGCCTTTAACCCCGAACAAGAGTTTATCGATGCCATCGATGCACTTATCCAACAACAACAACAACAAGACTGCGAAACCATTATCCAACAACTCAATAACAAGCCCCCCAACCAATGGTCCGACGCCGAAAAACAACTCTATCTAAAAGCCATTGCCGCACGCGCCACATAAATTGCATTTATTACTTGAATTAAGCATATTAAGCCGCATATTCTCTAGCACAAAATGGAATAAATCGTCTATAATTGATGGTTTATCCCGAAACACCTTACGAGTATCTCAAATAGCCAAAACGCAGGCGACAATCTAACAAACTAGTGTGTACCTCATAACCGCGAATATATAACCGCGTACATGCCTAGCCAGTTACGATGTTCGGACCTATGCAACAGATGCGTTAACCAATCTTGTTAACCTGAGGCATGACCAGATACCTTGTGCAAACCCGGAGCTTGCATGTCAGACAATAAACAACAATCTCGCATCAAGGAATTGATCGCACGCGGTAAAGAACAAGGCTACCTTACTTACGCCGAAGTTAACGATCACCTTCCCGAAGATATTTCCGATCCAGATCAGGTCGAAGACATTATTCAAATGATTAACGACATGGGGATACGTGTATACGAGCACGCACCCGATGCCGAAGAAATCCTCATGACCGACGGCGATGGCTCGGCCGACGAGATCGCAGCTGCAGAAGCTGCTGCCGCACTTGCCGCAGTAGAAACTGAAGCTGGCCGTACCACAGACCCTGTACGTATGTATATGCGCGAAATGGGTACCGTAGAGCTGCTTACTCGCGAAGGCGAAATCGCCATTGCCAAGCGCATCGAAGAAGGCACACGCGACTTAATGCATGCACTATCATGCTGGCCTGACGTTGTTAAAGACCTGATCGAAGAATACGACCTTATCGCCAAAGAAGAGCGACGCATTCCCGATGTGATTGCCGGATGGTTAGACCCAACGGATCATGTGCCTGCAGCAGGTCCTTCCGCACAAAAAGAAGAAGAGGCAGAAGACGATGACGCCGATGAGGAAGAAGTTGATTCCGGTCTAGATATCGAAGAAGTCAACGAACGCTTTGGCTTGCTGAAAAAACAACTCGCTAAAACAGAGAAAGCCATCGAAAAACATGGCCGCAACAGCAAACAAGCGGATAAAGAGCTTTCAGAACTTGGCGATATTATTAAGTTCTTTAAACTACCTCCTCGCCAGTTCGACCCCATGTACCGCAAAGCTCGCGGTGTATTAGAGTCTGTTCGTAAGGAAGAAAAAAATATTATGGTACTGTGTGTGCGCTACTCCAAAATGCCACGCAAAACCTTTATTAAAGAATTCCCTGGCAACGAAATTGACCTTGATTGGATTCCGGGCTTGGTCGCCAAAGGTGGAGACTTCTCTGCTAAGCTGGCAGAAGTTCAGGAAGAGATTTTACGCTCTCAGCGCAAGCTAAATAGCATTCAAGAAACCGTTGGCTTGGATTTACCGACGATTAAAGAAATTAACCGCCGTATGTCGATTGGCGAAGCACGTGCTCGTCGCGCCAAAAAAGAAATGGTGGAAGCCAACTTGCGCTTGGTAATTTCGATTGCGAAAAAATATACCAACCGTGGCCTACAGTTCCTAGACCTTATCCAGGAAGGTAACATTGGTTTGATGAAAGCGGTAGACAAGTTCGAATACCGTCGCGGCTATAAGTTCTCAACTTACGCCACATGGTGGATTCGTCAGGCAATTACTCGCTCTATTGCAGACCAAGCAAGAACCATCCGTATTCCTGTACATATGATCGAGACGATTAATAAACTCAATCGTATCTCTCGTCAAATGCTACAAGAAATGGGGCGTGAGCCGACACCAGAAGAACTCGGCGAACGTATGGATATGCCAGAAGAGAAGGTACGCAAGGTATTAAAAATTGCCAAAGAACCTATCTCGATGGAAACTCCTATCGGCGATGACGAAGATTCGCACCTAGGCGACTTTATCGAAGACAACACCATTGTCTCTCCTGTCGAGTCTGCAACTGATGTAGGACTCACCGAATCGACACGTGATGTACTATCGGGGCTAACAGCAAGAGAAGCAAAAGTATTACGTATGCGTTTTGGTATCGATATGAATACCGACCACACCTTGGAAGAAGTGGGCAAACAGTTCGATGTTACTCGTGAACGTATTCGTCAGATCGAAGCAAAAGCCTTGCGCAAGCTTCGTCATCCTAGCCGCTCAGATCATTTGAGAAGCTTTTTAGACGAGTAGCCTTGGACGAATCGCAAAAAGTAGGTATGATACGCGCCTCCTTAGAGCAGCAGCATAAAAGGAGGCGTTTTTCTTTTGAAAAACATAGCTTTAAGCTGCAAGCCTCAAGAGAAGTAAAAATGGGCCTTTAGCTCAGTTGGTTAGAGCACCCGACTCATAATCGGTAGGTCCACAGTTCGAGTCTGTGAAGGCCCACCATTTTTACTACATCGTAACATCACCTTTCCCAAACAATAGAGCCCTATTGGTTAGAGCACCCGACTCAACTCTTTATAAACCCAGGTAGGCCCACAGTTCGAATCTGTGAAGGCCCACCATTTTTACTACATCGTAACATCACCTTTCCCAAACAATAGAGCCCTATTGGTTAGAGCACCCGACTCAACTCTTTATAAACCCAGGTAGGCCCACAGTTCGAATCTGTGAAGGCCCACCATTTTTACTACATCGCAACATCTCCTTCCCCAAGCAATAGAGCCCTACTGGTTAGAGCACCCGACTCAACTCTTTATAAACCCAGGTAGGCCCACAGTTCGAATCTGTGAAGGCCCACCATTTTTACTACATCGCAACATCTCCTTCCCCAAGCAATAGAGCCCTACTGGTTAGAGCACCCGACTCAACTCTTAATAAACCCACAGCTCGATTCTGCGCTCCAACCCCTAGGTATACTTTTTTGCTGACTAACCTCCCCCCTTACCGATAACAAAGCATCCATATTTGCCATATATAGACATAACTGTTAAATTTATCAGATCATAGGAGAAAAGTTATGAATATTAGCTTTACAGATAAACAAGCCAACTATATCTCTGCACAAGTGGAAGGTGGTGATTATCAAAATGCCAGCGAAGTCGTACGTGATGCACTGCGATTACACCAGATCTACCGCCATAAAATTATCGAAGACCTACGTGCCGAAATAGAAAAAGGCTGGAAAGAAAACACCAGCAATAAAACTGTAAGAGATATTATCGCAGCAAAAACAAATCAATAAAAACAAGGCTAAATAGAATGGATTCTTACGAGCTATCTCAAGAAACAGAACAAGACCTGAATAATATTTTTGACTTTACAGAAAAAGAATTTGGCACCACAAAAGCCATTCACTATTTATTAGCTCTTGAAGATACCTTTCAAAAACTAAGCAATAATCCCTACCTAGGTCGAGAACGTTCGGAAATACGCTCAAGTCTTCGCAGCATCAACTCAAATAGTCATATTATCTTTTATAGAATATTAGAAAAGCATATTCGTATAGTTCGTGTGCTACATAGCAGTTGTGATTTGCCTGAAGCTATAAATGAATCATCGAAACCAGCATAACTTAAAATATTTATTAGTTTAAAGAACTCTAGAAATAAGAGTCAGTATAGCCACTTGCAGTTTTTTCATTAACCAAATCCAGCTTTAGGTATACAGTTTAAACAACATGACTATCAAAAAACTCCTCTAATAGCTGAGTATTATTTGCGTTCGTAAATACAACTGGCTTCGACAATTTTCCCGCATATTCCCTAGCCAATTTTATAGATAAGGATTGTTGCTTTAGTATCTGATCTTCTGACCTTTGAGGTCGATCCCTGGAAGAGTCGTTTAATCGCCTTTCTAGAATCACACCGGGATTTTCTTGTAAAAAAATAAACCTAGATGGCTTTATTTTTTTAAATACATCAAATGGTATTTCAAGCAAGCCCTTATCAGTATCAATAACCATATGAGCATCAAATAAGATGCGGCGGCCCTCTTCAATAGTCTTTAATTCTTCATTGAATTGATCGACAAGCACATATTGATTTTGAAGAACTTCACTAGTACTTAGAAGCCGTAGTTTATCTCGATCTATTTTTTCTAAACGCTTTTTTATTAACGTCCCCGCCGAGAAATGAATAAGATCATTTGACAAGTTAAGCAAGCTCCTTACAAAGTAGCTTTTCCCTACTCCAGATACCCCGACAATTACAGTAATATCATGCTGTTTTAACATCGAATAATATATCCTGTTCAAGTTCTTGAAAGTGCTCATGGGAAATACTGCGAACTGACTGGTACGGTCCTTTAATTCCGATAGCCTCCATACGGTCATAAAATATTGCAGGGTTTAGATGACCAGCCAATAAAAAATTAATAATTTTAACTTCTTTCGTATTATCGCTTGTTAGTTCAACCAATTGAGCTTGAGTAAATACAGAGCGCTTTGCAGTAAGTCTTAATATTTCATCACTTTGACTTGTGATATCAAATCCATCTACCACACCAACAGTTATCAATGATTGTGAGTGAAGCGAATTATCATCCTTCAAATGAAAAAATAATAAAATATCACCACTCTTTATAGACTTTACCTGAGCATTACAAACATACACTTTTCTTATTGTATTCCCTGGGATTCTATTAATATCCATGTCAACCCCAACATCAAATAGGCTGCTTTGTCGTTTTTTAACATTTTCGGGAAAAAGAGTTTCATAGTATCCACCCTTAATAGGTATTAGATATTTATTAACTTCTTCTTTACGGATAAAAGCAGGGTAGTATTGGCGATGATAACGTAATGCTTCATTGTGAGCTGGCGTTTTTAGTATATCAGTTTTAAATGTTTTACCTAAATACAGCTCATCCTCATTACTGCATATAGTTTCGAAACCATATTGGCTGAGCATATAAATGAGATATTCATGTTTAGGGTAAACGGTTAAATATACAAACTCATAAGTATTTTTATATGCCCACCACAAGACCTGTTTAATAAGCTGTTCGCCAAGTTTTTCTCCACGATAATTTTCTTTTATTTTGAAAGTGCATATTTTCAAAATTTTACCTGGCAACGTTGAAAAGCACTCCTTCACATCAGGCATTTCTTTTAAAAAATCATCTAATGATTCTTCCTTCCTGATGGCTATTCCAGCTATTTCTTTATTAAAATTAATAGTCCAACAGTCACGATGTTTTTTTACACAACTATTGGTAAACCACTGATCAAACCCTTCATAATCCTCTTTGAGTGTAGAGAAAATATCATCTTTACGATCTATTTGATGGCATTGCTTATCCTCTATATATGGCAAGGAAACTTTAATACTGTCATATTTCTCACGCAACCAGACTAAAGCATCTTCTACTCTAAAAACACGGTCAGATACATTTACTCTTTGAGCACGTTTATGTAAGCCGATATCTTGTGTTACTAAAAAATCAACAGCCCCAACATCATGGAGAGTATAAAGTAAAATCGTATCTACCAAATCATTGGGTTTTGTTATTTTTCCGTAAACCTTTTCTAGCTCATTTTGAGGAGGAATAGGAATACCATCCAATGAAAGAAACTTTTCAATTTTAGAAAGGATAATTTTTTGGCGGTCTTTGTCCTTATCACGAACGACATCTTGCTTTGATGCCTCGTGTATATATTTGAACGCCATTTTGCTGGCACTTGTGATGAAGAGAAGAAAAGTTGCTTTCTATTTCCTTATTATCTTCAAGGCCGATAAGTATGTTAGTATCTATTAACAGTTTAATTCCATTCATGCAGCAACACAATTAAGCACCTTATCTGGTGCGTAGCGAAAAGATTGGGGCGCTGATAGGAGGAATTCTTCCTCCATACGCCTTATATTAAGCGGTTCAATAAGCTCAACAGGTTTCTCTAGCTTTAACGCAAAGCCTGCATCAACACCATCAAAGTATGAGTAAAAGAAACTTTTATCTACACAAGCTTTTTTACCGCACTTTTTCCAAAGTTTATCTATAGACAGCTTTTCTACACTTTGTATAACAGCATAACCAATAATCTCTTTAATAGGACTTGAAGCATAAATCATCGCTATACCTCCTTGTATGTGATCGACTGGGAACTTACGTCTTAATTCGATTGTTTTTTCACCTGATATTATCTTTAGCGCATATTCTGGTTTTATGCTGATGATCACATTTCTTGGCTTTGTCATTATTTATGCCCCTTAATCACAATACTACTAGCTACAAACTCTGGGTAATTATTAAAACGTGTGTAAAACTACACTAATACTGTAAATATTTCCAGTTGTCACTATTTCACACCTTATAAATTCTAGAGCAGCTACATGAACAGCTAGGGCTAAAATTAGTAGAATTAATGCTAGCATAAAGCCACAAGGAATTGAGCGCCATTCAACCAATTACATAACCTCCGAAGCGCCACTTTTGTCGCTCCTTCACAGATAAAATAGTGGTCGCGATTAAAGCACAACAAGCTTATTCGTATACAGTCGAAACACGGCTTGTCGATCAGCGCCTAAGATAAGATAGAGTCAGCACTTACTCTTTTCCCTTAAACTGAGAAAAAATTAAATGAAATTCAATTAAAGCTAGAACTGATAAATAGAAGATAAGGTTTTAATAATACGCGGATAGAAATTCAGAGTGTCAGCAAGATTGGTTTTTAAAGCCATTACTGTAATCCAATCCTCAAAACACAATAGCTGTATTTATATACAGTTATTGTGTTAAAATACCAATACTTTTTCTTTATTTAACTACAGAGAATAAAGAGGGAGTATTTAACAGATAAAAACACTGACCCACCGGGCGGCAACCCGATAGGCCAGCTAATCACAACAACCTAAAACGGAGGTTATTATGACTACCCGCAATAATAAAACAGCTCTATCCCATTCGGCTAATGATTTTATGTTTTACCCGTTAACAAGCCATCAGAATCATTACTTTATACAAGAACCGGAAGGCGAGTATTCTGCTCAAGCTTCTTCCATACCCGATAGCACAACGCTGTGTGATCGTTTGGAAAATCATTTAGCGCGTTATCACTTCCACCACCTATCGCTGATGGCCCTTGCTTGCGGTGAAGAGGATAGCAATAGTTGGGAGTTTGGTGCTTATTTAACAGGGAGAGCTTTGCAGCAGGAAAGTGAATTACTTATATCGGAATTGAGCTAATATAAGCTCAACACTACCAAACAGTAGTGTTGAGGTGGCGTGCAAAGCACGCCACCTATTAGCAACCCATTCTATTTATTGACGACAATATTGTTGTGTGAGACACTACAAATGATTAAGAGTTTTGCTGACAGGGAAACGGAAGATATCTTTAAGGGGATTGTCGTTAAAAGACTTGCCTCCAATCTTCAGGTTAAAGTGCTTCGTCGCTTGCGGTATATCGATGCTGCTCAGACATTAGATGATCTCCGCGTTCCCCCTTCTAACAAGCTAGAGAAAAAAACCGGAAGTCTGAGAAACTTTTATGCCATATGGGTTAATTCCCAGTGGCGCATTATTTTCAAATGGGTAGACAACGCAGCATATGAAGTACAACTCGTTGATTACCATTAATTCTACGGAATGTTCAGGAAACTGATAATGATTAAGATAGAACACCCCGGCATCATGCTAAAAGAAGATTTCCTTGATGATCTTGGGATTAAACCAGGCACGTTTGCCAAAGCCATCGGCGTAGATCGCGCAGCGATTAAAAATATTATTGATGGCAAACGCGCTATCACTGCTGATATGTCCTTACGCTTTGGGGTATTTTTTAATATGAGCGAAGAGTTTTGGTTTAACCTACAGAAGGATTACGATTTAAGAACGGCCAAACGCGATCGACTCACTGAATTTAAAAATTCCATCCAACCTTTTAATGCATAAAACATTCATAATGCCCTACTATCAATAGGGTCATATAGACTCCAGTAATAACATCACCCTAGTCCACGAATAAAACAAGTCACACATAAAAACTTCACCATTAGAAGAATGAACTATTAAACACAACCTGCCGTATATTGGTTTGTTATTCACTACTGGCAGGTAACTGGAATTATGAGATCTTCTATTGTTGAACCTATTGTCGAACACGCGGTTGCAACTCCCCACGCTTTGTCTTTTGAGGCACAACAGGTGCGCGATGCGTTGGTGGCTTCAGGGCTTGAGACACCGATGATCGATAATGGCTTGAATCCAGCTCAGAAGATTAATCTTATTGAAGACTCAATGCGTGAGATTATGTCTACCTTGAGCTTAGATCTACGGGATGATAGTCTGCAGGATACGCCTAAGCGTATTGCAAAAATGTTTGTAAATGAAATCTTTTCCGGACTGGACTACAGTAGCTTCCCTAAAATCACCAGCATTGACAATAAAATGCAAAGCGACGAGGTGGTTAAAGTCAGTGATATTAGTCTAATCAGTACCTGTGAGCACCACTTTGTGACTATTGATGGCTTAGCTAAGGTGGCCTATCGCCCCAAGGACAAAGTCATTGGTTTGTCAAAAATTAATCGTATTGTGAATTTCTTTGCACAACGCCCCCAAGTACAAGAGCGCTTAACTCGCCAGATTCTAGTAGCCCTACAAACTTTATTGGGTACTGAAGATGTAGCCGTGCATATTGTGGCTACCCATTATTGTGTTAAAGCCAGAGGTATTCGCGATAGCCAATCGGCGACGACGACCAGTGCAACCGGTGGTGTATTTAAAAGCGATAGACAAATCCGCGCAGAATTTATGAGCACCGCCTACTGACGAAAGCGTTTAATCCAAAACACTGCCAGCACACCGAGATTAAACACACTGTAGATGCTGCCAAACACACTGCCAACGACTAAGGCATAGGCAAGATTTAAGCCTTCGGCAAGGGTAAACCAACGGCGAATATCGACTAGGTTTTGCAATCTTAATGTACCCACCGTAAAAATTAATGAGGCACTATAGGCAATAAATATTTCCGACCCGTGATGTAAATAAAACCACTCCACTCCCAAACCGAATAAATTAATCGCAACAAATATACCCGTAGTAAACCAATCATTGTATTTAAGCGATACCACATTGCGTACTACCGCCAACGAACATCCTACAGATGCGGCATAGGCTTCCAGACGAAAAAAATGGATAGCCAGTAACAACATGGCAAAACCAGAGTAAATTCGATATTGCTTAACCTGTTGTTGTCGATATGCAACAATATTTGCGAGTAATGCAAAGGCTGCAAATAACTCTGTGATTAACCAAGTACTTTCAAAACTCCACATAAAATATCATTCTTCTTTATCTAGACTACTTTATAACAACAAGATAACCACAAAAGTAATATACGTAAGCCATATTAAATTAAGCATAATCAAATAAAACCAATTCTTCGAGTTTAAAAATATTATTCAAACCTTTAAAGCCTAGTTTATTTTTGGCGATTATTTAAGCTTTCTTCGAAATATAGAAATTTCTACGCATCTGCTCAATAACAATGACTAACAACCCTGCAACAGCACCCGCTAGATGTGACTCAGGATATACCAACCATATAGTATCAACAAATATCGCCTTATGTACGGTTAGGTCAACAATAAGTTTTACACAGATTACGCCTAAAGGTATTAAATTTATCAAACCTTTATGATGTCTCGCATGCAGGTAAGCCGCAATAATAAGCGGTGAGAATAATATTCCAGATAAGCCACAGTAATAATCTAAGGGAGACCAACTAGAAATCAACAAACCACTGACCATCACAACACCTACAACAATAGCAAGCAATATCATTCTCATCGAATAGATGCCTAACCACATGAGGCTTGCAGAAAAAGCTAATACATTCCAAAAACTATGACTGAAAGAACTATGTGTGAAATGTCCGGTCAACAAACGCCAATATTCACCCTCCCGTACAGCTAACTTATCAAAAACTAAAAAATCAAAACCAACCTGACAAATGACAGAAAATATTGCAACAGATACTATAACTCCAAAAAATCTAAGCAACCATCTACCACAACGATAAGAACTTTTGAATAATAGATTATGGGCCTGCATAAACTTATTACTGTTTTCGGTTACAGATTTTAGACATCAACAACATCGAAAATATTATTAACACCCATAATAAGTTCATTGATCCTGCTCCAGCGGTATAACCCTCTTTTCGAGACACAATAACGGTTTCAGGCTTTTCTTTTAATCTTTTTTCAAATTGCTGCAGTTCTATGACTAGACTTTTTTTCATATCCGCTGCCGCTAATCGAAAGCCTTTTACACTATCTTCTCGTAGCTCTTCGTTGACACTTATTGGGGTCGACCTTCCTTTGACAGAACTCACTCCAAGAGCCCTAAACAATAGCTTACGACTTTTAATATCATAAACGGCTGTATCTAACATCGTACTCGTATCATTCTTTTCACCCGAGATAAAGTAGGCACCAATTAAAGTCCAATAAGATAAAGAAAGAAAGCTTGGATCTGTAAATTGTACCTGGTCATAGGAAACAAGTGCTATCAGGTCAACATCATAAACGGTGGATATTTGATCTAAGTTTGTAAAACCTCCCCTAGGTTTTAAGTAAGCTGAAGGAATGACTTTGATACTGTCAATATAATCTAATTTAGAGAAATCACTGGCAATATCTTCAAGCAGCTCTAATTGAAATTTCCGTGAAAGACTCTGAACACCCGAAAGTGACCCTGCATTCCAAGCATTTACATTTCTTGAATCTATTGTTTTTTCTGGAACGAATGCAACCCCAATATTTATTGGAATATTAATATGCGGGGTACTTGGTGATACTGTTTTTTCTTGTTCGGAATACAAAAAGTCGTAAATACTACTCGAATTCCTCGTTTGATAGCCGGAGCAGCCACTTAACATTAATACCAGCACCCCAGCTATCATATATTTTATATTAATGGTTGAAATCATAGAATTCCCTCTTGTGATAATATTTTATAGGAACATCCCTGTTATCTAACCTCCTATTGCTCCTGCAACCTAGCTTTTCCTTAATTTGGTCGTTATTTATATCCATTACCTTACGACCATACAGCTCCTAAACATCCCTTTAAAAAATATAAGTACTAAGAACATTCCCTGTTTTGTTAGCCAGTGTGGAGGGAATAAGAGTAAAGGAAAAGAAAAAATAGAGAAGGCTCATATAGTGCAACTTAAGGTATTAAAAGATAGTACCCACAATAAATTAACAACTACTAGCTTCGTGAAAGTCCTACCACCAACATCGAATAACGATAAATAATTTTTGCTACATTTTCCTTTTTAAAAGACAAGACAAAAACTACCATTCAGAAAATAATCCACACAACTACCATTGTTAATTTATAGAAGTATCACTATGCAATACTTAAAATCTTACATACGTCAACTTTAAAGAATTTTATTCCATTATTTTCTCTCCTATTTAGACTAACCCCACTTTGAAATATTACTAACGGCTAGTTAAACTATTAAAGGAGAATATCCATGAAATTATTTAAGCGTATTTCATCTACTGTTATAGCGTCGGTAGAAAACATTGTTAATGAAGTAGAGAACCACGATGCTGTCGTTGAATCCATGTTAAAAGAACTCACTCAAGTAACCGCTGAAAGTAAAATACGTCATAAACATGTTCAACGTAATGGTGAGAAAATTCGCCAACAATTAGAGGCGATTAATAAACAGGAAACACAATGGACACAACGTGCAGCATCGTTAGTTAATACAACCGATGAAAATGCTAAGAAAGAAGCATTAGCGTGCTTAAGTCGCCGACGACAATGCAAAGAACAACGACTCGTTTTAGAAGAAAGGCTTCAACAACACCAAATTACTGAGCAAAAGATTGCCAGCCAGGTACAGTCCCTTAACCAACGACAAGCCGAAATCAGCGATAAGCGACACCTATTAAAATCTCAACAATCACTGGCCGAAGCTAATCGAATAGTCGCTGCGGTAACCGGTGAAAGCTCTGAAAGTATTGATCAAGCCTTTGATCGCTGGGAATTAAGTATTACAAAAACAGAATTATCTACCCCGACAGAGTTTAGTACATATGACTCCCTTAACGACGACCCTACTGACCCATTCACTACGAAATGGGTAGAAAATGAACGACACTCTGAATTACTCGATGAGCTGTCTGAGCTACAAAAAACGGTTAAGCAAGCTAGCAACACCACACCAAAAACCGATGATGCTTAGGAGAACCTTATGAATTCCAATATACACGAGGAGCATAACATGGTGATGGATAGCGAAAACGATACACACGCTTCCCAATGGTCAGAAGATAAGGAGAGTTCTTCAAATACCTTACTCAACCGAGCCATGAAAAGTATAAAAGAAATGTCCAACATCACATCATTATTGCGTATTTCTGGTGCAATTGCAGTATTAGCCTCTATGTCATTGTTTTTACTACAGGGCTGGTCAGAGCAAAATGATGTTGAACGTTTTTTTATGATGTTAGCACAAACTACATTATTAAGTTTGGCTGGCTTTGCTATGGTGAAATTGTTGCAAGAAACGAAAGGGGCACGCTTATTTTTTGGGTTGTCATTAACCTCTGTGACAGCAAACTTTGCTACCTTAGGCGCACTCATCTATTCCGTATTTTCTCTTGATCAGTTAACAGGGGATTACGCAAATTTTGCACTATGGCAAGCTAACTCTGGGGGTATCGTTCTTGTTTCATTAGCAGTAGCTTTATTGGTACTATTACCTGTTACGTGGCTGACATTTTCAGTACTGATTAAACCGATGGCAAAGCCGCTAACCTTGTCTTATATCGGCATCAATCTATTACTGCTTGTGCCCGTACGAGAAGTTGCTGTTATTATGCCAATCGTTATTGGTATATTGCTATGGTTACTCAGCCATCAATTATTTGGCCAGTACAAAAACTCTCTTTCTAATGTGGCAAGTGCAGCAACAAAAGAAGGCTGGTTTGCCCGTTTAATCCTACTTTTCCCTTTAGTGGTTATGGCTTTACGTAGTGGCATGCACTACCCTATTGATAGTTTAGGAACCTTCATTATTTGTGTATCGTTATACGTATTGAGTGTTTTTAGTATTCATCGATTGAATGCAACTTATACCAATATACTTACTGCTTGCGCCCTGATAACAGCATGTATCAGTGCTGCAATACTGGCATTTGAATTATTCCCAATAGGTTTACCATTATTTGCTCTTGTTATTGCCGCTGCTTGCACAGATTTATACCGCCGTAATGAGTCAGACAAGACTCGCTTATGGTTAATTGGATTTGCCTGTTTTATTGTGAGCGTATCTTTCATTGTTGAACATTGGATAAACCCGTCATTTGCTAGTGTTATTTATGCATTAGTGGGCAGTTTTGCGATGATCGCTATCGGCCTAAAGATTAAGGCTCGCCAACTGCTATGGTCTGGCACGCTCTTATTATTAGCTGTTCCCTTAAGCTCGTTACAAGATATTACTACGGTATTAGTCAATAGTGGCTGGTTAGGGTTAGCGATTGCGGGATTTATGATTATTGTATTAGCTTCAGTACTTGAACGCTATGGCACTATTATTCAGCTAAAGTTTTTTAAATCTAATAAAAATCCACTTTGTAACGATCAAGATGATGATTAAAAGATGTAAAGCTGTTTTAGTTTTAAGGGTATAAAAACCAAAATGAAAAAGGCGATTTAATAATCGCCTTTTTCATAATCACTTAAATAGTCTACAAAAGTTTACTTCAGTATCGTGGTAGCTGACCTTCGAAATATACTGTGTTTTTTTGCTTTCATGTCACTGTTGCATCAAGATTAAATATTACCGTCTAACGCCTTCATAAAAACTGTATTGCCATTCACGAATAGCTAAGATAACACTCACACCATCACGTTGGTCATGGGGTAATCCAAAATCTGCCTGTACAAGCTCAGTAAATTCATTGGCTAAACGTTGCATTTTTTTCTGGAAGTGGGCATTACTTGCTTTAGATAATAAGCCGTTCAGTACAATAAGGTTTTCACTGTCTTTTGAAAACGTACTACTAAAAAATTCCTTTTCAACTTTTTCGCGAAAGAATTTCTGTATTGGCCCATTAGGTAGCCAGCTAAAATTAGGCGCGATTAATAGTTTAATGCGATTATTAGGCAATAATTCGATAAGCTTTAACCTATCCAGTGCCGCTAATTTTTGAATACATTCTGTTTCTTTAATCGTGTAGCGCTTAATAATGTCGTCATAACTAAATCCATTAATCACACAGACAGTAACCAACATCAAAATAAGATCAGCAACAATTTCCTGCTCCTGCTCTTTGGTTAGTTGACTAATGCGACGCTGCTCACTGGACATTTTTTGCACTAAGTCCGTAATCTCCATCCCCACCAGATGACACACCGCTTCTAAGCGCTGCAAACTAAAGCTCTCTTCTGCAAATAGGCGTTTTACCGAAGCCTCACTTAAATCGAGACATTGAGCGATATCTAGGTAGGTTTTCCCCTGTGCTTTAAGTTCCTTTTTTAAGGTCTTGATCAATGAGGCTATTTGAGGCATTAGCAACTCCGCTGGCATTAAGTATTGTATTTCGATACCTTATAGCGTGAATAACAGGACATTTCAATCATGATTTGCAAATAGCAATACCTAGGCGGAAAATCCTCAAATAACTCATCGTATAAGCCATAGCAGGAGCACTCATGAACAATCTACTGAGAATAACTGGAGTTTTTCCCTACCTAGCGGTTATCTTTTTGAATGCCTTTGTTGATTTAGGGCACAAAATTACTATTCAAAATACCATCTTCAAGATCTACAGCGGCCAAGAACAGATTATTCTCACTGCTATCATCAATGGCTTAATACTTTTACCTTTTATTTTGCTCTTCAGCCCCTCGGGGTTTATCGCCGATAAATTTGCTAAAAATAGCGTTATGCGAGCATCCGCCTGGATTGCGGTAGGCTTAACGTTAGCCATTACTGTCTGTTATTATCAGGGATGGTTTTGGGCCGCCTTTATCATGACCTTTTTGTTAGCGGTGCAGTCTGCCATTTATTCACCTGCCAAGTATGGGTATATTAAATCTCTATTCGGTAAACAGCACTTAGCGCCAGCCAATGGCATAGTACAGGCAGTCACGATTGTTGCCATCTTGCTAGGTACATTTGTTTTTTCCATTATCTTCGAATATTTATTTCCCACAGGTAATGCTAATCCTCAGTTAGTATTGCAAGCTGTTGCTCCTATTGGTTGGTTACTCGTCGCCAATAGCCTGATTGAATTAGTCCTAGCCTATAAACTTCCACGATTTGAACCTACAACAAATAACGAACATTTTAGTATTGGCCATTACATCACTGGCCGTTCTGCAGTAAAAAATATTCAACCTGTTATCAAGAACATCACTATTAAACTGGCGGCTATTGGCCTTGCTGTCTTTTGGTCTGTGGGCCAAGTGTTATTAGCGGCTTTTCCTTCCTTTGCCAAAGAAACATTGGATGTAAGTAATACCATTGTGATTCAGGGCTTACTGGCAGCAACAGGATTAGGTATAGCGGTTGGTTCATGGCTTGCGGCTAGGGTATCGAAAGGCTATATCGAACTGGGCTTAATACCGTTATCTGCTGTAGGAATTTCTGCAGGCTTATTGTTATTACCCCTTATCGATACCACGACTGGTCACTTTATTAACTTGCTATTTATCGGTGTGATGGGAGGTTTATTTATTGTTCCCTTAAATTCATTGATTCAGTTCAATGCCAAAAATAGCGATATGGGTAAAGTCATTGCAGGCAATAATTTAATCCAAAATATTTGTATGCTTGCGTTCCTTGGGTTAACGGCGAGCTTTGCTTTTTATGGTTTAAGTAGTCAAACATTGCTATTGATTACTGCACTGGTCGCGGTTATTGGTGGTTTATATACCATTATTAAACTCCCGCAAAGCCTTACCCGATTTGTCTTATCGTTTATTATGACACGCCGTTATCGTGTTCATGTTCAAGGTTTAAAAAATATGCCAGAGCAAGGTGGCGTATTAATGTTAGGCAACCATATTAGCTGGGTAGATTGGGCTATTGTACAAATTGCATCACCCCGCCCTGTTCGCTTTGTGATGTTAAAATCGATTTACCAACGTTGGTACCTAAAATGGTTTTTCGATCTATTTAGTGTTATCCCTATTGAATCTGGTGCAAGTAGCCGTCAGTCATTAGATACTGTAGCCAAGTGCTTAAATACTGGTGAGGTGGTTTGTTTATTCCCTGAAGGGAGTATCTCTAAAACTGGTCACCTAGGAGAATTTCGTAAAGGTTTTGAGAGAGCCTGCGAGATGGCCAATGATGATGTTGTTATTCTACCTTTCTATATCCGTGGCCTATGGGGCAGCCAGTTCTCCCGCTCATCAGAACAATTGAAAACCATTCGTTCTGGTGGCTTAATGCGCGATATTATTATGGCCTTTGGTGAACCACTCGCTAAAGATACTCAAGCCGATATGCTTAAACGTCGCGTCTTTGATTTATCCGTTATCTCTTGGCAAGAACATACCAATACGATGCAAACGATCCCTAATGCTTGGATTGATACAGTAAAACGCATTGGAAACGACATGGCTATTGCCGATACGCTTGCTGGCGAGCCACTTTCGGCCCATCGAGCACTCACCGCAGGTATTGCCTTCTCTCGACGGATTCAAAATATTAGCAAAGAACAAAATATTGGTTTGTTGTTACCCACCTCTGCAGGTGGAGTGTTAGCGAATATGGCCGTTTTATTAAGTGGTAAAACCGTCGTTAACTTAAATTTTACTGCTAGTCAGGATGCTTTGGTATCGGCAATACAACAGGCAGATATTCAAACTGTTTATACTTCAAATCGTTTTATCGATAAGTTGTCGCACAAAGGCATCGAGCTTGATGCTGCACTCAATAATACCAAGGTGATTTATCTTGAAGAGTTAAAAGAAACCATCACTAAAACTGAAATGATCTCAACATGGTTAATGGTGAAATTACTCCCGGCACGGTTATTAAAATGGTGGTTTTCAAAATCCCACTCTACTGATAGTACCGCTGCTATTTTATTTTCAAGTGGTAGTGAGGGAGATCCCAAAGGGGTTATGTTAAGCCATCGTAATATTATGGCTAACTTAAAACAAACTTCTGATGTTCTCAATACACAATCAGACGATGTTGTTATGGCTTCGCTGCCTTTATTTCATGCATTTGGTTTGACCGTCACACAGTTTATGCCATTGATTGAAGGTATTCCTATGGTCTGCCATGCCGACCCTACCGATGCACTTAATATTGCTAAGTCGATCGCTAAGTATCGTGTGACCATGTTGTGCGGTACATCTACTTTCTTACGCTTATACATTAAAAACCGCAAAGTCCACCCTTTAATGTTAGACAGCCTGCGTATTGTTGTTGCTGGTGCAGAGCGCCTAAATCCAGAAGTCCGCGAGGCATTCCAACTCAAGTTTAATAAGCCTATTTTTGAAGGTTATGGTGCAACAGAAACCACTCCTGTGGCCAGCGTCAATTTACCAGATAAGTTAGACAACCAGTACTGGAAAGTGCAACAAGGTGATAAAGTCGGTACTGTTGGCATGCCTTTACCTGGGACCAGTTTTAAAATTGTGGATCCTGAAACTTACCAAGAATTACCCACAGGTGAAGCAGGAATGATTTTGATCGGCGGCGTTCAAGTCATGCAAGGCTATTTAAAAAATGACGAAAAAACATCAAAAGTGATCCATGAGATAGACAATATGCGTTGGTATGTCACTGGAGACAAAGGGCAGTTGGATGAGGATGGTTTTTTAACTATTGTTGACCGCTATTCCCGCTTTGCCAAGCTCGGTGGAGAAATGATTAGCCTATCTTCTGTTGAGCAATATATTCGAGAAATTGTAAGACAGGAAGATGTAGAGCTGCTTGCCGTTAACTTACCCGATGATAAAAAGGGGGAAAAAATCGTTGTACTTATAGCGGGTGTCATCGATATTAACTCGGTTAAAAAAGGCATGCTCGATGCTGGTTGTAATCCATTAATGGTACCTGCTAACTGCATACGTGTTGATGAAATACCCAAGCTCGGCTCGGGAAAAACTGACTTTACACAAGCCAAAAAATTAGCCTTAAAGTACGATGGCGGTATCTAATGAAAAGATATTTATTTGTTATGGTTATCAGTTTAATAAGCACCCTGTCACATGCAAGTGATTGCGTTATTCTGTTACATGGTATGGGGCGTTCCGCTACATCAATGAATAAGATGGAGAGCCAACTAGAAAGTGCTGGTTACACTGTTTGGAATAAAAGCTATGCCTCGACTAAAGAACCGATTGAAGATTTAGCGCTTACTCATGTTCAATCGGGAGTTGATTACTGTCAAACCCAACAAGCAGAATCGATCCACGTCGTCACTCATTCGCTTGGTGGCATATTGATTAGAGTCTATCTGCAAGATAATCTCATTAAAAACCTCGGTAAGGTTGTTATGCTAAGCCCGCCCAATAAAGGGAGTGAAGTTGCTGACCTGCTTAAGGACTGGAAGTTGTATCAATGGCTCACTGGACCTGCTGGCCAATCTTTAGGTACAGAGAAAACCAGTATTCCTAACACGTTAAAAGCTATTAATGCACCGATTGGTATCATCACCGGTCAGCATAGTAGTGACCCTTGGTTTTCTGTCTATATTCCCGGTGATGATGATGGCAAAGTTTCTGTTGAAAGTGCAAAGCTCGAAGAAATGCATGATTTTTTAGTTGTGGATGCTGGTCATACATTGATTATGCGTGATTCGTTTGTTATCCAACAAACAAAGACTTTTTTACAAGAAGGAAAATTTAATCATACCAGAAATAGATAAGGGATGATAAATATCACAAGTGCTCTACGTAATAACGACCAACAATCAGTATTCAATACTCACTGTTGGTCGATAAAATGTAAACGTAGGATCGCTTACCGCAGCAAGGTTATTCCGGCATTTGCGAGGAGTGATGCTCTACAATCATCCAGCGTTGACCGTTCCAGCGGTATACAAAGGTATATCTGGCCTGTACGGTAACACCACCTTTAAAGG
>JAHDEM010000006.1:0-4286 GCA_020628895.1 Candidatus Endobugula sp.
GCTTGTAGCTTGTAGCTTGTAGCTTGTAGCTTGTAGCTTAAAAGTATTTTACCCAAATTACCTGCTTATTTAAAAACTCCTGCTATATTTATTATTGAACTAAAAATAATATTGCAGGGGTTTTCAGTTGGTCATTAAATATCCAGTGTGCACCGTCGTATTAGCCAGTATTATTTTTATCGGCCCCAATTCACAAGCACTGTTATCCAATACAAGCTTAGATAGTAGCAATGATAATATGAGGTATCACTGCACCTCCGGCTACCAGCATAGGAAGATACATATTACTCAACACCTTCACGACTTATATATTAAAGCGTGCCATGTAAGCTATCAAAAAGGGAATGGTTTAGAACAGGTACTGTGGAGAAATCAGCGCAATATACACAACTGTGAGAGTAAAGCCGCAGCCCTAGCACTTCGTTTGGAGGACAGAGGCTGGAAGTGCCAAGCGAGTTAAAAGCTGACTACACCGCATTTATAAACACACGCCATCTATAAAAAGTACCGCAATGCTTGCATAATCATCAACAGCAACAATAGAGGGAAAAACCAACGAGTTAATTTATTTAAGTCTTCGCTGGAATAACGTTTACCATAGCGCTCAACTAGAGGGACTATCACTAACAAGGAAACCAATAAAACCGCTAGTATCGTTAACAAAGTGCCCATTATTCCCTCACAATATTTTACTTTTTCGGTTTATTTGACGGTGTTTTCTTACTATCTAATTTCTTGCCTTCTAAATAGCTTCGTGATTTAGCGATCCTACGCTGGCGAGTACGCTGCTTATCTGATAAGTGCTCTTTTCCGTAAGGGTTATCAGATGCCTTAAATTGGATACGAATCGGAGTACCATGTAGATCTAGGGCTCGGCGGTATGTTTTTTCCAAATAGCGAACATAGTGCCCTGGCACCTCGCCAGTTTGATTACCATGTATCACAATAATCGGAGGGTTATGACCGCCAGCATGCGCATAACGCAGCTTAATACGGTGACCTCGCACGACTGGAGGCTGATGCTCTTGCACAGCCATATGCAGAATATTGGTCAAATGATTCGTTGAAAAACGATCAGTTGCAGAAGCATAGGCCTTTTCGATAGAGCCATAAAGATGACCCACACCTGTACCGTGTAATGCTGATATGAAATGAATATCGGCAAAGTCCACAAAGCGCAGACGTCTTTCGAGCTCATTTTTAACATACTCCTTGAACTCTTGCTCCAAACCATCCCATTTATTTAAACCCACCACTAAAGCACGACCAGATTCAATGACGTGCCCCATCAGGTGCAAATCTTGATCAACTACCCCTTCACTCGCATCAAGTAGCAGCACAACAACATTGGCATCTTCGATCGATTGCAGGGTTTTGACTATGGAGAACTTTTCTACAGTTTCTTTAACATTTTTACGGCGGCGAATGCCCGCTGTATCGATAATCGTGTAGGGTTTATCGTGGCGTTCATAATGAATGTAGATACTATCTCTAGTCGTACCCGGCATATCATAAACGACCACACGATCCTCGCCCAATAAGCGATTAACTAGCGTGGACTTTCCAACATTAGGTCGGCCGACAACAGCGATTTTGATGCCTTGGCCAGCCTCATCTTCGATAACGGGTTCTTGTTCGGGTAAGTCAGACAACACTGTTTGCATCAACTTATTAACGCCACGACCGTGGGTTGCTGTAGTCGCCTGTATTTCGCCTAATCCCATTTCATAAAACGGAGAAATCACCAAGTCTGGGTCATGTCCGTCCACTTTATTTGCGACGACATAAACCTTCTTGTTTGAGATTCTTAAGTGATTGGCAATCACTTGATCTGCTGGCATTAAGCCTGCGCGACAATCCACAAGAAATAGGACAATATCTGCCTCTTCAATAGCGAGTAATGATTGTTCAGCCATCGCTCCATCGATACCTTCATCATCTCCACTAAGTCCACCGGTATCCACACAGATGAAACGCCTGTCCGACCACTCGGCTTCACCATACTTGCGATCACGAGTTAAACCCGCAAAATCAGCCACTAAAGCATCTTTTCGCTTAGTTAAACGATTGAATAACGTTGACTTACCAACGTTAGGTCGGCCTACTAGGGCGATGACAGGAAGCATAAATACTATATTCCAAAAGAGCTAAAAAGAGTAAAAGTGACTACTTTATAATAATACAAAAAAGAGACTTAATTACTTGTGATCATTACCTAAAAATTTATCAATTTCCTCTCGCTCAAGCCTTTCCTCTTCTTCTTTATCTTTGAGAATTTTAGCTTTAATTTGTTCTCTTGAGCCCAAGAAATGCAAAGATATGGATGATAATTCTCCATCATTGCCTAAAGCATAAAGATAGGTACCATCGGAAATCATTGGGGAACGTATTCCATCTCTATCAAATCGCGCTCGACCAATAATAACGCCAAGCTCAGGATCAAACACGTGCAGATACCCTCGAAAATCCGATACAACAAGAAAACCTGCCAAATCCTGTGGTGCAGATAATTTACGGTTTAATAGTAGAGCGTTTTGCCATAGGTGTAGGCCATTAGATGCATCAAAAGCATGGACTGTACCATTAGAGGCCGTGACAAATATGCGGTTACCGATAACCAATGGCGATTGATGACTAGAGACTTTCTCTGTCCAACGTAAACGTCCGTCGGGAGCAATAGCGGTTAAATGCCCATTATAACTAGTAGAATATACCGTATTTCCACTTACTTCTGGCGTGCCATCAACGTCGACTACGCGGTCTATTTCTGTCGTCCCCTGAGGATATGCAATCCGTCTTTCCCAAAAAAGAACACCGTCATTAGCAGAGAAAGCCGCTATTTTACCATTGGCAAAACCCGTAATTAGGTTATTCCCGAATAGCTGTGGGGTGGCTGTACCTCGCAATGTTAACAATGGTAATTTAGCAGAATAGCGCCATATAAATTGCCCATTATTAACATCTAATCCATACAACCTACCTTCGTTCGTTTGTACTACGACAACCTCATTATTGGTCTGCGGAGGAGCAAGGATTTCACTCGCTATATTGGTTCTCCAAAGCTCTTCACCAGTTATTTGGCTTAAAGCAATAACATCGCCATCCAAGGAACCAACCAAAACAATTTGCGCACCCAAACCAACGCCAGAAGATAAATCAACGCCCAGTGCAGATACCCATTTTTGCTCACCGGTTTGTCGATCATAAGCGTAAACATTGCCATCAATATCATTGGCAAAAACCGTATCAATACTAATAGCGGGCTCTACCAAACGGTATAAATCTCCTAAGCCTTCTCCTACTCTTTGCTTCCAGCGTTCTTTTATCCCAATATTTTCCGATAACTCAGTAAGAGGCTCAGGAGGATCTACTTTTTCTTTAAAATATGAGCAGGATGTGAGCACCGAAAGTAGAAGTAATAAGAAAAAATAGCGCATGAGTTATTCCTCAGCTGTAATACTAGCAAGCTTAATAGGCAACAAATTCCTTCTAAAACTAGCACTTTCACCCAATGAATCAATCGCTTGCTGATACGCTTTTTGGGCCCCTTCTTTATCATTTTTTGCCAACAGAATATCTCCGTTAAGCTCTGCATTAAGTGATAAAAATGCACTGTCATTGTCCAGAGAGATTAACGCCAAAGCGTCATCATATTTTTCTTGGGCAAAATATACTCTAGCCAGACGAAGTGTTGCCAAGTCTTTAATATGATCATCAGCATGCTCAATTGCCCAGGACAGTTGAGTGACTGCATTATCTAAGTTTTGATCATCTACTGATATTTTCGCCAAAAATAAGCTGGCATTAACCGCATACTGCGATGATTTATAGCCTTCTTGTAATTGATCTACAAGATAACTAGCCGTTGACTTCTGCTCGTCGGAAAGAGGTTGTTGATTAGCCACTTCTATACTATCTAATAGTTGCGAGTATAAAGCGGATGCTTGTTCAGCTTGCCGTTGTTGATGACTCTGCCACCATTGAAAGCCGAAATACGCAATCAAACCAACCAAGACGGCAACGATCAAAGACGTACCATTTTCTTTCCACCAGTTCTTTAATTGCTGTAATTGTTCTTCATCCGTCAAATGGTCAGCCACGTTTCGTTCTCCGTATATACTCAATTAATTATTATGTGCCTTAGGCACTTTATTCGTTGTTTAATTCACACTATCAATCAATATTTAACGATTATTGCTAATGAATTCGTCCAAATTTACTGTCTGTTGAGGTACATCCTCACGCAGATATTTAATGGTTAATTGCTGCTGAGCACATTCATCTTC
>JAHDEM010000006.1:4386-69351 GCA_020628895.1 Candidatus Endobugula sp.
CCGCCGAGTTGTTCGACCAAACCGTTGTAGCGACCTCCAGCACAGACGGTTCCTTGTGCTCCCAGCTTATCTGTCACCCATTCAAAAACGGTATAGTCATAATAATCCAACCCTCTCACCAACTTAGAGTTGACCGTATAAGCAATACCAGAATGATCTAATATTTCCAACAGCTTTTCAAAATGCGCTTTTGCCTCAGGCTCAATATAATCTATTAATTGAGGCGCATCTTTTATTAAAGTCTGAGTATCAGGGTTTTTACTATCTAAAATACGTAGCGGATTTGATGACAACCTACGCTGACTATCACTGTCCAATTGGTCTTTTAAGGGCATTAAAAAGTCAACAAGCGCTTGTCGATAAACCGCTCGAGATTGTGGTGTACCAAGGGAATTAATTTCTAAGTGAACAGCATCATCTACCCCTAATGCCTTCCATAATCTTGCTGTCAGCAAAAGGAGCTCGGCATCGATATCGGGACCATTAAACCCGAATGTTTCTACACCTATTTGATGGAATTGGCGTAATCGACCCTTTTGCGGACGTTCATAACGGAACATAGGACCGCAGTACCACAATCGTTGAGTTTGGTTATACAATAAACCGTGCTGTTCGCACATACGCACACAAGACGCGGTTCCTTCCGGACGCAAAGTCACACTATCGTCGTTACGGTCGGCAAAGGTATACATTTCCTTCTCAACAATATCTGTCACTTCGCCAATTGAACGCTTGAATAGCTCTGTTTGCTCCATAATGGGAAACCGAACTTCTCGATAGCCATATTGTTTTAGGTTATTGGAAACAACAGATTCGACATATTGCCAAACAGGCGACTGTTCGGGCAACAGGTCGTTCATTCCACGGATTGCTTGTAACTTACTCAAAGTAATTCCTAAATGATTAATAGGCAGGCGAAAGTAATACGCGCCAAAAGGCGGGTATTATAGGCTAAATTGGGATGGGAATTAAGTGTTATTCACTGTTCAAAAACAACGAAGGTAAAACCAAGATAACATACATCTAAGCTTTGGCAATAAGGTCATCCATCAACTTAGCCTTGGCCTGCGCTTTATCTCTGATTAAGCGTTCTAGATCATCAACCAGAGTCTCTTTAGACAATTTCTGGCTTGGCTGCCCGTCTACATAGACCAAATTGCTTGGAGTACCTCCAGCTAAACCCAAATCTGCCTCTTTCGCTTCGCCAGGGCCATTGACCACGCAACCAATAACAGCCACATCCATTGGCACGACAATATCTTCTAAACGGGACTCTAGGGCATTCATCGTACCAATGACATCGAAGTTTTGTCTAGAACAGCTAGGACAGGCAATAAAGTTGATACCCTTACTACGCAACTTAAGACTTTTTAATAGATCCCAGGCCACCTTAACCTCTTGAACAGGATCGGCAGCTAATGATATACGAACGGTATCTCCAATACCGTCCATCAGCAAAGCACCTAAACCGACTGCCGATTTCACGGTACCCGAGCGAAAACCACCCGCTTCGGTAATTCCTAAGTGCAGTGGCTGATCAATTTTAGTCGCTAGCTGGCGGTAAGCCCCTACTGCCATAAATACATCAGATGCCTTTACACTCACTTTAAAATCATGAAAATCAAGACGGTCGAGAATATCAACATGCCTCATGGCGGACTCAACTAACGCTTCAGGCGTTGGCTCACCATACTTTTTCTGCAAATCTTTTTCTAGAGAACCTGCATTAACACCAATACGTATAGGGATATTCATATCCCTTGCTTTTTCAATAACCGCCAAAATACGCTTTTCTCGACCGATATTGCCTGGGTTGATTCGCAGGCAATCAACACCCAGGTCAGCCACACGCAACGCTATGCGATAATCAAAGTGGATATCGGCCACTAAGGGGATACTCACCTGCTTACGAATCTGGCCAAAAGATTCTGCTGCCTCCATTGTCGGCACCGAGACGCGCACAATATCGGCGCCAGCCTGCTGTATTTGTTGTATTTGAGCAACAGTGGCATCAACATCCGTTGTTTCGGTATTAGTCATGCTTTGCACACTAATTGGGGCATCACCACCAACAGGAACATCTCCCACCATAATTTGGCGAGATTGACGGCGTTTAATGGGGGACTCAAAATGCATACATCACCTAGTTATTTAACTCTTTTCGACCAGCAATACGCAGTCATCGTTTAGATAAACTTATTCACCCAGCGTTAAACGCAAGGTTCTACCATCAGCACTACTGACTAGGGGAACTTGTTCGCCATTAAAATGCAACGTAGTGCCATTAACATTTCCTAGGATAATCGAAAACGGGGCAACGCCTTTTAGCAACAACTCTGTATTCGCCTTTTGCAAGTCAGACACTACTGTCTGATTATTTGCATCAACCACCTCGACCCAACATGCTTCTGAAAACGTAAAAAACAAGTTGCTTTCAGTCGTATCCACTAGATCAACAGGAGTATCGTCTACATTAGATGTGATTGATTGCTGTACGTCGTTTTCAAGATTGGCAGCATTTACCGCAACCTGAATATCCTCATTAGCTTGAATGTCGCTGCCAGTTACCTGAGTTTCGACACTTCTATCAACCACTATTGAGTCTATTGCCTCTTGATTATCAACTATGGTTTCCTGAAGAACGTCCTGTGGAGGTTGCTGATATTGTTCAAGTGGATGGGCAACATTATCACTGGCTGATGACTGAACATCGAGATTATTATCAGTAGTACCAATAGCTACATTTGGTGCTGGTTCAAGCCTACCATCAGGCCCTTCGGTCACATCAACCTGTTCACTGCTATCAATGTTAGTTGACTCTATATTCTCCTCTCCCATCAAACGCTCTTGGAGTGACTTAACACTTTCCAGGAGAGACACGGAGGCCTCTTGATTAGAACCATCCTGTTGATACACAAGACTATTGGATACGATAAACCAACCAAGAATAATAATAATGCCGATAACGTAAGGCATCCACCACTTAGATTTTGCTGGACGATTCGTACGAGCGATTCTCTCTTCCTTAACTTGATCGACTTGCTTTTGGGAGAGATAAACATGAAGAATTTCTTCTTCTGATAAATTCACCAATTTAGCGTAATTTCTCAAATACCCACGAATAAATATATCCGAAGTAAATGGCGCTTCATCACCAGACTCCAACGCCTTTACTTTATAAACCGATATTTTTAATGCTTCGGCACATTCAGCAATATCAAGACCTAGCTTTTCTCGTTGCTGAGCCAACATTTGACCTGCAACCAGTTGTCCAGGTGCCACATCAGTCTGTGTATTATTTGTATTCTTCATTCATCACACCATGGCTTACTGTTTTTGCAGTTCTTTTTTATACAGGAGGTACTCTTTAGAATAAGGGTGCAAGTTTCTTAATGCTAGCGCATAACTCGCTTCCTTATCCTTGTTACCAAAAATTCTCTCTATCCGAATTCCTAACCATAAACTTCTTGAGGTACGACCTGAAAGCCGAATAAACTCATCTAAGTAGCGTTTGGATTCAGCATAGTTTTCTTCTTCATAATAGAGTTCGCCAAGTTCTATCATCGCTATGGACAACTTGTTATCAATATTGACTGCATGCTCAAAGGACGATTTTGCTTTTACCTTGTTACCTAGCACCAAGGCGGTTTGCCCTAGGTAAGCTAATGCTCTTGCCCTTTGCTGAGAAGATATATCCTGAACAGCTAAAGAAAACGCTTCATAAGCCTCTTGGTAGCGCTCTTGCTGATAAAGAAAAAGCCCGTAATCAATACGCGCCTGTGTAAACTTTTTATCTCTCTTCAAAGCCTTTAAGAAAGAAGCCTCTGCCAGCTCAACTTCGCCAGTGAGATTGTATAATAAAGCAATACCGTGATTAGCTGGCGCAGCTTTAGCATTCAATTTCAACGCTTTTTCAAAGTGACGACGAGAATTTTCACGACTGTCTTGTTGCAGGTAGGTTAAGCCTAAATTGACATGTGTATCATAGGCTTTTTGGGTATCGATAGTAGACCCACTACGATTATTGGTCGTCACACATCCAGTCAAAATAATCGTACTTAACAATAGGACTAAAAGATATGAAGATTTTCGCACGCGACGCGTCCTCAAATTATGGTACTTTTTATGGCGCTTTACAGAATAACCACTTATTCAGAAATAATCTTTACGGGCTCTTCACTTAAATGATGTTGCTGCCGATATCTTGCACTACGAGAAGTTCTATCCATCACGCTACCAGCAAGCTGCCCACAGGCTGCATCAATATCATCGCCTCGAGTGGTCCTTATAGTAGTGGTAAAGCCTTCTTTTATCAAAATATTTTGAAAAGCACGCAGTGCATTATTACTCACCCGCTTATATTCCACTAGTGAAAATGGATTGAAGGGGATTAAATTGATTTTAACGGGAATATCCCTTAGCAATTCAGCCAACTCATAAGCATGATGTGGACGATCATTAAGCTGATCAATCAACGTATATTCAATCGTTATTTTACGACGGTTATCAGGTAAACCTGCGATATAACGTGTAGCCGAATCCAGTAGTTGCGCTATGGGGTACTTCTTATTAATGGGTACCAATTCATTGCGTAAAGCATCATTGGGTGCATGTAAGGACACTGCCAGACTCACATCGGTATGCTCACCTAGCTTATCCAGTGCAGGGACCACCCCAGAGGTGCTCAATGTGACACGCCTTTTAGAGAGGCCATAGGCATTATCATCCATCATTAAATTCATGGAATCGACCACGTTTTCAAAATTTAATAATGGCTCACCCATGCCCATCATTACAACGTTGGTAACCGTTCTCTCGGCTTTAGGATCCAACTGGCCATAGGATTTAGCTGCAATCCATACTTGCCCAATAATTTCAGCTGATGTTAGATCTCGATTAAAACCTTGTTTACCCGTGGCACAAAAGCTACAGTCTAACGAACAACCCACCTGAGAAGAGACACACAAGGTACCTCTGCCTCCCTCGGGTATAAATACCGTTTCGACGACATTATTACCACTCACTTCAATAAGAAACTTGCGTGTCCCATCAGCAGAATCTAATTGTTCTATCACTTTAGGAGGGCGGATTTCAGCTATTTGAGCTAATTTCTGGCGTAAAGATTTACTCAGATTGGACATGGCATCAAAGTCATCGACGCCGTTCTGGTGTATCCACTTCTGGACTTGAATAGCCCGAAAGCGCTTTTCACCGATAGATTCAAAAAAATCGACTAATTTTGATGTTGACAGCCCTAAGAGGTTGGTTGCCTCAATTTCTGTATCAATACCATCAACATCAAGCTTACTAGACATGAATGCTCTCAATTAACGAGGACAAATCTCATCATCAGCAAAGAAGTAAGCCACTTCACGCGCTGCAGACTCTAACGAATCCGATCCGTGAACAGCATTAGCGTCGATTGACTGAGCAAAGTCTGAACGGATAGTTCCCGCTTCAGCTTCTTGAGGGTTAGTGGCTCCCATTAACTCACGATTTTTTAATACTGCACCTTCACCTTCCAATACCTGAACCACAACAGGACCCGATGTCATAAACTCGACTAATGCGGGAAAAAAAGGACGCTCTTTGTGCTCAGCATAAAAACCTTCTGCTTGCTCTTTTGATAAACGGATCATTTTAGCAGCTACTACGATAAGGCCAGCTTGTTCAAAACGAGCAATGATTTCACCAACGACGTTTTTAGCAACGGCATCAGGCTTAATAATGGATAATGTGCGTTCAACAGTCACGGGGTTCTCTCTTCTTTCGGTTAACTTTACTCAAGGACTTAAGGCCTTCTCGAATAGGCCTACCTCATTGGGGTCGCCATTCTAAGGATTTATAGGTAGGACAGCAATAGCTAATGACTATTTATTATTCTCTTATTGTGATGATACGTATCACAAACTGCTTATCCATGATTAAAAAACAAAGCTAACAGGCCAAAGCGATCAATAAAACGAACATGACACTTAATTCAACCTCACAGCTATTAAACCAATATCCTTTAGCTTAAAAGGTAATAAGAGTCTAATTTGCATCAAAAAGGATGAATGGCGCGCCAAAAAACTATTATTTGTCAAATATAATTTACAATTGACGCAAAAAAAGATAATACTAAATAAATATTTTTACCTTGATGAAAAACCAAAAAGTTACCATTGGATTAATTTGATATGTCTATAAAATCAGTAGCAAAAATGGCTGGAGTGTCGATTGCTACCGTTTCACGGTATTTCAACAAACCTGATCTACTAAAAAAACAAACACGTGACAAAGTTGAAAAAGCAATTGCAGCACTCAATTATCAACCCAATACCTTGGCACAAAATTTTCGCCGAGGGAAGTCCGGCCTAATTGTGATAGTCGTCTACAACATTGGTAATCCGCTGTATGAAAACTTTACACAAGCCATAACACCTATCGCGCAGTCCAAGGGCTACGATATTCTTATAAAGGAAACTAACCGCAAGAACTTAGATATTAAATACTATCAAGATATGCTGAGCAGCAAACAAGCTGATGGATTGATTGTGATGATTGACCTTCCCAAGCTGGATGGAAAAACACATTTTATGTTAGCTAACCTCCCTATCGTATTTATCAAAGAGGAAAGACCTGCAAACGATGATCTCCCTCATTACATTGGTTTCGACAACTATGAGGCAGCTGAAACAGCAGCTGAGCATTTGATAAACCTTGGACACAAAAACATCGTTTGTATTAGCTCAGAGGAAAACAATACTGCTTGCTTAAATCGACAGTCTGGTTTCATATTCGCGATACAAAAGGCTAAATTGTTGCATGAGCGAGTTATCACCGTTCGAGATAATGCAGAAGCTATTGAGGAAGTTGTTAATTCCATCCTTCAAATGGAACCTAAAATAACCGCTATTTTCTGCACTCGAGACGATTTAGCCATAGAAGTGTTATCTGTTCTAAAACAAATGAATATTGAAGTACCTAAGCGAATATCGGTTATTGGGTTTAACAATATTCGATATGCTGCGAAAACGCACCCTCCACTGACGACTATAGAGCAACCTTTTGCCGAAATTACTCAACAAGCAATAAAAGTCTTGTGTGAAAAAATAGAAAATCTCCCCCAAACGAATGATACTGAAGATATTCAAAACTCTACTTCAACATTTAATCATCGGTTAATTATCCGTTCATCTACGGCATCGCCTTTAATTTAACAATTGCCTCTTGACAGCAAAGTCTATTTGACCGAATGTAAACGTTTCCAATATAATATTTGGCGCTTAAATCATCATTTAAATAGAATAATAAGTGCTAAGAGTCAATAATTTATGAACACCATAGAAACCGTTATCTACATAGAGAACAGCTGTAACGGCCAGCCAGTATGGATTGACAATCAATCATCTCTTTTTTGGATAGAGCACAATCAACAAAAGTTATATCAATACCACGAACCCACAGGAGAAATAACTCATTGTGATTTAGACAAACCCATATTGAGCTTATCTCCTAGTATAAAAAATGGTTTTATAGCAACACTGAAAGACGGCATTGGCTTTTTTGATATGAGAGATAGAAAGGTGACATATATATCGAAGCCAGAGCCTTTTTTTAGCAATTATGAATCAACTGGCGGCATCGCAGATAGAAATGGTAATTACTGGGCAACGAGCAGTATTTCCGATCAAGGGCATCAGCAAAGTCACATTTATCAATTGTCGCCTAATTTAAATATTGACCGCTTTAGCCATGAGGGTATCGAGTCCTCTGCACAACCGGCTTTTTCGATTGACGGAAAGACGCTGTTTCAAAGCACAAAAACAGGCCGATATGTCTACGCTACTCGATTAGATGAAAACCAACAACCTGTTTCAACAGATGTATTTTGTCGAATTTCAAAGTCAGAAGGCCAGCCTCATGGTTTATGTGTTGATAGTGAAGACAATTTATGGGTTTGCCACTTAGGAGGTGGTTGCATTAGCTGCTTTAATCCTGAAGGAGAAAGAATCCACAAGATCAGCATTAATGCGCCCAATGTTATGCACTGCACATTTGGAGGTGAGAATTTAGACACGTTATTTGTAGCCACTAATGGGACAGGTGTTGATCAGCAAATGTCGAAACGGTTGTCGATGACAGGTTGCATATTATCCATTAAAGTGGACACAAAAGGGCTTAAAACAAATTATTTTTCAGGCTAACAAGGTCGAATAAGTTAGCAGATAACTGCTAACTTATTCTTAGTAAAAGACGCTCAAAATTAATGGTTTTCAGAAACCATATTAATGGTGTATTTCGGAATTTCAACGACTAAGTCTTCATCGGCGACTAAAGCTTGGCAGCTCAGACGTGAATCAGGCTCCAACCCCCACGCCTTATCCAAATAATCATCTTCCAACTCATCCGCCTCTTCGAGCGAATCATAGCCTTCGCGAATCAATACATGGCAGGTTGTACAAGCACAACTCATTTCACAAGCATGCTCAATATCAATACCATTACGTAACGCTGCTCGACAGATGCTCTCCCCCTTCTGCGCTTCGATAACTGCACCATCTGGGCAAATCTCTTCATGGGGTAAAAAAACAATTTTTGTCATAACTTATCACTCTATATTTATCTAAGGTTAACAACACCTTACTCTGCCGAAATATCATCCAAAGACTGCCCTGCTAATGCTTGCTTAATGCTAACATCCATGCGCTTAGCTGCAAATGCTTCAGAATCGACACTTATTTTTTCTATTAATTGCTTAATGTCTTGTGCATTTCCTTGATCGCGCAAAAGGGCTAACTGGGAGATTTCGTTTGAAAGCAACTGATATTCATCATTGCTTAATAATTCTCGCCCATTATCTGCTAAGGCAGACTCTAAAGACTCTATCATACGGTCGGCTTCGACCTGCTGTTCGCGCAAAGCTCGCATCACAATATCGTCCTGCGCATGCTCAAAGGAGTCTGTAATCATCTGAGTGATACTATCATCATCTAAACCATAGGAAGGCTTTACTACAATAGAGGCTTGGACACCCGTTGATTTTTCCATAGCGGATACATTTAGCAGACCATCCGCATCCACCTGAAAAGTCACCTTAATATGTGCAGCACCAGCAACCATTGGCGGAATACCTTGCAGCTCGAACCGGGCCAGAGAACGACAATCAGCAATAAGTTCTCTCTCCCCCTGAACGACATGAATAGACATAGCAGTCTGTCCATCTTTAAAGGTCGTAAACTCTTGTGCTTTAACAACAGGAATCGTGGTATTGCGGTTAATGACTTTTTCCACTAAACCACCCATTGTTTCTAATCCTAATGATAGAGGCAACACATCGAGCAACAACATATCACTATCAGGCTTATTACCAACAAGAACATCTGCCTGTATCGCAGCACCAATGGCGACTACCTTATCCGGATCAATATTGTCCAAAGGCTCTTGATCAAAAAAAAGACTTACCTTTTCTCTCACACGTAAACTGCGGGTTGAGCCCCCTACCATGACTACGTGATCAATATCTGATATGTCGATACCCCCATCCCTGATCACACGCTTGCAGGCGCGAGTCGTCTGTTGAATTAGGGGGTCAATTAATCCATTTAATTGCTCACGGTTCAAGGTAATCGATACATCATTATAACTAACCGTATGAGACTCATTTTGACTTAATGACTCTTTGAGTTCACACGCTAATGTAAGCAAATGCCTTTCGACCGTCGGAGTAGGAATGTGGCGGATATTTAGCTGCTCACATAACCACAGCATGATAGCGCGATCAAAATCATCTCCCCCTAAGGCCGAATCTCCACCTGTTGCCAATACTTCAAAGACGCCTTTTGACAACCTCAATAAAGAAACATCAAATGTACCACCACCCAAGTCATAGACTGCAATGGTACCTGCATTTTGTTGATCTAAACCATAGGCCACTGCAGCGGCCGTCGGCTCATTTAATAAGCGCAAAACAGGTAAGCCCGCTAAGCGAGCAGCGTCCTTGGTGGCCTGCCTCTGTGCGTCATCAAAATAAGCAGGCACGGTAATAACGACACCTTCCAGCTCTCCACCCAATGCCTGGCGACCACGTTCAGCTAATACCGATAATATATCTGCCGATACCTCTACTGAGGTTTTCGGGCCTTGCGCCGTATTTATGGCAACGACTCCATCATTGCGCTCAAAAAAGTCATAAGAAAAATTTTCATCTTGTTTATTAGCAGGCAAGTTAGCTGACAACTCTTCACCACCAACCACGTCTTGATAACTTCTCCCCATAAGACGTTTAACAGAAATAATGGTATTCAATGGATCATTCACAGCAGAGGATTTAGCCGCGTGGCCTATTGATACTCCATCTGAACTATATTGCACAACAGAGGGTAACAACATTCTACCCTGTGCATCTAACAACACTTCAATACGATCATCGTGCACACTGGCGACCAAAGAATTGGTGGTTCCAAGATCAATACCTACTGCTCGTTTTTTTTGATTGGCATGAGGTTCTGGTGATTGCCCTGGTTCTGATATTTGTAATAAAGCCATAAAACATTAACTCTTTAATCAAATAATGATGATTCTATTGTTTCTATTTCTTGTTGCATTTTTTCAACAAAATGTAATTTGGCAACAGTTGCTTTAGCGTCTTTATAACACTGTTGCTCATACTGTAAGTTAAAATCATTTTGAAGCGTAGCACCTTGTTTTTTAACTTCACCTCTTAAGGCATCAATATTTTCTTCAGCAAGGTTGTTGTCATCTATCATTGATATGTCACCAAGACTTTCACGCCATTGCATTTGCAACATTAAAAAGGCGCCATCACTGATGGTAGAGTTTTGATGGTCAATCACCTCGTCTACCAATTGTAATAAATACTCAGCACGTAAAACAGGCGACTTCAGTGTTTGATAAGCGGTATTGATGTAAGCGGCAAATTGCACAGCAGCCCTTTGTTCTGCGGCAGATTTAGAGGCAAATTTATCAGGGTGAAACTGTTTTTGTAGATCTCGATAATGATCCGATATCTGAGGTAAACTTACCTCGTATTGCCGTGGAGAACCTAATAGGTCGAAATAATTTTGTGTAAAATCCATTAAGTATGTCTCGTTATACTTATACAAAAACCGGTGCTAATGCACCGGCAATAAAGTGAATGCGATTTTATGAATTACACGTGAAAACTTTCACCACATCCACACTCATTTTTTACATTAGGATTTTTAAACTCAAAGCCTTCATTTAGACCCTCTTTAACGAAGTCTAATTCTGTACCATCTAAATAAATAAAGCTCTTTGGATCTACAATAAGACTAAAGTCGCCCTGATCAAAAACATGATCTGTTTTTTCTAGCTGATCGACAAATTCCAATACGTAAGATAAACCAGAACAACCTGCAGTTTTAACACCCACACGGATACCTAAAGCTGAGCCTCTATTCTGGATCTGTTTCGCGATGTGGTTTTTAGCCACTGATGTCATTGTAATTGCCATAACACTATCTTCTTTACGATTACTACTTTCTTTTGTTCGATTAGTTAGCCTTTTGTTTCTCACGTACATCATTCACAGCGGCTTTAATAGCATCTTCAGCTAATACCGAGCAATGAATTTTTACTGGTGGTAATGCTAGCTCTTCTGCTAATTCCGTATTCTTGATTTGGCTTGCTTCATCTAAGGTTTTACCTTTCACCCATTCCGTTAGTAAAGAACTAGAAGCAATAGCGGATCCACAACCATAGGTTTTGAATTTCGCATCTTCGATAATACCATCGTCACTGACTTGTATTTGCAGTCTCATTACATCACCACAAGCGGGAGCTCCTACCATACCAGTACCCACATTATTTGCTTTATCATCCATCTTGCCAACATTGCGTGGATTTTCATAATGATCAATTACTTTATCGCTATATGCCATTGTACTTACCTCATAAACCTTGTTATCAAACCAGCTAATTAGCTTATTTTTACTGTGTTCCCAAAAAATATTGTGTTCTACAAATTATCGAAAGCTTAGCTGCATTAATGGGCAGCCCATTCGATTGTGTTAAGATCGATGCCATCTTTATACATATCCCATAAAGGCGATAATTCCCGTAGCTTATTTACCGCTTCATGAATCTGTTGAATTGCATAGTCGATTTCTTCTTCCGTCGTAAATCGTCCAAAGCTAAATCGTAAAGAGCTATGCGCCAATTCATCATTTAAACCTAAAGCACGCAGCACATAGGAAGGCTCCAAGCTTGCGGAAGTACAAGCAGAACCCGAAGAGACTGCCAAGTCCTTCAACGACATAATAAGAGACTCACCTTCAACAAATGCAAAGCTAAGATTCAAATTATGCGGTACACGATCCTCTAAAGAACCATTCATATGTACCTCTTCCATGTCTTTTACACCATCCAATAAACGTTTTCGCATAGACAAAGCATGCTGATAATCTTTATCTAGCTCTAACTTAGCAAGACGAAAAGCTTCACCCATGCCAACGATTTGATGGGTTGCTAAAGTCCCTGAACGCATACCGCGTTCATGACCGCCACCATGCATTTGAGCTTCAAGGCGAACCCTAGGTTTACGACGAACATAAAGTGCTCCAACCCCTTTTGGACCGTATGTCTTATGCGCAGAAAAAGACATAAGGTCAATATGCATCGCCTCAACATCGATCGGTAACTTGCCTGTACTTTGAGCAGCATCCACATGAAAAAATACTTTTTTCTCACGACATATCGCACCAATAGCTGCGATATCGTTAATCACGCCGATTTCATTATTGACATGCATCAGCGACACCAGTGTTGTATCTTCTCGAATAGCATCCGCTACCATATCTGCACTGATTAAGCCTTCGCTATCAGGATCTAGATACGTCACCTCAAAACCTTCACGCTCAAGCTGACGACAAGCATCCAATACAGCTTTGTGCTCAATTTTAGAGGTAATCACATGCTGTCCACGCTTACGATTAAAATGAGCAATACCTTTAATGGCTAGGTTATCAGATTCAGTGGCACCACTGGTCCACACAATTTCTCGAGAATCCGCATTAATCAGATCAGCAACGTGCTGCCTTGCTGTTTCCACAGCTTCTTCAGCTTTCCAGCCAAAAAAATGCGACCGAGATGCTGGATTACCAAAATTACCTTCCATTGTTAAGCAGTCCATCATTACTTTGGCAACACGAGGGTCAACGGGTGTTGTTGCTGAATAGTCAAAATAAATCGGTAATTTCATAACTCTCTCTATAAAAATTCTTTATTACGTTCAGTATGTCGTTGATGGATGACCAGCCGCTTAAGCTAAGCGAGATGACTGAATAACATCCAAGTCATCTAAACTGTTTATTTCTTGGCGCTGGGATATGGATTTTACATCGTGCCTAGAGACTAACTTAGCTAAACTGATACCACTTAAAAAATGGTGGATCTGATCACTAAGATCGCTCCATAAATGATGGGTTAAACAGACCTCACCTTGTTGACAGTTGCCTTTGCCACCACAACTTGTTGCATCTATTGACTCGTTAACGGCATCAACAATCTGAGCAACAAAAATAGCATCCAAGCCTCGGCCTAATTGATAACCTCCACCCGGACCTCTTACACTAGCAACTAATCCTGCTTTACGTAGCTTAGAAAACAACTGCTCTAGATAAGATAATGAGATTTCTTGGCGTTTTGAGATTTCTGCTAGACTAACAGGGCCACGATCACTATGGATGGCTAGATCTAGCATTGCAGTCACCGCATACCGACCTTTAGTAGTTAAACGCATAACCAACGACCTTTGTTACAATTAAACACCTTTAGAGTAACACAATTATCTAATAACCCACTATTTTAGTCAACTAAATAACATAGTATTTTACTCAAGTACTAGAATTCTTCCTTAGAAGACGACGCATGGGTTTTGGATGACTCAAGCTCGGCTATTTTCTTATCAGTATGAAAAACAAAATTTTGCATGGCCGTTAGCACACCCCGCAATATATTTAGCTCCATTTCGTCTAAGCGAACACGGCTATACAGGCGCTTTAATCGCGTCATGGTTTGACGGGGGTTATCTGGATCTAGAAACTTGATCTTTTCTAAGGTTGCTTGCAAATGCTCGTAGTAATGCTCTAAAGCCTGATTTTTTGCTGGAGGCATATCCCAATCATCAAAGTGTATTGCCTTACCTTGTTGTATATTAAGGCACGTCATTCTTAACTCATAAGCAATGACCTGCACGGCCGCAGCTAGGTTTAAAGAGCTATATTCTGGATTGGATGGAATATGTACATGGAAATTGCATTTATGTAACTCATCGTTCGTCAGTCCGCGATCTTCTCTTCCAAAAACGATAGCCACAGGATGGGTTGATGATTCATGGTAACTACGATCAGCACATTCTCTAGGTGTGACTAAGGGCCAAGGGATACGTCTTTCTCTCGCACTGGTGCCAATCACTAGACCACAATCAGCAATCGCCTCATCAAGCGTATCAACAACCTTAGCTGACTGTAAGACATCAACCGCATTAGAGGCCCGCCATTGTGCTCGCTCAGATGGGTAATCTTTAGGATCAACTAAATAGAGCGATGATAATCCCATGTTTTTCATCGCTCTAGCAACACCGCCAATATTACCGGGGTGAGTCGTATTAACTAGCACGATTCGAATAGAGTTTAATGCTTTAAGAGAAGATGGAGACAATACGGATTGGTCTTCGGACATGTAAAAGCTCATGAGTTGAGTAGTGTTGGGCGCGCATTCTATCAGACACTTAAGCCTTGTGACCATACGAAGCTCGAATCTAACACCATCTACTGACAAGCAGTGTAAATATCTTGTTATTTCCGCTATAATCGCCGCCGTCTGAAATCACTACTCAAACGTAGTGATGCTATTTTACATTCCCTTGTCTATATTCCCTATCGAGATCCAATACTATGGAACCCATGATTACTGTTGCATTAAATGCAGCCCGCAAAGGTGCACTTGTATTAGAAAAAGCCACTCAGCACCGTGGCCCGCAAATGATTGAACTTAAAGGCCGTAATGATTTTGTAACAGAAGTTGATCGCGCTGTAGAGAAAGAAGTGATATATCACCTAAAGAAAGCCTATCCAAAGCATGGTTTCCGCGGCGAAGAAGGTGGACTCATGGAAGGGGAAGATAAGGACAGCGAATGGATTATCGACCCTATCGATGGTACGACCAATTTCATTAACGGCATCCCTCATTTTGCCATTTCTATTGCGTATAGTCACAAAGGACAGTTACAACACGCTGTTATTCTCGACCCTAGTAAACAAGAAGAATTCACTGCCAGCAAAGGCAAAGGGGCAACACTTAATGGCCGACGCATTCGAGTCACTCAACGCCCCAATCTTGAAGGCGCATTAATTGCCACAGGCATCCCTTTTAATGGCTATTCGTTTGATAATATCGATTCTTATTTAACAACATTAAAAGATATCGCCGGCCAGACTTCTGGTATTCGCCGTATGGGCGCCGCCTCTTTAGACCTAGCTTACGTCGCTGCAGGTAGATATGATGGATTCTGGGAAATGAATTTAAAACCATGGGACATCGCCGCTGGCATTTTATTGATCAAAGAAGCAGGTGGATTTGTCAGCGATTTTAAAGGTGGCAACTCCATGCTCGACAGCGGTAACGTAGTGTGCGGATCAGCAAAAGTATTTAAACCACTGCTACAAATTATCGGTCGAAATATGGGTGACGTATAAACCGCTCTATTATTGAGAGCGATAAATCATTCATAGATAGCACAAACAGAGGAGGCTAGGCAGCCTCTTCTGATAAAAAATCACTCAGCATTTGGGTTAATCTTGGCATATTGATAGGTTTGCTTAGATATTCATCAAAGCCTTGAGCTTTCCCCTTTTCAATATCGTAGGGCATCGCATTAGCCGACAAAGCAACCACAGGAATATGACTCAAATCTGGATCAGACTTTATTAATTTAACCAGTTGCAAACCGCTTATATAAGGCAAATTAACATCTAAAATAATCATATCTGGCAGAAGAACCCTTGCTTGATAAAGACCTACCAACGGATCCTCATATGAGGATAAGCGGATACGAGAGTAATTACTAAAAAAGCTTTCCATCAGATGGATGTTGGATTGATTGTCTTCGATATACAGCACATGTTTATCATTAATGAAGGTCGGTAACACCCTGCTGTTTTGATTGGATGGGATAGAAGACACCTCTGCCTGAACATTATCAACATCCGCAATAGGAAGCTCTATTTGGAAACAAGCACCCCCTGAAGGTCGAGCCTCATAGGTAATAGAACCCTCCATTTTCTCAACCAACTCCTTGGTAATAACCAAGCCAATTCCACTACCTTGTGTTAGTGACTCCTCTGCCCCTAAACGATTAAAGGGTTGAAACAACTCTTTCTGTTTTTCCAAAGAGATACCCTTACCTGTATCCTCTATGCGCATTTGCAATACACTGGCTTTTTCACTGAAGAAAATATGTACACTACCTCCATCAACATTGTACTTAACCGCATTACTAATGAGATTTAACAAACATTGCTTTAAACGCATTGCATCTGCATAAACATAAAAAGAGGATAATTGTTCATCTGGGATGACTAGATCAATGGCTCTTTCGTCAGCCAAGGACTGAACTAAAGCAAAACATTCATGAACAATACGATAGGGTGATACTGGCTCAATGGATAAGGAAATTTTACCTGCTTCAACCTGAGCCAAATCCAATACTTCATTAATCAGTTGTAATAAATGCTCTCCAGCACGGTAAACCTGTTCTGAGTTTTGTCTTTGGCTCTCAGACAACTCAGCATTAGACATAGCCAATTGAGAGAACCCCATGATGGCATTGAGTGGTGTTCGCAACTCGTGGCTCATGCTAGACAGAAAATGCGATTTTGCATTGTTCGCTTTTTCTGCATCGACTTTTGCCTTACGCACCCGCTCTTCGGCTTCTTTTAATTCGGTAATATCAATATTAATACCCGACATCAGTATTGCTCGGCCTTTACCATTAAAAATAGCCTGTCCTCGAGAACGCATCCAAAACATCCGACCTTCGTGGCCAAACATGCGGTATTCAATATCAAACGGTTTTTTCAACACAAAGTGTCGCTTTAAAGCACGTTGCATACGCAACAAATCATGTGGGTGAATATGAGAACGCCATATAGCGAGTCTTTCATGCTCGGGTAAAGAGTCCACCTCTTCTTCGGTGTAACCTAAGTGTTGCCAACAACTATGGGAAGTATGAAAACGCCCATCTTCATTATCACTGTCGACAGACCATTCCCATATACCATCGTTTGATGCCGCTAAAATACGTTCGTGACGAGCTTCAGATAACCGTAATGCTTTTTCGGTGTCTTTTAAGTGAGAAAGGTCAAAATTAACACCGGATAAAAAAGTCACTCGGCCATTTTCATCACGAGTAGAACTTGCACAGGCCTGTGTCCACCAATAGGTACCATCCTTTGCGCGTATTCGATAAACCATATCAATGGGAGTATCGAAGCGTAAATGGTTTAGAACCACCTCATACACCATTTTAAAATCATCGGGATGAACATATTCCTGCACGTTTTCCACACAGGTGACCGCTTCATCGATACTGGTGTAACCTAACTTTTCCCAAAAATTCCCACCGCAGCTATAGCTATCATCAGCTAAGCCCCATTCCCAAAACGCGTAACCACTTCCATCTAACACACGACGATAGCGCTCAAGAGCTTCCATAAGCGCTTCAGGTTGCTGGGTAAGGACATCATTGTCAGGTAACCACAAACTCATTTTTTGTGCTCATTAAAGAAATTAATGAGGAAGATGATGCCTAATTTTGTATCAATTGGCAATGAGAGATAAGCAAGATCGGAGGAAACTCAAACTAGGAAATCAAACAGAAAGGCAAATCACAGAAAAGTAATAAGCACCCCTCTGTGATTTACAGGACATTAGGGCATTTCGTCTTGCTCTACACCTTCTTTAACGGGCTCCATCAAATCCTCTTTTGTAATATTCATAAACAAGAGAATATTAGCCGCCACGTAAATAGATGAGTAGGTTCCTATAAATACACCTATCATCAACGCAATAGAAAAGGCATGTATCAGTTCACCACCAACAAAAAATAAGGCCAGAAGCACCAACATCGTCGTTAACGATGTCACTAAAGTACGCCCTAGAGTCTGCGTTAATGAAATGTTAACTACCTCAACAGCTTCTTTCTTACGGATTTTTCGGAAATTTTCACGAATTCTATCTGATACTACAATCGTATCATTCAGGGAATAACCAATCACCGCCAATACTGCTGCCAATACGGTTAAATCAAAATCGAGTTTAAAGAATGAGAAGAATCCAAGAACAATAATAACGTCATGCGCTAACGCCGCTACAGCAGCCACCGAAAATTTAAACTGAAACCGAAGAGCCACGTAAACCATAACAACCGCTAAGGCGAATAGCATACCAATACCACCTTGGTCGCGCAGCTCACCGCCTACTTGGGGTCCCACAAACTCAGTACGTTTGATAATAACCGAAGATGAAGAAATAGCACTCAAAGATTCTCTTAGTAGCTTTTCTGTGAAGACCTGCAGGTCATCGTCACTAAACACAGACAGTTCTCCACTGTCCCATGAGGTAAGCTCATAATCACTAAGCTCCAAAGACTGTAATACGCCATCCAGCACAGGAATCACGGATTCCTGTACAACAAGATCAAGCTTTAATCCGCCATTGGGCAGCCGAGAGTCTACATTGGCTGCCAACCGGGATACATCAATACTATCAGCAGATAAACCATCAGTTAAATAGGATAACTGCGCCTGAATAAGCTCTTCTCGATTTTGTTGGGTGGCAATTTTAAGGTCTCTTTCACTACCAAAATATACCACTGTCGCTTCTTTAAGGCCTATTTCAGAAAGCTTTAGTCTAGCGTCTTCAAGATCAACTGCCTCACTATACTGAGGCTCTATCTGCAGGCCTCCAGTAAAGTCCAGACCAAACTGTAAACCATTAATCCCTAAAGAGATAACAGAACCCAATAACAATACAATTGATACAACCATGGCCACGAAGCGTTGACTCATAAAATCAATGCTTTTTTCAACTACATTTTCTACATTCTTTGCTTTAGACATCATCTCGTCTTCTTTTAATCAATAGATTGCCATTAGGCATTATTCTCATCTTCATAGCTATCTGCATTAAATAGATAGCTTCTTAATATTACGCCCGCCATAGATAAGGTTAACCATTGCTCTTGTGCCGATAATGGCCGTAAACATGGAGGTTAAGATACCAATGGCTAAGGTCACCGCGAACCCTTTAATAGGCCCAGTACCGATACCATATAAAATAACAGCGACAATTAACGTTGTAATATTGGCATCTAAAATGGTGGTAAATGCTCGATCAAAGCCAGCACTAATCGCTGCCTGTGGCGACAAGCCATTTTTCAGCTCTTCTTTAATCCTCGAGAAGATCAATACATTAGCATCCACCGCCATACCCACGGTTAATACTATCCCCGCAATACCTGGCAACGTTAAGGTGGCACCAAATAAAGACATGATAGACACTAATAAAATAAGATTAAATGTGAGAGCAATATTGGCCGCGAAACCGAAAACCCGGTAGTACACCAACATAAACATAAGCACGAGAGACAAGCCCAATTGCACAGAAATCACCCCTAGGCGAATATTTTCTTCACCCAGTGATGGACCAATCGTGCTTTCTTGTACAAATGTCATCGGCGCAGCTAAAGCACCTGCACGCAGCAGCAATGCGAGCTCAGAGGCCTCGGCTGGCGAACTAAGGCCGGTAATACGAAACTCTGCATTCAACGCCGATTGAATCGTCGCTAAACTAATAATTTGCTTTTCGATGACTTGAACAGGCTTATCCAGAGGATTGCCATTAGCATCTTGGGTACGTGTTTTATATTCGATAAATAGAACACCCAAGCGACGACCAATATTATTACGTGTGCCGCGATGCATCTTAGCGCCGCCGTCACTATCTAGCGAGATATTAACCTGAGGCTGACTTGTTTGCGCATCAAAACTAGCCTGAGCACCCGATACATTGGTTCCATTAATGACCGCTTTGCGCTCTAAATAGGCGCCACCAGTGGCTTGCTGGTCCAATTCATTTTTATATTCGAACAGTTCCTTAGTCGATAAAGAGGCATCAGGCGCAGCTTCTAAACGGAATTCTAAATTAGCCGTTTTACCAATAATACGCTTAGCTTCTGCCGTATCTTGCACACCCGGTAACTCAACAACAATTCGGGTACGACCTTGGCGCTGAACAATAGGCTCAGAAACACCTAATTCATTTACTCGATTACGCAAAGTTGTTAAGTTTTGATCAACAGCATAATCTTCGATTTCGGCGATAGCCTCTTCGCTCATTTGACCGCGAATATAAAAGCCGTTCGCCTCGTCAGTTCGCTCTAAGATGAATTGTGCTGCCAGTTGGCCTTGATTTAATTCACGACGAAAAATGCTAGAAGCTTGGTCGCGCAACTCTGCCGTTTTGAATAGCGCAATAAGCTGATTGTCTTTATCAACAGTGACGTTTTGGTAACGTATCTTCTCTGCTCGCAGTTGTCTCTTTAGCTGCGTAGGAATGCCTTCTATGCGAGCTTTTACTACACTATCGGTATCGACTTCCATTAAGAAGTGAACACCACCAGATAAATCCAAGCCCAGTTTCATTGGCGATGCACCTAGACTATTTAGCCACTGTGGCGTTGTTGGTGCCATATTAAGAGCAACAATATAGTCATCGCCTAATGCTGACTTAATCACCTCTTTTGCTTCTAACTGCTGGTCCTTATCGTCTAAGCGTATCAATGCACTTTTACTGGTTAAGGTCTCACCAAAATAAGCAATATTTTTTGCCTTTAAGGCTTTGGTTGCTCTATCTAAGGTCCTATCACTCATCTCCAAGGAGCTCGATACCCCAGAGATTTGCACTGCAGGATCAGGGGTGTATAAATTAGCCGCCGAATATATGAGCGCTAACGCTAACACAACAATCAATAAAAGGTATTTCCATAAAGGGTAACGGTTCAACATAAAAATCTCATACTATGTAGTCAGCACTATGTATATTGGTTCAGCGCGTATTTATTCTCATTTTAGCCAGAACGTAAATTGAAGTCTGTTAACAGGCCGTAGGATTATACCCATTAATGGGGATAGCACCATGACTATTCAAGCGATTATGCAGAAACCTCACCTAAAGGGGGGACTTCTTTTCCTATTTTCTGATAAAACGACTCAACGTATTCCTCTAAGCGATTGTCTGCTATGGCCTCCCTAAGGTTTGCCATCAACTGTTGGTAATGCCGCAAATTATGAATCGTATTCAGCTGTGCACCTAGGATCTCTCCGCATTTATCTAAATGGTGAAGATAGCTACGGGTAAAGTTTTTACAGGTATAACAATCACAATTAGGATCCAAAGGTTCTGTAGAATGCCGATGTTTAGCGTTCCTGATCTTAACCACACCGTCGAAAGTAAATAAATGGCCGTTACGTGCATTACGTGTAGGCATGACACAATCAAACATATCAACACCCCGTCGCACCGCTTCCACAATATCCTCAGGCTTACCAACCCCCATTAGGTAACGAGGCTTGTCATCAGGCATTTTGTGCGCCAAGTGGCTCAATATTCTTACCATATCCTCTTTGGGCTCACCTACCGACAAACCACCAATAGCGTAACCGTCAAAATCCATCGCTTCTAATGCATCCAGTGATGCTTGACGTAAATGTTCATACATTCCGCCCTGAACAATACCAAATAATGCCGAAGGATTATCGGCATGGGCGTCTTTACTTCTCTGTGCCCAGCGTAATGACAACTCCATAGAATCTTTGGCTTGTTGCTCTGTGGCAGGGTATGGCGTACATTCATCAAAAATCATCACAATATCAGAACCCAATTCACGCTGTACTTGTATCGACTTTTCGGGATCAATAAAAATAGAGCTACCATCTATAGGAGACTTAAACGTCACACCTTCTTCGGTGATCTTACGCATTTTACCTAAGCTAAACACTTGAAACCCACCTGAGTCGGTAAGAATCGGTTTATGCCATTGCATAAAGTCATGTAAAGTGCCTTGTCCTGAACGACCGTCTGAAGGGTTCTGGGCTTTAATGACCTCGGTCCCAGGACGCAACATCAAATGAAAGGTATTCCCTAAGATTATATGAGCACCAATATCTTCGATATCTCTAGGAAGCATACCTTTAACTGTGCCGTATGTTCCCACAGGCATAAATGCTGGAGTTTCGACATCCCCACGAGGAAAACGTAAACGACCCCGCCTTGCATAACCGTCGGTGTTATCTACCTCGAACGTCATAAAACATGATCGTTCTTTTGTTGCTGTCGAAAGACTACTTGCGGCCTGATCACTGATTGTTTCGGAAGTGTTCGTCATTATACTTAGGCCTCTTGTGTCGAACGGGGGTAATCTTGACGAGTAAGAAACATGGCATCGCCATAACTAAAAAAGCGATATTGATTGTCTATCGCCTGACGATAGGCTGACATAATATGCTCATACCCTGCAAATGCCGACACCAGCATCAACAATGTAGATTCTGACAAATGAAAATTGGTCACTAATGCATCTACGACTTGGAACTCGTAGCCTGGAGTAATAAAAATATCGGTTTCACCTTGATAAGGTTCAAGCAAATCCGTAGGCGATTGATGGGCTACAGACTCAAGGCAGCGAACACTGGTTGTACCTACTGCAATGACTCGTCGATTTTCTGCTTTTGCTTGATTAATGGTGTCACAAGCCTCAGGCGATAAAGTAATAAACTCACTATGCATTTTGTGATCTGCAATATCATCTACTCTGACTGGCTGAAAAGTACCTGCACCTACATGCAGTGTAATATAAATGATCACAACGCCTTTTTGTGCAATAGCCTCCATTATGGCTTCATCAAAATGCAACCCTGCTGTAGGTGCTGCCACAGCCCCGGGGTTTCGACCGTAAACCGTCTGGTAGCGAGTTTGATCCTCAGGGTTGTCATCTCTATCAATATACGGAGGTAGAGGCATATGCCCTATTTCTCCCAACACATCTAAAACATCATTTTGCCCAAAATTCACAACAAATAAACTATCGTTTGGTCCACCCCGCCCTTCAACGGTAACCTCAATGTTATTCTCTAGCTCGATGACTGTCCCAGATTTAGGAGACTTACTGGATCGAATGTGTGCCAGTATTTGATGCTCGTTAATTACTCGTTCTACGAGTAATTCAACCTTACCTCCGCTGCTTTTATGTCCAAATACTCTAGCAGGGATGACTTTAGTGTCGTTAAACACCATAACATCACCCGCTTTCAAGTTATCCAGCAGTTGGGGAAATTGTCTATGCTCGACCTGCCCACTATTACCATCGAGGCAAAGTAAACGGCTACCAGAACGTTGTTCGGTAGGTTCATAAGCAATTAATTCTTCGGGGAGTTCGTAATAAAAGTCTTGGCGGCGCATAAAAACTAATCAATTCAAATCAATGCGTTTGTGAGAGTAATACTCAAGCACGTAAAAAACGCAAGGTTATAGTAAAACTGTCCGAAAGACCACATTAACCTACGGTAAAACACAGTTCTTTGTTGACGGATGAAAAGGCGCTGTTATAATCCCTGCCCTCACTTTGCCAGTGTGGTGAAATTGGTAGACACGTCGGATTCAAAATCCGATGCTAGCGATAGCGTGGCGGTTCGAGTCCGCCCACTGGTACCATCTTATTTTTATTCCCCAAAAAATCCCCTAACACCTTGAAAGGTAAGGATAAATCAGGTGTTCGATACATGCCTTTTCGATCCCATGTCAAACGGTTGGTAAAAGTGAGTTTTAGCACTGTTCGTTTTTCCTCAAATCCTCCCAAAGCCCATAATTTATGAGGGTTTGCGAGATACAACATAGCGGTTCGATACATCTGGTCAAATGGCTTAAGCGGACGACCACAAATAGCGATTTTTTCCTCAATAACGCGCTGGGCTTTCTGGCTTTCATCCTGCAATAATTGTATCCGCTGCTTTTCCGTTCCTTCACGGTGCGCCCATAGCTTTTTAAACATCATATCAGCGATATTCATTAACTCAGGTGTAGGCGCTATATTTTGTAAGAGCTTTTCAAATTCCCCTTCCAATACATCACGGCGAATTGATTTACCTTTATATTCACACTTGCGGTTTTGACAGATGTAATAAGGATGCAATTTACCGCTACGACTTCTCGACCAGTTAGCCGTTAATGCGTTGCCACATTGACAGGCAACCGCATTACGTAGAGGAAAATCTTTATTTAAATCTTTTCGTGCTGGCGCATGAGCACGCCCCTTTAGGCGCTCTTGCACTTTAAGAAAAGTCGCATAACTAATCAGACCTTCGTGCTGGCCTTTCCGTAGAGTAACACCCCACGGCTTATGCTCAACATATCCAGCATAAAGAGGATTACTCAGTATTTTGTCAACGTGGTTATTGCCAAGTTTGCCGCTAGCGGTTTTAGGATATTGAGGCGCGCTTTCCAAAAAGAATTTACACTCCCTCTTGGTCTGAAAACGACCAGAGGCAAAGCCTTCGATCATTTCAGTAACAATAGAAGCCACAGGCTCACTATGTACCAACATCCTTCCCCTGCCTTTCACTTTTTCATAAGTGAAGCCAGCAGGAGCATTAAAAGCATAATAGCCCCCTTCTAATCTGGCTTTAGTTTTTTGCTTGGTTTGTCGGCCTATTTGTTTACGCTCTAACTGACCTTGCGCCGCAAAAAGTGTTTCGACAAATTCACCTTCGGGTGTATCATCAAAAACATAATTTAAACATTCGACTTTTGCGCCAACATCCATCATGGCATAACGTAATTGCCAGTGAGCCATCGTGTCACGGGCAAGGCGTTTAAGATCATCAAAAATAACCACATAATTGGTGTGATCGTTATTGTTTAGATAACGCAGCATGGAAACCATGCCTGCACGCTTCATAAAATCACCGCCACCTGTAAAATCATCACGAAATACCTTTTCAACGGTATAACCTTTATTACTAGCATGTTGTCGGCAACGGTGTTCTTGACTATCCAAGCCGCTCCCCTCAAGCTGTTTGGTAGATGACACTCGACAGTAAATAAGGGCTTTAGTCATTCTATTGCTTTCCTTCTTTTATGTTGTTTACAGATATTTCCTTTGGTGTGTTCTTTGAATCTAACAAAGTGCTAGAATCTGGTGCAAATTTTTCATTAGCGGTGTGATTAAAAAGCTCAGGAAAAAAGAGCCGCATATTATCCAAGCCCCAGCCCATATCGACAAACGCACTCATAATGTTCCATAGAGTTTGTAATGTTTCTATCACTTTGGCTTTTTCTGCTTCGGTCAGGTCACTATTATCTAAATGTGCTTTATAATCACCTTCATCAAACGCAAGCGGCGCAGTGGACTTGTCAGCACTATTCTCTATCGTGTCTATATGCTTACTCATAATACATCCTCGCTTTCTTCAAGGTCTTACCTTGATTTTTAGTTGTTCATTCTTCGTTCCTCTTTGCTCCTATATAGAGTTATAAATCGGAACGAATATAGAACATATTGCGTGCTTTTCTGCAATAAAAATCTATCATTGCCATGCTAAGCTCTTGGGAAAACTCACCTTGTTTTTTTGCCTACATCCCATCGTATTTTTTACCGTGAATACACAGGGGCATGTTTGTGTTGATGAGCGCGTTGCTGTTCATCATTGGCATGATCACGAATGGCATTTTGACGTTCACGTTGCCAGTCATAATCTGCCATACGTGCGCGGCGTTGCTCTTGTAGCCATTCTTTGTTAAACGCCTCACGTTTAGGTTGCTGTTCATATTTCGGCTTTAGTTCAGGAAAGGGCTTATCATTTTTCACCATTTCTGAACCGCGAACCTCATTAAAATCACGGCCTATATCAGGCGCATTCTTAAAACTCGCGGGGACTTGCCCCGCCAGCTCTGGGTGCGTACCTGCAAAGCTAGTGGTACGCGCCTTATCATCATCGTTGTGGTTCATGACTTTGTACCTGCTCTTGAGCTACAGAAGCCTGTGCATTGCGTTGATCTTGATAGTTTTGCATCCGTTGTTCGCGCTGCTCCCGTAAGGTTATGCGACCATCCACCGGAATACTATTTAAAATAATTTCCGAGCCTCGTCCGTCTTGGTGATGCCATACCGCACCGACACGATTCCAGTATCCTTTGCCATCTGGCGAGTCTTGCACGTTATAAGCTATCTGGTCAGGTTTGCGGCCTGTCTGCATAGGGGCTTGCTGTGGTGCTGCCTGTTGTTGTGTGTTTTGTTGCTGTTCATGTTGAGGCGCACCTTGATATTGATTATCGGGTATTTGATTGTTCATAAGGTTTCTCCGTTAGTGTGATAAAAAAATTATTCATCGTGATTGATAATGTTGATAAAGGGGCAACTACCAAAATGCGTGTTGGTCTCAACTCCGCGACCACCTATATAAGTGCAGTCATAAACCGTTGGTTTTCCGTTCGTGCTGGTGTAGCTATACCAAACCAATACATACGGGCTGGTGGGTGATACCATCACCACCAGAATAAAAAGTAAGAACCAGTGGCGCAGTAAATAACTCACGCCGCGCAATAGTGTTGACGTATTGCCAAATAATCGAAACTTTGGCGGTGAGTAAAGGCTCATAAGCTGTTCTCCTATAAACGTAGTTTGATTTTTTTGCGAAACGGTTTGCCGTGAAACGGATTAATCCCTACTTGGTCACGCCAAGGATGAATTTCTGCGTAAGACACAGGCTCAAATAAAATCGGTTTTAATTGGCGTACAAATAAGATGCCTTGGGTTGTGCGTCTTATTTCATCGGAATTTGCTAAAGGTCGGCCTGCCTCTGTCAAAGTCTGCCCATGACCCTCTTCGCCAGCGTTATAACTGGCGTTATAAGTCATAATGGGTTGATCACCCAATAATCTTTCAATCAATTCCAGCGCTTCGGGTGATCGTTGGTGCGGTAAAATTTGTTTTACTTCTGTTTCGGATAACAGTGTATTAACAGAACCTTCACCATATTTTCTTTCAAAGGCTTTTAGCTCTTGAAAAATAATATGTACCCTTATTCCAAAAGAACGACACCACGTTAAAAGCTCGATCAGCCCTTTCACCAAATAATTAGTTGTTTCGTCTGCAATGAGAAACACTAAACGTTTTTTGTTCTCATGCCGCTTTAAAACAGTAGTGCAGCAATACAGCATAAGACCTGTATATTTCTCGAATACTTCCATGCGGCTGGCATCACTAACGATAAAGAGCGTGGTTGCTTTTTTGCCCTCTTTTAAATCGCTCATACGGAATGTGGATTTTTTCATCGCAGGTGCAAGCCGCCCGAAGGCAAAGGGGCGTAAGGCTTGCTGTGCGCTAGTCGCAAAGCTGTCATAGGTGCGGCTTTCGCTCCCAGACATTAGGGTCAGTAAGTTATGCGCTATGGCTCTGGTAAATTTGGCAAATTCCTCTACGTCTTGAGCATCATGATTTTGCGCCCATTCTGTTTTCTCTATGGGAAACGCACCGTCAGGATGGGGTTTATCTTCAATATCAACACCGACCACCCAACGGCACATATCCTCGAAGCGCTGGCGATTTTCAATGAGTAAGGCAACGGCTGACAAATCGGCATCGTATAAATCCACCATCACTTCAAATACAATCGCCAACGCGATCAAATCTCTAGCGCCATCATCAAAAAAGGAGTTCATATGGCGACCCGTTTCAGCATCAGGTAACAACTGTTCGCACATGCCTTGTAAATCCGAAGAGACATCACGTATACCGCCTGCTTGCGTTAAATCATCCGTGATAAGATCAAGCGGGTTGTAACGATCTGTTTCACCCAAAATATCTGTGAATAACCCGCCCGCATTGAGTATGCGGACTACCTCTCCGCGTGCCTCTAATGTTTTCTTCAACATACAGGCCAATTCACCCTTGAAGTCAGGACATATCTTGCTGTGCAAAATACTTAAAATATTAGTAACAACGGTATAAATGCCTTTACCCGAGCCAGACGGGGCGAAGGTCATAGCGCAGGAGTCATACCCAAAGAACAAGCCTGTTTTTGAGTTTGGAAGCATCCCCCAAAATGCCCCTGTCTTATTACGTGTTAGGTGCTTTTTAATGTCCTTATAGCTTGCCCATCCCGCTTGGCCTGCATGACCTGTCGTTCTCGTATTGGCTCGCCAATCCAGTATTAAGGCGATAATTTGCAAGAGACGAGAAACCGTTGTTAATACGGCAATCCCCGCCAGCAAATGCACTACCGCTGATAACGTACCCCACTCACCACCAATCAGCGGTGAAGGTAATTGCTGCGTCCCCCAGATAAGGCCGCAGCTAACAACAATGAGCACCGGCAAGGAGACTCCTCCTTGCAGTTGCTCATTCACAGGTGGCTTGTTCATAAGTGCTTAACCCACCGTATTGCCGTTACGAATACGGATAAAATGAATATTAGCTGCACCGTTGTCTTTAAAATAGCGCTTCCAAAATGTGCTTAATTCTTCTTCACTATGGCAATATTTTAAAAACCCACTGCCATAGCCAGAGCGTTGAACCATAAGGACTGTGACCTCAACGCCATCCATTGATTGAGGCTTCAAGCGTTGTTGATAAATAACGCCTTTACGAAAAGTGCTAAAAGCAGGCATGTTATTTTTCTTCACACAAAACTTGCCGCTTTCAGAATGTTGTAAAAGATCACTAACAATAATTAAACGGCTACCTTGACCAAAGCTGCGCATGTCAGAAATACCTTTAATCATTTCCATGATGGGTGATTGTGATTTTTGTTGCCGCGCTGCATCAGAAGGTGCAATCATCTCGCTAATTTGCGGTGCATAGAGCTTGTTATATAAACGTTCTTTCTGCCTTTTGATAAAACCCGCAGAAACATTTTTAACGCCTATAGTTTCAAGCTCTTGTGCATTACGCGCACCGCCGCATATATGAAAACGCGCCTTGGGCGGTGAAGCGATAACATCACCCTCAGTGGTTACAAAACTTAGTTTTTCATTAAAACCTAATCCGTCATAAGTATTATCAAAGTAGTTGCGGATAGAGCGGCCTTGCTCCTTATTTAGTCTTGGATGGCTTGCATCAAATAACACGAAGCTATGGCGCTGCGGCGCATCGTCATAACAGGCGTAATGATCGGCGACAGGTTGCCCCATTGCGTTATAAGTAGCGTACCCCAAGCCACCAACACACAAGGCCAGTGCAGTGCTTAATACAGCAATCTTGGGTAAATCATTCTTTCTTTTTCTTCTGCGTCCCATAATAAAATCCTCGCTAAGAAGTATGGAAATCAATTAAGTATTAATCGGGTATTTGTTGTTGAGTGATAGCCTCAAAGGTTTCACTTAAGCGTTTTAAGGCATTGGCTTTTGCCTCTGCCAAAGCAGTTTTTTCTTCACTGTTATTGGGCGGCTCATAGAATGATGGAAGTTCTACCGTGCCAATGTCAGAAAATGAAAATTGTTGTAGAGTTTCAGCAGACAGATTTTCACTTTTACCTGTAATCACTGATTGCGTATTCACAACCCTTGTCACCGCAGTAGAAAATTGGTTTTCTGCCTCACGAATAGCCTGCTCTAATGCTCTATGAGCATTGAGACATTCAGTGACTTGTTTGTTATAGGCTTTAACAGCCTTGGATTGAGCAGATGACGACTTTTCATTAGTATCTTCAATATCATCAAAGACCGCTTCAATATCTGCTGCCGCATCCTCATAAGCGTCATAGAGAGCGTCCTGTGCAATCTCAACGGCATGTTGATAATCCGAGTAATCGCCGTAAGGATGTACAAAGCCCGTTTTACCTTTGTGGTAAGCAAACACTGCTATGCACACATTAATCATCATTAAAAATAAGGCTTCCGGCGTAACCAGCAAGTCACCATAATTAAACAATGAGTGTTCAACACGATCTAATGACTCAGTAGAACGTATCAGGCCAATGGTCAGAATGAAAAAAATCATGACTATGAGGAATACATAAAACTTAATAGCAGCTTTAATCCGAATAGTTTTAAACTCTGGTGCGTTCGGGTCGACAGCTTGAGCGCCATAATAACGAAACCGACCAATGAAGAATCCACCAAAGGCACTACACATTGCATTAGTGAGTGATATTAGGAAGCTTATTACCAAAGCCATCACCGGACTTGCTACAAGCGAAGCAGAAAGGAAGAAAGAAGCATTAACCGCCGATTCAGCAAAGACCCCAATAGCTATCATCAAAAACGAAATAACAGCGTTTTTGTTATGGTGTTTATTAGTCAGGTTATGGGCTTGAGAAAATCCGACCTCTGCTTGGGCAGCTTTGTTTAGCGCATGGGCTTTTTCTGAAAAGCTCGCTGTTGCCTCATTAACAACCCGCTCTATCTCAGCAATAGAGAAACAATCTCTATTACCAGAAGACTCTATAGAAGATTTTGCCCTCTCAGCCTCTTCACAAAGCTTATTAAGCTGACCAATAGGCGCTTGCAATGACTGCCGCAAACGCCCATGTATTGAGTGTAATTCTGTTGCTACATCCATAAGGTAATCCTCATTAATGACTTCATATCGCAAGATGTTTATGTTGAGGCTAGAGTAGCTTTGTAGTGAAAAGTGATATACAGGGGGATTTACGGAAAGCGTATAAATTTTCCGTAAATATTACGGAAATACGAAATTTATTTTATTGCCAATTCATAACAAGGCTAAATTAAGCAATCACTTTATCCTTGATTTTTATGGAAATTTTATGGTAGGTATTGCTGTATAAAAACAACAAAGAAAGCATATTGAATGTCTGACAAGGAAGAAAACGGCGATGAACTATTAGTAGATATGCTAATAAAAGGGATGAGGCCCGAAAGCAGATATATGCTTAAACACCTGTCTGGCATTTATGGTGATAGTGTAGGTCAGTACCTTTCTGACATGATTGACCAAGATGCCGTAAAAAGATTAGGTGAAGGAGCAGATAAGAAGCTCTCAAACCGCTTTTGGCGCGTTAATGCACACTTTGAAAGAAACCCTAAAATTAAGTTAAAAGCACAGATATTAAAAGATGAAAACCACTCTCAAATAGACATAGGCGAGCCTTAGCTACACATACACTACCATTTATATCGTGTATCATAGCTACCGTCATAAGTGGGTTATTAGTGTCTAATTTGAGGAAAGATGGTGGATAAAAGTGCTAAAAACAGTACTCTCTATAATTTCTATCAATTACCCGTAGAAGAGCAAGAATTATTAGAAGAGCTTTGCTCATATATTAGTGAAGATGCATGTAAGTGTCTCCCTAGGGATGAAAAACAGAGGCGTATAGAGAAACTCTGGGATGGGAGTGTATTTCGTGAATTTATTGGTGAAGCCGATGATTTTCAAAAAATACTCGAAAATAAAGGCATAAGACCTAAAGCTTATCTCAATATACCCTCCTCAGGAATATCTCCTAAAACCGCCATTAGAATTTTCTGCCTTGCTGCAGACTTTCACGAAATTAGCCTCTCGCTATACCTCAAAAAATATATTCAATTACGAAATATGCCTAAATATAAAGGAAAATTACAACGAAGAGAAACCTATGGAACACTAAAAAACGACGATGAAATTAGTAATATAGCGTTTTACGATGACATTATTAAACCCCGTTTGGATGACTATATAGAGCGCCGCTATACCGTAGAAAAAATACAAGCAGCAATTAATAACAAGGCATATTCATCTGGTTTTATTTGCATTGAAGGCGAACCCGGCTCTGGCAAAACAACGGTATTAGCTAATACTGTAGAAAGCTTTTTAAAGGGAAAAGATATCAGCGATGTAGCTAACTTAGTATGGCACTTTAATAGTGTCACTCGGCATGATAATCGAACCTTATCATTTATAGACACTCTCTATAACTGCTTATCAGAAGAGTATGACCTCTCTAGTGTAAAGTCTTTATATCAAAGGCAGCAGACCGATAACGCAGTAATCATTTCCAACCTAATCCCTGATATTTTAAATTGTGTCAGCTTGCAAATAGATGATCAAGAAGCACCTAGACCACTATTAATTATTATTGATGCGCTAGATGAAGTAGATAAGAACGATTTACTAAAGTTAAGAGTAGTACGTGAAAACACACTAGGTATTCCTCAGAAGTTACCTAAACATGTTTATTGCCTTATTTCATCAAGAAGCTTCAAGAATGAGCGTTATCACAACATCATAGAAAGTATTTCTTATACCTCAGAGGATAAACACCAACAAGAAGAGGTTAGAGACTATATTACCGCTCAGGCCGAGCAAAATAAGGATGTAAAGTCATGGATTGCAAAATACCAGTTAGAGCTTAAAACCTTTGTTGATAGCATATGTGAATCCAGCCGTTACAGTTTCATTTATCTTTACTATGTGTTCAATGATATTCATCAATATGAACTTGAAAGCCTGCCTAAGAACATTGATGAATACTATGAAATTCAGATAGATCGACTGTTATCTGACAGGCACATAGCAGACCCCGAAATTAAAGTTTGCAAGAAAAGGATATTAGCGGGAATACAGTATTTTGAACGTATTTCCATGCAGCGATTAGCCGATTTTTGTAGTCTCTCACATTTCAGTATTGTTGAGAAATACATTAGTGACTGGATTAATCTAAAAATCATTGTCACAGATAACGATACAGGCTTTTTTGTGCGTTTTTATCATAAATCGTTTTACGATTTTATTGAAAAATCATCCTACCCTGATTGTCAGGAAATTGTAAAAATATCACGTGATGATATTGATTATTACGGTTGTCATAGCAGCTTATTACAAACATTACACACGCTTATCACAACACCGTCAACTAAATCAGCTACTCATCTATTAGCGAATAATGATATTGCCAAAGAACTATATACACTAGCTTTAGAGCAAAGTTTAAAACTTCATCAAACCGAGTATTTATATGATTTTTTCCTCAATGCTACTTTTTGCAAAGCATTAATCAAATTTAATATTAGAAACCCTGAAAAACTACTACATGAATTTGAGGGACTTTGTGAAACCATAAAAGAATATGACCATACACAGACATGGGAAAATGTGGCGCTACTATTCATCAAGACTAACATGTCCTTAGAAGACCCCGCTATCACATCACAAAACTTTGCACTGGCCTATCCACAAGTGGATAGAGAGTTTCCCTTATTTTTATCCAACAACCTACCTATTGAGTAGCCCAACATTAAAGAGGGTGATATATTATGACGTTATCCGAGTTACGCGAGTTATCTATACAAGGACTGAAAAACTATGAATTTAAGGTGTTAAACACCTATCGAAAAAGATTATTATTTGATGAGGCTGTTGAAGCAAATCATAATATTTATGAGGTGTACAAAGAGCGTGTCACTCAGGATAACGAGCTATCTTATCAGGATGTATCCCGTATTGAGTATGAAATCGCTTTTATCTACTTACTGATAGAAAAAGTAGAACAATCAATCGAGTTCTTTAACTTAAGCTTAGAAACCGCACAGAAAGCTGGCGATCAAAAGGGATACCTAATAGCGAAACACTGCCTTTCGTGGATGAAGTACTATACAGACTTTCAGCCAATAGAAGAGTCTATATCTCAAACACAGCGCCATAGAGGTGAATTTTCTAACCTTATGAATACAACTGATGACTCTGCGATACGTTCAACCTGTGAAGGTTGGATATACAATACTGACTCCTACCTATTAGAACTAGCCATAGAGTCGCACGATATAGAACTGGCCGAACATTCCTTTCCTAGGGTCATACAATATCTAAATGATCATGATATGAGGGAAACAGGTACACATAGAACTATTGTTTCAAATGGAATGTTGCACCTTGTCAAAAAAGAGTATGAGCAGTCCATCAAACAACTAGCAAAAGTTGTTGATGTAGACCTTTCAGAATGGGCAGATAGAGACAAGGAGCTAATTGACTATATTGCCCGCACGCTAGAATTTACTCCTTCGCGTGATTATTTATATGCTGGCAGAGCATTGCTGGGACTAGGGGAAAGCAATCTCGCTCTATCAGTATTCCATAGAGGTATGGAGTTCTCTAGAACATCTTGTAACTACTTCTTTCTTAATAAGATTGAAAAAGAAATAGAAAATCTAGCCTAGTACCAAACTCATATTTTCGCTTAAGAACCCTAAGGTAATACATATTCATGTCTGTACTACCCCTCTTCCCGTTTCACGCAAGGTGTGCTTTGTACTGCAAAATAGAAATATACATTTCAATTTTTTGTAAAAGCAACCTTGCCAAAGGAGACGCTGCGCTCTCCTGTTGGATACCTCTCGCCGTGGCGCAATAATCAGCATTGAGCTTATATTGCACCAGTTAAACGTTTGGTCGTTTAATCACCAGCCAAGGGAGATTTCATTCTCCCCTGACAACCCCATGACCAAAGGGCATGTCATAGCCCTTTGGAAACCTCGACCAACCCTGCGCCGATTGGATGCGCGTAAACGTATCATCGTTTAATCTTGACCACTGTTTCGCCAGTGGATGACGACCAAGGCAAACGACCTTTGATACGTTGGGCTGGTTAAATGGCGCTCAAAGCAACGATATATTTTGGTAGCATATACATACGTTGTTTAATGGAAGACTAGAGGCGACTATATGGCAACTTGCCGATTGGTTAATCAATATGAAGAACTAACACTCGATAAGCTACGAGGTGCTATAGGGCATGACGCTCATGTTTTTGCAAAAGTCCGCTTAGCTGATGTGTTTCCAATATCAGGTAGCGGTATTAGTGATAAAGAGTATAGCTATTGCCTAAAAGCTCACTTCGATTTTCTGGTCGTTGATAAAAATTATATGCCTATTTTCAGTGTTGAGTATGACGGTAAACAACATAGATATAATCAACAACAAATTGAAAATGACAGGCTTAAAAATACCCTCTGTGAAAAGTTCAAACATCCAATATTACGTATAAATTCAAAATATATTAATACGGAGTACAAAGGCATAGACCTTTTAACTTATTTTGTTGATGTCTGGTTTCTTGAAGAAGCTTTTTATGATGCACAAGAAAAAGGCATTGTCCCTTATGACGAGCCTTTTGACGCTTGTTCCATTCTTGATGATGGTACAGGGCGATCTTGGCCTTACTGGATTTCATCTGACGTTCAACTAAAGCTACAAAAACTACATGCCAATGGCAAAATAAAACAAATTGCAGCATCCCACTGGGTCGGGGTAGACGAAAATAAAAATCATAAATGTATCTGCTGGGTTGAAGTGGATGAAAATAGCGTTGTTTTCGTAAAGACAGGAATGCGCCAACAACTATTTCCTGCTGTGCAGGTTAGTGATTTGCTGAGTATGTTAGCCATGTTTGATCTTGATAAAAAATTAGACGATTATTTTTCAGGTCTTGAAAACCAAACAATAGATAAAGACGATTTTAAACAAGTACTTGCTCAGTTCTGTTCTCCTTTAAACTCAAGGCAAGCTTTTACAGCCGGTAATATTACATATCCGGTTTTTTAAGGGGGGAAAGCCTTCCCCCTGCTACAACCACGCATCCGCGCGTTTTCCGACACCCCCTTCTAACGGGGACACCCCGTAACGCCCCGACTTGTTTTATTTAGCTTAGGGCGCTGCCCTCAGCGCACGTCAAATTATCCCCCAATCTTCCGCATTCCCGCCGGTCATTTGTGCAGATCGGGTGGTTCCCCCTAATTTGACGTTTGCACACCCGAACTTCGCCAGTTGGTCAGGGTTTCATGATTTTTTCAATCATAAACCCTTAAGCCAATTTAAAAAAAGGTGAAGACATGAACATTCAAGACGCAGCCAAAATCTTACAACTAACTGGAGAGATCACACCCAAAATAGCCAAAGCCGCCTATAGAAAAGCAGCAATGGAATACCACCCAGACCGCAACCCCGCAGGGACAGAGATGATGAAAATTATTAATGCCGCCTATGACGTTTTAAAAGATTATACGGGTAATATTGCGGATAATGAGCAAGGAACAGAAAGCAACAATGAAAACTATTCCGAGGCTGTTAATACCGCTCTAAACGCTATTATTAACTTAGCCGGATTAGATATAGAAATCTGTGGTGCTTGGGTTTGGGTGTCAGGTGATACACGTACTCATAAAGAGGTATTAAAAGCCGCAGGGTTTAAGTATGCCTCTAAAAAGAAATGCTGGTACTTTCGCCCTAGTGATTGGCGTAGCGCCAGCCGTGGAGCGTATTCAATGGATGAAATCCGCGATAAATACGGCAGCACTAAGCCCGTTGCAGCTAAAAACAAATATCTTAGGAAGTCTAATGCCTAACCACGATAAACACCGCCAAATACATAAGTATGCGGCGGTGCTTCTTGATATAGTCCTCATTATTAAGTTTGAGAGTAAAACTGATTTTTTGGTTATTTATTACAGATAGACTTGACAGGTAATCCATCTTTTAGCTGGTAAAATTCATCGCAATTCTCATCAACTTTCCTTACACCTATATCCTTGGCTTTGATTATCTCTATAAGTGTTGTGCTGCCATCACTATTCCAATCAATATCAGAAAATTTATACCCTTTTGATATGACTAAAAATACAATAAAAGCGCAGTATATAATTGTCACAACTAAAAGAATGTAAGTAACCTTTTTAGCAATCACTTTTCTCACGGATGGCTTTGCGGGGTTTTTTCTTCGTTAAAATAAATTGCTGACCCGTCAGAATACTCTAACAAGGAAGGGTCTGTGATTACAATATGAAGGGAGAGTTCATCAACTTCATTGTAACCCGATACATAATTTAATCTGGTTCCTTTGGGTAGAACTATTTTTACACCCTGTTTATCAAAGACGGTTTGCTCTGATTGCAGAACCGCCAGCCATTTTTTAGGCAGAGACAATAAGTCAGTATCACCCATAAGAAAATTTAAAAAGAAGCCAGAAAAAACACCACCTATAAAAATTAAAAATTTCATTTTTCTAATCTGATTATATTTTTACTATAAAGCATCCTTTGATATTTTCATTAAGCAATAAATCCAAATCACAAATAAAACTGCCAAATGAATAAAACCATATAATAAAAAGTGTAATTTTGGATGTTGACTGAAACAGAGGTATATATGCCAAAAAAATACTATTGGAAAAATTACCAGTGCGGGATATATAGCCCAATTATCGCCATACTTAGAATACGGTGAAACAGCCACAGTCCATAAAACAAGCAAAATTGTTAAAATGATTGGCGTTAATTTTATAGTTAAGTTGACCACTTTTATCGCCCTTGATATTGATGTATTGGCAAGGGTCGATTATAACCGGGGCGATAGCCGGGTAAAAATGGTGGGACTGCCCCAGTGGCTCTAAGAACACCAGACACGTAACTATTACTATTAAATGTTAATCCAAATGGGTCAGGGAATGGGTCATATAAAGCTCTATTATTATAGGAGCTAGCAGCATTTATTAAGTTATTAATAAACTCGGTATCAGATATACCCTCTGGTCTACATACTTGAGTCAAATCATTTAAGTTTGAAGCTGCATCACCTTGATAATTAAGCGCACTTGTTAATCGCCCAAACAAACCGAAACCTTCCCCAAACGCCTGCCCACCTAATGTTGCTTCTCTACCATTTGTGGATGAAAACAATGGATGGTTTATAAAATCTTGAGGATTATCCGGTCTTAAAACAATTGCCGCATGATTAAAAGGGTTGTGTTGAGAATTTACAAATGCTGCATGTTGACCAACATAAACTGCTAACCCATTAGGGTCGATATATTTCAGAGGGTTACTACGCCCATAAACATAAGTATTCGGCCCATCATCCAGCCCAATAGGGTCAGATTGTAAAAAACGTGCTAGCGCATTACTGCTATTGAGTAGTAATGCGCTGATAACCAAAAAACTAAGTAATAACTGTTTCATGTGTTGCTCCTTATTTTATTGATATTGCTTGGCTGCATTAGAGACCATCTTAACGTAGTCCGCATTGTCTTGAGGTGTGTGAGGAAGCCAGCCAAGCTGTCGCGCTCTATTTTCACTGACATTCATTTGCTTGAGAAAATGGCTAAATATTTTTCTCTTATGGGGTGGTGCTTGGTCGGAATGTTGATAACGCCAGATTTCATGGGCTATCAATAATGATTGACTAGCCTTGGCTCTATAAATAAGCGTATTAATATATTTTGGATAATAGGCTAATAATAGATCAGCCGTAGCAATGAGCTGACCATAGCGTTTTTGTTCATCGTAATGCTGTAATAATGTATTGGCGATTACAGCAACCGTTTCTTTATTGGTGAGCTTTGCTAAGTAGCCACCTTTTTGTATGGCAGCATCTGTAATGGCGAACTCCTGTTTAAGCCATACATCTCTTGATGGGTGAGCGCCGCTAGTCGTTTCTAGGTTGTAAGTCATACCCGTAGCATCGTTCGTATATTTTACAAATACATGTAATGGGGCGGTTGATGCGCCTACGTCCAAACCCAACATTTGCCCCAGCGCAATAAAGAGAAACGGCATAGAAATACAATTACCCTTGCGGGTATCCATATAAGTTGAGAGTAACTTGTTTTTTAGCTTCGTGCCTTTGGGGTCGTTAAAATCATAGCGGAAGGGTTTAAAGTCATTCCATGCCCCTGCATCATATAGATACTCTCGCAAGGCGTTTTTCTTTTGCATACTGGTTTCAAGATTCAGCGCGGTAATTGGTTTTATCATATCTTTTAAGCGCCGCATCTCTTTAAAAATATTGATGCTAGGGTCAATCATTTGGTCAACGACTAACTTGGAGTATGCAAAACTGATTTTATCTTCCGGTACATCGAGCAAGGCTTTGACCCGATTTAGCTCTGTTTGGTCAATGTTGTGTAAGCTAGCAGGCACAGCCCATACTAAGGAAGTTGAGCCTAAAAAAATGCATATAAGGAAGTTGAGCCTAAAAAAATGCATATAAAGAGGAGTGTTATATAAGCTTTCTTATTCATTATCACAGCCTTCAATGGCAAAACCGTACTATACCATAGCCAAATTACGTAAATTAAGCGCTATAAACTAAAAAATTCAAACACTTACACGTTTGGCGCGCATAACATCCTTTTTTGTTGTAAATCGCGCCATATCGTTATTTTTTCTGATATTTTCGTCTATCGTCTTAGCAAATTATTAATGCTATTCCTGTAGATTTAACGGTGTGTATTGATTGCTGTCTATTTCTATAGACAGAATTGGGCGGTCGGGACATTGGGGCGAAATGCGATTAGAGATAAAACACAGCATTGATAAGAATAGCGAGTTTAAGCACCTTAAACTCGCTTCCGGCTGTACAGTAGTACAGCGCGGCTTTTACACTGGTGAGGTGCAATATGGCTAGTCACCTTACAGATACCTTTCTTACAGCCTCTCAAAAAACTCAAATTGATGAAGTCGCAAAGCTCGACCAATATTATGAATTAGCGGCTTTAACAGCTAACAATGATGACAATATCGGTGGTGGGCGAATGGTGAAAACGTCTGCTCATAGTAAAACTGCCGAACATAAAAAAGATCAACAACACCGTGATTTACTCAGAGCAATTACCGAACAGCAGCAAATACTCGATCAAATAGAAGCCGTGATGGTTGCCAAATACGGTGAGGATTTCGCGGAGCAATTCGCAGCGGATTTATTAGACGATCAAACTTATAAAAAGCTTATGTCCATTCAAGATCAGAAAGAACGTAGAGAGGCGATTGCAAAAGCGATTAATGATGGTGTTGCCAATGGCACAATTGACCATCAGAAAGCCTTTGAAAACCCTGATTTTAAACAGTGGTTAGATGCAAACGATCAAATAGAAAAAGACATGCAACTGAATCCACAGTATGACCAAATCACTGATTACAGAGAAGATCACGATAATCAGCTTGCTGCTGGATTAAGTGGTTTTTTAGGCAAGCCTAGCTAGGTGATTTCGGCCACTCTGTAATACGTCCACCTTTTAACAAAAGTAACTTTGTTTCATTAGCCAGAAAATCTATATCTTTAATACCTTCTAGCGGGTTAATGGGTTCTAAAAGCCATGTTCTACCATCTATAAAAAACGCCATACTAGAGCCGTATTCGTGGTCAGGCTTAATAAAAAATTGAGCGCTAACGCCTCGCTTTTTGAGTTCGCTTATAAAATATTGACCCACACTTTCAGGAGAGTGTTTACCTAAATCTGAACCTGCATACAGGGCAATGCCCACACCTGTGTAATTGCACGAATATTCTCGCGCTTGTCCGCTGATACTTTCTTCAAAACCCACGTATTGTTTAATGGTATCGCAGCGGTTTGTGAATAGCTTGTCTTTATCCGTTCGGGAGGTATCGCTTTTAGTCGCGGTTAATATCTGACGATTAATTTCCGTGTCAATATGAGCAAATGCGGAATAAGGAAAAGCAAACAATATCAATAGATTAATAGCCGCCGCAATCGAAGGATTTCGTCATAATTCCATAAGATTATTTTGTGCTTAAAAAATGGTGGTTTACGCCCGTTTTTAACGCCTTTTTCTCTCTTTTTTATTGACTGGGTGATCTTATGGCTATAAGACAGAAACGTTCGGTTTTGTCTACCGTTATAGGGAAGACAGTAATTTTCAGGAGGATTTATGGCCTTGATTGGTTATGCGCGTGTTAGCACCAGTGAGCAGAATTTAGACCTACAACGCAAAGCCCTGATACTAGCAGGGTGTGAGCAGGATAATATATACGAAGACTTGGGCGTGTCCGCTATCGCTAAATCACGCCCAGGCTTCGACAGTGCAATAGCCTCTATGCAGTATGGTGATGTGTTGGTGATTTGGAAATTTGACCGCGCTTTTCGTTCGGTTAGAAATGCCTTGGATATTCTCGACCTATTTCAGCAGCGCGGCCTTGAGTTTAAGTGTTTAACAGAAGCTATCGACACAACAACCCCAATGGGTAAGTGTATGTATACCATTCGCAATGCTTTTGCAGAGCTTGAGCGCGATATTATCTCAGAGCGTACAAAGGCGGGGTTAGAGATAGCTAGACAAAATGGCAAACGCCTTGGGCGGCGGCGTAAACTATCACAGCGTAAAACCCGCGCTCTTCTTAAAATGAAAGCCCAACAACAATACACCCACACGGAGATTGCCAAAGAATTTGACATCTCTACCCGTACTCTCAGCCGTATTTTAAATGAATACACCCTCAAGAAAAAAAGGACTTCCAGCAATGACAACACCAGCACAGCTTAAACGTAAGTACCGCAGCCACATGAAAATGTATGGTTCTATGCTGTGTGATCTGGCTGATAGCGAGGATATAGTTCTCAAAATGATTCACGGGAAAGATAAAGACCTTAGCCCTATACTCATTGCCGTTCGTGATTGTATTAAAAAAGTACCTAATACCTGATTTTAGACTCCTCTTATCGTCGTCTTTGTTCACTTATTTTGTTACTCTCAGCTAAAGTGGAACTAACCACTTTTTTGGCATCAATATCATCATAATTTAATCGTAGAGGTTATGAAGAGGTCGTATAATGATAAAGTTTAAAGATAAAAGTGAAGAAACGGTATTACCTGCTATCCCTAATGAATTAGCTATTAAGTGCAAGGAGTTACTAAGCACACTTCAATCTAAAAATAAAAGAGCTATTTTGAAGCTAAAAGATATTTACAAATATTTAGAAGATTATGGTGACTTTGTTAAAACCTTCTCTGTTTGCTCGAAAGGATGTTCTCACTGTTGCAAAATTGATGTCACGATCACTGAATTAGAAGCAAAACTTATAGAGGAAGAGACCCACCGAAAGAGAAAGCCCAGACAATTAATTGCTTCTACCGGACATACTAGCCCTTGTCCTTTTCTTGGTGATGGAGGTGAATGTACGATATATGAGGTAAGGCCATTTCACTGTAGAACTTTTCACACATTGGATGACCCTAAATATTGTGAAACGGGGGAAGACCATAAGATATATGGCAGCTTTAACGGAATATATACTGTCACAATTTATGAAAAGCTAAATCAAATGCGCCAGCACCTTAATGGGAAAGGCGCAATTATGGACATTCGAGACTTTTTCAATTGATAAATGGCGTTGTTATTTAACCCAGTTTCAACCGCCCCGCCATCTGCCGAGCGGTCAGAATAGGAATATCATGAGCCATGCCAAGGCTTAGCAAATCGGCTTTATCGCCTGATACCAGATAATCTGCTTGTCCAGCTAATGCCGTAGCAATAATACGGTTATCATCAGGGTCAGGAGATAGCTCTACGAAGGGTAAGTCTATTGCAATATCTGCTTTTCGGTGGAGGGCTTCTAGCAGAATTTGTGCTTCGGACTGATTGATAAAACGCTCCAGTTTTTTATAACCCAAAACACGCTTTATTTCTTCCAGTTGTTCCTCGGAGGTGACAAGCGTAAAGGCTTGTTTATGCCATGATTGGTACAACCAATCGGGTGGCGTATCTTTGGTGATTAATGCGCTAACTAAAATGCCTGTATCAAGAACGATGCGCACGTACAGCCTCTAATGCTTCATCTACTGTACTCATAATATTCATTTGATCATCGGCAGCGTTACGCTCCTTAATCGTTTCTGCTGTTTCAGCCAGTAATTTATCCAGTACGGCTTCTTCTACGAATTTGGATAAATCACCTTTTTTCGCACCTTTCTGACCCAGAAAAGCACGTAAGCTTTGATCGGTTTCGTTATTAACAACAAGACTCCAACGTGTCATGATAGTTACCTCTTCAAATAAGCATATAAACACATATATGTTTAAGCATACAACTTTTTTGCTATTTGAGTCAAATTTAACCAATTAATTAACGTTCAAGCCCTCTATCCCTGTGTTTTTGGTGGTCTACCGTACTAAACACATCTCGTTTATGTTGTTGGATTTCGCGGTACTGCTGTATATCTTGGGTGATATGCTTTTGTCCCTGCTCCCTGAATTTATCCAACCGTTGCATTCTGGCCTCTAAGACTTGTCGCTGCTCTAGCTGGTTAAATACAAGATTGTCCTTTTCCTGCCTATCACGCTGTATTGATTGATAGGCTTCTTGCTCATTCTGGCGTTTAATCTTGCCATGCTGCCCGTTGAGGCGTTGCCATAATCCGCGCAAGCCTTTGCTGTATCGTGCTTGGCGGGTTTTGGTTTCCTCTGTACGGCGTATATCTTGTGTTTGTTCCAGCTTTTGGCGTTCTTGTTTATGTTGCATGGTCATGACTGCAAGCTTTGCCTCAAGCTGATTTTGCCGCTCACGAATAGCGGTATTTTGTTGAGCTTGAGCGTTTTGCAGATTTTCTGCCATAGCCTTTGCCATGTGTGCTTTAGCCTCTTCAAATAATGGCAGCTTATCCGCTTCATTGAGCTTGGCTTTTACGTCTTTGGCCTTGATACCTACCCATTTAGAAACAGCAAAGGGTTCACCTTTAAAGTCCACAGCAACAAAGCCGCGCCGATCACCCCGCGCCAGAATATAGCCATGCTCTCTTAAGGCATTGGCAAAGGCATTCTGTGTATCGCTGATATTCCAACATTCTTGGAATATGGCTTTAATTTGCTTGGGGTTCTTGCCTGTGCGTTTGGCTTGCTGCCATTCTGCCAAAGTAAAATTACGCGGGTCACGGTTACGAGAATCCCGCAAACCTTCAGGCATAGTCCAGCCATGCTCTAGGAATAATTCGCGGGATAACTCCCGTAATTTCAACTTGGTAAAAGAAAGCCGTATAGACTTTAATTCCTTGGTATCAATTCGTGACCAGACGACATGACAATGCCTACGCCCCTGCTTTTCATGGAAAACAATAGCGCGGGGTTGATTATCCAGCCCTAGCCGTTGTTCAGCCTGATTGATGGCTTTTTCAAAGCTTTCAGTAGATACCTGCTCATTCGGCGGCGGGTTGAGGCTTAGGGAGTATAGAAATTGTCTACAGCGCGTAGCACGGCTGATGGCATAGGCTTCATTAAACGCGCCCATAAGGTTGTTAGAGGCAAAGCCTCTGATCTCGTATACCTCAATATGCTCGTTTTCATCTTTCATAAGATGAAGCGCCATATCTTTAGCGCCACCGCGTTGGTTGCCGTGTAATATCATTCGCCATCCTCTGGCTGAATGCCAAGCGCAGCAATTAATAGCATACGCATGGTATGAATTTCACGGCAGGCGTTTTTTATCTCTTGCTCAGTTTCAGGCGAAACATCCAGCGTTCCCATATTGGCGTGTTTCGCCAGTTGGTTGATATTGGCAGATAACCGAGAAGCGCCTAGCTCTGCGAGAACTTGAGCCAGTAGCGCCGTATCTGGCACAGCTCGTTTTACAGGGCGGCGTTTTTCGGCTTTTTCACCAAAGACACCCTTGCGGATATAACCAGCCCATGACAAAGAGCCGCTATGCTGGTCTAAGAAATCGCGTTCATCATCCGTAAGCCGCATAGAAAATGTTCGTGCGTACTGCTTTTTAGGTTTGATGGTATTTTGAGCGCTAGAGGCTTCAAACGCTTGTTTGAGGTTCAAGGAATTGTTCATAGCAACAACTCCTTGAGTTCAGGCGCATGATTTTCAATGTAGTCATTCCAATCTGCAAGGGTGTCAAATAGCGCCCTATAACGCTCTGGTGTGAGGTGCTCTTCTAGCTCTTCAAGATCAATTTTATTGCTGTCGTTCCAATGTGCGATGAGGTTTGATACTTTTCTTTCACCGCGTACCATTCTTTTATTTTTACCTTAGCGAATACAATAGATCGAGGCTGTAAATAAGAGCTATTGATACGAATGAAAATCTCAACCTAGAGTGAACCAAGTTGTCCTTATAGTTTTCTATCATGCCTTCCATGACGAACATGCAAGACCTGAACATTAATTCCTTCAATCACATATAAAACACGGTAATTACCAACAATCAAATATCGAACACCTCTTTGAATGTCACTGTCCTCTGGCGCTATTGGACAGCGTTCAGCCAATTTATCGAGCGTCTCTATAGCTTCAATAATGCCCAAATACCACTTTACTGCATTTTGGGGAGACTCTTCTTCAATTTGCGCGTAACGTCTAGCAAGATCGTTTTCAGCTGTTGGCTTGATTTCAATCCGATATTTTTTCAACGTTTGATACCATGCTTAGCTTCAAACTCTTTCGTAAACTGCTCAAGGGGCCTACTTTCTTCAGACAATGCCTGCCTGATATTTTGAATACTATCAGCATACTCCGCCAATGCAGCCATACGCTCATAGGTCTCCGCATCCTGTACGACGACTGCGGCTTTCCCATTGACAGTCAATATCTCAGGGCGTTTACTGTCCATAAGTCGCTTGATGTGTTCTGCTGGTTTACGACTAAAATCAGTTACTGTGTGTATATCTGAGCTGTTAAACACGACCATATCTCCAAAAAACAGATAATAAACATATTATTCTCTGTTTACATGATTTTAAGTGTTTCTGCAAGAATAAATTGCTTATTTAACATAATTGTGATTCTTTACCTCCTTCTCTTTTACTTAGAGATAAATGCCCTCACCTTCACATAGATCTATCCCACCACACAAATCACCCTATACAAGCTCCCCTGCTTTTCTTGTTGACGTGTTCGGTTAGCTAGATAAAGTTTTTGAAACCCTAAAAAAACAAAACCCCAGTAAAAGTACTGGGGTTTGTTAGCTGGCTTTTTTGTTTGTCTTGTAGAAAAGTACTATTATTTACTCATCCTCTAGGCTCACCACTAAAACTGGCGTATACGTGCGCCAGGTGATTGGAATGGCAAAAGAACGAACTCTTTCAGGTAAATATAAATTTTGTGGTTCTCCCTCTACCACTACTGGCACAGAGATATGAAATTTTTCACCAAAATCAGATCTTGCATTACCCGAGATGGTATTAGCAATCTCACCCGCCAAATCTAATAAGTTTTCGTTAGAACGATCCTTTACGCCTAACATCATTAACAAATGCGACATAAAAATACGTGGCGCAGTAAAATATACACAACCTTTTCGCTTGCCCGATATCCCGATAATGCCTGTAATATCGTAAGAAATTGAGGCATCACTTTCAATCAAATAAGGTGTTCCCACTTCCGCGTCTACATTAGGAATATGCGATAGGTACTTCATCATATTCGAAACAAAAGTATTAATAAATTCTTCGTTCATTTACATCTCTTTTCAGTCAGGTTATTAGTGATTTTATTCTCTATTTTTTGCATCAATTAGCTTTTGTAAAGCCGTCGTTAATTCCTCATCAGTAAATGGCTTACATAAAAAGCCCCTCGCCCCTTTTGATAAAGCCTTAATACCTGTTGCTTTATCTGAAAGAGCTGAAACAACCAAAATTTTTACTGATGGTTGCAGCTCCATAAATCGTTTAATAGATGCAATACCATCCATTTCTGGCATAGTAAGATCCATTGTTACGATATCTGGCTCTAGGTCTTTTAACATCGCAACGGCCTGTCGACCATTTACCGCTTTACCAACAACCTCTATTTCATAACTTTTTGCGTAGATGTTATCGATCCGAGAACGTATCACGTTCGAATCATCCACAATCAACAACTTCATCATTTTTATAAGCTCGCTTATTATTTATACTATTTTATTATGCAGCCGTTGCTGTATCCCCTTCCATTGGCGGAAGCACAATTTCAAACTGACAATACTTATTCGCTGCCTGATTGACTCGTAGTTTTCCACCAAATTTCTTCACGCTGTCTTTAATCACATCTAAGCCTACGCCTCGACCAGCATGCATGCTCGTGCTATCTGCCGTTGAAAAGCCAGGTTTAAATACCATAGAGACGACTTTCATAGCTGGCCATTGAATAGCCTCATTAGCCGGTGCTATGCCCGTATCAATAATTTTTCTACGGATTTTCTCAACATCTAAGCCACAACCGTCATCACGCACGATCAACTCAACCGAACCATCTGATAATTTAGATACACGCAAATCAATACGGCCCATTTCGTTTTTAGACAGCTGTTTACGTTCTTCTGGTGACTCAATACCATGGATAATGGAGTTACGTAGCAGCTGTATACTAATATCGTTAATAAAGCCTCTGTATTTAGTATCTAGATCACTCTCTACTAAACCAGTCATCACAAAATCAACTTTTTTGCCTGTTTCTGAGGAAATTTGCTCAACCAGTGAGGGTAAATGTTCCCATGCTTTCGCCAGATAGGAGATGGATGTTTTTGGAGCAGCATCACCAGATGAAGCTGGGTTAGCGTAGTTGCCCCCCATACGATTATGCAATCCGTACAGGTTATCAGTATACGAAATCAGCTTGTCGAGTTTGATTACTAGCGGCAAGAAATCGATACCTTCAATGTTTTTAACACGTCTCAATCGAGATAGATCACTTTCAAACTCATGCGCACGATCAGCAAACTCTTCAAATTTCATCGCGCCCGCTTCACCTTTCATACGGTGAATTTGAATAAACATCTTATCAACTTTATCTTGGAAATCATTTTTATCCGATACGGGCTCTTTTAAGATATCGTTAATATCACCTAATGATTTACGACTATCCATTAAGAAGCGTTTTAGTGTAGTAGGATCTGCATGTAGGAAAGAAACAAGCATTTCAATTTGCTGATCGCTTTGCTTCTTAGCATCGTCTAGTTGTTGCTCAAGTAACACTTGTTCAGAAATATCACGCACCGACACCAAGATATCCACAATCTTACCTGCACTCATTACACGGTAGAAAACAAAGCTTAGATGCTTAGTTTTTGTGGTTCCAGTATCATCATCAAAAAATGAGGCTTCTACTTGATCCAATGGGTTCAAAGTTTCGATCAGACTTTCAATTTTCTCCTCGTCAAATAGCAACTTAACGAACTCTTCGACCGTCTCCATATCGTCATGAGAGATAATACCTGAGAGTAAATCCGTGAAAGCTCGACCACCGACATCTGTAGTTTCAAAAATAGATTCCATCTCGTTAGAGTACTGACTACTCACATCAATATTTTCATCTAATAGGAACAAACCCTCTCGAACGGTACTGAGAATATCGGTTGTCTCTTGACGGGCGCGATCCAGTTCTTGGTCATTTTTACGTAGGTTTCTTACCGTTACAAAAATGGTCCAGATCAACATAAATACCGTTAACGTAATACCTACGTACTGGGCTATTTGTAGACGACTCAGCGTTTCTTCTGCTTCCGCTTGCACCCCATTAGAAACTAGGTCCATAAGGAAGGCGAGTCGTTTGGTGTATTTCTCCGAAATATCCCTAGCGTTCAATAATTGCGATTCTTCAAAGCTACTAGAGATAAAGATAGGCGCGACACTATCTTTATACCAAGACCACATGGTTTGGGACTCAAACAAAACGATTTCTGCATTATTACCGCTAAATTTACTCAGCACTACCTCTTCAGAAGAACCATCTACTGCCGGAACAGCGCCTCCATAGGTAAACGCATTTAGCGTGCCTTCGAAAGTATCAATAGCCTGTTTTAATGCGGCTGTTTCTTCATTGATGGGAAGATTAGACTGGAATCGCGAATCGATGAGGAAGAGATCCTTTGATATTTGGTTAATCAGCGCACTCTGACGCCCCACCACCGATGTTGTTTGACCACTTTTCTTGATTGAGTCAGATAAAAATAGGTTTAATGAAAGTAACGATACAATCAAAATCACCAAGAGAACAATCGATATTGACAACCCTCGATATTTACCGAAACCACTTTGCTGACGTGAACTTGCTGCTGGCATGCGAACCCCCTACCACTAATTATTATTATAATGTTACTTTTATAATGAATATTGTCTGTCAAAGGTACAATATTAGCTAGATGCTGACAATAAAAAAATCAAAACTGAACACTTTATAGCCATATTAGTACGGTCATTTAGTCAGAATGCGACTATATCCCCACCAAGCCATCATCTGCGCTAATAATATTTACTCACGCAAAAGTGTAACAGTTATGTCATATTGACCACTATACGGCCTTAGTATAAGCCATTACAGAGGCTTTTTTATCTGATAAAGAGGTTTTTGCTTTAAGGGTAAAGAAGAACTTTGCCCCTTTATCCACTTCTGATTCCGCCCAAACACGCCCACCATGCCTAGCGGCAACACGCTTCACCGTCGCTAAACCAATGCCAATACCCTGAAAATCGCTCAATTTATGCAAACGGGTAAACGGCGCAAATAGATTGGCAGCAAAGTCCATATTAAATCCAGCACCATTATCTTCCACAATATACACCACTTCCCCATTGATCTTCTCTTGGTAAAAACTAATGGTGGCAGAGTCGTTTTTAGAACTATATTTCCAAGCATTGTCGATCAAATTACTGATCAACAGTTCAATAAGGCGGGCATCACACCTAGCTTTAACATTTTTCTGTACATTAACAGTGACGTCTCTATCCGGGTCTTTCTCGCGCAACCGGTATACCGCTCGATGAACAACATCGGTTAACTTAACATCCTCCAACAGCAATTCTGTATTAGTGGATTTAGAAAGCACCAAAAAACTATCAATCATTGCATTCATTTCGCTGGTGCACGCTTCCATACGCGATAGATAATGAACCCCCTGTTGATCGAGCTTGTCGGCATACATGCCTGCTAAATTCCGTCTAAACCCATCTACACGGCGCAATGGTGCTCGTAAATCATGAGAAACTGAGTAACAGAAGGAATTGAGCTCTTTATTCGCCGCTTCGAGCTCTGCGGTGCGCAATTCAACCCTGCGTTCAAGCTCATCATTGAGGACTTTGACCTCAGCCTCAGCTTCTTTTCGAGCGGCAATATCTTTTTTCAGCTGAACATTGACTGTTCGAATATCATCGTAGGCATGGCGAAGGTCAAAAACCATGGCATTATAAGCACCGACTAAATGATCTAATTCATCATCATTGCCATTCTTATTACGATCAAGGGTTAATTCAGAGAATGAATGTCGTAAATCAACATCCTTTAAAAAGTGCTCCATTTGAATAATATGTCGAGTCACTAAGCGATAGAATAAAAACAAAATAATAAAGGAAACCAGAAAGGTCTTAATACCCTGAACCAACATAATGGTGATGGCTTTTTGGATTAAGCGTTGATACACAGCACTTAAGGAGGCTTCGACATACAAGGTGCCGATAACAATCTCAGAATCGCCATCTTGATGAACTAATTCATACTCTTTGGCAATACTCTTACCTTCACTTTTGCCCTTTTCTAGATAAATCGCTGCCTCACCACCACCTTTTTCAGATATAGACACAATTTGAATATCGGGTAAACGCTTAATGCCTTCGAGTTGAATTTCTAATTGCTGAAAGTCTACATTCCACAAACTCGCTTCAAGGCTATCCTGATAAGAACGTTCTATTTCATCCAATCGCACATTGATCGTACTTAATTCAACCTTGTAGTCGATATATAGCTGTACTGCACTTAACATGAGTGTAATGAGGGAGCTGAAGAACAGAATCCAAATCAGTAGTTTTTTACCTATTCTTTGATTCCCTCTCAAGACTTTCGAAAAAATTGACTGAATCATCTCCAAAACTTACTCACACGAAGACCATATTAGAAATATTATAGACCATATTTACTCACTATTTTTTGCATCGTGCCGTCAATTTTCATTGACTTTATGGCTTCATTGACCTCAGCCACAACGTATAATTTTTTCGATTTTTTAGAACACTGCAAAGATATTGGGGTTAACCCCAACTTCAAACTTTGTCCCAAAAAACCATCAAAATCTCTGAACTTTGCTAGCTCGTTAATGGTTTTAATTGCACCTGCCACTGCATCGACTCTCCCGTGCACCAGCTTTTCTATACCTGTTAGATAATCAACATCATACTCCTTGCGGAAACCTTTATCTAAATAAAAGCTTTCAGAAATAAATAGTTTATCGTTAACAGAGACTGAGAGCCCCATCAAATCACTATATTCATCTAGTTTGAGACCTTTTCTAGCAACCACACCCATATGGTGCTCTATGAGCGTTTCACCATAAATAACAAAATCCCTATTGTCGTCTACTATGGATATATTGACTGAGCAATCTTGACGTCCAGCTCTCAATTCTCTGTCGATCCTAGCAAAAGAAAAGTCACTTAATGATATTTTAATCTTATAGCCTGTACGCGTCTCAATCTCAGATATTATGCTTGGGAAAAGACCGAAATATTTATTATGTTGATCATCATGATAAGCCCAAGGGTATGTATTTATGGTAATAACTTTTAACTCATCGGCATTCGAAAGTAGCGGAGCCAACAGGCAACCAATAAGCAATATCCTAATTACTACCATGACTAACCCTGTATGTACTTTTTTAGAGCTAAACAGAAAGTGTTTAAAATAACTTTACAATTCTAGTTCTGCGTCCCAGTGTTTACTGACTATCTTGTCTAATGATTCGCTTTCTCTAATCCTTTTCATTGCAGAGTTTATGTTCTTAATTAAATCAGTCTTTGTTGATTTTTTTGAACATTGCAGATAAATGGGTACTGCGCTAAGCAATAATGGCTTACCTAATAAAGCTGAAATACCTTCTTCTTTAGCAAGGTGCTGAATGGTCGGGATAGCGCCAGCAATTGCATCTAGACGACCATGCTTTATCTTATTTAAACCCATCTTGTAGCCTGTATCAAACTCTTTTTGAAGATCTCGATCATTAGTGAACCGTTCACTGATATTAAGAGAACGCAATACAGAAATTTTTAGGCCATATAAATCTTCATATTTCACTAAGTTTCGCTCTTTGGCAGGAATGACACCGAAAGGCATATCAAAAACCAATTCACCTAGATGTGTAATTTTTGCTCGTTCTTTTTCTGTGATAAGCATAGTGCAGTCTTGCCTTCCTGCTTCCAGCTCTCGATTAATACGCACATATGGAGTTAAGGTTATTTCAATGTCGTACCCTGTTTGCTTTTCTAATTCACGCACCAAATCAGGAAATATTCCCGTATATTGACCTTGTTGCTTATCGTAATAAGCCCATGGAACTACATCAATGCTTATTAGCTTTAAATCTGTTGCTTGACCACTCACTGGAATCAATAAAATCAATAAACCAAGATTCATAATCATTTTTTTCTTTAGACTCTGCAAATTCATTAGAGCACCTCTTAATTTTCATTATTATTCATAGATATACCCACCAAATATTGTCGCATAATTCATCATCATGCAAATCCATAAATAATTTCCTTATTAAAGAATACCTCCTGATGTCACTATTGTAAGCCTCACGCACTGATCAATTTAAGACCAATTTTCGGCGTGAAGTTAATCAATTCAATTTGGGGTACATATTATGTTAGACAAAATTCTACTAGTCGTTTCTGATAAATTTCATAATTTTGCAACACACAAAGATGTGATTACAAAGACAGAGCTATATCGCCTTTTACATGCTGATGATACAATTTTTTCTACAGCACAAAAGATACATCTAATACCAGGGCAAGGCTTTAGCGACGAGGACATTGCAAACATATTAATACTAGCAAAGATATCAAAGAACGCACACCTTTTTGACTTTAGCCTCTGGGTCAACTTGCCTAGAAGAGCACCGAAAAGGCATACACATAAACATAAAAGGGAAAACATTCTAATTTCAGATCCAAAACAGATATCTAAGGATCAATTTAATATGCAGATATTAATAGATGAAAATTGTGAAATGATGAATGATCACCAAACAGGTCTGCATGTACAAGGGATGGTTTTACTAGAAGCTTCTAGACAAGGGTATTTAGCTATATTTGAAAAATTTTACTTTGACGATAGTAATGAGGATAAATACTTTATATTCAATCATATGGATGTTCACTATAATAGATTTGCCTTCCCATTACCTGCAACACTTTCTGTATCTATTAGAGAAATAGATATTAGTAACCCAAAAAAGCAATATGCCGTTATGGATATGGATGTTATGCAATGCGGTAGTAAATCAGCATCATTCTCTTTAGAAATGACCATCATGGGTAATAAACGCATTTCGTCAATGGAATCACGACTTGCAAATCAATCTCTAGAGCAACATATGGCACATTTAATTCATAACACACATATTCAGGAGGCGACACATGCATAGCCTTTCTTCAACCACTAGAGAGCAATATGCTTTTTTTGATGTAGATGAAACTGTAATATCCATTAAAAGTATGTTCAGTTTCATTAAGTTTTATTTTTCTCATTATCCAAATAAAAACTTAGAACAAACTTTTAATACGAATATGGATATTTTACTAAACTCAGATGTTTCAAGAGAGGAGAAAAATGCTAGCTATTACACGTACTTTAAAAATTTATCGGTAACCGAAATTGCTAGCGCATGTAAACTATGGTTTGACTCCAATATACGTAACGAGGATACTTTTTATAATAAAAACATTATCGATCGCATTAAAAGCCACCAATACAACGGTGTTAAATGCGTATTTGTATCTGGTTCCTTTTCGCAGTTATTAGAGCCAATAGCTGAAGACTTAGGCATTGATCATATATTGTGCATCAACTTAGAAAAAGATAATTTCTCATTTACAGGTAAAATCATCCCTCCTCAGACAATAGGGTTAGGTAAAGCTGAAGCCTTAAGAACATTTTTAGAAAAACAAAATAGTGACGCTCGGGAGTGCTTTGCATACGGTGATGACATTTCTGACATACCTATGCTAGAGGCTGTTGGTTCACCTAAAGTGGTGTCGGGCCAAACTGATTTGGAAGAATATGCTCGAAAACTAAACTGGGAGATTATAAACCCCAGTTAACATGGAAAAAGACCACACCCTGTATTCACTATGCAGGGTGACAAACCCTAATGCTTCACAGGGGAAACATGCGGAAACGCAACGACCTGCGATTGGTTTTCGGACAACAGTTCAAGTAACTGATCTAGAGGAACAGGGCGACTAAAATAATAACCTTGCATAAGGTCACAATTACATTCGTTTAAAAAGGCTAACTGTTCTTTAGTTTCTACCCCTTCTGCAACCACATCCATACCTAGACTATGAGCCATTTGAATAATGGTATCCGTCAATTTTGCCGCATTTTTATTGTCTTCGATTTGGTTGACAAAACTACGATCAATTTTCAGTTTAGAAAAAGGATAACGCTGAAGGTAAGCCAATGAGGAATAACCTGTCCCAAAGTCGTCGATTGATAAACTAAACCCGTCCTCACATAGAGTTTTGAGGTTTTTATCCGTTTCTCCTAGGTCATTGAGTAAAACACTTTCTGTAATTTCAAGTTCTAGTTTGCTGACATCGATATTATAGATGCTGGTCTGCTCTTCAACAAAACGAGAAAAATCTGTTGCTTGCAATTGGTTTGGGGAAATATTCACAGCAAATTTTAGCTGTTTATCTATGTGACGATGAATATGCTGTAGATCTTTACAAGCCTGCTGTATCACCCAAGCACCTAACTGATTAATCAAACCAGTTTCTTCGGCAACAGGAATAAACTCATCGGGGAACACGTAACGCCCATCTTGCCCCTTCCAGCGTAATAAGGCCTCACACAAGACTATTCGGCGAGTTTTACCCTCGATAATCGGTTGATAGAACAGCTCAAGCTCATCACGTAATTCAACGCCGCGCAAGGCACTCTCTATAGCCATACGATTTTGCAACTTGCGGTTAATCTCTTCATCAAAGAATTGACATTGATTACGACCCAACGATTTAGCTTGATACATAGCTAAATCTGCATTTTGTAATAGTACGTGGGGCTCTGTACTATTTTCGGGAAATTTAGCAACGCCAATACTTGCCGTCACAAAATATTCTTGCTCGTGCATAATAAAAGGTTTGCTGAAAACGTCCATAATTCTGTCAGCAACACTTTGTATGAGCAAGTTATCTTCAACCCTAGGCAGTATAACTACAAATTCATCACCGCCCATTCGGGCTAAAGTATCGGTTTTCTTGGTACAAGCGGCTAAACGAGAGGCTGCCTGTACAATTAATTGATCACCTGCAACATGGCCTAAGCTGTCGTTGATATTTTTAAAGTTATCTAAATCAATACACAGCAGGGCGGTAGATATATTATGGTGACTACTATATTCGATGGCTTCTTTGAGGCGATTCATCATTAACGTTCGGTTAGCTAAACCAGTCAACTCATCGTAATGAGCCTGCCTTCGCAATTGTTCTTCGTATGACCGACGTGCAGTAATATCCTCTTGAACAGATATGAAATGAGTCGTACTGCCTTCTTCGTCATCCAATAAAGAAACATTGACATATTCCCAATACAACATACCGTCTTTATGGACATTACAAAGCTCACCACCCCAATTACCCTGTTTTTTAATCGATTGCCATAAATCACTGATATTGAGCTCCCCACTCCCCTGCTCATCTTCTTGCATGACGGTAAAACCAAATGGTCTACCTACTGCTTCATCCGCACTATACCCAGTGATCGATTCAAATTTGGGATTAACATATTCGATAAGACCATCTGGGTTAATAATAACCACGGAAACGGGGCTTTGTTCCACAGCCAAAGACAGAATGCTGACTTTTTGTTCTGCTTGCCGTTGAGCTTTGCGTAACTCAGATTCTCTTAATTCTCGCTCTATTGCGGGGACGAGTCTTGCCAGAGAACTCTTGTTTAGGAAATCATGAGCACCTTGTTTTAATAAGTAAACAACGTCTTCAGCTTCCACAACGCCGGAAATAATAATAAAAGGAATATCTACATCATTGCGGTTATAGAGGGCCAAAGATTTTTCGGCACTAAACTGTGGCATTTTGTAATCACTAATGACTACGTCCCACGATTGGCTATCTAATGCTGCTTGCATGTCTTCGGCTGTTTCAACACGGTGTGCCTTGACCTTATAGCCGGAACGATACAATTCTGACAATGTTAACTCAACATCATCTTCGGAATCTTCTACAAATAATATACTTAGTGCTTTATGATCTGTCATAGAATCAAAACTCGCCCGCTAGCGTTTTACGTATCCACATAAAACGCATAATGTGTAAATATGTTACGTGTATCACTATAAATCTAGCACCAATATCTATTAAAATACAGAATTTAGCTGCGAATATCGTTATTTTTTACACAGTTCGATTAGTACTTCTTTTTCATGTCGCGCTATGCCACACTACGGCTTCGCAGAACGTACTTTTACACTAGAGTATATATCTTATGGTAACAACATCTGGGTTTATTATTGCTGCATTAATGATTTATATTGGTGCTACAGCTTACCTATTTAGCTTACTTAAGAAGCGCCAGAATTTGCAGCACAACACCTTAGGGATGCTGACCGGTTCAGCAATTCTGTGCCATGGCATTGGTTTATATGCCATCATGGTTCAACCAGAAGGCTTTTATCTGGGTATAGACAAAGTATTTGCTCTAATGATGTTCAGCATCAATATCATTGTTGCTATTAGCAGTTTGCGTAAGCCTCTACACAATCTGTTTATTCTACTATTCCCTATCACAGTGCTATCTCTTATTACGACTGTTGTTACTGCCGATCACTCTACGAATAATGAGGCACTACTTAGCAATGTTCCCAAAGGGATCAGCCTGCACATTATTCTGTCCATCATTGCCTACAGCTTATTATCAATGGCAGTATTACAAGCGTTATTACTGCACTGGCAAAATAGCCACCTCAAGAATCATCAGCCATCTGGCCTTATCAAGCACCTCCCCCCCTTACAAACCATGGAATCATTAATGTTTGAGTTACTATGGATAGGGGTAATTTTGTTAACTTGTGCAATATTGTTAGGTGTTTTCTACATTGAAAATATTTTCGCACAGCATTTAACTCATAAAACAGCACTCTCCATAATGGCGTGGATAATATTCTCGATATTGTTATGGGGGAGAGTGAAATCGGGATGGAGAGGAAACCAAGCTATTCGTTGGGTATTAGGCGGTTTTTGTATGCTAATGCTCGCCTATTTTGGCAGCAAACTCGCTTTAGAAGTCATTTTAGTATAAATTGCCACGTGGTTTTCGCCATAGAAGTAACGATATACTGCCATTACCCTAAATAAATTGTGCTGATAACAGCAGTACGAATAACCTTCAATAATAACTAGAGTAAAAAATGGTTGAGCTAGACAATTACCACCAACTTATTGATGAGTGCTACCAATTAGCAACAGAGTCGATCGACAAGTTATGCCGAGAATTTATTAGCGAAACCGAGAAAGAGTTTGAACAGCAGATCAATAATGCATCGAATAATCAGATGTATATGAACCGCTTTGAAAACGCCAATATCTTCCGTAAAAGCAAACGCACTATACAAGAGCAGTTGGTCTCGAAAATTGGTGAGGGCTTCGAGTTATTTAAAGCCCATGAGCTAGCCACACATATTAGGGAAAATGATTTTCATAATGAAGCTTGGTCTCTTGTTGATGACCGCATATTAGAAGAAACGATTTGCATTAGCACTCTCTCTTCTGAAGTTAACACAGAGCACAAAGAAAAACTGTGGCAACTCCAACAAAGGCTGACATATATCAACAAAAACATCCCGGTGGATGAAAGCAATAACCCACTCGCGGCGGTACAGTTTTTTGTTGCATTACGATCAGGCCTGAAAGAAACCACATTAGATATTGATAGTAAACTTATTATTTATAAAGTACTTTGCAACACTATTCAGCACTCATATCCGACCTTGCTCAATAAAGTCAACGCGTTTTTCATTAATAAGAATATATTGCCTGAAATCCGTTATGAAAAACAACAAAGTCATCATATTGAAAATGCAGCTTCTTCGGGTTCAAACACAGCAGATGATAGTGCAGAAAACGAGGAGGCACATAACATTGCTGATGAAGGCGATGCTCCCGCGCAAGGACTTCAAGACCCCGGAATAGCAAGTCCAGAGGGTTCATCACAACTACCTTTGGTCAATACTATTCGCAACCTACTTAAACGTGCTCGAAATATCGGAAGTGATGAGGCTGCTGTTCCTATTTCACAAAAGAGCCATATTAACCAGACAGGTGCTACCAATAATATAGAAAACACCGGCAGCGCTCAGGCTAACGAAACACCCACACAAACGAATCAATCACAGTCTGTTCCGGTGGTATTCGATGAGTCACAGATTATAGAAGCCGTTGAGGCTGTACAAAATTCGGCAGCGACAGCGCACTTCTTCTCCAACAACAATCAGGATGATGTTCTTACCATACCGACTAACATCGCAGAAAATAGTGCACGAGTATACAACCAGCTCCATCAGGCTTCTCCCGATGGTGCAATTAATGCGAAAAATATGTACACCATTGATATGGTTGGTATGTTATTCGAATATATTTTATCTGACGAGAACCTACCCGATTCCATTAAAACCCTATTAAGCCATTTGCATACTCCATTCCTAAAACTCGCTTTTTTAGATGAGGACTTTTTCGAAAACAAAGAACATAAATCACGTATGTTATTAGATAGCCTAGCCGAAGCTGGGGCTAACTGGGTCAACCATGATGGTACGGCACAGTACGACATGTACAATGAAATTAAACGCGTTGTACAAAGAGCAATAAAAGAATTTAAGAATGATGTTACGCTATTCGCAGAGTTACTAATGGAGTTTAACTTACTCAAAAAACGCGTCAGTCATATGCATAATCTCAGGGAACGTAACAGTATCGAGAAAAAGCAAGGCCAAGAAAAACACGAACAAGCAAAGGCTATTGCTCGACAAGAAATCAAAAAACGCATAGAGGGACGAAAAGTCCCATCCTCTATTATTAGCCTGTTATCACCTTGGTTTACGTATTTAACTTTTACGCAACTTAAACAAGGAACCGATTCAGAGCAATGGCGAAGTGCACTTGCCGTTATCGACAATCTGATTACCTATTGTTCAATAAAACAGGTAAAGGATTCCTCTAGGTTAGCTGAAGGCTTCGATGAAATTATTGAGAAGGTGAAGGAAGGCCTAATTAACGTTGCCTACAACCAATCAAAATCCGCCTCTATACTTGAAGAGCTCGACGAACTCAAAAACAGTGTTCTCAACAAGGAGGTTATCAAAACGACTACAACCAAAGTGAGTAGCAGCTCCGGCAACAATTCCGAAAATCCATCAGAACCCGTATTACCAGATACGCCGACACCAGAAGAAGAGCGTGTAATGAACTATATCAAGCTGATAGAGCCTGGTACATGGATTGAGTACAACAAACAGTCACGTTTAAAAGTCACAGGATTTGACGCAGAATCCCGCAAATATGTGCTAATTGATCAAAGCAGCCAAGAAGTGATGATGCTGACACGCTTGGAGTTTGCAAGGGATATTTTGTCTGAGAAGGCCACTGTTATTGATGGTAATGCCAAACCACTTTTTGCTCGAGCTCTGGAACGCATCCACCACAATCTGGACAAGCAGGTCAAAGCATCATCCGTGGGCCAACCAACCTAGGGCCTGCTCATACTAACTGGATACCCAATATCATCGATCAAGAAAATAACAACAAAAACTTGCCAAAATAGTTAAACGCTTTAACATATCCGTCCCTGTATTAATTACACCTAGGGTTGGCCTAGGTACTGCAATGAGGTCAGTCCCTTTTTGAACGACATTCCGTTGAGCATTTTATTTGGTGCCCTAGGCATACTCATATTACTATCAGCTTTCTTTTCTAGCTCCGAAACAGCGATGATGTCTTTAAATCGATACCGTTTGAGACACCTCGAAAAAAGACACCACCAAGGGGCTATTCGCGCAGCGGCATTGCTTCGACGACCAGATCGCCTTATAGGCATGATTCTTATTGGCAATAATCTGATAAACAATTTTGCTGCCGCACTGACGACTCTAATAGCCTTAAGACTGTACGGGGAAGATTCTGTTTGGACAGCCAGTATCCTCTTAACACTGGCAGTGCTTATCTTTGCAGAGGTTACCCCTAAGACGATTGCGGCCCTTTATCCAGAAAAAGTCGCATTTCCATTTAGTTGGGTATTGCGTTTTCTTCTCATCATTCTTTACCCCGCTGTTTGGCTAGTAAACTATATATCTAACGGCCTCGCTAAGGCATTAGGGGTAAATACCTCACATGCAAATACTACCGAACATTTGCACCCAGATGAATTACGCACAGTGTTAAATGAAGCAGGCGACCTTATACCCGACCAACACCAGGATATGTTGCTGAACATCCTCGATCTGGAAAAAGCGTCTGTTGAAGATATTATGATCCCACGTAGTGAGATGATAGGTATCAATTTAGAGGACAGTTCAGAACAACTTTTTGATCAGCTTAAACAAATTAATTACACCCGCATACCCGTCTATGAAGGCGATATAAATAATGTTGTAGGCATCTTCCATTTGCGTTATAGCACCCGCTTTTTATTAGAAGATGGCGATATACAAAAGAGCATACACTCCTACATCAGGCGATACATGGGGTCGCCCTATTTTGTGCCAGAAAGTACGCCTCTTCACACACAGCTACTGAATTTCCAGAAACAAAAGCATAGCATGGCATTGATTGTTGACGAGTATGGTGAGATTCAAGGCTTAGTCACAATAGAAGACTTACTAGAAGAAATTGTAGGTGATTTCACAACCAATATTGCCGAAGCACAACAACCTGATATTAAAGAACTTGACGATGGTTGGCATATAATTGAGGGCAGTGCCTCCATCAGAGATATCAACCGTTCTCTAGACTGGGAGCTACCTACAGATGGCCCAAAAACCTTAAATGGCCTGATGGTGGAGTACCTTGAAACAATTCCTAAGGGACATATCAGCTTTATTATCGCGAATAATTACCGATTTGAAACTCAAACACTGTCTAGCACCATGATTGAAGCGGCTAGAGTAAAGTTGTTAGTGATTGAAGAAGAATAAGCTGGACAATCAGGACAGATTTAACACAATAGTTAACTATAGTTTTTATCAACATCCTGCTGAATACGCAATAGCACCTTTTCACGCTGCTCATTGCTGTAGTCGCGCCACTGGCTAATTTCACGGCGTGTACGAAAGCACCCAGTACAGATATCATCTACATCCAATGTACATACCGAAACACAGGGTGACTCAACCACCACCTCTAGGGCCGAATTAGGCTTATCAACCATCATCTTTATCTAAACACTCCTTAAACCACCTCTAGAACCACTGCTTTTCGCCTGCTGGGTTTTCACGGGATATGCCTGCAGAAAAACACCGATTAATTAACTGCAATATTACACCTGCTGTAAATCCCCATATCTCATACTGGCCATACTGATAAGCAGGAATCCAATGCTCAACAGGCTCCCCACCGAGGGTTTTCATAAAGATATCCGTGCGCAAACGCTTATCTGCAATAAAAAAATCGATTGGAACAGTAAAAATAGAACCAATTTCGTCTCTATTGGCATCTAACTGAGCACTAGAATCAACAACTCCTACAACAGGCCTTACTTTATCCATAAAGCGTGTGCTCATTTCATCCAAGCCACCTAATACACAGACCTTATCTTTGGAAAGAGAAATTTCTTCCTCAGCTTCCCTTAGTGCGGTATCAACCGGAGTTCTATCACCTTCTTCCCAGAGCCCTCCGGGGAAAGCAACCTCTCCTGCATGATGCCTTAAGCTAGTCGCCCGCATAGTGAGCAATATGTGCCATTGACCATCGATAGATATCAACGGCACAAGTACCGATGCGTAGGCACTAGAAGTATCTGGGAGCACTATTTCTGATCGAGGGACTAAAGTAGATGCGACTTTCTGGTAAAAGACACTGTTCAAAGTGATGGTTCTCGTACTACATATAAAATTTTAGTTATAACGTGTTTTACTGCCTAAAACGTCAATATGACGTATTTCAACGATGAAATACAAGCTAAAAGCCTCCTAATCGCCAAAAAAATATCAAAGAGATCAAAAAACGATCAATTCTAATAACTAATTATTCTAGAAACAGCTCTCAACATAGCAAAGTTTTTTTTGTAGTATAATAAATGTACAAACAAGAACAATTAACACTCACTGGATGTACCGAAGTTTGAGATGGGGGTCTCAAGTACAAACACTGAGATAGGAGAAAACATTGTGTCCGATTTACCCAATTTTGATGAGCTACTCACATTAGCTCAAAACGACCCTGAAGCATTGGAAGCACTGCGCCAAAAGCATGTTGACCTCATTATTAATAATGCAGATCCATCACATCAAACACGTTTGAGAGGACTGCAGTTTCAAATCGATGCTCAACGTCAAATACATACAGACTCACCCATGGGCTCATGTATGAAAATCAGCAAAATGATGCATGAATCATTTGCTGAGCTTAGAGGCTGGATGAATCAAGTATCAGGCTTGAACGACCCTATTAGGGAGGTTGCTGAACACAATTCAGGTATCGATTATAAAGGCGGCAAAGTAGCAGATATTCTTGCCTTTCCATCAAACTAAATTGAAATAATTTTGAAGTTCTTCAACTAAAACTCTCGGCTACGCTAGGTATGGTGCCCCAACCTAGCAGCTGTCTTAAATTAAACCAACCCTACTCTTGTTTACAGGCCCTACCCCTCTCTAGAAAAACACGCTCAACTTACAAAAGGCCACTGTAGTATCTGTTTTGCACTAACTTTTGTAACCCGACACAACACTCTTACATAGACTCGACCACAACAATCCCCTATGATCTGCACCTCATCTTATAACGAGCTAGATAGTAAAAACGGCCATTATTATGAAATTTTGCAGTACTTGCGGCGCAAACGTCGCGTTATCTATCCCAGAGGGGGATAATAGAGAAAGGTTTGTCTGCACAAACAATTCATGTGCGACCATTCATTACCAAAATCCTCGGATTATTACCGGGTGTCTACCTATCTACGAGGATAAAGTACTCTTGTGTAAGCGAGCGATTGAGCCCTGCTATGGAAAATGGACTTTACCCGCTGGTTTTATGGAAAATGGCGAGTCAACCGAAGAGGGTGCCGCAAGAGAGTCTAGGGAGGAAGCCAATGCGAATTTACAGATAGAACATCTATACACATTATTTAACCTCCCTCATATTAATCAAGTATATTTTTTTTACAAAGCACAACTAACTGATTTGTCGTTTTGTGCTGGTGAAGAGTCTCTAGATGTTAAATTATTTAGCCAAGAAGAAATACCTTGGGATAACCTTGCCTTTACTGTTGTAGAGCGTACATTGGAGCACTACTTTTCCGACAATCAGCAAAACACCTTCCCTTTACGTAACGAAACTATGCAAAAAAGCCTATTTATGAGCAAATAACATACAAAAGTTCATGTAATACATTAAATTTTGTATAAAAACACCCTTTTTTCAGAATATTGTCTACACTGATTAGCGGTTATGCCTCTGGAGCCTATGTACACTGGAAGATTAGACATATCTTGATGTTTCTAATCACTTGCATAAAAGGTCTTGTTTATCGCTAATAATTAGATTAACATCCACCCTGCGTTTCTTATGGGGCATCCATTATTTAAGGAACGTAAGTTCTGAACTTCAAAAACATAACTATTGAGAGAGAAAGAATATGTCTAAAAAATTATTATTAAGCGGTCTTGCAATCGCTATGGCTCTACCTTCACTAGCTTCTGCTACAGAAGTTAAAGTTGGTGGTGTTGTTCAAATTCAACAGTATATTTCTTCTGACACTACTGCTCAGAAAAAACGCATCGAAGGTGGTGATGTTCGTATCGCTGTTTCTGCTGAAGAAACTGTAGGTGACTACACAACTTATGCTACATACCGTCTAGATACAGAAAATACTGATGTTACAGATAGCACTAACAATACAACTACTTTCCAAAGCGGTAATGGACCTAATTTGGGCGGCGGACTTGTAACCTCTGACAATGTTGGTGTTGGTATTAAAGGTGACTTCGGTGATGTGAAATTTGGTCAAGCTAATGATGTTCAATTTGGTGAATATGCAAACGATATCTACGCTGCTAACCCACACTTAGGATCAGGTGCAGCATGGGGATACACAGGTTCATTCAGTGGTGTAAACGTTGGCGCTATCTGGTCTCCAGATACAAATGCTGATCTTTTTGGTCTTGGTGCAGAATTTAGTGTTGGTGTTGTAACACTTGGTGCTACTTTTGGTACCGATGGTACTGGTCCTAACTCTGCTGCAGAACAAGATAACACCATCTTTGGTGGTAAAATTGATCTAGGTGGCATTACTGTAGCTGCTCACACTTGGGACATTGACCATAACTCAGCTTCAACAACTGCTGATAGTGATGGTACAGCCGTTAAAGTCAGCGGTAGTGCTAGCTCTTGGTCTTGGGGTATCACCGCAACTGACGAAGATGCTGCTGGCGGCACTGCAGGCGACCAAAAAGTAACCCGTATCGACCTAGGTACTTCATGGGCTGGTCTAGGTGTTGATTTCCGATATGAGAAAACTAAAACACCTACAGCTAATGCAACAGATTGGTTACGCTTCCAGCTTAGCAAATCTTTCTAATCTTAGATTAAAGAGATTGGTTTAAGCAGAAAGGCCAGATTTATCTGGCCTTTCTTTTTTCGAACGAGCAACAAATAAAATCATGAAAAAGTATTTATTTAACTCCTTATTTTTTATTAGCACCCTTGTAATAGCTGCTTGCAGCGGTAAACCCTATACTGCTGTCGACGATCCAACCGTAGATCAAATTTTAGCGAATAAAAAGCCTCTGGGCTCTAAGAAGAAAATCAACACCCAACCACAGGTGATTTATATCTCATCCCCCCAATCAGCACCTGTTGAGTGGAAAGAAGGCATGATGACTTTTGATGAGTGGAAAAAGGCAAAGGAGAGTAACAGCAAGGAATATAAAGACTTTGTTGAATACCAAGAGTATTTAAAATTTCTTAATGC
>JAHDEM010000006.1:69451-97575 GCA_020628895.1 Candidatus Endobugula sp.
GCAAGGAATATAAAGACTTTGTTGAATACCAAGAGTATTTAAAATTTCTTAATGCGAATAAATAGAGAGCCCCCATCTTTAGATTTATATCTGATCGCACTCTGCACGACACTAGATCACACCAATAATACTCCGCTACACCGTCTTTTGGCTCTACAGAATATCCATATTCTGTAGATGTATAAGTTGTTTGGATTACTCTAAGCACATAAAAGACGTAACCCAACAACGTGCTCCAGAGTTCTTATAGAGTCAATCACTTCCTGTGATGGAGTTTCTTCAAGATCAATAATATTGTAAGCAATATCACCACGGCTTTTGTTAACCATGTCAACAACATTTACCTGAGAATTAGTAAATACCGACAGCACTTCGCCTAAAACTCCCGGGACGTTATGGTTAGCAAATGTTAAGCGGCACTCGCCTGCTCTATCCATTGCTACAGCGGGAAAATTCACTGAGTTTTTAATATTGCCGTTTTCCAAGTAGTCCATCAGCTGATCCGCAGCCATAACAGCGCAGTTTTCTTCGGCTTCAAGAGTGCTGGCGCCAATATGCGGCATCGCCATCACATCATTTCTCCCCAGCAGACAAGGCTCAGGAAAATCACAGATATATTTGCCCAATCCAGAATTATCCAAACTCCTAACTATGGCTTCTGGGTTCACAATAGTTTCTCGGGCAAAATTAAGCAATACAGCATTGGTTTTAACATGGCCTAACATTTCATCATTAATTAAATGAAACGTAGGCTCAATTGCAGGTACATGTAAACTAATAAAGTCAGCGTTAGCCATAAGGCTAGCCAAATTATCCATCTTTGTAACTTGACTGGGTAAACGCCATGCAGCTTCGACAGAAAGCGCTGGATCATATCCCAAGACTTTCATACCTAGTGATAGAGCCATATCTGCCACCATCGAACCGATAGCACCAAGACCAACAACACCTAAGGTTTTACCTAACAATTCAGAACCAGCAAAGCGCTTTTTCTCTGCCTCTAGCTGTTTATGCATAACAGCAGCGTCATCGATATCCGTCAATCCTTGAGCATAAGACATACCATCAACAATTCCACGAGAGGCCAACAACATACCAGTTAACACCAGCTCTTTAACGGCATTAGCATTCGCTCCAGGGGTATTAAATGCCACGATTCCTTTTTTAGTATATTCATCTACAGGTAGATTATTAACGCCTGCACCTGCACGAGCCACTGCCAATAAAGTGTCAGGGATATCTTCGTTATGCAACTTATGACTACGTAACACGATACCTTGGGGGCTTTCTAGAGAATCGGATACTTGGTACTTTTCGTTTGGAAAACGACCTAAACCTTTAGGAGAAATTTTGTTATATGTTTTGATATGATACATTCTATTTATCACTTACTTGATTTAATTGTTATTATTTATCGTCATAGACTATGACGCCCTTTTATTTCAGAAATACTATTCACTCGTCACTGTTTGATATGCCCATGACAACCATGGCATTAAACTTTGTAAATCATCTGCTTCAACTGTGGCGCCACACCAAATACGCAAACCTGAAGGTGCATCACGATAGGCACCAATATCATATGCGACACCTTCGCTATCCAGTAGTTTGATCATTGCTTTTACTTGATCAGCATCAGCGTCAATAGATAAACAGACACTGGTATTCGATTGTAACTCTGGGTCCGGCGCTAAAAATTGTATCCAAGAGTGCTGATTAACAAATTCTTGAATGACTCTGAAATTGGTTTGCGACTTTTCGATAGCAACACCGACTCCTCCAATATGACGAATCCAATCTAGAGCATCTAAATAGTCAGCTACGCATAACATAGATGGGGTGTTGATTGTCTCACCGCGGAAAATACCTTCGATTAACTTACCACCCTTGGTCATACGGAAAATTTTTGGTAAAGGCCACGCTGGGGTATAGTTTTCCAAACGCTCAACGGCTCTAGGGCTCAGGATCAACATGCCATGGGCACCTTCTCCTCCTAATACTTTTTGCCAAGAAAACGTAATAACATCTAGCTTTTCCCAGGGCATGTCCATAGCAAAAACGGCAGAAGTAGCATCACAGATGGTTAAACCTTCTCGATCATCAGGAATCCAATCACCATTAGGTACCTTTACACCGGAAGTAGTTCCATTCCAAGTAAATACCACATCGTTGTTAAAATTCACTGAGGATAAATCAGGTAACTTTCCGTAATCCGCAATCAAACTGCGCACATTGTCTAATTTAAGTTGTTTAGTAATGTCCGTTACCCAACCAGAACCGAAAGATTCCCATGCTAAAACATCGACTCCACGAGCTCCCAGTAGTGACCATAACGCCATTTCAACAGCACCAGTATCTGAAGCTGGTACTACACCTACTCGATAGCCTTCTGGTAGGCCCAATAATTCGGCAGTATCTTCACATGCGCGTTTTAATGCAGATTTGCCTACTGCCGCCCGATGAGAACGACCTAATGTAGACACATCCAATTGGTCCAAGGAATAACCCGGGCGCTTACTACAGGGGCCTGACGAAAAATTAGGGTTAGCTGGCTTTAAAGCAGGTTTTATAACAGTTGGCATAACAAACGACACCTTTAAAAATAATCGATAGTAGAAAGTATTAATGCTAAAATAGGTTCAACAAAAAACGCGCTATTATGACAGAATTTACTGATCCCTTCACGCTAGATATTGCAATATCATCGGCCAATACCACGGCTATTGAATGCCTATCACAACATTGTGATCTTTCGAAACAACGACTCAAAGAAGCAATGAGTAAGGGTGCTGTGTGGCTACAAAAATCACCTGAACAATATCGCTCCGCTAAGCCTGTTCGAAGAGCCAATAAAGTACTGCCTAAAGGAGGCAAACTTTATTTATACTATGATGCTAAGGTACTGAGTCAAATACCTAATCATCCTACGTTAATCTACGAAAATGAGCATTACGGTATATGGAATAAGCCCTATGGAATGTTATCTCATGGTTCAAAATGGGGAGACCATTGTTCGATTACACGTTGGATAAATCAACATCACCAACCAACACGTACCACCTTTTTGATACATCGACTTGATAAAGCAGCCAGTGGCATCATGCTCATTGCATATAACAAAAAAAGTGCAGCACTACTTAGCCGCTTATTCGAAGAAAGACAAATTAAAAAGACTTATCAAGCTATTGTTCACGGACATCCTGAAAGAACGCCGCTAACTATTGACTCTCCCATTGATGGTAAGAATGCATGTTCGACAATCGAAAGCTGCCTCTATGATCACAACAATGATCGTAGTTTACTGCAGGTAGCTATTAGCACTGGTAGAAAGCATCAAATAAGAAAACACCTTTCATCCATACAGTATCCCATCGTAGGGGATAGGCTATATTGTCCCCAAGAGCAGCTCGATTTAGATATAGATTTACAACTAAGAGCCTATGAATTGGAATTTAGCTGCCCCATTATCTCAAAAAAACAAGTGTTTACATTGCCGCCAACCCTGCAATTACAGCTATAACAGCGGCAAAAAGCAAAAACAGTAAGCTTTGCTAGACTTAACATATATGTCCAGATGCAAGGCTTGATCATGAAAACACAACTCTCAACCTCTTTATCTCTCCAACATGGCTCAATAAACATAGTATTAAGCGGCCTACTGGCAGTTGGCCTAGGCATTTCTGGCTATTTTCTTTATGACAGTTACGAACAAACCGCCTCCTTACAAACTCAGCTTGATTCGACTAAGCGAATATTACGCACAACTCAAAGGGAGCTCAACGAAGCTGAAGACTCTATTAATAACCAAACGTCTGAATTATATAACCTTAATCGTCAACGAGAACGCTTAAAAGGCGAGATAGCAGCCGTTAAAAATGACTTAGAAGAAGCCGTGAAAAATCGCGATCAGACACAAGAAGAGTTAAATACCACTACCACAAAACTGAAAAAAGACCTTGCAGATATAGAAAACCAATATCAGGAAACCACAAAAGCGTTGCAATCTGAAATTACACGAACAGAGACCGAGTTTAAAGAAACAAAGCAAGCACTAGAAACAGAGTTATCGGAAAATGAAACGCAGTACAATCAAGAAATATCAAAACTTAATGACTTATCAGGTTCTTTAAAGGAGAAGTATCAATCGACCCAAAAGCAGCTAGAAAATGAACGTTCACTCACTGAAAACTACAGTGAAAAGATAGAAACATTAGAAGAACGATTAGCCAGAGAACAGCAATCTTTAGATCAACTCAACCAGCAACTAAAACAGCTAAACTCAGAGAATAACAAACTGCATTCTGAAAAAAATCAACTAGTTAAACAATATGAGGATGGCCTAACTGTTATTCGTTTGAAAGACACCATATTATTTTCATCGGGGTCGGTCGTTATTAATCAGAAAGGTCAACAAACACTTTCTCTTATTGCACAGACGTTAAAAGATTTCCCTAGACATTTAGTGAGTATAGAAGGACACACGGATAGCAAGCCCGTCACCTCTTTACTATCAAAAAGGTTTCCAACAAACTGGGAATTATCATCAGGAAGAGCAACAGCTGCCGTACGCTATTTAATTGATACCGGGTTACCAGCCACACAATTTCAAGCAATCGGATTTGGTAGCACTCGCCCGTTATTCAACGCTGATGACAAAATCAACCAAAAAGAGAACAGGCGAATAGAAATACTCCTCTACCCTCCAGCAGAGCGTAAAATTGTAGAAAGATAGAAAGTTTAAGAGTTGCTATCTTCTATAGATTCAATAGGAACAGGTTTACCAACATAATAACCTTGAACATAATCAATATTCATATTATTAAGTTCGTTTAAAACGCCTTCGTTCTCTACAAATTCTGCTATGGTTTTTAACCCCATTACATGTCCAATTGTATTAATAGAATCAACCATAGCCCTATCTATCTTATCATTCTGGATATCTCTTACAAAAACACCATCTATTTTAAGAAAATCAACATTAAGGTTTTTAAGATAAGCGAACGAAGACAAACCACTACCAAAATCATCCAACGAAAATTGGCACCCTAAATCTTTTATACATCGGATAAAATCCTGAGCTTTACCTGTATCTAACATCGCTGCTGTCTCGGTGATTTCGAAACACACTTTAGTGGCTATATCCCTACTATTATCTAACTCATCTTGAATTTCTTTTAAGCAGGATTCATCTCCCACTGATGAGCCAGAAAGATTAATAGAACATTGGAATGTTAACTGTCCTTTTGTTTGCATATCACGCATCCATGACAAGGTGTTTTTAATAACCCAACGATCGATATGGGTCATCAAGTCATAACGTTCTGCCGCTGGAATAAAAGCACCTGGAGGGATAATACTGCCGTCATCATCAACCATACGGACAAAAATTTCATAGTGATCTGTCTGGTGCACATCTTTTGCAGGGCTAATCACTTGAGAATAAAGTCGAAAGCGACCCTCATCAATGGCTCTACGCAAACGATTAGCCCACTGCATATCCCCTTTCCGCTCAGCTACATTAACATCATCAAGTGTATAAACATGCACTCTATTACGGCCTAAATCTTTCGCTGCATAACATGCTGTATCTGCTTGGGCCATGATTTCTGAAACATTTTTAGTTGCATCATCAATAGCGACAAGACCAATACTCGCACCAACAGAAAACTGTTGCTCTTTCCAAGAAAATCGGAATTCCTCCACTTGTTTACGCAGTGCCTCTGCAATAGGAATACCCTTCTCCACTCGACAACCATGCATGAGTATTGCAAACTCATCACCACCTAAACGCCCCAAGGTATCAGACTGGCGAAGCGTGAGAGATAACACTTTAGATAATTGTTTTAATAATTCGTCACCGGCTTTATGTCCACAAGTATCATTTACAATTTTAAACTGATCTAAATCGATATAACATAAAACGTGCACATTCCCATGCTGTTTAGCCGAGGCTATTGCTCGATCAATTTCAGCCTCAAAAGCCCTACGGTTAACCAAACCCGTTAACGGATCATGTTTTGCTTGAAAAGAAAGTTGTTTCTGTAACTTGCGAGATCTAGACACATCTCTCAACGCTAAAACATAACCAGAATTTTCACCATTTTCATCATTAAGAGAGGACCAACGGCAAATCACCGTAAAGTTTTTTTTATCTTTGCGATAAAGTATTAAATCTTGATCTAATGGGTTAGATGATAATAATGAAAAACCCATATCAATATCTTTACCATCAAGTGTTTTAAGATGGATAACTTCGTTAATGGCTTTTTTATAGACTTGTTCATTGGTACAACCAATCATATGTTGGGCTTGGGGATTTAAGTAGATAATCTCGGTACTTTTATTACATGTCACTACCGCTTCCCTTATAGACTCCAACGTTACCTGTGCTAACTGAGTTTGGCTTTGTACTTGCGCTTCCATCTGTTTACGTTCAGTTATATCTCGTATTACCGCTGTATACTGTAGTCCTTTAGATGTCTGACTACCCGCAGCACTGAGTTCAACAACCATTTTTTCCCCATTTTGCTTCCACCCCAACATTTCATGGGTTTTATCCGGATGTTCTTCAACAAGTCGCAATACCCAATCGTCAGGGTTTTCAGCAAGTTCATTAGGTGTTTTTTCGTGAAGAATGCAAGCAATAGACTGACCAACCATATCTTGTTGGTTAATACCAAACATATATTCCGCACTAGGGTTAAAACTTTCTACAATCCCTTTAGCATCGAAGGTAACCACGGCATCCCTAATGTCGTTAACGACTAATGCCGTACGATTAATTGCTGCTTCCAATGCATCAATCAACTGATTATAACAACGAGCTAAATACCCGGTTTCGGAGAATGGTTCTACATCAACACGTTGGGATAAATCACCTGTCTCACGCATATATTCCATAGAAGAAACTAATTGGTATAACTCTGTAGAGGCATTATGTTCTGATACATTCAGGCCTACCTCTTCGTCTTCTCGACTCACACGTAATGGCTTAATTTTATTAATAATGGATAACAATAATAGCGATACACAAAAAACATAAACACCACAGATAACAATACCTTGCACCTGCGCAAAGATTTGTGCTGTTTGGTTAAGCCCTGTGGCAAGTATTTCCGGATCGCCGAATAAACCCACTGCTAACGTGCCCCAAATACCTGCCGATAAGTGCACAGGCACAGCTCCAACTGGATCATCTAATTGGTACATCCATAAAACGAGTGTCGTTATCGCACAAACAACAGCACCAATACCACCAATCAAAGCGGCTTCTGCGGTGGTTACCGCGTAACACCCTGCAGTAATTGCCACAAGACCAGATAAAATTCCGTTAAGTAAAGAATGGCTTGGATTAATCGATATCCAACCGATATAACTTAAGACAACCGATACTAAACCACCCACGGAGGCCGCTATTAAGGTATTAGCAATAATATGAGATGTGGCAGGAACAATACCTAAAGTATTGCCCCCATTAAAACCAATCCAACCGACAAGAAAAAAGATAATACCTAACATTGCCATAGGTAAGTTACTGGCGCTAGGTGCCTTATCTTGATCCATATTATGAAAGCGCCAGAGCCTCGGACCAATAACAATAATAGCGGCTAAAGATACCCACCCACCCACACTATGAACGACAGTGCCACCGGCAAAGTCAACAAAACCATTGGTTTCTAGCCAGCCTTTGTCTCCTCCTAAAGCACCTCCCCAAACCCATTGTCCAAAAACGGGGTAAATAGCAACACATACCAATATAGTGAGCAGTATATAAGCGTCAAAACGCGCCCGCTCAGCAATAGCGCCGGATACAATCGTTGCCGCTGTGGCACAGAATGTCATTTGAAATAAGAAAAAACTAGCTTGTTCTAAGGATAGTGATGAAAAATCAGGGAAGAAAGATAATGAATTATCGCTATCGTACCCTCCAAACATAACACTAAAGCCGATCGCCCAAAAAATAACAATCGCAATAAGCAAGTCCATCACGTTTTTTAAAGCGACATTGATAGAATTTTTACTGCGCGTTAGTCCAGATTCTACGCATAAAAAACCGCCCTGCATAAACAGGACTAGAGATGCACAAAAAATCAACCACATAGCATCAATAGAGGAAACTACATCCAACATTAAAATACTCTCTACCAAGTAAAAAACTTAAAAATAGGCCGTAATATATCGCAAAAAGAAAATAAAACTGGAAAAGTGATTATCAAGAAAATAATCAGAGCCTAGACATATTAATCATAGTCGCAATTCACCAGAACGCTTACTATTTGGTCTAAATTAATCACTAGAGAGGAAAGAAAAAAGCCAGATCGAAACGATCTGGCTTTTTATAGTATCAGTAGAATCGTTTACTTAAACAATAGCTAATAATTCAATATCAAAGATTAATGCCTGATAAGGGCCAATTGAGCCACCAGCACCGCGCTCACCGTATGCTAGATTATAAGGGATATATAACTTCCATTTACTGCCAACAGGCATTAATTGTAAGGCTTCAGTCCACCCTTTAATCACACCACCAACGGGGAACTCAGCTGGTTCGTTACGACTATATGAACTATCGAATTCGGTGCCGTCAATCAATGTGCCTCGATAATGTGTACGTACCGTTGAAGCCGCCACCGGAATATCGCCATCACCTTGTAAAATCACTTCATACTGTAAACCTGATTCGGTCACTTGAACGCCCTCACGGGAAGCATTATCTGCTAAAAAGGCTTCACCTTCAGCTGCTAGCGTTTTAGCTTCAGCTTCTTGAACCGCTTTCATTTTTTCCTGAATAACCGAAAAAGCGGAATTGATATCTTCACCGGAAATTTGAGGACTATTACCTGCAAACGCATCTTTAATTCCAGCAAGGCTAGCTTCTATAGAGACACCTTCGAACATCCCTCTTAATTGCTCACCCATCTGTAAACCAATGCCATAGGAAGCTTTTTCTTCAGTGGAGTTTAATTCTAAATCTGACATATACATTCTCATTCTTACGAAATAGTTACGAAATAAATTAGGTCGCTTATAGCCAGAGCTATAAGCATTACTGTAGCCAATTAAAGCGCTGCTTGATACACAACAAACAGGCCCTAGTAAACAGGGTCGCATTAAACACTAAAAACACATAAAATGGTATGAAAGTACCCAAACATAAGGAAAAAACGCCTTAAAATAACGAATGTAACTGGCGATAAGCAACACCAGTGGTAGTATAAGGGCTTTTACTATAATCGAGGTTATCCTACATGGGTCAACATAATAATAATAATAAGATCGCTTCAGTTGTCACTTTATTCATTGTTTTAGTTACCAGCCTATATCACCATCTGAGCTATGCAGATCCTGTTAGCGTAATGCATGCACGCATTAACGCGACTATACCTGGTATGCCGGTAACAGGGGTGTATTTTGATCTCCGCAACGACAGTGATACTGTATTGTCACTGACAAGTGTAACAAGTAAAGTCTCAAATCATATAGAAATTCATGAACATGTAATGACTAATGGCTTAATGAAAATGCAGGAAGTGAGTGAGGGAATCAACATCGCGAGCCGTGATACTGTCCACTTTGAACCCGGAGGCTACCACCTTATGGTGATGAACCTGCAAAAACCCATTAAAGAAGGTGAGTTTGTTGAATTAACTCTTCATTTTAGTGATGGAACATCGCAACTGATTAGAGCAAAAGGCAGCAAACCTGGCCAGTCGCATCCCAAGCATTCTCATTCCGGGCACTAAAAATTAGGCCAGTTCACACTACCTATTGATTATTTAGTAATATATTTAGAGCTTGTATCATCTTCTCTTGATTATATGGGCTCTTAAACAAGCCAACATACTGTCCTTCAGGGTTAACCAAGGCCATCGAGTCACTGTGCGTAATAAAGTAATGACCATTTTCATCTGGCTCCTCATGGATAAAAACCATATTAAACTGTTGTGTAATGCGACGAATGTCGGCGAGTTCTCCAGTTAGTCCATAAAATGAGGGATTCATATAATCTAAATAGTCACCCAATAATTTAGGCGTATCTCTTTCAGGGTCAAAGGTAATATGCATAACATTAAGAGGAGCTGTAGCCTCTTGCTGCTCCCATTCCACTTTCATTGTATTTAATAAGGCGAGATTAATAGGACAAACATCAGGGCAAAACATATACCCAAAGTTAACCAAACGCCACCCTTGTAAATGATCGACAAAAGGTTTTGTTTCTCCATTAAGATTATTCAGTGGCACGTCCGACAATACCCTTGGCTGAGCAAAAAGGTAAAAACCCAATGACTCCAATCTCTCACGCACCTGTCCATTGCCCTGCCCTGAATACATTAACACCCCCACTATCATACTGATCACAAAAGCAACCAATATAATGATCATAGGTAAAGACAAAAATGGACTTTTCGATTGAGCCTTAGACATGAGATTCCCAATTATTTGTATGTAAAAAGAATAAACACTTAACGTACCTCAAAAAGTCACTTCACTTATTTTTATATACTCGCTTGTGAAGTAGGATGGCAAAGAGGACCGCTATGAAAACGAAATTCATCACCTGGTTCGAGGATAATTTTTTGTTCGAGTTCCAAAAAAAGTTGGACTCTGTCACTAATATCTGTTCCTGCTGCCTTTTTCGCCAGCGATAGATAGTCCTGATAGTGACGAGCCTCTGATTTTAAAAGTGACAGATAAAAGCTTTGCAAAGTTTCATCTAAAAATGGCGCCAATTTAGCAAATCGTTCGCAAGAACGCGCTTCTATAATAGCACCAACAATGAGTGTATCGACTAACCTATGCGGCTCACTAGTACGAATCGGCTTACGCAATTGTCCTGCATAAGACGCGGCTTCAATATGAGGATATTCAATCCCTCTTTTTTTCATAATCGCAATGACTTGCTCGAAGTGACGTAATTCTTCACGCGCCAACCGTGACATTTTGTTTAATAATTCATAATTTTCTACATGGCGATACATCAAGTTCATGGCTGTGGAAGCGGCTTTTTTTTCACAATTCGCATGATCGATCAATAATAGATCAATATTATCTAAAGCGTCGTTAATCCACGCTTGAGGGGTCTCGCACGCTAGAAATTCAATAATGTGTGTGATATCGGTCATACAGCTATTTTTACTATCTCATATAATGAATAAATAATTTACGAATGGTTGGGCGCAATGTAGCGCTCATAATGGGCAGACGACAGCGTATAAAAATCTTGATCAAGAAATTGCTTGAGATCTTCCAAGGAAAAACGCTGCCACTGGGGGTTAATTTCAAAGCCATAAACTGAGGTATCTTGAATTTGAGCCGCACCGACTCTGAGCAATTCATAAACCCAACGAGATGGCGATAAATCTTTATCTACATTAATCTGCTGATATTCTAATTGGGATAATAACTTTGCTTCATCAAAAATGGTAATTTTATGGCTAACAATGGTTACCAGAAAATCATCTAATCGGTCAACAACCAATTGCTTCTGCACTTCGGTATAACTATTCCAGTCGATAACTTCATGAGCAAAGCGTTTACACCCTCGGCAAACAACGTCACCGATACCTGTAGAACAAACACCTATACAGGGGGTTTTTGCTCGTTTATTCATGACCTAATGTTCCTCTTTACTGCAGACAATAGCGCATCACTATTATCGATTATTTTATACCGCTATTTTTACTCACAGCCTTTAGGAAACGTCAGCTTTAACCAGATCCATCAGTGTTCGGCGAATCCACTGGTGGGCACTATTGTGATGTAACAATGGGCTCCATACCATTTTAACGTCAATACTCTTGATTGGAAATGGGGGTTCTACCACCACCAGATCGTTATAGGAACTATAAGATCGAGCTGCCCGAGTCGGTAACGTGGCAATAAGATCCGTACGATCAACCAACAAAGGCACTATTTGATAATGACGAGTAAATACGCGTATTTTACGCTCTACATTCATCGTTGCTAAAGCATCATCCACCCAGCCGCGTTTATGGCTATTATCTTGGGTCATCCCCGTAGCCACACCAATGCCTGTTTTACTCACCCAAATATGTCCTGAGGCTAGGTATTGCTCTAAGCTATTCTCTTCTACTAATGGGTGTTTAGCATTCACTAAGCAGGAAAAACTGTCTTCCCAGACTAAGCGTTGATGAAAGGATTGAGGTATGTCATCAAACCGATTAATGGCTAAGTCGACTTTGCCTTTTTCTAGGTCCTGAAAGCTAGCATCACTTAGCGTTAATACGTCTAATGTAATATTAGGAGCATGTTCTTGTAAGTACTTCACCAACGAGGAAATTAATGCTCCCTCCACATAGTCACTCACCATGATACGAAAAACGCGTTGGCTTGAGGAGGCTACAAACTGATCGGTAGGTGATAATGCCGCTTCGGCAAAGCTTAATGATTGACGTATCAGGGGCTCAAGTTCTAAAGCCCTTTCTGTAGGCTCCATGCCTCTGGTTGTGCGTACCAGCAAAGGATCATCTAATAAACTTCGTAAACGCTTAAGACTGTTGCTCATTGCAGGCTGGCTGATATTTAATTGCTCTGCGGCACGTGACACATTGCGCTCACGCATTAGGGCATCAAAGCAAACTAATAGATTCAGATCAAAACTGTCGATATTCATTTAGGCAGTATACCCTATACTGCCATCAGGGTCTTTCGAGGGTTGCAGCAAGGGAAACCTCTAGACTATCCATATAGCCTGAGGTTTAAGGGGCAATATAAGAGATTTTTCTTAAAAATCTCTTATATTTGGACATAACGTCTAGAAAGATGGTTAAGCCTTAGGTGCACCATCTGTCATGCTTTTGGTTTTCTCTTTTGACCCCAAACTGGACCCAAACCAGAAGCCTAATATTTGTGGAATGGCCGCAGTTAAAACACCCAAAATCGTTGTAAATACTGGGTTTGAAAGCATTGGGTTTTCCCCGTTAGCCGTATGCATCATAAAATACAATACACCAAAATAGCCCAATACAAACACTGTAGACAATACAATTTGAGGCCATATGTTAACTGTAAATAGCTGTCTTGCACTATGTCTATCTTTGTATTCAAGCTCATACACATCAATTTCGAGGTTCTTCATATCCAGTTTAAACTGGTTATCGATTTCTTTGAGCTTGGCTAATTGTTCCGGCGATGCGCCTAGAATTACCTGTTCAATTTCCTGCGCACTAGCCTCTGCTTTTCCCACTAATTTATCAGCGATAAACTTAGTCGCTGCACCCGCCATGGGCCCACCTAAAGCTGTACCTAATGTAGGCGCAATACTACGTACAATTTCTTTCCAACTGGCCATATTATCTCCTTAATTTTTTAATTATTATCATTACGTTTAATTTGGTATGTATATAAAATGCCTATGTAAAAAAACGAGTAAAGTTGTCTACAGATTCACGTTCGGTACGATAGCTATTCACAATAGCGTCTTTGTTTTCATAGCCCACAGCCATACCACATAATACTGTGACATTGTCATCATACCCTAACTCTTCCCTTATAATATAGGGGTATTCCGCTAATGACGCCTGAGCACACGTTGCTAAACCTTGATCGACGGCTGCCAACATAATCGATTGTAAAAACATACCAAAGTCCATATAAGATCCTTCGGTTAAACGGCTATCAATAAAAAAAAGTAACATCACAGGAGCATCAAACGAACGATAATTAGCAAACCACTGTTGCTTTTGGCGCTCGGTATCTTCGCGGGTAATACCCAATGTTGAATACATTAACAAACCACAAGCTTTGCGACGTGCTCGATACGGGTCTCGCCATTCAGAAGGGTAATACTGATACCCAATTGAGGATTTCTCTCCTGCATCTGCAGCGGCTAACATACGCTTTTGGATTCGCTGTTTAGCATCACCAGTCACTACCGCAACCTGCCATGGCTGAGTATTAACACCTGAAGGAGCAAATCGGGCAACTTCCAAGAGTTCTACAATCTGTTCATGGGATACTGGCTGGTCCGTATAAGCACGGACCGATTTTCTGCGTTGCAATGCTGTCATCACATTCATGGATATATCTCTTACTTAATACTGATTATTGGAATTTTTTAGCAGATAACCAAACAGATAATAACGCAGCATTAAGAAGATTGTTACTGCACTCTTATGTTACTGTATTATCATTTCGCTAAAGAAAATATGAATTAATCTTCTAGAAAAAATTGTTCGATAGCTTCCTTTTCCCACATAGCATCCTGAAAGCCCAGTTCAATTAATTCATCAATAAAGGGCTTCACAAATAATAAATAACTAGAGAGTACCGAACCCCCACGATGAGCTGTTGCACCTGATGAACGCATAAAAAAACGTAAGCTTTTTGGTAAATATCTAACATGGCGCCCAGCAATTTTATCAATCGCTTTAGATGGAGAAATCACCAAGCTTTTCACAGGACGTAATTCTAGCGCCTCTCTCACTTCTGAACTCACTTGCGGAAGCAAATTATTCACTAGGTCCAAATGTTCTATGTCGGCTTCCATACTATCAACAAAAGCACTATTGAGTAGATGCCCCGACATTTGTGCCATAGATGGCGGGTGTCGAGAAGGTGTTTTATTGGTTCTTGTATGCGCTTGTCTATTACCACTAACCCCAATAATAAAAATACGGTCAGCCCCTAAATGCAATGCAGGGCTAATGGGAGCCAGCTGTCGCATAGCACCATCGGCATAATATTCTTGCCCGATTCTTACTGTAGGAAATAACCAAGGAATTGCTGATGATGCTAATAAATGTTCCATTCCTATGGTGGTCGCTCTGCCTACTCGACGAAAACGCTCCCATTGCTGCAAATCCTCACTACCTTGAAAAAAATTAACTGAAGTACTAGAAGAATAACCCAGTGCTGATACCGATACAGCTCTTAAAATCCCGCGATCGATATTTTTTTGTATCTGAGCAAAATCCACATTGGCTTTTAAGAATGCATTTAATGGCGAATTATCAAGAAGACTGAGTGGACGATGGAAATCAACTCCCTCGTGAAAAAACGATCGACCAAAACGGTAAATACCACTTAATAAGTCACTCCAGGATGTTCTAAATACATGATCAATGGTCAACTCTTGCCATAAATAATTAAGCTCATCAACACCTGCAGGAAAGTCGTGGCTATTACACGCTAGTGATACGGAATTAATAGCACCGGCGGATGTACCAACTAGGATAGAAAAAGGATTACTTTGAGGAGGTAGTAATTCTTTAACTGCTAACAATACACCCACTTGATAAGCGGCCCTAGCACCACCGCCAGATAAGACTAATGCATTGTTAGCCTGAAAAGTCACTGCCTACTATTCTCTTTTATGGGTTTTCTACACGCAAGGCTCGGCGCAATACCTTACCAACGGTTGTCTTAGGTAACTCAGAGCGGTACTCATAAAATCGAGGAACTTTGTAAGCAGTTAGTGTCGCTTTACAGAATTCCTTTATCGCATCGTCATCTAGTGTGCTCGATTGCGTTAACACAACAAACGCTTTAACCGCTTCACCACTATTGCTATCGGGAACCGCTACCACTGCAGCTTCTAAAATTTCAGGATGGGCTAATAAAACTGCCTCCACTTCATTGGGGTAAACATTAAAACCCGAGACATTAATCATATCTTTTTTACGATCCACAATACGAATAAATCCGTTGGGCCCAATGGTTGCTACATCACCGGTTTTAAACCAACCTTGGTCATCCAATGCGTGAGCGGTTTCCTCTGGTCGTTCCCAATAACCTTGCATGACTTGTGGGCCTTTAACACATAGCTCACCAACCTCATCATTTGCAAGTGTATTGCCCTCGTCATCAATCACTTTACACTGCGTTTGCGGTAAGGCTTTACCAATGCTCCCTAACTGATAATCGGTAGGTAGATTTGACGATACAACAGGCGATGTTTCTGTTAGGCCGTAACCTTCAATAACCATAGTACCCGTTAATGCTTCCCAACGTTTTGCCGTATCCTCGACTAGAGCCATTCCACCTGCGGTAGTAATCCGAAAACCAGAAAAGTCTACCTGCTTAAAGGCATCATTATTAAGCAACGCCACAAATAAAGTATTCAACCCCACCATTCCTGTAAGAGGATAAGAGGTAAACACTTTCACTAAACTTGGTATATCTCTGGGGTTGGGGACTAAGACACTGTGACACCCTATAGATAGTAAAGTCATACAGTGCATAGTAAAACCATAGATATGGTACAGCGGTAATGGAGCAACAAACACCTCCTCGGTGGGCAATAGCGATTCTTTCCAATGCTCCCAGATCTGGTCTTTATTGGCCAATAGATTGGCATGAGTCAGAATCGCACCCTTGGCAACCCCTGTTGTGCCTCCGGTATATTGTAAAAATGCGATATCCGAGCTTTGTAGGCTAACTGGAGAGAAACTATCTCGGGCACCTAAGCTTAATGCCTTACGCAAAGAAACTGACGTGGAAAAATGACACTCAGGCACTTGTTTTTTAATATATTTAACCACACCATTAATTAACTGGCGTTTAGGAAATGGGTGTAAATCAGCTACTTCGGTGAGAATGACTTGCTGAATATCCGTTTGATCGATAATCTCTTCTACTGAATTAGCTACATTTGCCAATACAACTAGCACTTTGGCACCAGAATCTTTTAATTGCCCTTGTAATTCTTTACCCGTATACAAAGGATTGGTGTTAACAATCACAATACCTGCACGAATAGCCCCAAATAAAACCACGGGATACTGCAATATATTAGGCAGTTGAATGGCAATTCTATCACCAGGAGCCAAGGTGGTGTGATGTTGTAAATAGGTAGCAAATTGTTTGCTCAGATGGTCTAACTCGGCAAACGTCATGGTGTTCCCTAAACAGGAAAATGCATCTAATGTGGCATACTGCTCACAAGCATCATTAAACATGTCGACAATAGAATGGTGATTTGGCATAAAGTCCTCATTAAAATTTTTTTGACTCTACTACTAAAATCTACCAGTGCACGGTAGACATTCTCTGAATTGGTGAATACGTAACCTAAGACACCTACAGGCTTTTATCTGAGTATAGCTTATTGAAAATGATTAGCACAGCCACAGGTTTTACCCTATATGAATACAAACTACCTATCTATTCTATTAGCGTTTGTAGAGCAAAAGCAGCTCCATCATCGTCGGTATGTAATGTAATATAATCGGCTACTGCTTTGAGATCATCTGATCCATTTGCCATAGCAACTCCTGCTCCCGCTAATTGCACAAAGGTTATATCTGATTGTGAATCGCCAATAGCCATCACATTTTCTGGCAAGATATCATAATGTTGTAGTACATAATCGAATGCTGCCTTCTTACTTGCTTTAGCATTAATCACACTAGCAAACTCCCAAGTAGGTCTTGCAGGAAAACGCGCATAGGCAAATTCTACCTCTGGAAACGCCTCCTCTAAATACTGTAAGGCCAATGGATTATTCTCAGTATTGGACCCTAGCAATAATTTAATAATGGGTAATGACTGATAAATAAGGGTTGCCCCATCGATTATTTTTGGTTGAACATGCAAATGCCTAGCATGTATCTGACTGATATGACACACGCTATCTACACTATGAAATAAAGGGGTATATAGCTCACAATACACTCCTGATGCCTTTGCTCGCTGATAGAGCTCAGACACTAAAACATGATCAAGCGTGTGAAGTTGCTCATGGTGTTGTTCGCTAGGATCGTAGATTTCGGCACCGGTACAAAAAACTCCCATGTGATGTATATTAAGCTCATCGATAAGAAATCGAGCTGCATAAGAGGGGCGCCCCGATGCAATGGCCGTTTTAATACCACGCTTGTGCAGACGACGGATTTGAGTTTTTAGATTTTCAGAATAAGTGCCTTGGGTTGATAGTAAGGTTCCATCGACATCAAAAAAAACCAGTTGAATATCTCTACGTTGTACAGCCTGCGTAGAAAGGTCGATAGCTTTAGACATAACACAAAGCCCACAGTAACAAAATTAAGCGCTACGACTGTAAAGACCGAGTTCGTGCTGCCACTCACAGCGTATATTTAATGGGCTATCGCTAGGCATATGCACTTGACTGCCACTATCCCAAGTAAAAGTATGCACACCAGATAACTCGGTTTCTAAGTGTACTACCACACTATCCCAACACATTTTTTGCAACAAAGACTCAAATGTCGATATCCATAGTGCCCATTCATATTCAATGCCTTTATAGGCTGAAGCAAAATGAATGACGCTGGATTGCAATGTGTCGTCATAATTCAACATAGCAGGGACCGAAAATATATCACGGGACAATACCGAACTATGGTCCAAAGTTGGCAAAGTAATTAGCGCTTTGCGATTAGTCGACTCACAACGCAATTTATCGTCTGCAGTCAGTGCACTAGCATTTTTTATATACCCATACACAATAGATTCATCACTCATATTGACTCCTGCATTGATACTCTGTGCTACCCAAATGGCCAAAAACTGAAGCTTGAGCCGCTAGACTGTAAGCGCTTTTCACATGTTTTAAGCTGTTTACTATAGGTTGCTGTACGCCTAGCCACTTTTTTTGCCACCGATTTCAACCAATCTTTTTGATTATAGGTTTTTCGTTTAAACCCACCATGTCCTTCGTGATAAGCCAAATACAAGCTGGATGCATTACCTAAACGAACACCGTTAATTTCTTTGGTTTTATTGTTATACCAACCAATAAAATCAATAGCATCTTGAAAATTATCCCTATCAGCGGACCAATTACCTGTGCTTTTTTTGTACCATTTCCAAGTTCCATCTTGTGCCTGAGAATAGCCGTAAGCACTACTTTTTCTTGGCCCGGGAATAATACCAAAAATTTTATCTCTTGGCGGTTTCGCTTTAGACACAAAACGGGATTCTTGATGCATAAATGCCATCATTAAGGGGATAGACGAGCCCCAACGTTTTTGTGATTTTTTTGCAGCACCGTACCAACCCGTTTTCTCGGTAAAAATACTGCAAATATTATCTACTTGCCTTGGTGGAGAAGTGGCACAACCGGCTAGTAATATTGAAAATACGATAATAAGTACTAAACATTTCATACATCTACTCCGTGAGATGTTAATAATTCAATTAAATCATCCTCGTGCAAAATATTTATCCCTAGACTTTCGGCTTTACTTAACTTAGATCCTGCATTCTCTCCAGCAATAACACAATGTGTTTTTTTAGAAACACTACCCGCTACAGTAGCACCTAAAGCTTGCAGATGTTCTTTTGCTTGATTTCTATTTAACTTTTGTAGTGTCCCAGTGAGTACATAGGTGAGACCTTCCAAGGGTTGTATTCTTATCTCAACTTCAATTACCGGCCACGATACTCCTTTTTCTTGCAACGTTTGAATCATTTGTCGATTGCGCTCTTCACCAAAAAAATCCACAATAAAATCGGCAACTACTGGACCAACATCATTTATTTTCTGAAGTTCTTCTGCATTCGCTTGCATTAACCCCGGCAAATCCCCAAAATAATTGGCCAAGTTTCTTGCCGTTGCCTCACCCACTTCGCGTATGCCTAAAGCAAAAATAAATCGTGCTAGCTGGGTTTGTTTAGATGCTTCTAACGCCTTTAATAAGTTCGACGCTGATTTCTCGCCCATTCGTTCCATAGCCGCCAGTTGATCTTGCTGTAGATCATACAAATCGGCAACCGACTGTATGTGTTCACCATCAACTAATTGTTCTACTAACTTATCGCCTAAACCATCCACGTCCATTGCCTTACGCGATACATAATGTTTAATCGCTTCTTTAACTTGTGCTGCACAGATCAAACCTCCTGTGCATCGTATGGCTGCTTCACCCTCTATTCTAACAACGGGTGACTCACAAACGGGACATTGCTGGGGAAAGACAACAGGCTTTGCCCCGGATGGTCGACGAGATTCCACAACAGAAACCACTTTAGGGATCACATCACCGGCGCGACGAATCACAACACTATCACCGATTCTTACGCCCAAACGATCCACTTCGTCGCTATTATGCAAGGTAGCATTAGATACCGTCACACCCCCAACAAATACTGGTTGTAAGCGTGCTACTGGAGTAATAGTACCTGTTCGGCCCACCTGAAATTCAACATCTAATAATTGCGTAATTTCCTCTTGGGCAGGGAACTTCATGGCAATCGCCCAACGAGGTGCGCGAGAGACAAAACCCAGCTCCTGCTGTAATTGCATATTATTCACTTTAAAAACAATACCGTCGATATCATAAGGCAGACTATCGCGTTTTTGTGAAAGCTGGGAGAAATATTCGCTACAGGCCTGAACCCCTTGAACTTTTGTCATTTCTTGATTGATACGAAACCCCCAAGATGAGAGTGCGTATAAAATATCTGTATGCGACTCTGGAACGGTACCACCTTCAACAAAACCCACACTATAAGCGCACATTTCTAAGGCTCGTTGTGCAGTAATACGCGGGTCTAGCTGCCGCAAACTACCCGCGGCCGCATTGCGAGGGTTAACGAATACTTTTTCGTCTTTTTCTTTTGCCTGCTCGTTTAATTGATCGAAACTGGCCTTCGGCATGTAAATTTCGCCGCGAACTTCTAGCACATCGGGAAAACCTTCGCCTTGCAGCTTTAACGGAATGGATCCAATCGTTCTCACATTTAAAGTGATATCTTCACCTGTGGTACCGTCACCACGTGTGGCTCCTAAATCCAGCAACCCATGACGATAAATAAGACTCACCGCAATACCATCCAGCTTGGGCTCACAGGCATATTCGATAACAAAATCACTGTCTTTATCTAAACGATCGACGATACGACGATTAAATTCACTAAGTTCTTCGTCATTAAATGCATTATCGAGTGACAACATAGGCAAAATATGAGTGACTTGGGAAAAGGCACTCAGGGGTTCACTACCTACACGTTGGCTCGGAGAATCAGAAGTGACTAAGTCAGGAAAGGCTGCTTCAATCGATTGCAGTTCTCTTAACAAACGGTCATATTCAGCATCGGGAATACTGGGATTATCTAACGCATAATATTGATAGTTGTGCTGATGAATCTCTGTACGCAAGCTCTCTAGCTTCTCTTGAATATTTGCTAGCGGTTGCTGAGAAAGTTCGTCGGTAGTGCTCGACATGAAAAATCCTATCGACTTGATATTTGATATGTACAAACTCTTGTGAATAATTAAATATTTATTCACAAGAGTTTCTATAAAATTACCTATCATCACGTTAATGGTGACAGGTGTAGCGTTTTACTTAACCTTTATTTTTTTCCAGCTGAAGACGCCGAGAAAAATCACGTATGCGTTCTTTATAATGCTCGATAGTCTGTGCAGTTAAAACACTGCGTTGATCATCTTTTAGCTCAGCACCCAACATAGAGGCAATATTTTTTGCTGTTTCTAACATCAATTCAAACGCTGGGATATTTTTGTCGTTATATACAGGCATCGTCATAAAAAAAGTAACGCCTGCAGTAGTAAACTCATCAAGCGTCTTCAGATCAAATACACCCGGCTTCAGCATATTCGCCATACTAAAAATAACCGGACCTTCACCATCCTCATCACTGTGACGATGAAAGATATTCATTGCTCCATAACGTAGACCATTTTCCAAAACAGCTTGCAACAAATCACTACCGTGTATCATCTGGCCTTGAGGAGCTTTCACATTGATCACGAGCACTTCCGTTAATAATTGCTCTTCCTTAGTAGCAGGCTCGGTATTTGTCGAAAAGTATTTAGATTCATACCGCGGCTTATTCGCCGAACGCGTTTCTAGATGATCACTATCAAATGTCTCATCATCTAAAGCATCATTATCGATCGTTGGTTCTACCGATGGTTTAACGCGCTTGCCAACCGAACGTATCTCTGCACGCAAATCCGTATCATCATCTAAGGAACTACTTTTTTCTTCATTAGTATCCAATGATTCTACTTCATCCTCAACAGATTCCATTAACACGGGGACCGATTCATCAAGATCTAATGATACTTGCTCGGGCTCTTGATACGAAGAATCTTCTACAACGTAATCCGACTCGCTTTTGTCTAAAGGAATGTCTTTGCTAAGGTCATTATCGATATCATCACTAGCTGGTGCTGAGGTCGTTTGACCATTTACATTTAGAACATCACTTTCTAACTCGTCAATAATCTCATCATCAAGCGCGGAGAAACCCGCTTCTTCCTGAACAAAATCATCTTCTTTGTGAACTTCTGGATTTGTATTACCCTGTTGATCTTGCCAAGGCTCATCAACTTGGTGATCATTATAAAATTCTTCATCTTCAGAATCGTACCACTGCTCATCCTGAGTATCGTCATAGTCTTCAGAAGTAGCCGTTTTCTTCTGCTGAATAATGTCGGATAAGTCGCGTCCGAAGTCATATTGACTTCTCACTTTATTGATACGGTCTTTATCGATCTGCTTTTGACTTTTTCTAGCGCCACCATTGGGAAATTCACTACCGTAACCCAGATCACTCTCTGAGGAATCTTCATTACTCGTAGAGGAATCTTTTTTCACTTTCAGTGACATATGCAAAGAATCGTAACGTGCTCTACGCATGCGTCGATAGCCATCAACCAAAATGACGATAATGGCTATGACAATAATGCCAATAAACCATTGTTTCATTGTGAAATCCATCTATTTAAAGCCTCTACATTCTTTACCTATTAATCGCTAACTAAACCGCTGCCAGCTCTGCCGCTTCATTCACGTCGACGGTTACCATACGAGACACACCCGCTTCATGCATTGTCACACCCATTAACTGGTGTGCCATTTCCATCGCAATTTTATTGTGCGTAATATAAATAAATTGTACTTGTTTTGACATCTCTTCAACAAGTTTTGCATAACGCCCTACGTTAGCATCATCTAACGGAGCATCAACCTCATCAAGCATACAAAAAGGTGCTGGATTAAGTCGGAAAATCGAGAATACCAATGCAATCGCAGTTAAGGCTTTCTCTCCACCAGAGAGCAAGTGAATCGTACTATTTCGCTTACCCGGAGGACGCGCCATAATCGCAATACCTGTATCGAGTAAATCATCTCCTGTAAGCTCAAGATACGCGTGCCCACCACCAAATACTTTCGGGAAAAGCTCTTGAATACTGCTATTAATGTAATCGAATGTCTCTTTAAAACGAGTACGCGTTTCCTTATCGATTTTTAAAATAGCATTTTCCAATGTTTCCAGTGCCTCTCGTAGATCGATATCTTGGGCATCTAAATACTGTTTACGTTCCGACTCTATTTTATATTCGTCAATAGCCGCTAAGTTAATCGGGCCTAAACGGGTAATTCTGTTCTGTATGGTTGTCAGCTCTGATTCAAATGTTTCTTCTACTGCATTTTCATCAAGCTGCTCTATCAGTTCATTTAAGTCATTACCATCTTCTAGAATGTTTTGTGCAATGGTTTCTCGTTGCACTTGAACAGTCTGCGCTTCTAAACGGCTCTCTGTTAACTGGGCACGTAATGCTTGTAGTTCGTGTTCAAGTTTGCCCCGAGATTGCTCAGAATCACGGAGCTGTTGCTCTACATTCTCAACAGCTCGGCGAGAGCTGGCTAACTCTTCTTCCACACTAATACGTTTTTCCAGTAACGACTCCAACTCCATTTGTTGTTCTTCTGTTGGATCTTCTGCTGTGCCAATAGTTTGCTGTAGCTGTTCCCTGCGATCGCTAAGCCGTTGTTCTTGCTCTTTTAAGCGACCAATACTATCGCGTATAGAATTGAGCTGTGTTTTCACTGACTGATGCTGCATAGCTAATTCATGCAGTTTATCTTTGCTATGGCGAGCACGTTGACGGGTTTGATCCAACACTTCACGCAACTCATCACGTCGAGTTAACAAGGCTTCTCTTGATTCTGAGTCCTGCTCCATAATATCTATAGCGCTTTCTAAGGTCGCTCTCGCCTCTGCTAGGCTTTCGGCTTCCATGGACATTTGCTCTTTGGCTTCATCAATATCATCGGCTAGCTTTTGTCGACGTACGGCTGTTTGCTCAAGCCTGACTTCTTTGGCACTCAACGCAGATCGTTGCTCGCCCAACTGTTGTTTAACCTGGTCACTCTCTCGACGATATTGCTCTCTTTGTTGCTCTAGATCCTTTAATGATTCACGGTGTGATATTAACTCTTCACTTAAGGTGTCTACCGTTTGAGTCGTTTGCATTAACTGTTGAGTTAATTGCTCTAACTCCTCTTGTCGGGCGAGGATACCTGATTGTGCATCGGAATCTTTCTTCACCTTTAACCAGTTAGATCCAATCCAAATACCTTCGGGAGTAATCACCGATTCATTAGCGGCTAATTGAGAGCGCAAACGTAGTGCTGTCGGTAGATCATCCGCAGTGTAAACGCTTGCGAGCAATGATTTAACATCTGCATCACCATCCACATAACTCGCCAAAGGGGATGCATTATTATTTAGTAAACTATCGGATTGATGCTGCGCACCAGAGGATTCACTATCCAGTAGTACCAAACTTCCTTGCTCTAACGATGACAAAACATTAGCAACCGAATCAATACCATCAATACAGATCGCCTGAATGGCGTCGCCTAAAACGGCCTCGACCGCTAGCTGCCACTTGGGCTGCACAGTCATTTTTTCTGGAAGTCGATCGTTGTCGCTTAGAGATTGTTCATCAATCCAGTGCATTAACTTATCATCACCACCCATACTGGCCTGCTGTAACGCCTCGAGTGATGCATGGCGCCCTCGAATAGTCTGCAAGCTATTACGCTGCTGATCTAATTGCGAGTCCGATTGTTGAATGGTTTCTCGTAGCTCAGTGATGCGAGTATTGACATCATCAGCCAGTAGTGACTTTTCTTCGACCATTTGCTCGGTTTCAAGCACCTGTTCTTTTAACAGTGCCATTTCTTCACTACTATCATCAGCAGGTAGCTGACCTTGCTCATCTTCTAAACGACGAATACGCTCTAATAAACGGGTTTGTACTTGTTCTAAATGCTGAATTCGAGATTGTTCTACTTCTGCTTTTTGACGAGGCTCAGCAGCACGTTGGTTAAACTCATCCCACTCTAATTGCCATGCTTGCATGGCTTCTTCTGCAGCAATCAGCTCATCACCAGAGCCCTCTTCTGAGGCTTGTAGCATCTCTAATTCTGGCTCAATTTCGGCGAGCTCCGCTTCCCACAAATCCGACTTTTGTTGGTCAGCCAATAGGTTAGTTGTGGTTTCTTCTGCCTCTTGTTGAGTGCGAGAGAGATCTTCTTGTAGCTGGCGATTACGTTCTTGAACATGTTGAATGCTTTGTTCTAATCGAGCGATCTCCGTGCCGATACCATAGAAACGTCCTTGAACTTCGTTAAACTTATCGCCGAATTCTGTATATTCCGCACGATATTTTTCTATGGCCGTTTCGTAATTGACTCGCTCAGTAACAAAGGATTCGATTTTTACTTCGAACTCACGAATACCTAGCTGCTGCGCTTTATATTGCTCATCGAGTAATTGATATCGCAGTGCCTGAAGGTGCGCTTTAAGTTCACGTTCTTCTTTTTTATATTCTGCGTATTTCTCGGCTGCTTTTGCCTGCCGCTCTAAACGAATTAACTGGCGCTCAAGCTCTTCACGAATATCGGTTAATCGTTCTAGATTTTCGGTGGTACGACGCATACGATTTTCGGTATCACGACGTCGTTCCTTGTATTTAGAAATACCGGCTGCTTCCTCGACATACACCCGTAATTCATCGGGTTTAGATTCAATTAGGCGAGAAATCATACCCTGTTCAATAATGGCATAACTTCTGGGGCCTAGACCTGTCCCGAGGAAAATATCGGTGATATCACGTCTTCGGCACTTGGTACCGTTAAGGTAATAAAGATTTTGCCCATCGCGGGTCACTTTTCGGCGGATCGCAATTTCATTAAAGCCTGCATACTCACCGAGTAAGGTGCCGTCGCTGTTATCAAAGGTGAGTTCAATAGAGGCTTGGCCCACTGGCTTACGGCCACCGGAGCCATTAAAAATAACATCGGTCATCGACTCACCACGAAGGTTTTTCGCCGATGATTCTCCCATTACCCAACGAACGGCATCGATGATATTTGACTTACCACAACCATTTGGGCCCACAACCGCACATAAATTACTTGGAAAGACAACGGTTGTTGGATCAACAAATGATTTAAAGCCCGCCAGCTTAATACTTTTTAAACGCATAATTTAACTTGATTACCATCCGTAAGCCATTGTTAGATATGATCTTTTATCATTATTCTCTCATCATATCTTGATCAATCAAAGGCTTTTATTATGAGAATCGACCAAAAAGAGCTGGTCGCTCGAAAAGGAGTGATTTTACACTGATAAAAGCTATGTTACACCCTGATTACAGCAAACTAGTTCACTATTTTTACTAGGGCCTGTTTACAGTCATCTTGCGCACAGACCCTTGGGCGATTTATGGGATTTGTTCTTCGATTAACAGGCTATATGCGGAATTCTGTGTCTGCGTCACTGACTCTTTGGCAGTAGCAATAGGACCAAGGGTAACTTGCCAATCACCAGACTGAGGAACTGGCGTGCCACTACCAGATATTCGTGCGACTAATTCAACTTCTGACGCAGTACTGAGGTTCATCGATGGCGCCATAGACATCGCATTGGTTAACGTTAAGGTCGTTGGTAAGTCTTGTACCTGCAAACGAGCAATCGATAAAGGTGCCTTAGAGCCCTGCCATGCTCGAGCATAAATAAATACCGTCGTATTAGGAGCGGCATCTACCGCTTCACCCAATGAGACAGACACCGTAATACTCGGTTCGCGAGGTTCATCCATAACCGCATCTGAAGCCACGATTTGAGCTTGCTGCGACGGTTCTTCAGTAGTAGCCGCCAATCGCTGTTGCGCGGCACTAATACCCCGCTGCAGAGCTATACTGTTGGGGGAATTAGGCCCTTGAAGTTGAATCGCTTTTTGCCAAAAATCAATGGCTTGCTCATATTTTTCCGATTGAAAAGCGCCTATACCCGATAACCCCAAAGCGATGGTGTTGTTAGGATCTTTTTCTAAAACGCTATCAGCCAAGCGTTGCACAATGGGTACGACTCGATTATCCGCTTGCAAAAATACCGCTTGTGCCAGCTCGGCCATAATTTGTGTTAACTCTGGATCATACTCCAAAATGGCGCGAAACTGTGCCACAGCTAAACCGTAATTGCCTACCGTCATCCCCGTACGCGCCAAAACAGCACGCATTTGAAGGTCTTCAGGCGAGTCTTGGACATATGCACTTAACTGAGCGATGAGTTGTTGATTCACTGCTTGAACTTGTGATTCTAATCGCTGCTGCTCTTGAGGGTCATTAGTGGAAATATATTGCTGTTCCAGCTCAGTTCTTTGATCGAGAATCGATTTAACCACCCAAGACTTATGCGAGCCCAAATAGGAATATATACCACCAACGCATACCACAAGAGCAATAAATGAAACACTGAGTATGGAAACTGCCTTCCTCACATCGCCCGACTCTTTGCTAAGCACTGATCCTGATAAACCCTCTCTCTCTTTATCATCATGATCATCACTGTCTTCGAGCAAATTACGTTCTAGCTCAATTTTCAATTCATCATATTGTTCTTGGGTAATATTTCCCGCCGACAAAGATTCGTCAAGATCGGCTAAGTGGTCTCGATAAAGAGCGATATTGGTCGATTCTCGTGCAGAACGTACTGCATCCTCACCATTGGGTGGCGCACTTTGTGAATTACCTGCCCGTTTTTTACCTAGCAACACTGGATATAAAACACATACAAAAGCCAGCAGTAAAAATAGGATAACGCCAATAAAAAATACTGTCATGTGGTGAACCTTTATCTATCTGTATCAGGGGAAGTATTGGTTGAGCTGCCTTTATCATCTGTATCTGAGAGCAACTGATTTAATGTGGATGTTTCTTGGTCAGATAAAGGAGCCGAAGGTTGATCTACCTGATTTTTTTCAGAAACAGCATCTTGTGCCTGCACTTTTTGTGCCTTACGTCGGCTTACCACGACATTCAACACAAACACTCCCATCACAAATAAAACGATGGGCAGCACCCACAATA
>JAHDEM010000097.1 GCA_020628895.1 Candidatus Endobugula sp.
GCGTCCAGCGAATGAATGACCATCTCTAAATACATCACAGGTTAGAGCTGAATCATTATAAATTGGCATAAAGAAAATTGAGGTATTTTTCTGGCTGACAAGGCACTCATTGCAGCGCATAGTGGGCCTATGGGCAAAATGAGTAACGCGGTCAGACATACAAATAACCGATTTTGTTATGCCAATTTATAATTATTCAGCTCTATAACATACTCGAAAATACCGCTTCGAGCTGCTGCGGATGCTCTAAAAATTGCTGCCACATCGCCTGAGAAAACGGGTCGGGGAAAATGGCCTGTTCCCCTTTGGCAATGGCAGCAAAACAGGTTTGAGCGACTTCGGCTGGTTGTGGTTTTTCCATATCTGCTCCTGCCGATAAACGGGTATCGATAGGTCCGGGATAAACGCCCACTACATTAACAGGCCCTCCATTTTTCGCAGCGGCTTTCAGCTCTATTCGCAACCCTTGCGTGTAGGAATGCAATGCAGCCTTTGCAATAGAATAGGGCCCCAAATTAGGGAAATGACTAATAGCCGCCATAGAGGCAATATTAATAACTACCGGTGAATCCGATTGGCATAACACAGGCAATAAGGCCTGCGTAACACGCATAGCACCATAGCAATTCACTTCCATTTCGTGGCGTGTTAATTCAAGGCTATGCGCTTGCGTACACAGGGATGCCGTCGCAATTCCAGCATTATTGATGAGTATATCCAGCTCATCAATTTGTTCGGCAAGCTGAGTAATGGTGCTGGCATTGAGTAGATCAACATTGATTGGCACCACTCTATCAGACGCAAGGTTTTGTAAAGCCTCTCGATAATCATCATTGCGTATAGTGGCATAGATTTTTTTCGCCCCCTGTTCCAAAAGAGTATGAACAAAACCTAAACCGATGCCGCGATTAGCACCCGTGACGAGGACGATTTTATCGGTAAGAGAAAAATGGTCCGTTGATGATGATTGATCTGAGTGCATGAGATCCTCCTTAACAAGATACTTTAACTTTCTTTTATGGCGTATACCCCGATTATTGGGGGCGGATACAATAAGCCCAGTATATTCATTCACAAAAACATCAAATAGACCTTATAATAAATAGCATTCATTCAAAATATAAATAAATAGTGCATTATTAATCATTGATTAGGTAGCAATATGGATAACCACCAACGCTTACGCTGCATGGAAGTGTGCATTTGTGTGGCCGATGCAGGTAATTTTTCAGAAGCGGCCAGATTATTAGGCACCTCTCAACCCTCGGTTTCCCGCCAAATTGCGCAGCTAGAGGACGATATTGGTTTACGTATCTTTCAACGCACCACACGTAAGTTAGCACTCACAGAGGCAGGTAGTATTTATTTAGATAGCATTCGACAAGCCGTTAGCGGTGTGGAAAATGCGCATCAGTCTATTGCTCGTTTTAACAGCGAAGCATCCGGCGTACTCAAAGTTGGCGCGCCACTGTTATGGGCCGAATTAAAAATTGCACCCCATCTGGCAGAGTTTCTGACGTTGTACCCGAAGGTTAATATCGAACTGATTTGTACCGATACTCATCAAGATATTATTCATGACCAACTCGATCTAGTGATTCGCATAGGCGTGATGAAAGACAGCGCCTATATTGCCGCTCCTCTAGGCAAAGTACGCATGGTACTGTGTGCAACACCACAATACCTAACTCACCATGGCACACCCACACACCCTCACGACCTAAAAGATCACCAGTGTATAATTTACGAAACACTGAATGAATGGATATTTACACAACCGACAAAAGCCACAATAGCAGAGCCGATAACACAAACCGTTTCGGGTAAACTGCGTACTAACTCGGTACCCGTTATACTCAATACGCTACAACAACATATGGGAATCACGTTAATTCCGGAGCCTCTAGTAAGAGACTTATTAAACACCGGGCAACTTGTAGAACTCATGCCCAATTATGAGGGGTCCTTAAAACATTTAGGGGTAGAACATGCATTTGCACTGTACCCTAACCGCAAACATTTAGCGGCAAAAACCAAAGCATTTTTAGCGTTTATCAAACGCAAATTTATTCACTAATACCCACTGAACATACTCCCTTATGAATAATGCCACTCATCCAGAACAACTCACCCGACAATGGTTTACATCGGTTGTGTTAGGACTCAACCTATGTCCGTTTGCCCATAAGCCTGCGAGAGAAAAACGTATTCGCTTTGTCGTTAGTGAAGCATCAAATGAAGACGATTTATTAACGGAATGTATAAAAGAAATGCAGTGGCTGCAGGACACCCCTATTGAAGAATGTGAAACCACGTTATTAATCACACCTGAGTTACTACAAGACTTTTATGACTATCAATTTTTTCTGGAAGAAGCTAATCGAAAAATCAAAATGCATCACTGGCAAGGCGTTTTTCAACTAGCCAGTTTTCATCCTGATTATTGTTTTGCCGGCAGCGAACCTGAGAACCCAGCCAACCTCACCAACCGATCACCTTTTCCTATTATTCATATACTGCGTGAAGAAAGCTTAACGGCGGTACTGGAAAATATAGAAAACCCAGAGGAGATTCCGGAAAAAAATATGCAAAAAATGGATGCGCTTAGTGCACAAGAGAAGCGGGAGTTGTTTTTCTATTTAAGCTCTCACCTCAAGTAAACATAAACCAAAAAACAATTAATAATAATGGAATTAAATAAGTAATCGGCGACTCAAACCACCTTAATGGTGCCGCACTCCCAATCTTTAAAATATGCTTAAAGATATACAAAGGGATATGCAACGCAACAAAGGCCGTCGCATAAATAGCAATCCCTCGGTAAGGTTCTATACCTGTGGAACGATGTAGGTACCAAGACAGAAGCCCAACAACAAATAACACAAGTATTACTAACCCATGTCTTTTTTTCTTTTCTGGTGTAGACTTCCATTCATCAATATGATGCTTCATATTTCACTCAGTTTTTCCAATTATTCAGGATTGGATTTAGAGTGATCAACTGATTTTTTTATAGCCACTTTCTCATGCAAAATAATCGCTAAAACAACGCCAATCACATAGGGTAGTTTTACATAAGATGAGATATCGCCATAAAAACCGTAGTCATCATCCATAGCGATGCGCAATAAACCAAAGCACCATACGGCTGCAGCAAAATAAGCCCAACGATTTTTTAGCCACATAAAGTAAGCAATCACTGCAGACGCAATACCAACACAAATACCTACCGTATGAAATTGGGCAAACCAAGTAAGGCCTGCTACAACTAACAAAATAGCATAACAACGGTTAATCATTTCCCATGTGTTTTTTTGGGCCATAATATTTCTCTTAGTTAATCTTATGAAGGTGTTTTCTTAATCGCTTGCTTGGCTAACCAATTTTTTAACAAAGTAAATTCGTTCACTTTTCTCATACCTACATTACGCAATAATCGCACCCATAATTGCTGACTACCGAAGAGACGCTTAAACCCCTCCATCAGTAGCATCACTTCCATATTGTGTGTTTTACGCTGACGTTGGTAACGGCTCAAGATTGATACTTCGCTGACGGGCAAGTCACGATCAATGGCACGTGATATTTCTTGCGATA
>JAHDEM010000098.1 GCA_020628895.1 Candidatus Endobugula sp.
GCATTAGCCACCGAGAGGCCATTAAGAATCCCCAAACAGGCATTAGAAATATCTAAACATTCCGCATTATTGGCACCAATTTCTTTTTGTATGGTATGCGCAGTAGAGGGCTCTGGGCAGTCACGGTCGATACCGCAGAATAAAATCATATCGATATCCAGTGGGTCGACCTGTGCATCTTCAATAGCAACACGGGAGGCATAGATCGCCAAGTTGGCAAAGGTTTCTTCCTCGGTAGAAAAACGACGTCGCTTAATACCACATGCTCTGGCTAAAAATGTTTCGGGCACACCAAATCGGCGACAACCGGCTTCGTGCATTAATTCTTCTGATGTGACCACTTGCTCTGGTAAGTAAGCCCCAATACCTGCAATTTTTGAAAAGCCTTTTGTATTCATTTTGTTTGTCCTCAATGGTTTTAAAGTGATAAAAATGCGCCAAAACGCGCATGACCAATTGTGGACATAAAGAATAATGACTCAAGAAATATGCAAGAAGAGTGTTAAAAATAAATCATTTGGCGCATAAAACATTATTTAGATCTGTTTTTGTCACTAAACTCATCGCCAAAAATGGACATAATTTTTTTTATTGACGCCATTTTTGGCTTATCTAGAATTTTGCCTAGACTATAAGGGATAGTCATTTTTAAGGAACCTGAAAAAACCTTCAAGAGACCTTAAACAGAACCAACATGGCTATGTAATACGCTAAGCAATAGGAGCACAACAATGTCGACCACTGATTTAACACTCTACCGCAACCGAGCCTATTTAGAACTCTGCCTAGAATTAGTGAGTGATGCTTATACGGACTTAAAAAAAGGTGACAATGAATTAGCCCAATCGCAACTACAGGATATATTAGAAACGTTTGACTACCACACCACACCACAGGAACAAGACGGGGAGCAAACCAAGGCTCCAGTCATTGATTTTCCCCATCCTAGAAAGGCATAACAGATAGTACTGCACCATCAACAAACAAGGACATGGGAGAGCCATATAGGCTCTTCCACAGAAACATGACACAAACCACTGCAGCGAATAAGACACGACAGCAAGCGCCCTAAGAAGCGCTATACTCACGCAACACTTCCAGAACCTGCACTAGATAATCCGTATACCATTTACGCCCATATTATATTCCTGTTCTTTTCATATTAACGTCGCAGTTATTGGCAAACGCAACAACGCGTAGTGCGTCCACTAGATTGCCTTGCTATGATTTTTATACCATAATTAGGTATATATTGGTATAAACGAGGTGAAACATGGCTAAAAATACTAGTATTACTCTTGGCGAGCACTTTGATGGGTTCATTACACGCCAGATTGAAAGTGGCCGTTATGGCTCTGCAAGTGAGGTTATACGCGCTGGTTTGAGAGCACTTGAGGATACAGAACACAAACTTGAAGCACTACGACAAATGCTGATTGACGGAGAGGAGAGTGGAGTAGCTGAGTACAGCTATGATAAGTTTATTGCTGAACTGGATGATGAAAGTAAGTGAGTTCATTTACATTAACCCGGCGGGCTAAAGCTGATTTGAAAGCCATAGCGAAGTTTACGGAACAGCGTTGGGGACGTACACAACGTAATGTCTACATTAAACAGTTCGACGATACGTTTCATATGCTTACAGATACCCCATCTATTGGTAAAGAGTGCGGTTATATAAAGCCGAGCTATCAAAAATTCCCTCAAGGCAGCCATGTAATTTTTTACAAGATTAGCTCCTCAGAAGAGATTGAAATAATACGTATACTTCACAAAAGTATGGATATTACTTCCGACCTTATTGACTCATAACGCTCGCATTTGCGGATGGTTTGGAGCGTAGTGAAAAACCAGTCCGACAACATGCGCTTGTTAGCCGCGCCGTTAGTACGGAAACCTTTCAAGTGCCGGGGACGGAGGAATTAAAATCCAAGTGCCGGGCAGTGCCGGGGACGGAGGAATTAAAATCTGAACTAATCGAACAAAAAACAACTCCTCCGTCCCTACTAACACTATGTTTTATTTACTAACAGATATAAAATCTGCCTCATTACAATTATTACCAGTATAATTGTGAATTCTTACTGGATTGCCTGTAGCCAAAGCCATTGTAGCTAAAGTAAATGCTTGGCTATAAGTGGCTTCAGATAAGTGCAAGGTGCCGTTTTTAACCTGCGGGAAGAATATCCACCCTGTACATATACCCACACCACCTTCGACTTTAACACCAAAATTAACTGAATTAGCAGCTCCATTTGAAGCCACCTCTACCACAGTTGCGCTAACCGTAAGCTCACCTGCTGAAGAATTACTCACAAATATTATTAGAAACAGTTTTATAAAATTTTTAATCATTTTCAATATCTTCTTTAAACATAAACGGCGCGAGGCACGAGCATCCGGCGACCGAAGGGAGCGAATTTGATGTAATTGTTAGGCTTTTTCATTACTACGTGCTGGCTGACTCTCAAAACGAATGATTTCGTTAAAATGTTTAATAACTTCAGGGTTATGGAAACTATCTGCATCAATAACTCCTAGTTCGGTTTTTAAGACCATTTGCAAACTATATATTTCAGGCAGAATTTTTTTCATTTTATTTTTTGATAATATTTTTTCATCTTTCACTTGCTCCAATATTTCTTGAAACAATATCCTTGACCTCCTCATCTTCTCCAGACCAAGAGGACTGACGTAGATAGCATTTTCAACTTCCCAATTATCAAACTCAGAGATTAGTTCAGACAAATCTTCCGGCTTCAACCCTTCTGCCCAACGCTTCTTTATTATGCCAAGGAGTAATGAATAAAGCTTTGGATAAACTTCCATGCGTTTTTGAAATAGTAAATCTGTTGCTTTTCGCCGATATTCCAGATCAAGCTTTTGCGATGCTGCTTTAACTTGCATTCGTGCAACGAAAATAGCCACGATGCCTGACAGCAATACACTGGCGATTGGAATAATTAAATCTTTCAACTCGTCCATATTGAAGCCTAAAGTCGCTGTAATTGGCGGCTTGGTAGTTGGTTGATTATGTGCTATTCAAGCACAAAGACAAGAAACAGAAAAGCTGTCGGATTAATGATTTTATTAGCTTTTTTATTCCACACTTATATCGTCTAAGGATACGCCTCGTTCAGAACAAATTCCTGAAGTATATACTCTTACAGTTTTACCTGATGCTTTTGCCATAAGCACTATAGAAAAAATTTGATCGAAGAATGGATTATTTGGATCAAGCGCTAGCTCACTAGCTGCATGGCATTCACCAACATCTATATTTGCGTTGGTTTTAATTGCTAATCTATTTCCAACCGCACCAGCATAAATGTACTGAATTTGCACGTTGTCGTACCACCTACTTGGAGCACCGAACGCTAATGTTGAAAATAGCAAAGAAATGGTTAATGCAATACCCTTATACATATATTCTCCTTATTGATGCCGGGGGATGGAGGAATTAAAATCTGAACTAATCGAACAAAAAACAACTCCTCCG
>JAHDEM010000045.1 GCA_020628895.1 Candidatus Endobugula sp.
TACCAATATCAGCCAAGCTACGTACTGTTTTAACACCAGCATCTTCAAGCGCGGCAAATTTCTCATCAGCAGTACCTTTACCACCAGAGATAATTGCACCAGCATGCCCCATGCGTTTACCTGGAGGTGCTGTTACACCGGCAATATAAGAAACAACAGGTTTAGTCACATTTGCTTTAATAAATGCAGCCGCTTCTTCTTCAGCAGTACCACCGATTTCACCGATCATAACAATCGCTTCTGTCGCTGGATCTTCTTGGAACATGGTTAAAATATCGATGAAGTTTGAACCTGGAATTGGATCACCACCAATACCTACACAAGTTGACTGACCAAAACCAGCATCAGTGGTTTGCTTAACCGCTTCGTAGGTTAATGTTCCTGAACGCGAAACAATACCCACTTTACCAGGCAGGTGAATATGACCAGGCATAATACCAATCTTACACTCTCCAGGAGTAATGACGCCTGGGCAGTTAGGGCCAATCATACGTACGCCTTTTTTCTCAACGTACTCTTTAGCAACCAACATATCCAACGTAGGGATACCTTCGGTGATCGTAATAATTAGCTCAAGACCTGCATCAGCAGCTTCGATGATTGAGTCTTTACAAAATGGTGCTGGTACGTAAATAACAGTCGCAGTTGCACCTGTCACTTCTACAGCTTCTTTTACTGTATTAAATACGGGTAAGCCCAAATGAGTGGTACCACCTTTACCTGGCGTTACACCACCCACCATTTGAGTACCATAAGCAATAGCTTGTTCTGAATGGAAAGTACCATTAGAGCCAGTAAAACCCTGACAAATAACTTTAGTATCTTTGTTAATTAAAATAGACATTATTATTTGCCCTCCGCTGCAGCAACAACTTTTTCAGCAGCATCAGTCAACGACGTTGCACCTACTAAATTAAGTGTACTTTCATCTAATAATTTTTTACCTGCATCTGCGTTAGTGCCTTCAAGACGTACAACAACAGGAACCTCAACACCCACTTCTTCAACCGCACCAATAATACCTTCGGCAATCATGTCACAACGTACAATACCACCAAAAATGTTAACCAATACGGCTTTAACATTGCTGTCAGAAAGGATTAATTTAAATGCTTCAATAACACGTTCTTTTGTTGCACCACCACCTACATCTAGGAAGTTTGCTGGGCTACCACCGTGTAAATTAACGATGTCCATTGTACCCATAGCAAGACCTGCACCGTTCACCATGCAGCCTACGTTACCGTCTAATGCAACGTAGTTAAGTTCAAAAGAAGCCGCGTGTGCTTCACGCTCATCTTCTTGTGAAGGATCGTGCATTTCACGGATCTTTGGCTGACGGTATAGTGCATTACTGTCGATGTTGATTTTGCCATCTAGACAGTGCAAGTTACCTTCTTCGGTAATCACTAGTGGATTGATTTCCAATAATGCAAAGTCGAAATCTTCAAACATTTTTGCAAGACCCAAGAAGATCTTAGTGAATTGCTTTACTTGAGCTGGATTTAAACCTAGCTTGAACGCTAACTCACGACCCTGATAAGGTTGAGGACCTACTAAAGGATCAATAATCGCTTTTAAGATTTTCTCTGGCGTTTCTTCTGCCACTTTTTCAATCTCAACACCACCTTCGGTCGATGCCATAAAAACGATACTACGAGTTGCACGATCAACAACCGCACCAAGATATAATTCCTGACCGATATCTGTACAAGACTCAACGAGAATACGGCTTACAGGCTGACCATTTTCATCTGTTTGATACGTGACAAGGTTTTTACCTAACCAGTTTTCAGCAAATGCTTTGATTTCATCTTTAGAATCAACCAACTTCACACCACCTGCTTTACCGCGACCACCAGCGTGAACCTGTGCTTTAACAACCCACTTATCACCACCAATAGTGTCGGCAGCTGCTACCGCTTCCTCAACTGTTGCTGCTGCAACACCTTTAGAAACTGGCAAACCGTATTCGGCAAACAATTGTTTAGCCTGATACTCATGCAAATTCATATTTATTTCCGTTATTTCATGCTTCTTACGAAGCGGTTAATTGATGGTGGCAGAGTCAATAATTCTGCCACCAGTTTATTTATTTAGCCGCAAGCCACAAGAATCTAGCCACTAGCAGCTTGAGGCTAGTCGCTTTATTACTTACGCTTCTTACGATTTGGCATATGGATAGCGTGTCCATGAACAGACAATGCCGCTTCTTTTACTGCTTCAGAGAAAGTTGGGTGACCAAATACTGTCATACCAATATCTTCAGCGGTTGAACCAAACTCCATACCAATAGCCACTTGCTGTACTAGATCAGAAGCACTTGGGCCAACAATATGGCAGCCTAGGATGCGGTCTGTTTTAGCATCGGCGATCATCTTAACCATACCGTCTTGTGAATCCGCAGCTACAGCACGACCAATCGCTAAAAATGGGAATGTACCTACATTGTATTCAACACCATCGGCCTTGAGTTGTTCTTCAGTTTGACCCACTGATGCTACTTCAGGATGGGTGTAAATCACATTAGGAATAATGTTGTAGTTCATCATGGCTTTCTGTCCAGCAATGCGCTCGGCAACAACGACACCTTCCTCAGAGCCTTTGTGAGCTAGCATTGGACCACGCACAACGTCACCAATTGCCCATACACCAGAAACAGTGGTTGCACAGTTGTCATCAACAAAGATAAAGCCACGCTCATCTAACTTAACGCCACTATCTTCTGCCAATAAACCTTCAGTAAATGGACGACGACCCACACAAACGATCAATTTATCGAAGGTTTGTTTTTGCTCTTCTCCGTTTGAATCAAGATAAGAAACTTCAACTTCTTCACCCTTGACTTCGCTACCTGTCACACGACAACCTAAACGAATATCTAAACCTTGCTTAGTAAGGATTTTTTTAGTTTCTTTAGCAATTTGCTGATCCATCATAGCAAGGAAACTATCCATGGCTTCAAGGCAAACCACTTCTGAACCTAAACGCGACCAAACACTACCAAGCTCAAGACCAATAACACCAGCACCAATGACGCCCAAGCGTTTTGGTACTTCTTGAAATTCAAGTGCGCCTGTTGAATCAACAACAATATTGTTGTCTGCAGGATTAACTGGAGCAACAGGAATATTGACGGGTACAGAACCAGTAGCAATCACAACATTATCGGCTTCGTAAACAGTAGAGCCGCCATCGTTGTCAGTAACCTCAACTTTTTTACCCGCAAGCAACTTACCGTAACCCAAAATAGAAGTCACTTTGTTAGATTTGAATAATCCCGTAATACCACCTGACATTTGCGCAACAATTTTCTCTTTACGCTTGATCATTTCCGGTACATTAATGCTCAAATCACCCGTGTTAATACCATGCTGATCAAAGCCATCATGAGCATCATGATAACGGTGAGAACTATCCAGTAATGCTTTTGATGGGATACACCCTACGTTCAAACAGGTTCCACCGTTAACAACACTACCTGCATCATTTGTCCACTTCTCAACACAAGCGGTTTTCAAGCCTAACTGCGCTGCGCGTATAGCGGCAACATAACCAGCAGGGCCTGAACCAATTACAATCACATCATATTTTTCGGACATTGTTTTTCCTATGGGGACGGAGGGATCATGTTTTAATCAATCCGTCTCTCTAATATTAAATTTTTCAAACAACGGACTGGTTAAAAACAACCCCTCCGTCCCCTATTTATTAAATTTCTAATAAAAATCTTGCTGGATCTTCCAGTAAATCTTTAATCGCCACTAAGAACTGAACGGCTTCTTTACCATCAACCACTCGGTGGTCGTACGACAAGGCCAAGTACATCATTGGACGAATTTCTACCTGGCCATTAACCGCCATTGGACGCTCTTGAATTTTATGCATACCCAAAATAGCGGTTTGAGGTAAATTTAAGATCGGTGTTGATAATAATGAACCAAATACACCACCATTAGTAATAGTGAATGTTCCGCCGGTCATTTCATCAATACCTAATTTGCCATCACGACCACGTAAACCTAGATCACGGATAGACGATTCTACCGTTGCTATACTCATTTCTTCCGCATTGCGTAAAACAGGAACTACCAAGCCTTTTGGTGTAGATACCGCAACACCAACATCGTGGTAGCCATGATAAACAATATCATCACCATCGATTGATGCATTAATCGCTGGGAATTTTTTCAATGCTTCAACCGCAGCTTTCACAAAGAAGCCCATAAAACCTAAACGAGTGCCATCATTAGATTTTTCAAACAAATCTTTATATTTGGCACGAAGATCCATGACAGGTCCCATGTCTACTTCGTTAAATGTTGTTAACATTGCCGTAGTTGACGTGGCTTCCAACAGACGTTCAGCAATACGCTTACGTAAACGCGTCATTGGTACACGCTTTTCGATGCGATTACCTTCGGCAGCCATTGGAGCGACTGGCGCTGGCGCTGAAGCGACTGGCGCGGCTGCTGGAGCCGCTGGCGCATTAGCAACATCCGCCTTTGAAATCAGGCCATTTTTCTCGGTACCAACGACTGTCGCTAGGTCTACACCTTTCTCAGCCGCTAATTTGCGTGCCGATGGACTAGCTGCTGCATTTTCTACTGGCGTTGCTGCTGGAGCCGCCGCAGGGGCTTCTGCAACTGCCGTACTAGCAGCACCTTCAACAACCGAGGCAATCACTTCACCACTTTGTACTGTGTCGCCTTCAGCTTTAATAATGTCACCAACCACACCGTCGGCAGGTGCAACCACTTCTAAGACTACTTTGTCGGTTTCGATTTCTACTAATAACTCATCACGAGTTACTGCTTCACCGGTTGTTTTATGCCAAGTCGCGATAGTGCCATCTTGCACAGACTCAGGGAAAGTGGGCGCTTTAATTTCAACACTGCTTGAATCACTAGCTTCTTGTGAAGCATCAGGAGCCGGAGCGGCGGCTGGAGCAGCAGCTTCGGCAGTAGCGCCCGCTTCAACAACGGATGCAAGAAGTTCATTGCTTAGCACTGTATCGCCTTCCGCTTTAAGTACATCACCTAATACACCATCAGCAGGTGCAACCACTTCTAACACCACCTTATCGGTTTCGATTTCTACTAAAAGCTCATCGCGAGATACGGTTTCGCCAGCTTGTTTATGCCACGTGGCAACAACGCCATCCTGTACTGATTCAGGGAATGTAGGTGCTTTAATTTCGTTAGCCATTAGTTCTGATTCCTGTCTATAAATAGGTCAATCAATTAAATTATTTAACTGTTAGCGCTTGGCTAATCAGTTGATTCTGTTCTTCCAAATGCAATGACATATAGCCACATGCTGGTGCTGCAGAAGAAATACGCCCTGTATAAGTAATCGGCAGTTCTGGGTACACCTCGTGTAATGCATCCTCCAAGCGGTGTCTAATTTGAAACCATGCACCTTGGTTCCTTGGCTCTTCCTGACACCAAGTAATCTCTTGTGCATTCTTGTATTGAGACAACACCTCTAACAACTCCGCTTTAGGGAATGGGTATAACTGTTCTAGACGCACTAGGGCAACATCTTCCTGCCCAGACTCAATGCGTGCTTCCAACAAGTGGTAATACACTTTACCGCTACACAGCACCACTTTTTTAACCTTATCCGCATCGACTTTATCATCTGACAATACGTTATGGAATTTACCTTCTGCTAGTTCTTCCAGAGAAGAAGTCGCCAATTTATGACGCAATATCCACTTAGGACTCATGATCACCAATGGACGGCGCATTGGGCGCACTACTTGACGACGTAATATGTGGAAAATCTGCGCAGGCGTTGTAGGAATACACACTTGTATATTGTGCTCTGCACATAACTGCATAAAGCGTTCAAGACGCGCAGAAGAATGCTCAGGCCCCTGACCTTCGTAACCATGAGGTAATAACATAGTCAGACCACATAGGCGCCCCCATTTATGCTCACCACTGGTAATAAATTGGTCGATAACTACCTGTGCACCATTAGCAAAATCACCGAACTGCGCTTCCCAAATCACAAGTGAAGAAGGAGTAGTAGAAGCATAGCCATATTCAAATGCCAATACCGCTTCTTCAGACAGTAACGAGTCGTAGATATCAAAATCAGGTTGGCTATCAAACAAGTTGCTCAGAGGCACATAACGCTTAGCATCGTGCTGGTTATGAATAACTGCATGGCGATGAGAGAAAGTGCCACGACCAACATCCTGACCGGTAATGCGAACACCAGCATTTTCTTTTAGTAGTGTCGCGTAAGCAAGTGTTTCTGCCATACCCCAGTTAATAGGTAAAGCTCCACCGGCCATTTTGCGTCGATCTTCATAGATTTTTTCGACTTGACGCTGCACTTTAATGCCATCAGGAATGGCACACATTTTATGTGCTAAATCTTGTAGCTCTTTTAAAGGTACACGTGTATCACCTTCCGCGACCCAATCATGCCCTAGATAAGGTTGCCAGTTCACAAATAAGGAGCTGTCGGGTTCAGAGACCAAACCCTGTGTTACGTGATCACCACGATCTAAAGATGCGCGATAATCTGAGGCCATTTGTGTCGACTCTTGTGCACTTACCACACCTTCAGCAGCTAACTGTTCTGCATATTGGGTACGGGTTGTTTTTAATTTTTTAATGACTTGATACATCAATGGCTGGGTTGATGATGGCTCGTCGGTTTCGTTATGACCACGACGGCGATAACAAACTAGATCAATCACCACGTCTTTCTTAAACTCGTAACGATAATCGACCGCCAATTGAGTGACAAACATCACCGCTTCTGGGTCATCACCATTGACGTGGAATATTGGCGCTCCCAAAAATTTAGCCACATCAGTACAATATTGGCTTGAGCGTGCATCCAATGGATTACTGGTGGTAAAGCCCACTTGGTTATTAATAACAATATGAACGGTACCGCCGGTCTTGTAAGCTCGGGTTTGCGACATTTGAAAAGTTTCGAATACCACACCTTGACCAGAAAAAGAGGCATCACCATGAATAGAAATGGGCACAACGACATCACCAGTATGGTCTTTACGTCGATCCTGACGTGCTCTTACTGACCCCATCACTACCGGAGAAGCAATTTCTAAGTGAGACGGGTTAAAGGCCATAGCCATATGTAACTCACCACCTGGGGTCATTACATTAGACGAAAAACCTTGGTGGTATTTCACATCACCGGAGGTATCAACCAGTTTTTTACCTTCAAACTCTTCAAATAGATCCGCTGGGTTTTTACCAAAAACATTGACCAATGTATTCAAACGACCACGGTGAGCCATACCAAGTACAATTTCTTTTGCACCATAGGTCCCTGCACGCTTGATAATACCATCAAGCATAGGTATTAAACTTTCCCCACCTTCTAAACCAAAACGTTTAGTGCCTGGGTACTTACTATCCAAGTGTTTTTCTAAACCTTCAGCGGCAGTTAAACGCTCAAGAATATGCCGTTTAGTGTCAGCAGAGTATGAAGGGCGACCACGTGCGCTTTCCATACGTTGCTGCAACCACTTCATTTCCTTTAATTCGGTGATATGGGTAAATTCAGAACCGACAGAGCCGCAATAGGTCTTCTCGAGTTCATCAATAATTTCTTTTAGAGTCGCTGTTTCTTTACCAAAAAACAAATCACCGGTAGAAAAAACCGTATCTAAGTCGGCTGCGGTTAAACCGTGAAAATGCAAATCCAAATGTTCTAGAGAAGGCGGCTTTACCAAACCTAATGGATCTGTTTTTGCTTTTAGATGACCACCACGGCGGTAGTGCTGTACCAGTTGAGTGACGTGCGTCTGCTGCGCATGGTCAGCATGTCCTAAAGCGCCATCAGAAGCTGTTGCCGCTGCAGAAGGGCGATGTTTTGCTAATAAGCGAAACTGTTCACGAACCGTAGAGTGCGGGGTGTCTTGAACACTTGAAGCATCACTAATACGTGGTAGCTGATCAAAATATTCACGCCATTCACTAGGAATGCTAGTCGCATCGTATAGGTAGGCATCATAGAGTTCTTCCACATAAGCAGCATTGCCGCCGGAGATATGGCCAGTACTCCAAAGTTTTTCCATCTGACTTTCGTGCATTAATCTCTCACTTACTAAACTTATCAAGCTAACAGCTAACAGCTAACAGCTAACAGCTAACAAAAATTTGTTTAATCACAGAAGTGCTGTCAAGTATTTTTGCCTGTCAGCTAAAAACTGTCTTCTGTAAACTTCTTTTTACTACAGTAACATGCCTCGGATATGACCGATGGCTTTTGTTGGATTCAGGCCCTTAGGACAAACAGACACACAGTTCTGAATACCATGGCAGCGGAACACACTAAATGGGTCACGTAAATTATCTAAACGTTTTTCTGTAGCAGTATCGCGACTATCCGCTAAGAAACGGTAAGACTGCAACAACCCAGCTGGTCCAATAAATTTATCGGGGTTCCACCAGAAAGATGGACAACTCGTTGAACAACACGCACACAAAATACACTCATAAAGACCATCTAACTTCTCACGCTCTTCAGGTGATTGCATACGTTCAATCCCTTCGACCGGTGTTTCATTCTGTAAGAATGGCTCGATCTTACGGTATTGGGCATAGAACTGGCTCATATCGATCACAAGGTCACGAATCACTGGTAAACCCGGTAACGGTCTCAAGATAAGCGTGTTATTTTTAACACACTCTGATAATGGCGTAATACACGCTAGACCATTTTTGCCATTGATATTCATCCCATCAGAACCACACACACCTTCACGGCATGAGCGGCGGAAAACGAGACTACTATCCTCTGCCTTAAGCATCTCCAGAATATCCAACACCATATAATCGCGGCCGTTGGTTTCCACCTCGTAGGTTTGCATACTCGGTGTTTGATCAGTTTCGGGGTTATAACGGTAGATTTCTACTTTTAGCATTTCACCTCTCCTCGCTTAATACGTACGAGCTTTTGGTTCAAACATATCGACTGTATTCGGCGTAAAATTAACATCACGTTTAGCTACTTCTTTTGACTCTGGGAAGTACAATGTATGGCACAACCAGTTTTCGTCATCACGCTCTTGGAAATCTTCACGAGCATGTGCACCACGGGATTCTGTACGGACTTCCGCAGGGATTGCCGTTGCTTCAGCAACCTCTAGTAAGTTTTGTAACTCAAGCGCCTCGATACGAGCCGTGTTAAAGGTGTCACTCTTATCTTCAAAAGTAACATTAGATATACGCTCGCGAAGGTCTACAAGTTTCTTTACGCCCTCTTCCATATAATCGCCGCGACGGAATACACCAAAATGGTTTTGCATCACTTGTTGTAATTCATGACGTAATACAGAGGCTGTTTCACCGCCTTTGTTATTGTTAACACGATTAAGTGTGGACATTGCCGCTTCAATATCTGACTCAGAAGCATCACGATGTTCGATACCCTCTTTCAAGGCTTTCTCAATAAATAGGCCTGATGCTCGACCAAATACAATTAAGTCTAATAACGAGTTACCGCCTAAACGGTTAGCACCGTGAACAGATACACATGCTGCTTCACCACAGGCGTAGAAGCCTTCGATCACTTTATCTTTACCATCAACTTGCGTTAATGCCTGACCGTCAACATTGGTTGGAATACCGCCCATCATATAGTGGCATGTAGGTATTACAGGAATCGGCACTTTAACCGGGTCGGCACCAGCAAAGGTGCGAGATAACTCTAGAATACCCGGTAGACGCTGATTGAGCGTCTCTTCACCTAGGTGGTCGAGTTTTAGGTGAACGTGATCACCGTTCTCACCACAGCCTCGGCCTTCGAGAATTTCGATCACCATTGAACGAGCCACAACGTCACGTCCAGCAAGGTCTTTAGCATTTGGAGCGTAACGTTCCATAAAACGCTCGCCGTCTTTGTTTACCAAGTAGCCACCTTCACCACGACAACCCTCAGTCACTAGTACACCCGCACCATGGATACCGGTTGGGTGGAACTGCCACATTTCCATATCTTGCACAGGGAAGCCTGCACGCAAGGCCATACCAATACCGTCACCCGTATTAATGTGAGCATTGGTTGTAGACGCATAAATACGACCTGCACCACCAGTGGCAAATACCGTTGCTTTAGATTTAACGTGAATGACTTCACCGTCTTCGATATTAATTGCAATAACACCAGTCACCACACCATCTTGGTTTCTGACGAGATCAACAGCAAACCACTCGTTGTAGAAAACTGTATTATTTTTAACGTTACCTTGATACAAGGCGTGCAATAGAGCATGTCCTGTACGGTCAGCAGCGGCACAAGTACGCGCAGCCTGACCACCTTTACCAAAATCTTTAGATTGTCCACCAAATGGACGCTGATAAATACGCCCTTCTTCTGTACGAGAAAAAGGCAGACCCATATGCTCCATTTCAAATACGGCTTCTGGGCCTACAGAGCACATATATTCGATAGCGTCTTGGTCACCGATATAATCGGAGCCTTTAACCGTATCGTACATGTGCCAACGCCAATCATCATTAGGGTCAGAACTTGCGATAGAACAGGTAATACCCCCTTGTGCTGATACGGTATGAGAACGAGTTGGAAAAACTTTTGTGATAACGGCCGTTTTAAAGCCTGATTGAGCCATTTGCAGTGCTGCACGCATACCGGCTCCACCGCCACCAATGACGATGCCGTCAAAGGAAACTGTTCTTATATCAGCCATAGGACTTACTCCAAGTGAAAAACATATTAAATGTTGGGTGCATTGCTTTGCGTTTATCTGTACTAAAATAAGAAGTAAGCAGACAGACTAAAGGCAATTTTTTCATAAAATCAGACAAGAATGTCACTGTTATTTTCAGCGCCATTCTCTTAACAAAAGAAAAGAGCCACATACTAATCACTAGTACGATAATTGCGCGGGACGAGTTCACCGTAAATTCAGCAATGTATTGATCGTTCACTCTAGAGACAACCTTTAAGTACGCAAGGCAAATACAGAATTAATTAGGCCAAAATGATTATTGTAAAAAAAGATGTCAATATTAGTGCAATATTAGTGCAATATTAATAGAGTATCTTTTCCACTCAATCTAATTAACGGATATTTGCTTCTTTTGAACTACCGTAAATAGTATTGAGAATAGACAAGCTATGCATTAAATGCCAGTTAAGCCAAAAATATGGTGCGGGATTATAGATAGTGGCAGTCAAAAACACAAACAAAAAGGCCTAAAATGCTCTTATTTTTAGGTATCTCCTTCGAACAAGCAAAAACTGATTACTTTTTAAACAGGATTTTTTTTAATCGCCCCAATATGTCGCACGCCAAAAAGTAAATCATAAAAAGTCATCGAAAGCTGTCAATTTTTACTACAAATCATCACCGTAAAGCTGTAGGATTGCCTACCTGAATGAAGCCTTGCCAGACAATAGATGGTCAACGCAAAACAAAAACTGACATTTAATCTATAATTCCTGCTAAACAATTCAAGAAGTTCACCTTGAGAGAATCCATTGTATTGTTTAAGACTGAGGCATTATCTTTTTCAACCTAAACGCAAATATGCCTTGCGAACGAAATAAGGCAATATTGCTGAATCAATAAATAATGAACAGGAGCTCTTATGAGTGACAAAAAAGCCCAACTCACCGTCGACGGCAAAACTATCGACCTCCCCGTACTTTCTGGAAACACGGGCCCTGATGTTATTGACGTACGTAGCTTAGTTGCTCAAGGCTATTTCACTTACGACCCCGGCTTTATGTCTACTGCATCGTGCGAATCAGCGATCACTTACATTGATGGTGAAAACGGTGTACTACTTCATCGCGGTTACCCTATCGAACAACTTGCAGAAAAATCTGACTTTTTAGAACTATGCTTCCTATTGCTTAACGGCGAACTGCCCAATGCAGAAGAAAAAACGAAATTTGAAAATGATGTAACTATGCATACTATGGTAAACGAAGCAATGGTTCGTTTATTCCGTGGCTTCCACCATGATGCCCATCCAATGGCGATGATGTGTGGTGCCGTTGGTGCACTTTCTGCTTTTTATCACGATTCTTTAGATATTACTGATCCAGAGCATCGCGAAATTTCTGCTTTACGCTTAATCGCAAAAATCCCTACCATTGCTGCTATGTGTTACAAGCACCACATTGGCCAACCATTTATGTATCCTAACAACAAGCTTTCTTTCGCAGAAAACTTCTTGCATATGATGTTTGGCACACCGTGCGACGAGCCTAATGTTAACCCTGTATTAGCTCGCGCTATGGATAAAATTTTCTTATTGCATGCCGATCACGAACAAAATGCTTCGACCTCAACCGTCCGTCTCGCTGGTTCATCTGGCGCCAACCCATTTGCTTGTATTGCATCAGGTATTACTGCCCTTTGGGGACCTGCTCACGGTGGTGCGAACGAAGCGGTACTCACCATGCTTGCAGAAATCGGCAGTGTTGAAAACATCGATACTTTTGTTGCTAAAGCAAAAGACAAAAATGATCCATTCCGCCTAATGGGCTTTGGTCATCGTGTATACAAGAACTTTGATCCACGCGCCAAAGTAATGAAAGTGGCTTGTGATGAAGTACTAGCAGAACTTGGGTTAGAAAATGATCCATTACTCGCTATTGCAAAACGTTTAGAGCAAATTGCATTGGAAGACGAGTACTTTATCCAACGTAAACTCTATCCAAACGTCGATTTCTATTCTGGTATCATCATGAAAGCGATTGGTATTCCTACCGATATGTTCACTGTAATTTTCGCCACTGGCCGCACAGTAGGTTGGATTGCACACTGGGCAGAGATGATTTCTGGCAGCTACAAGATTGGTCGTCCACGTCAGCTTTATACGGGTTACACGCCTAGAGATTACCAGCCAGTAGAAGAAAGATAATCTCTTTCAAATACGAGATATACCAACAAAAAGGCCATGCATTGTATGGCCTTTTTTTATTAGTACATAAAACAAGATACATAAAAAACAAAATTACAGCGTAGTAACATCCTCACTACAGCATCAACTCTTTTTTCATACGTTTATTTAATTTACCCCAACTTGGCAAGCTTTTTTCAATGCCGGGGCCTGCAGCTAATTTTTTGGTCGATTGCGCCAACCAAATACCATCACCATTAAAACCGTAAATGGGTAAAAGGTCTTTACGCTGGGATGCAGGTAAAATTGTCATATTAATATTATCTAAAATGAGAGGCTCACCATTAGGTGTTGGGTAATAGGCTAGTACCATATGCGCCAAGTTCATTTCTAAGGCTTTTACATAGGTAATACGTAATTTATTAGTATCCACCCCCATAGTAATTAATGAAAAATATTTACCAATGGAAAAATCTTCACAGTCACCAGCATGGGTCCCTAAGGTTTCTATCGGGGTTGCCCAATAGTCTTCAACGCCCCAGTGTTTGATATCCCATTCCCAACGCACATTATTAAAATAATTATTGGCAAACTTGGCTTTATCAGCATCGCTCATACTCTCGTTTGCAGCAAATTTATTTAAGCGTTCGCTCCATCGCTGTATGCGTAATTTTGCTCTGGAGCCGTATTTTTTCTTTATTCCTAATAAAGCTTCATCGCTAATATGGCGATAGTTTGTCACCGCACTAACCAAAGGAGCAGACAATAATAAAACCGACAATAAAATGGCGAAAAAATAGCGAGAAAAGTGCACAGACACAGTATTAACTCATAAAAATTATCAACTTAACGATTCATTCTTAATTATAGTTAAGGATAATTTTTGTGTTATAACATTGTGTGCTGGATAAAGTAGATTTAAAAAGTGGATACCATATTGTGTGGCTTCATTAAATAATTCTTATACTGCCACTGTTCATTAGCAGAAGCCTTACCTAAGAAAATCACTTCTTTTGATTGTAAAACGGCGATAGGCTCACCATTTTTAAAAAGAATGCGATTAGAAGGATAAGCACTAATCTTTGCTCCGGGTAAAATGACACCCAATAAGTTTAACGGATCTGCTGCATTAATACTGATTAGTTGCTCCTCTTTGCGCTGATGCTGTTTTCTTAATAAACCCACTGCATCTGGATGTGCGAATTGCTCTCCACTGAAACCTTCAACAAACCGACCACCACGAATTTCACCGCGAGCTTCAAGCCGCCGTAATACATATAATAATTCTCGCCAAGGAGGTAGATTATTTTCCTTTTCTAATATTTTTTTAAACACAACACCATAACGATGCAACAACGTATCAACCACTTGCTCCAAAATATCGTAAGGAGTCTGCAACCAACGACGAACATTAGTATCTTCGTACTCATCATGCAAGGGTTCAGCTACGGGTCTTACAATAGACCACCGCCCAGCTGAATCTAAACTATTCATTGCAGTGTGCCTTCGGCGCAACCGTCTATTTTGCTGATGTTTTTTACGTATAGGCGAAATTAAAGAACGTACTCCAGCAAAACTGTCTGCATTAATTAATCCACTGGAAACCAATTCACCCAGTGCCGTTTCTTTTTGACCATTTAGCATCCCACTAGCTAGTGACAAATCACTGTAAAAAGAAGCACCATACTCCTGCAATTGTTTGAAAAGATGCTGAGCAGGGTGTGATAGATCATCAACACAAGCCGCCTTATTTTTTTGTAGTGTTTGCCATAGTGGTTGATGACTACGCTCTATAAAAGCAATCGGCGTGGTTTTGATAGGGCCTTTGTGAGCAGTATTTTTTATGCCATTTTGAGTGGGCAAACGCAACCAAGTAAACACACCACTTAGGCATAATTGATCGAGATACTGAGTACTATAATCTTCGATACGAGCCGGTAATATATCACTCTCCCAAGCACCAGCTGAGATACTATATCCCTCTAATTGCCGCAAGCAATTCGCTAAGGCATCAGGTCCCGAAGGCTTCTCATCTCCCATACCATGCCACTGGAATAAAAACATCATCATTTCGGCAGCCGTTACAGGTTTAATATCGTTGCGTCGTCGCTTTAATGTATAACGATGAATACGCGCTAAAAGCCCACGCTCGCACCACTGCCGGGATACGTTCTCGCTCAACATAAACTCCCCCTGCATAGCATAACCCTCTTGTTCCAATGCTAAACAAGCTAAGTAAATACTATTCTCATCAACACCTAATAATGCCGCTAATGCTAATTCTGTAACAGGCCCTACTCCTTGTAAACGACTGCGACATAATTCGACCAATGCATTATCAGCTTGCCATGATTGCTGGCTAAAACTACCCACACTTTTGATCGATGGTGAATATTCACATTGGGGATGTAATGCGGTGATTAAACATAATCGCTCTGCACTCACCCATAACGCCCTATCTCCACAAATGACTTTTGTAGCTCGTTGATCGGCACTAAGAATACTCAAAGCTGGAAGCCAGTCATTGTCCTGCGCCTCTTCTTCTGACACCACTGCTAGCGTAATCAAAGCATCGTGAATTTCATCATCACTGTTGGCATTAGGCCAAGCCTCTTGTTGTACTCGATCAATAGCATCAGCATCTAAACGTCCCAAGTCACGGGCAGTTTCGGCAGTTAAGGCATGATCAGTATTCACGGCTCTAGTACGCCGCTCTTCCGCAGGGGCATCATCTAAAAAAGCATAGGGTTTGGCGGTTAAAATTTCATGAGCCAATGGCGAAGGAGTCACTAAATCACAACAACTGACAGTTACATTTTTCTGCTCTATGTTCACCAATAACTTTTCGAGACCTTCGATATCCATCACATCATTTAAGCAGTCATATAATGTCTGGTTTACCAATGGATGTTCTGGCACTTCTCTTTCACCAACAATATTATCCTGGCAAGCAATTTGATCAGGAAACACCACCGCCACCAGATCTTCAGCATTATTACGCTGAAATTGTGGCGGTACACGTTGCCCACCTTGATTGCGTTTTACCGCTAATGCAATGGTGGCATCCCAACGCCACTGGGTCGGAAATAAAGGCGCTTGCAAAATAGCCTGAGTGACGACCTCCTTAATCGAACCGGATTGCAAATAATGAATCACTTCTTCTAACGGGAAACTATGGGTCGACCCCAAGGAAATCACAATACTGTCTTCTAGTGCTGCAGCTTGTAGTTCAAAATTAAATTTACGACAAAACTTTTTTCGTAAGGCCAATCCCCACGCCCGATTAATACGTGAGCCGTACGGTGAATGAATCACAATGTGGTGATCACCGGTTTCATCAAAAAAACGTTCGAAGAAAATATGTTTTTGTGTGGGAATACCGTCGAGTGCTGCCTGTGTTGCCGCAAGATATTCAACCAGTTGTACTGCCACTTGCGTACTGACTCGAAGCTCTTTAACCAGCCAGCCAATCGTTTCATCTTGCCCTTCATCTAATAAATGCTGATGAATGATAGCGCGCAACTGGGAGACAGAAACACTTAACTCATCCGTACGACCTGTACCGTAACCCAACCAAAAAGGAATAGAGGGCGGTAAACCTTGAGCATCCTCAACACGCACAGTGCCTGTTTCTATTTTAAGAATTCGATAGGACTGGTTACCCAGCTGAAAAATATCTCCAGGTAAACTTTCGATAGAAAAATCTTCGTTTAGTGTGCCTATTTTTAATCCCTTAGGCTCAAGAATCACGTCATAATCAAATTGATCTGGAATAGCACCAGCGTTGGTTACCGCCGTAAGACGTGCACTTTTTCGGGGGCGCAATTGTTTATTTACTTCATCCCGATAAATGTAGGCACTACGCCTGCCACGTCTGGTCGCAAAACCCTCAGCAATCATGGCCAATACATCATCATATTGCTCATAGGAAAGGGAACGATAGGGCCATGCGGATGTGACGACATTAAATAATGACCGCTCATCCCACTGCTGACTGGCAACTTCAGCAATCAATTGCTGGCTCAATACATCCAGGGGAGATTCATAAACAGATAAGGTATCCATCTTGCCTTGATTAACCGCATAGAGCAAGGCTGTACATTCCACCAAACTATCGCGACTGGTTGGAAATAAACGCCCTTTAGGTGTGGCACCCACTGCGTGGCCAGACCGTCCAACGCGCTGCAAAAAGGAGGCTATCCCTTTCGGTGAACCTATCTGACAAACAAGATCTACATCACCAATATCAATACCTAACTCCATCGAAGCAGTGGCCACCATGACCCGCAAAGTGCCGCTTTTAAGGCGTTGCTCCGCATCAAGGCGATGCTCTTTAGCGAGGCTACCATGATGAGCAGCGACAGCTTCCTCACCGATTCTTTCAGCTAAAAAACGAGTAGCCCGTTCACATAAACGACGGTTATTCACAAAGATTAATGTGGTGGTATGATCATCAATCAATTGAGCCAAACGATCATAGACCTCCTGCCAAACCTCATTGGACATAAGGCTTTCTACTGGAGATGCCGTTACTTCTATAGCCAGATCACGCTCACGTTGATGACCACTATCAACAATTAGGCAATCCTCTTGACGATTACCTACCAGAAAATCGCGCACAGTCTCTATAGGCTTTTGTGTTGCCGAAAGGCCAATACGTGTAATCGGTTGCTGTGTTAAGGCTTGTAAACGCTCTAAGGAAAGACTTAAGTGAGCACCGCGCTTACTGTCGATGACTGCATGGATTTCGTCAATGATAACAGTACGCACTGTATGCAATAAGTCCCTACCCCCTTGGCTGGTAAGCAATATATAAAGCGACTCGGGTGTTGTGACCAAAATATGGGGTGGCTTTTTGACCATTTTGGCTCGTTCGGCCGCACTCGTATCCCCTGTACGCACCTGAGCCACTATGGGAACAGCAGGCAAACCTTGTTGAGTGAGGACGTCATTAATACCCGATAGCGGAAACTGTAAATTCTTTTGAATATCGTTAGATAGCGCCTTTAACGGAGACACATACAATACATAAGTTTCATCAATCAATGGGGATTCGAGCCCCCTTCTGACCAAACCATCGATTGCCGACAAAAAGGCCGCCAAGGTTTTACCACTGCCGGTAGGCGCAGCAATCAAGCAATGCTTACCCTCCCCAATAGCAGACCATGCCTCTTCTTGAGCCGGTGTTGGCCCAGCAAATGCCGACTCAAACCACTGCCCAACGGCAGGATGGAAGGCGGTTAGCGCTGAAGAGGAAAACGACATATAGCCACTCAAAGCTTTGGTGCTTAAGGTAAAAGATCAACACCACTGTAAAATGATGCGTTTAGTATATGGGAAGTACCAAACAACACCAAGCGAAGTGGCCTCAAACCTTGCTTGTCAAACGTTGACTGTTGTCGTATGGTTAACACCAACGAATGGAATCGACACCAGTGAATTAAACTGGACACTTAAGAAGGAAATCACACTATGGGGCTAACCATGGCAACCATGACACTCAGCAATCCAAGATACCCTCAATTAAACCCTATCAAAATAGAAGCACTTGCTGATACAGGGGCTCTCCATCTATGTATCCCCGAGTCTATCTCAATACAGCTTAAGCTAGAAAAAGTCGACCAAAAAACAGTGACTTTAGCTGACGGCAGGCAACTGAATGTACCCTACGTAGGCCCATTACAAGTTAATTTTGATAATCGCATCGGCTTTACTGGCGCACTCGTTATGGGGGATATGCCATTAATGGGAGCTATTCCTATGGAGGATATGGATCTCATTGTGATACCTAAAACACAAACCTTAGCCGTTAATCCCCTAAGTCCTAATATCGCCACTAGTGTTGCTAGGTAGTAGCTAGATAAGTAATACAAGAGACTATTGTTAATACAAAGCCCCTTGAATTGCGTCCAGCGTCCAGCTCAGTTTAATGCCTTCTAATCCAATCATTTAAAGCACGCCCAATGGCTTCAGGTTGGTCTTCTTGAATAAAGTGCAAACCTTGCCCAATAAAAGCTGTTTCCAGCTGATGTATTTGCTGCTCATACCAAGGAACGTCTTGTGGCGTAATCAACACTCCAGGAGATGCATAAAGTAGTAACACCGGCATTTTGGTCACCCCCATAAAATCACGAATATCCTCCATTGCCTTCGACGTTGTCTTTGGTTCACCACCAATGGGGATTTCCCGTGGCCATGCTAACAATGGTTTACGGCTTACTAATTCAGTATGAGGGGCACGATATTGATTCATTGCTTCCTCGTCTAATGGACGATTTACAAAGCCCGGCAATATCTGCTCGACAAACATATTATTATCGATAACTAGCTCTTGACCTTTTATAGGATCTTTAAATGCTTTAAACATATTTCCCATTTCTGGCCCCATTGCTTCAAAACTTGCAAAAGGCAAAGTGGGCGGCAGCACGCCCTCCATAAAGGCTAATTGTTTGACTTGTTGTGGATGATTTCGTGCGTACTCCCATGCTAGTGCTGCACCCCAGTCATGACCAACAAGGGTAACTTTTTTCGCATTAAGGGTGCTAATAAAAGCACTAAAATACCGGTAGTGATCTGCAAAACTATAATCCAAATCCGGTTTACCAGAATTGCCCATACCAATTAAATCCACAGCTATGGCACGCCCTTTATCTGCAACCAAAGGCATTATATTGCGCCATAAATAAGAGGATGTTGGGTTGCCGTGAATAAAGATAATCGGCTCCCCCTCCCCTATTTCTAGATGCGACATGGTGGCATCTAGAACAGGAACCGAGTGGGTAGACAGATTGTGGCTCGGAGCAATAATTGGAGCAGGAAGTTTATTAGCGGTTGTTTGCCCATGGTCCTCTGCCACCGCAGAAATTGTTATCATCGCCAATATAAAAAAATACAATATTTTTAATTTAATCATTATTACTCTCCTGTTTATTCTGGGGATGAAAATGCTGTTAATAGCATCTCTGAAGCTTCATCCCTGAGAGGAATAAGTGCTTGATAAGCATCCGATTCAAACCAACTATCTAAACTTTTTTGATCAGGAAAGCTTACGATTGCGACATTGCTATAGCCTTGTTTACCTGCTAATTCACGATATACGGCCCCCCTTTTTAATAACTCTCCTCCAAACGGAGCCATGCTTGCCGCAGCACCTGCTGCGTACTCCTGAAATTTCTCCGGATTTTTAACCGAAACATGGGCAACAAAAAATACACTCATAGTGATTACCTTTTCTTTTATTGGATAAATGTTGAACATGTGACAGATAGCGCTACCGTTTTGTACACATATGTACAATATACTGCCATAGAATTATTTTGTCCACATATGTACAATAAATTAATTTATCGATTCAGGGTATTACCATGGGCAGACCAAAAAGTTTTGATAGAGACAAGGCCATAGAGATTGTGATGCATGAAATATGGCAGCAGGGGTACGAGGCATGCTCGGTCAAAGCCATATCGGAAAAGCTAGGTATTACCCGTTCTAGCTTTTACAACACTTTTGGCAGCAGAGAGGCACTTTTTTTTGAGGTGCTTGATGTTTATTTTCAACAGTCGCCCGACTCAGCGCTAGCTAACATAAAAAGCGGCGATTCTGTCATCAAGAACATTTCAGCTGTATTTGAAGCAGCCTGCCGCGCAAGGACTACAGATAAACATTCAAGAGGCTGTATGGCAGTCAATAGTGTTGCAGAATTGGTAGGTAACCACGATATTATTGGCCCCAAACTAGAACAAGCAATCCAGAATAGCATCAAACGTTTTGAGTCTTTATTGTCTCTAGCCGCTGAACAAGGTGAGATCGAAAACGACAATATTGCTACCAAAGCCCTTGCTCTACAAAACTTACTGATAGGCTTGAATGTACTGTCGAAGGTAGTAACAAACTTTGACGAACTATGGCAACCAACAAAGCACACCCTAAAAGGGTTAGGGATTTATACTGCAACCCGATAAGATGATTTTCGGCTGTTAGTGATAAATAACAGGCAAAAAAAAGCGCCTTATCTTTACTAACGATAGGCGCTATAAGAACTACTAGAGATCGAAATTTGGTGGAGCCTAGCGGGA
>JAHDEM010000046.1:0-8140 GCA_020628895.1 Candidatus Endobugula sp.
TGAATGGGTATAGAGTAATTCGCGCTACCACCACTCACAGAAAAGTTAGCTGGTGTGGACCCTACTACCGTTTGCTGCGCTAAGGCGCCATAAGGTAACAAACAAAGGGCTATTGTGCTTATTGCACTGAGCGAGTTCGAAAATAAAGGAAGTGAATAAGCTTTGGAAGGCTTAACAATCTTAGCGGAAGAAACAGCGTTTGTTACTTTAGCAAGAACAGTTAATAGCTTTAGCATAGAGATAATCCCTTATATTATTTGTAGTTTAACAAATAGCAGATCCTAAAAATCTGGGTCCATTAATGATTTGTTTCTTAATAATACGTAAACCAAGCGAAGAAAACAATTATTGATTCAAAAAATTCTTTACAGCTAAAGCTAACTCTCTGTGAGAGGAGCCACTCGCAATACTTCTTCGACGGTAGTGAGACCTGCAGAGACTTTTTGCGCGCCCGACAACCGCAAGCTACGCATCCCTTCTTTAATTGCTTGTTTGCGCAAGGTCACCATATCGCACTGATCATTAATAAGCTCGCTAATACTATCGCTCATTAATAACACTTCATAAATACCTTGTCTGCCTAAGTAACCCGTATTACGGCATTCCAAACAACCCACTGGCTGATAAATTTTTTCCGGCTTAGGGGCTTTCCATGGTTTAACCAGATCGTCCCATTGCTTCTGGCTGATCTCTCCCTCCTGCTTACAATGCGGGCAAAGTGTTCGCACCAGTCGCTGTGCCATAACGCCTAATACAGTTGAACGAATCAGAAAGCTAGGCAACCCTAAATCTAGTAAACGCGTAATCGCTGTAGGGGCATCGTTAGTATGTAAGGTGGATAAAACTAAGTGTCCTGTGAGCGCGGCTTGAACGGCCATTTGCCCTGTTTCGTTGTCGCGAATCTCGCCTACCATAATAATATCGGGATCTTGCCGTAATAGGGTTCTCACACCGGCAGCAAAGTCTAGTCCAATACCACTATTAACTTGCGTTTGATTAAAACTTTCTTCCACCATTTCTATGGGGTCTTCAATCGTGCTTACGTTGACTTCGTCGGTCGCTAGTAATTTAAGTGAGGAATATAGGGTGGTGGTTTTACCGGATCCTGTTGGGCCTGTGACCAACACAATACCGTGCGGCTTGTTGGTCATAGTACTCCAACGGGCTTCGTCCTCACCCAGCAATCCTAGCTCGGTGAAACTGCGCAACAGTACATCTGGATCAAAAATTCTGAGTACCATTTTTTCGCCGAAGGCGGTGGGCAATGTAGACAAACGTAACTCTACTTCACTGCCATCAGTGCGCTTGGTTTTAATTCGGCCATCCTGCGGTTGACGTTTTTCGGCAACATTCATGCGCCCCAAAATTTTTAAACGAGAAACCACGGCGATAGAGACAGTGACAGGTAATTCGTACACTTGATGTAGCACACCATCGATACGAAAACGCAAACGACAAATATCTCTACGCGGTTCAACATGAATATCACTGGCACGCTGATCAAAGGCATATTGCAGCAACCAATCCACAATATTCACTACATGCTGATCATTCGCCTCTGGATCCTTTAAATCACCTAGCTCTAACAGCTGTTCAAAATTAGTCACCGCCGAACGATTGCCCGCAATACCCGTTGCACCAAACACTGAGCGAGATAAAGCATAAAATTCGACCGTATAACGGGCGATATCTGCAGGGTTAGCAAATACCTTAGTGACATTTTTTTGTGCAATATGCGCAAGCTGTTCTTCCCAGCCACTCACAAATGGCTGCGCCGTTGCCACCATAATTTCCTGATGGCTCACACCCACACATAAAATCTGATGCCGCTGAGCAAACGCGAAGGACATCACCTCTGTCACTTGAGCTACATTAATTTTGAGTGGATCAATATGGAATAAAGGCATTTGGCTTTTATCACTTAACCACTGACAAAGGGCATTTTCTTCTAAGCTGGCCGGCTCATTTTTTTTGTCTGGCAACTTTAAACTGGCTATATAACTAATAGGGTGCATCGCCGCTTGTTCACGGGTGCGGGTTTTACTGGTAATGAGGTTAGCATCTTCTCGACTCAAACGCCCTTCAGCCAATAAGTCATCCACACATGTGCGTAAATCGATATTTTTTTCGGGACTCACCATCAATTCCTATTAGTATTTTTTAGTTATCTGACGTATATTCAAAATAACGGTTGTGACTACTTATCCAGTAATGCTGGTTAGTATATTGCAGGCAATACTCAACTAGCACCACTCACTTTATGACCATAACCGTACTATAGTCTTTTATAATCCACAACAAAGCATGTGCTGACGTGAGTTTTACAACACAAAATGACGTTTAATCAATCTCTTTTCTGCGAACAGTTAAGTCAACTAGTAGCAACTCCGTCTATTAGCTGCACCAACCCCAACCTTGATATGGGCAACCGTGACGTTATTGATTTATTGGCCAACTGGTTTAGTGATATTGGCTTTACGGTGGATATTCAAACCGTGGACAACAATCCACAAAAGGCGAATCTGATTGCCACCCTCTCACCTAGGGAGTCTAACAGCAGCGAACAACACCCCCAGCGAGGTGGTTTAGTATTTTCTGGCCATACCGATACAGTGCCTTACGATGATATGCGCTGGACCCATGACCCTTTTACACTGCACATTAACAATGATCGTGCGTTTGGTTTAGGGGCAACAGATATGAAAGGGTTTTTCCCTACCGTCTATGCTGCCATACAGCCTTTTTTGGATAAGCCTTTATTGGAACCCATTATTGTTCTAGCCACTGCTGATGAAGAAACGTCGATGTCCGGTGCGCGAGCGTTGATGAACCCATCACCATCGCAATCACTACAAAAAGCGCGTTATGCTATTGTTGGCGAACCGACCAGTATGCAGGCTATTCGCATGCATAAAGGCATTGGTATGGAATCCATTCGCATTCAGGGCAAATCCGGCCACTCATCAGATCCATCACTTGGCAATAATGCGCTGGACGTGATGCACGACGTGATTACCGATTTAAAACACTTTCGCCAACAGCTACAACAGCGTCACTCACACCCCGGGTTTGTGATTGATGTTCCTACAATGAATTTAGGCTGCATTCACGGTGGAGATAACCCGAACCGTATTTGCGGCCAATGTGAATTGGAGTTTGACTTGCGAACCCTACCGGGAATGTCTTTGGATGATTTACGCGATGATATTGATCAACAACTGACACGTATTGCGGAAAAAAACCAGATTATTATCGAGCGCGAATCGCTATTTGAAGGAGTTAATGCCTTCGAACAAGACGCTGACTCAGATTTTGTTCGCACAGTAGAAAAACTCATAGGGCAAGAGTCTCAGAGCGTTGCCTTTGCCACCGAAGCCCCTTTTTTACATGCTATGGGTATGGATGTGTTAGTTATGGGGCCAGGCTCGATTGATCAAGCTCATCAACCTGATGAATATATCGACCTTAAACAGATAGAACCCGCCATCAATACCCTACAATCACTGATTAAAAAGTACTGTTTATAGACCATCTAATTCTATTATGCCCAAGTCAATGAAAGAAGAATTGCAACATATCCGCCATGAGCTAGACAAGCTTAACCAGCACCGCTTTGTGCGCTTATATAACTCCACTAGCAAAATGCTGTGGTTTCAGTTCCTTCGAGGCGTGGCGTTTGGTTTAGGTAGTGTTATTGGTGCGACTATCGTCGTATCTCTACTAATATCTATATTGTCGCAAATCGAATTTATACCTATTATTGGTGAGTGGGCAAAGGAAATTGCCGCAGAAGTACAAACACTACAGTAAGAAGCAAAGCCAGAAAAACCGACTATAATAATATAATGAGTCACTAAAATTAGTCAGTATGCAGTTTATCGTTCAGTATCCAAAGAGCCACATTGCCTATGGATAGTTTTTCTAACAATAATAGCCATTTTTCGTCTAACGACTTAGCGGACATTGTCGCATCCTCCCCAGTGGGCATGATCATCTCACGTGCCGACGGTAGCTTTATTTATGCCAATAAAGCGATTGCCAATATGTTGGGCTACTCAGAAGAAGAGATATATCACCCCGATGTGATTATCTCACACCCTAGTGAGCGAGAGCGAAACAAAGATATTCGCCAATCCCTATTGGATAACCCTCACAAAACCATTACAGTGGAAAAGACTTATCGACATAAAGACGGCCAGAATATGACCGGACTTACGTCATTTGTGACCGTCACCGACGACAATAGCAATATGCGTTATTTTATCGCGCAGGTAATAAATATTAGCGGACAAAAAAATACCGAGAAGTCAGTCAATTTATTTCGCTCGATGATCAATTCATCACGAGAAGCCATGTTTATCCTTGATCCTTCTACAGGAGAAATTGTTGATGCGAATGTTCATGGTTGCAAAAGCTTAGGGTATTCCTATGAAGAATTATTAACACTTAGCATTTTTGATATCGATATTAATATCAAAAGCCAAGAAGAATGGGACCGAGTTATTGCTACGGTAAGAAATATAAAACGCATGTTATTTAATGGTCTGCATCAATGTGCTGATGACAGTACTTTTCATGCAGAAGTGAGCATCAACCATATCAATTCTGATGGCTTAGAATATATTTTAGCGATTTCTCGAGATGTTACTGAGCGCAAAAAATCTGAAAAGCTCATATGGGAACAAGCCAATTATGACTCTCTCACCAAGCTACCTAATCGTCACCGTTTATATTCGCAGTTAAACGATACTATTAGGCAAGCCGCCAAAAACAGCACCTCTTTTGCTATGTTGTGTTTGGATGTTGATAACTTCAAAGAAGTTAACGATACGCTAGGCCACCATATTGGTGACCGCTTATTATGTGAGATTGGCCAACGCATTCAAAAATTACTTCCACTAGAAGATACCGTCGCTCGTATTGGTGGCGATAAATTTTGCATCATTGCTAACGATGCTCACAACCAATCGGATATCTCAGCAATGGCGGAAAAAATTCTACACGTCATTAAAGAACCCATCCAAATTGATGCACACAAAGTATTTACATCCACCAGCATTGGAGCTTGTTCTTTCCCTAAAGATGCTACCGATGCAAACGGGCTCATTAAATATTCAGACCAAGCCATGTACGCTGCTAAGCAAGAAGGTCGAGATCGGTTACATCACTTTACCAAGGGCATGCAACGCAAAGCATTAGATCGTATGGAGCTGAGTCGCGACTTGCACAGTGCACTGCAAAAGCAACAATTTTATGTAGAATACCAGCCAATTTTCTGCATGAAAAATAAAAATATTATGAAAGCAGAAGCGTTGATTCGATGGCAACACCCTAAACGTGGTTTAGTGGGACCACATGAATTTATCCCTATTGCCGAAGCCAATGGCACTATCGACCCCATTGGGCACTGGGTCTTTGAACAAGCGATAGCTACAGTTAAAAAGTGGCGAACCCAATACCATCCCCAATTTCAAATCACAGTTAATGCCTCGCCATTATATTTTAGAGAAGGCAACAAGTTAATCGATATTTGGTTAGAAAAACTCGCTGAAGCTAACTTACCCGGCGATGCTATTGTTATCGAAATTACCGAAGGTTTGTTATTGGAGTCTTCAGAACATGTCACTAATACATTGAAAAAAATTCAACAATGTGGCGCACAAATCGCACTCGATGATTTTGGCACAGGCTATTCATCGCTCGCTTACTTAAATAAACTCAATATCAACTTCTTAAAAATAGACAAATCCTTTATTGATAACTTACGTAAAGAATCCAACGAAGAAGCCCTATGCGAAGCCATGATAGTGATGGCCCATAAATTAAAATTAAAAGTCATTGCAGAAGGCATTGAAACCCCAGAACAGTATCAGTTACTCGACGAATTTGGCTGTAATTATGGGCAGGGATTTCTGATTGCCAAATCATTGAGCGCGGAGTCCTTTGAGCAGCTTTTAGCCTCCGCCCAAGAAAACAGCTTATCTGTCGGTTTAACATAGACGAACTCTCATCGGTATGTTCTAATTTCACCCTATTTTGAGCGGTAGCCGAACTCCGCAGTACAAAACGGATGAGCAATAGATAATATAATGACTAACACTCCAGACCATGTGTCGTCTTTCAGACAAACATCTCCTTATATAAAAGCCTACAGAGGCAAAACCTTTGTAGTGATGTTACCTGGTGCTGCCATCACCCATAGCAATTTTGCCAATATTGTTCACGATATTGCCTTATTAAATAATCTAGGTGTACGCATTATTCTCGTTCATGGTGCCCGCCAACAAATTGATAAAAAGCTTAACGAGCACAATATAGAGAGCCAAATTCATCATGGCACCCGCATTACGGATGATAAAAGCCTTAAGCACCTTGTAGAGGCCATTGGCAGTACTCGTTTTGCTATTGAAGCGGCTTTATCGACAGGATTGCCGAACTCGCCTATGCATCATGCCAACCTACAAGTGAGAAGCGGCAACTTTGTGACGGCTATGCCTTGCGGTGTTGTCGACGGCGTAGATTTATTACATACAGGCAAAGTTAGAAAGATCGATGCTCACGGACTGGATGAAGTCCTATTTAATGGTTCTATTGCCTTAGTGTCCCCGTTAGGTTATTCCGTGACAGGTGAAATATTTAACCTCACCTACACCGAAGTGGCCACTCGCATCGCTGTAGAAATTGGGGCCGACAAACTCATTGCACTCACAAAAGACAACGGTGTGCTGGATGAGAAGGGAGAAATACAAAGACAGCTCACACTACTGCAATGTGAAAAATTACTACTCAGAAAAGATACAACCGACAGTCACTTCTCACTCAAAGCCTGCTACAAGGCCTGTGACCAAGGGGTTAATCGTGCGCAAATTATTAGCTATACCGAAGACGGTGCCCTCATCAAAGAACTCTTTACCCGCGACGGCTTCGGCACGATGGTCCATAGAGATAGTTATGAAACCATTAGGCGTGCACGCATCGATGATGTGGGTGGCATACTGGATCTTATCGAGCCGTTAGAAACCCAAGGTGTTTTAGTTCGCCGTTCCAGAGAACTCCTAGAGCAAGAAATCGGTCATTTTACGGTGATGGAAATCGACGGGACGATTATTGCCTGCGCGGCTTTATACCCCTTTGTGCAAGACAACGCAGGGGAGCTTGCCTGCATGGTCACTCATCCGGATTATCAAGGTCAAGGCAAAGCAGCCAAGCTGTTATCCCATATTGAGAAACAAGCCTCTAAACTGAAAATGACACAGCTATTTGTCTTAACCACACAAACGGCCCACTGGTTTGTTGAGCAAGGCTTTAAAGAATCCACACTAGAGATATTGCCGCAGGAAAAACAAACCATTTACAACTACCATCGAAACTCAAAAATATTTGTTAAACAGTTGTAAATTTGAGGGATGAGATGGTAGGCGACCAAAGTTCGCACGAAAACTGTTCCCAAAATTTTCGATGTACCCCTCATCCTGAGGGGCAGCGCTTTGTTTTAGAAGTACATCGCGTAGCTATAGAGTACTCAAAACCACAACCTTCCATATACCGCAATATTACTTTGCAAATATATCATTTTACGCAACACTCTTTCGCCCCTTATAATACGTACAATAGCTACCTATTGATTGTTGGGAGAAACCAAGATTATGCCTACTTATCGCTCCAAAACCACCACCGCCGGCCGCAATCAGGCAGGTGCTCGTGCACTTTGGCGAGCTACAGGAATGAAAGACGATGATTTCCAAAAACCGATTATTGCCGTTGTTAATTCATTTACCCAGTTTGTACCAGGACATGTTCACCTAAAAGACCTTGGTCAATTAGTTGCCAGAGAAATCGAAGCTGCAGGTGGTGTTGCCAAAGAGTTTAATACTATCGCTGTCGACGATGGTATCGCCATGGGACATGATGGCATGTTATACAGCTTGCCTTCGCGAGATATTATCGCCGACTCGGTAGAATATATGGTGAATGCACACTGCGCAGACGCGATGGTATGTATTTCTAACTGCGACAAGATCACACCGGGGATGCTCAATGCGGCTATGCGCCTAAACATTCCCGTTATCTTTGTATCTGGCGGCCCAATGGAAGCAGGCAAGACCAAGCTTAGCGAAAATAAGCTAGATCTCGTCGATGC
>JAHDEM010000046.1:8240-12174 GCA_020628895.1 Candidatus Endobugula sp.
GCACAAGAAGCGGGGGTTGATTTCACCATGAAAGATATCGATGCCCTCAGCCATAAAGTGCCGCAATTATGTAAAGTGGCTCCCAATACGCCGAAATATCATATCGAAGATGTGCATAGAGCCGGGGGCATTATGGCCATTCTGGGAGAGCTGGACCGCTCAGGTTTATTAGATACTTCGGTACCAACGGTGCATAGCAACACCATGAAAGAAGCCTTAGATACGTGGGATATTATGCGTAACGCCTCTGAAGAGGTGATGCATTTTTATAAAGCCGGCCCTGCAGGTATTCCTACACAAACCGCCTTTAGTCAAAATACACGCTGGCCCACATTGGATGCAGATCGCGAGAATGGTTGTATCCGTTCGTTAGAGCACTGCTTTAATACCGAAGGTGGTTTAGCGGTACTTTATGGCAATATCGCCGAGGCAGGTTGTGTGGTAAAAACGGCCGGGGTTGATGAAGATATTCTGGTCTTTGAGGGCAATGCACATGTGGTGGAATCACAAGACGAAGCCGTAGAAAATATTCTGGCCGATAAAGTGGTTGCTGGTGATATTGTGATTGTGCGCTACGAAGGTCCCAAAGGTGGCCCCGGCATGCAAGAAATGCTATACCCAACCAGCTATATTAAATCCAAAGGACTAGGTAAAGCCTGTGCGTTATTAACGGATGGTCGTTTTTCTGGTGGAACATCTGGGCTATCGATTGGCCACGTTTCTCCAGAAGCCGCTGCCGGTGGTGCCATTGGCTTAATTGAAAACGGGGATAAGATTAAAATTGATATTCCTAATCGTACAATCAACGTACTTATCTCTGATGAAGAATTGGCCGCTCGTCGTGTGGAGCAAGATAAAAAAGGTTGGAAGCCCGCACAGCCTCGCCCACGTAAAGTCACCCCTGCACTAAAAGCCTATGCGGCGTTTGTTACCAGTGCGGATAAAGGTGCGGTTAGAGATTTATCGATGCTTGATGACTAAAATGCATCACGTTCACATTGTATTTCCACTAAGGCCGTATTAGAAAATGCGGCCTTTTTTATTTTTGGTGGCGTAAAACACCTTACCCATATTGCGAGATTTTGAGATTGTTGTATGGTTAAAGGCGTTTAAACTTTGCACTTAAAATATTGGTCAATTTTTAAAAGGAAGTTTCTATGGAACAACTGAACTTTTATTTATCCGCTGCAACTGCTTACGCTGACCAAGCGAGTAATATCTTTAATATGTTTTTAACGGTACTTTTTAGCTCGTTCGGTTTTGCTGCGGCGTTTCCTCTACGAGATATTGGTAAAAGAATTAATATTTTTTCTTGGTCATTAAGCACGTCATCGCTATATATTGGTGTCACATTACTAGCCTTTTATAGCATTAGTTTTATCACATTTAACGATACATTTAATAAAGCGGAAGCGCTTATTGTTGCTATACAAAATCAAGGTTCCGTTGAGCAATTATCAGAACAAGCCTTGGGAACATTTTCAACATTTACTTACCAAGTCATGGGATTAGGATTACCGAGTATAGGCTTTATTATTGGTTCCACAATAGGCCTTATTATCTTTATGTGGTTAACCAATACCCAGCGAGAAAAAGCATAAATCAAAAGTACGATGTCACTATACTTTGCCTCATAATCAACAGTAAAATATCCGATTTAATAGCCTTATAAGAGATTTATTCCATGAGCTTTTTATCTAACCTATTCAACGCATTAACCAGTGGCAATAGTGAAAGTGCATCAACAAAAAATGCGGTTGAGTACAACGGTTACCTCATTATCCCCTCTCCTCAAAAAGAAGGAGGGGAATATCGAGTAGCTGCTACCATCACTAAAGGCAAAGGGGAAACACAACAAAAACACAATTTTATCCGATCAGACCTTATGTCTAGTCGTGACGAATGTATGGAACTTTCTATTCGCAAAGCCAAACTTACCATCGACCAGCTTGGTGATGGGTTGTTTAAATAAAACGGCTAGACGTCTGACGACCGCACGAAAAGTGTTTCTGACAATTACGATGTACCCCTCGTCCTGAGGGGCAACGTGAGACGCTTTTTAAAAAGCGTCCAACATCTGACGTTTGTCATCTACCAATTAATCATAAAGCTTAGCTACTGCCGTTATGTTTGCGTCACCCAGCCCTTGTTTAACTGCGTTCTGGAAAACACCCCAAGCCGCTGAAGTTAATGGTAAAGATAACTGCTTATCTTTTGCTGTTTGCACTGCGTAGGAAAAATCTTTTTCCACCAGTTCGATAGGAAATAGCGGATTAAAGTTTTCTGCCAACATTGCACCCGCAGCCACCTTAACTGCCGGACTACACACTGGAGTTGCAGCGATAGTATCCACGGCTTGGTTAACATCTACGCCTTGCGCATCGAGTAATTGAATAAGCTCAGCCACCACCGCTAACTGTGTACCCAGCAAAGTATTGACCGCAAGCTTAACAGTCGCACCGGCGCCCGACTCACCCAGATAATGCACGGCACTTCCCATTACGGCTAATAAGGGCTGCGCTTGAGTATAAATTTTCTTAGTGCCACCGACTAAAAAAATAAGCTGTGCTGCTTCCGCTTGCGGGCGTGAACCTGCAACAGGCGCATCCAGCAAAGCGACCTGTTTTTCTAAACAATACTGACACAAACTTTTTACCCAGCTCACGGTTAAGGTTGAGCATTCAATGGCGATAGAACCTGCAGACATGGTTAATAATGCACCATCATGTTCATCACACCAAGCAAACTGGGAAGCGCGATCATCTCGCAACATACTAATCACATAATCCGCCCCTTTGGCGGCCTCTTTAGGAGTAGCCGCCATCGTAGCTCCAGCCTCCACCAACACTTGAGCTGCTGATATATTGCGATTCCATACACACACTTGGTGACCCGCACTTAGCAAGTGCTTAACCATGCGCGAGCCCATCGCCCCCATTCCCATAAAACTGATAACAGCCATTTTATTTCTCTCCTGTTCAGTGTTTACATTTGTGCAAAATATTTTTCTACCGCTTTATGGTCTTGACACCAATTACGGTAAACTTCTTGCGACATTGCTTCAGGAAAAATATCTTCCTCACCATTGATCACTCCCTGAATAATCGCTTGAGCAACCTGCGAAGGCTCAGCTTTTGGCATATCGACATCACTAAGCATGTCGGTGTTGATTGCACCGGGAAAGACATTATGTATATCGATATTGTGCTCAGCCAAACTCGCTCGCATCGACAAGGCCATAGACCATTCTGCTGCTTTTGATGCGTTATAGGCGGCTAAACCCGGCATACTGGTGAGAGATAACAGTGTGAGAATGTTGACCATCGCTCCACCGCCATTGGCAGTAATAACAGGCGCAAATGCTTTAGATACTGCCAGGGTGCCAAAAAAATTCACATCCATATTGCGTGTTAACTGCTCCGACGACACCTCTACAATACTGCCAAAATCCAAGACACCCGCATTGTTCACCAAGAATGTGACATCACTCGCCTGAGCCGCTACCTCTTCAACACGTTGATGATTAGTAATATCCATTGCGACGAAAACGACTTTATCGTTACCCTCTATGTTCTGAAACACACTCAGCGAATCGATATCTCGTGCGGTAGCATAGACTTTTTTGATACCTGCATTGATCAATGCCTCCACCATCGCTTTACCCAAACCTCTATTGGCACCAGTGACCAATGCCACTTGCTGTTCTATACCCTTACTGATTGACATAATGATGACCTCCGATTAATTAGGAAGGCCAGATTAATCAATGGTAATAAAACAATAAACCATATGCAAAACATGATATTCATGCATATAATACATTAATGAATCTTGACGCTCTTAAAACTTGTGTAGAAGTATCACGATTGGGTAGTTTTGCTGCTGTTGCACGAAAAACCAATACTGATCCTTCATCGATCTCTCGTACCATTGC
>JAHDEM010000046.1:12274-20853 GCA_020628895.1 Candidatus Endobugula sp.
GAAGGGATTGATCTGGCCTGCCGACTATCCCCCACATTCGACTCCTCACATGTTGGTACTCGGCTGTTTAATACCCGTTATCACGTCTGCGCCAGCCCAGATTATGTGGCAAACATGCCAGAGATACGTCGACCGGAGGACTTGGAAAAGCACCGGTGTTTGGTTTTTACACTGCCAGATTATCGATCACAGTGGCAATTTAAAGACGCACAAGGAAAAATGAGTAGTGTGAATATTCAATCCGATTTATCCATATCCAGTGCATTGGCCCTGCGCGAATGCGCCATCAACGGTATGGGCCCAGTATTGCTGGCTAATTGGCTGGTTGAAAAAGACATTAACGAAGGCCGCCTTGTTCCATTACTTAATAACTATGAAGTCACTGCTGGTGACTTCGATACTGCTGCATGGCTACTTTACCCATCACGTCACTTCTTACCACACAAAACCCGCGCGTTTATTGATTTTTTAAAATCCAAATATAGGGGTTAGAAAGTATTTAACTTAACCTTTAGGCTCTTCAACGCTAAAAATAATTATCCACCATTTTGGCCTGAATGAGTTAAAACAGCATTTGCATTATTACTTATTATTCGCCTTATACTTTGCTATTCGTTCGGCCATTTCTTTTTTAGATTCTAACCATTGTTCATAATGCTGTAACTTATCCCAATCGAATGTTTTATACCCTCTAACAAGGTAAATTTCCTTATTATGAGTATCAATGTTCAAACAAAAATTCACTGTCTTTTGAGGCCACGGAATATGATTTACAGAGAATCGCCACCTTGCTGAACTGATAATTTCAGTTTTATACACCAAATAATCAACCTCACCCCAAACTTCAGGATGGTTATAGGTATAACATTTATAATCTGACAATTCATACCTGACCTCTAGATTGGAAAATTCTTTCTGAGTTGCCTTTCGTGATTGAGAAATTCTCTTATTACCCCACGAGTAATAAGCTAAACAAAAAAATAAAAAAACTACAAAAAGCAAACCATCCATTATTAAACTCTAATAAATTCTCACAAAGAATTTTACTCCATATTCTCATCAGCTAGCTTCAACCAAAACATAAAATACTATTTCTACTAATTGCAATAGCATAAAGCCAAGACCTTTAATCTATAACAATAATTTGCACATTATCTTGTTGGTTATACACCACAATTTCTTTCAACACCCACACTCCTTGCTCTTTTAGGGCATGCACAAATACATCAGCTTCTTGCTTTGGACCCTCAATAGAAAATCCCAAACTAGCTTCACCTGAATCACTACTATAGCTAATCTCTCCAGCAACAAAAAAACTCGGAGTTATAGGGCTTCCTAGGTACTCAATAACTTCAGAGTTTTGACTGATTTCATTAACAGCCAATTCATAAGCTTCGCCTTTAAGCATGGCAGTGATAGAAAAAATAAATAACGGGATTACTATAAAAATAATCACTAGCCCTGATAAGGCCCATTTACGCTGCACACGTTTAAAATGTTCAACATCTCGCCATATTCTGTTCTGCCACGCCCATTTATTTCCCTTTGCACCTAATACAAAAAGCATCACCAGATTCACAACAGGCACAAACATCAATAAAGCGATATAGGTACTATTACCTATACCCCAAATCCAATTCATTAAAAATGCACCCCAATTCCACCCTTTAAGCTCAGGCGGTAATTCAGATTCTTTTCCTAATCCAGAGATATATTCTTTTTCCATTTTTCACCTTATTTTCTGATGTAGCTTTACAAAAAATTAGACGTCTCTTTTACTGGCCTTGTAGTAACACCAGTAAAAGAGGTACTTATTTTTTAACCCATTAAGGAAACTCAAGATACTCGATTCGTTTGGCTGCACTTGAATAGGTTTCTGCACTACTAACAACAACTTTTACTGTGCCACCCCGAGCCTGAACCGACAATAGTGTCGACAAAATACTGCTGTAGGCAGGGTTGTCGTTTTCCATAAAAGCCAGTTGGATACCCGGGCATGAACCAATACCAGCAACAGTAATACTTAATGTATTAGCCAATGGATGACCATTATCACGGCTGGCTTCTATTCTAAGTCCCGACACAGGAATGATTCCACAATCAACAGTGGCATTAGCTGAACTAACTACTAAAAAACAGGCTAGCGCTAATAATATAGATTTCATCATCAAAGCTCCTTTTAACAATAGGATAATTTTTTAAACACATCAACACTAACAAAAGTATCGATCTGAGGTACATTTAGCAACGGGAAGTATAGAGAAGGAGGGTTCCTTTAATATGTTTATAGTATCTTCCGTGAGCATAAGCATGTTTTTAAACACGCCATTTTTTAATTATTCCTTGTATTTAGCGATAAGGCAACTACTATTTCATGATCATTGATTAAAAGCTTTGCGGCTAAGATAACCTTTGTACCATCAAAATCGCAGAAGAAGGATACAAAGTAGAAAACTGAGTGGTTTTTGTAATAGCAGTGGACGCCTGATTTCTATCTATTTCTTGATAACCATATTGAGTAAAATATTTCTCGGCAGTAGTGGTTAACAAGTATAAAGATTCAATGCCATTTTTAGCAGACCAAGACTCCGCAAAAGCCAGTAAGTCTTTTCCATAACCTTCGTTACGATAATCGCAGTGCACTGCTAATGAACGTATTAATACTTCTTTTTCGTAATGCTCGACCACTACTGTACCCACAAGGCCGTTATTATTTTGCATAGCAAATAATGTAACATGTTGCGATGTTGATAGGTCTTCAAAAGGCAAGCCCTTATTGCTGAGTAGCTTCTGAACTTCCAAGTTAAATGTTATAGGGATAATAGACATTTTTATGTTTATTTAATGCATATTACTTTTTAAATTTAACCGCTGTACCACTCACACTCACCATCATCATTCCCCCTTGCTGACCTACTACTTCGTAATCAATATCAATACCCACAATACCGTCTGCACCTAAACGGCGAGCCTGCTCTTCCATCTCGTCAAACGCTATTTTTCTGGCCTTACCCATTTCTTCTTCATAGGCACCCGACCTTCCGCCAACAATATCTCGAATAGCCCCAAAAATATCCTTAAAGATATTCGCCCCCAAAATAGCTTCGCCAACGACGACATCTAAATAATCGATGATTTCTTTTCCATCAACAGATGATGTGGTTGTTTTTAACATAAATACTCCTTATTTTTCCAAAAAATTGGAATTATTTCTAACCGTTATAAGACAGATAATATGGATCATCCATATTATTTCTAAACGCTTCTAATACTTCTTCGCTTGAATGAATACGCCAGTCTGCACGCTCATTAAAGTAATGATTAAACCAACAATACATTTTAATTTGAGGATACTCTGTTTTTATTTTTAAAAAAGCATCATTCACCCATGTAGTTTTATTTGTTTTTTTATCGGACAATAGAAATTCACCCGAACCGGTCATAATAAAAACAGGCTTATTGGTCAGCTGTACTATTTTGTCATAGGTTGCGCGAAAACAATCATCAAAGCTTAAATAGCTGGGGTTAATCCGCTCTGGATTTTCTGGATAAAAATTAAAACCATCAATACCTACCCAATCGACATAGTCATTCCCTGGCCAGTAATTTTCAATATCATTCCAAGGCTCTAAAGGCACATGTATGCTTGGCTCATGTACACACCAGCCCCATAATGCATTATGGGCACCGATAGCTTTAAAACGATCAACAACATATTTCCATACCTGTTTCACTTTTTCAGGGCCGTTAATTTCTGCACCATTTTTGTAGCCACTCCAGACGTACCAATCTGCATTAAATTCATGCAAAAAACGAATATATACTTCACCGCCCCATGCTTTAACATCTGTCGCAAATTGTGTGATGTAAGCGTCGTATTTGCCTGCTAATATATCGTCTAGTCCCGTATCATTTGATTCACATTCTCGTCGGGCATGCCCTTTAGTCGTGGGCCAATTAGCATGCCATGTAAAATGTGGTGTAGAACCATTACTAGCAATTAAATGGCACATATCGGTAGGAAAATCGTCTTCCCAATTAATAAACCGTAAAACACAGGCTACTTTTCTTTTTATAAGTTCTTGGTATTTTGCAATATCCTCTTTAACACTTTCATCGTTATTTAGAGTGATCATCCCAATCATCGCGCCAGTTGTAGTGTTATCGCTCATGTTTTTCTCCTATGTTGGTATAAGGAGTGGTAGTAAAGGCAAAAATAGCTAGCATAGAAGAATATTTAAATAAGGTTGTATAATTATTCTTACAGACTACTCTAAATAATCAACTTATTTTAATTGACCAAGTTTATTTTCGTAATTAACAATAAAAGGATTCTTTTTGCTAGTATCTATTGTAAACCCTTCTTGCTCTAGAAGCGCAGCATGCCCTTCGACTCCATTAGGGAACTTAGGAAATAGCTCGCCTTTTTTCTTGATGACACGCCAGTAAGCGATAGGATTTTCTTCTTTTGCTAATACTTGTAACACTTTTGTTGTACTCGCTGGGCAAGCTGAATCCACTTTTAAATCGGTGGCTATTTTTTCTCTTAATTGCTCTAACGTAATAACGCTGCCTTTGCGTACCGTTTTTACAATCGCTCTTACTGTATCGACAGATGGTTTAACCATCTTACCCGAACAACCAAAGAATTTTTCCATTGTTTTAGGTATAGGCTCAATAGTATCTTGCAAGATGATCTCCTTTAACGTGTAAAGCTAGCTTAACTAGGAAAACAAACTGAATGCTCGCTATTCTTTTGTGCCTATCGATAAATAAGCATCTTCAATAAGATCCGTTTTTAATGCTTTTTCTTTTAATACTTTTGCCTCACTTAATAAACTGTATTGTCCAACAATCACCGGGTAATATTCATTGGTTGAACCTTTAAAACCCACATAAGCATTAAGACTATCATCCTCAGTGTTGATAGCATCAGCAAAATTTTGCGCTTCTTGTCGATCCTGATAGGAACCTACAATTACCCAGTATTTATCCGGTTGCTTGTCGTACCCAAAGAAAGTACCAATACCATCTTTAATTTTTTCGAAAGTCCCTTTTTGCGTTGCTTCTAATTTTACATAGCCTGTTTTTGTGCCGATATCCTCAGCATAAGCAGCCGGAAAAAACAGATTAAGCGAAGCCCCACTAAACCCCGACTTAGCACCGCCAGACCAGGTTGTAACCATTGCGGGAGCGGCTATAGCAAGAGCAACAATTTTAATACGCTTTTCCTCATCCGACACCCATGCGACAAATGCTCCGAGAAACATCAGTATCGGGGTTAGTATTCCATATCCTATTTGATAGCTTAATAATTGCTCGGAAGTAAAATTAGCTGCATTGGATACCACGTTGTCAAAGTCTTGTCCAAGAAACTTGACCAATACAGCAGAAAAGCCTCCAAGAGCGCCGATAAATATTTTCTCTAAAGTACCCATACTGTTTCCCCAATTAAAATAAACAGATTCACTAATAAAAGCGAAAATTCCATGCTAAAACAACTATCTTACAACAGCATGTGTAGCTACAGCAGCTTTTGTAATTGATCACTGTAACAGGTGGACAAGAAGAATACCGGACTTTGCTAATAGATGCATTTACTGATTAACGATTAACATAAATGATGAATTTTGCGACAAAGCTATAGAAAATATAATCTCGTTTATTTGTGGTTTTTCATTTCCTGTTGTCTCATAGGCATAAGATCTATCTCACCAAATATCTGTTGAAGATCGAGATATTTGCCGCGACTTTTGATACCACCATCTTTGCCTACCAGAAAGTAGTTAGCTTGTTTTATTGGAAATCGGCGTTTTACATCGGCGAAAAAATCTACAGAAACACTCTCTTGATAGTTAGTCATCAAAGTTGACTGACTCAATACAAAGATAACCATATCTCTATCGTCGATCTCTGTTCTATTAGAATGATAAATACGACTGTAATCCTCTTCTGGGTTATCAGACCATACAATAAGAATACGGTTTTTCCACTCAAGCTGATGAATACCATTTAATTGGCTATCGGTATAAGAAAATGAATGCAAAGCAAGCATACCTATAAAAGCAGCAACAATATATTTCATACAGATTTACCCGTATACAGTCCTTGTTATCTCTAAAAAAAACGTATCGAGCTAACACTTACCGAATCAGATAAGACCATTTGCATAGCTATCCATTTTTCTTGCCAGATCCGCATCTTTATAAGAAATGCCAGACACATCATGAGTGATTAATTGAACCGTTACTTTGTTATAGACATTAAACCACTCGGGATGATGATTGACTTTCTCGGCATAAATAGCAGACATCGTCATAAACCCAAAGGCAGTATTAAAATCGTTAAAACGATACTGTTTAGTTAGCTTACCATCTTCAATAATCCAGCCACTACTTTCAGTATTTAATTCCAATACCAGTTTCTCGACGTCTTGTTGAGTATATTTCTCTAACTTCATCATTCACTCTCTATTAATTTGATCTGACTTATGTTTCTTGATATTTGTAGCGTCCTATCCCTGCAGTATATTTTTGCTTTTCCCCCTCTTTAGGTTTGTGGCTTTTATCTTTAACACTAACAGAGCGAAGTGTATCTGGGAATGCTTCGATTAAGGCTGCAAATTGCTCATCGCCAAAATCTTCACCTAACACCTTTCTTGCGCTTTCAAAACTCATAGAGCGCCAGTTATTGGCTATAAGCCGACCTAAAACAATATTTTTTTGAGTTTCTAATTGTTTTCTCTTTTTATTTTCTACCGACAACCAAACCAAGCATGCGATATAAATAACGATTAAAAAAACAAACGCGGTAATCTTCCAAAATAAATTCATTGTTGGAAAAAATTGAATCAGTGCTTCTAACCAATAATTTGGTACGATGGGAAGCACTAAAAAAGAAACCAACGCTAAGTGCGAAGGAGAGGCATCCGAAATTGCACTGATAATGCCTTTAAAATCGTAGTCTTTCATAGGGGACCCCTATTTTCTTTTTTTCTTTTTCTTCCGGCAATACTCGCCAGTATGTACCTTTCCGCCATTGGTTACCGTTCTTGTAACGAAGTCATAACATCCAGATTTAGCCGATGCCGTATAGCGAATGTAGTATTCTTCACCTTTATAGCGATAATCCATGCTGCGACTTCCATCTTCATTTTCAGTAAACACCAAACCCTGAACGCCACCTCTTGGTGGTAGACCGGGCGCAGCACCCCCGCCTTTTGAAGCCAAAAGAGGCGGCACCCGTGGAAGTTGGTTAAAATCGTCTACTTTACCCATCAAACACTGGACGATATACGGCGCATCAATAGAGGTGTGATAGCGATACCCATAATTTTTATCTGGCTGCCCATTACAAACATCCAAATCGCCTTTAGAAATCAACGAACCGTCTGGATTATTATCACCATAAATGGGAAAACCATCAAAAGCCCAGCCGATAATTGCATCATCACCGGCATTGGCCATCTGGGCAATCATACAAGTAGGTTTAACATGGTAGTGATAATCATCACCCCGCCCGGCATGGCCACCACAAACATCCAATTGTTTGGTCTGAAACGTATCGTGGCGAGCTTGATGGTGCGCCAAATCCGCTTGGCTCATCTCACCACCAGCAGTGTAGTCATAGATTGGCACACCGTTTATAGCAACCCCTAATGCTGCATCGCGAGTCAGTGGCGTTTTGCTTAACGTAGGAGAAAGAAGGATAGGCGCACTATAGGCTGCCGGTATTGGCACTTGCTCGTTGGAGCCAACAATCCCCGTCATCTTTTCATGGTTTGGATAGGTATCAGAATGAATAATCGCATGGTGACCTGCACAACTTACAGTCACGCGATCATCAAACCCTGCGTCTGAAACAGACGCTTTAACAGCAGCACAACGATCTTCATGGGCAGCCCCCTGGCCGACAAACATTAGCAACGTTATTGGGATGATGACATGGAACATAGTACGGCTCCTTAATATCGGGACAATGGCTGCTGCATTTTATAAAAAACGTGGGCATCAGCGACTTTTACTTGAGTCGGGTTATAATCTAAAAACATTTTAGTAATGCCTCCGTCCCCTTCACTACTTTGGCTTATGCCTTGCTATGCGATTACCTACTTGCTGTTGCCAGCCCAATACCAAAGCACATAAATGTACCACCACTGACACGATTCACTAGACGACCACCTTTATCGGTAGTGAGCCAATTACGTGCTGATTTCGCTAGAAACGAATACAGTAGATGAATAAAAACGACTAGCAGGCTATAGGTAACCACTAACACAATAAATTGTGCGGCATACTCCTTATCGAAATCAATAAACTGAGGGAAAACCGATATAAAAAAGAAAATAGCTTTAGGATTAGTCAATTGTAGGGTTAAACCCTCTATAAATTGAATGCTTTTCTTTTTATAACGAGCTTCGCTTAACTCGATATTGATTGCAGGCGAACGCCAAAGTTTGATCCCAAGGTATATTAAGTAGGCTGCGCCTATAAACTTTAAAATGGTAAAAGCGACCGAAGAAGTAACTAGCAACACGCCTAAACTGGTTGCTGAAACCCCAGCAACAATAAAAGTGCCAA
>JAHDEM010000047.1 GCA_020628895.1 Candidatus Endobugula sp.
TGATCGAATAATTCTGAACCTAGGCGGCATTGCCAATATTACTTACATTCCTAAACAGGGCAATGTACTTGGATACGACACTGGGCCAGCTAACACATTGATGGATGCGTGGTGCCAACAGCACTGTCAGCTTGCATTTGACCGCGATGGAACTTGGGCAAATAGCGGCGTTGCGGATACCCAATTATTATCAAAACTGCTTGAACACTCTTATTTACGCCTAGAGGCGCCCAAGAGCACTGGCCGAGAAGACTTTCATCTACCATGGCTGACAGAACAATTAACCCATCTCCCACCATTAAAGCCTGTAGATGTGCAAGCGACATTACTTGCCTTTACAGCGGAAACGATAGCCACGGAAATCGAAAAACAGGACCCCGAAAAACAAGCCGAAATATATACCTGCGGCGGTGGATCGCATAACAACGTTTTAATGACTCAACTATTAGAGAAGTTATCACCAAGAAAAGTGGCACCAACAGCAGAACTAGGCATTCATCCAGACTGGGTCGAAGCCATGGCTTTTGCATGGTTAGCCAAACAAACCATGGAAAAAGCAGCTGGTAATTTACCCGAAGTGACCGGAGCAGATAAAGCAGTTATTTTAGGAGGGATATATTTAGCTAACAGCTAACAGCTAACAAAAATTTTGGAGATGTATGCAATTCCTTGCCAAGTATTTTTTGGGTTTTACTGTAAGCTGTTGACTGTCAACTGTAAGCTTTACTTTGAATTGCGAGCTTTTTAGAAATACACGTAGCTTTGTTGATCTAACAATCGCTTTACTTCTGTTGGGCCAAATGGCACGGTGCCAATGAAAGGATGGATGCTGGATCGACTTCGCCCCATAATACCTGTTTGCGTCTCACACACACGCACATCAACGACACCGAAGGCACTCAGCTTTGCCGCCAAATCGACTATTTTTTTATACTCTTCGTAATTATCTTTAAAGAAAATTTCTACTTCCGGACCATGCAAAATGATAGCGATGGGATTTGATCCCGGGGGAACCTTACCTTCTTCATACCACTTTTCCACACGAGCTAAGGCTGTGGCGACCTCTTCTGGCGAGTCATTTAAAATTCTAGCGACATAGCCGTTAGCATTACCACCAGGAAAAGTATCGGATGTTTGTGAATAAGACACTGCCGAGAGCAAAAGGAGGAGTACAACCGCAACTAAACGCAAAGACAAAACGCGTCTATATAGAGAATGAAGAACCACAACCACAGGTTGTTTCCGCATTGGGGTTATTAACAACAAACTTAGAACCTTCAAGGTTTTCTTTATAATCAATTTGCGCACCAACCAAATAAGGGTAGCTCATACTGTCAACGAGCACACTAACATCATCCTCTGTTACTACAGCATCATCTTCTGCAACAAGCTCGTCGAATGTGAAACCATACTGAAACCCAGAACAACCACCCCCAGTAACAAATACCCGAAGCTTTAGGTCATTATTCCCTTCTTCCTCAAGCAAATTTTTAACTTTATGAACCGCATTTTTCGAAATCATAACGGCCTGTGGAGTAAAGACTTCCGGAGCACTCATACCTAACAACTAACCTCGATTTTACACACTAAATGGACAACGAGCTACATTATCGCCAATTCCAAGTGTTTTAGTCAAGTATTATGCTTTGCCTGTTAGTGGATTGGCAGTTACCGACGCGGGCTTGTTTGGTGTATAGGTCGTACTTTTAGCAGAGTCAGAGGAACCTTTGGTGCTATACACCAATTTACCGTTCACCTGCGCTCCCTTCACTATTTCAATTAACACGTAATGAACATTGCCATTAATAACGGTTTTTGAAGCAAGTTCAATATGCTTACTTGAGTGCACATCACCAGTCACAGAGCCATTGATGACTAATGAAGGAACGCGTATTTCACCTTCAATTTTACCGCTTTCAAGCACCCTAGCCTGAGCATCACCACCTTCAACAGCATATACATTGCCCTTAACATGCCCCTCGATCATCAAAGTACCTGAAAAATGGATATCACCAACAATCTCAGTATTCTTTGAAATCAAAGTAGTTCCACCTGCTGCAAATGCTGTTTTCTTTTCTTTTTTACCGAACATGCTACTCACTCTCTTGGATTGTCCAATTGAACTTTTTCTCGATTAGCGCTTTTTTAGGCTTTAGCGAAACGAGTTTAAGCTCAATACGGCTTGGTTTGAATGTTTTAGGTAATACCATCTTACCTTCGATTCGTTGGAAATATCTAAAATTTAACTTAATTTTCTGTAACGATTGCGCCTCAGATACTTCATGTAGAGAGAACCGCTGAGCTTTCCCTTCTGCATTGGTTCCCACCAACATAAACTCTAAATAACCAGAAACTTGCAAACGATTAGAGGCTAGCTGCTTAACAACAAGTTTATATTCGTAAACTTCGCTTTCGTTAGATAGATTATCATCGATCAACTGCGTAATAGCTGGGGCTGGAATGGAAATACCCTGATCATCACTTTCTGGACGCATAAGGTCTCGATAAAAGGTATTATCTCGCTCCAACTCAGCAATACGATTTTTAAGCTCTACCACCTCAGCTCTTACCTGCTCAGTAGCCTTTCGATCTACTTGAGAACCTAGCGTAAGATTAGCAATATTTTGCGTTAGTTGCTTATTCTCTTGCAGCATATTCTCATACACAACCTTCAAACGGTCTCGCTCTTCTACCGCTGCCTGCTGTGCACTAGTGGCTCTATAAAAGCCGCTGTAGTAACTAGCCAAAGCGAACAATATAACTAAAAAAACACAAAGTGTATTTCGGACAAAAGTATAATACGGACGGTAGGGGACTACCGCCAAATCATATTCTGGTGATGGTTGAACTGAAGACATATTAACCCTTTACTACCAATCGCTGATGAATAACATTTTTATTATTAAGCATATTTATTATTACCATTCGTTGGGTCAGGCATAGCTTACAAACAATACCCTATGGCAGTAACCCTAGGTGATTGAGACCTTCTGACTCATCAAAGCCACACATAATATTCATATTTTGCACCGCTTGCCCGGAAGCACCTTTTGTTAAGTTGTCGATCACTGACATCACTACCACGGTATCACCACCTTGTGGGCGCGTGACTGCCAAACGACACATATTCGACGACTTAACCGTTCTTGTCTGCGGATGAGAACCTTCAGGCATCACATCCACAAATGTCTCTTTAGAATAACGCTTTTCGTACAATGCTTGCAAATTAACCGATGTATCCTTGAGCTTTGCATACAGTGTAGTATGAATTCCTCGGATCATCGGTAATAAATGCGGCACAAATGTTAGCTGAGCTGGCTCACTACCGGCAGGCTGGGCCAAACGTAAGCCCTGTTCAATCTCAGGCAAATGTCGGTGGCCTGATGCAGCATAAGCTTTAAAGCTATCACTGACTTCAGCATGCAATGTACCCACACTCGCTTGACGCCCAGCACCGCTGACGCCACTGGCAGCATTGGCAATTAAGTATTGCGTATCGACCAAGTTACTTTCAATCAAAGGCAAAAAGCCCAATTGTGTGGCTGTTGGGTAACAGCCTGGGCATGCGACTAATTGCGCAGAAGCAATTTGCTCTCGATTCACTTCCGGCAAGCCATAAACAGCTTCTGGTAATAAGGACTCACAGCCATGAGGCTGACCATACCACTGTGCCCACAACTGAGCATCTTTGAGTCTAAAGTCTGCGGATAAATCAATAATTTTAACCCCTCGTTCATATAGCGCAGGAACCAATTGATGAGCAACGCCATGAGGAGTCGCAAAAAACACCACATCACATGAAGCTAACGTATCGATATCTGGAGTGCTAAAACGCAAATCACAATGGCCGCGCAGACTATGATAAATATCTGCTACCGCAACCCCCTCTTCTGAACGGGAAGTAATCACCTTCACATTCACTTGGGAATGGTTAATTAATAATCGTAATAACTCCACACCGGTATAACCAGTGCCTCCAACAATCCCTACATTTAACATAACAACTCAACCGATAAAAATCATATAAAGGCGTTATAATAAGTGAATACGCGGCTATAACATAGTGTAAACATACAATACCTGCCGATATTTGCTGCGATTTAGTGCACATAAATAGGAATGAACCAGATTGAAACCATTTGAGAAGCGCTTAAACCAATTTCGCCACAGTCTCGCAGATATCGATGCTCTTCCCCAGCTGACCATCATGGGCATTTTAGTGGGCTTTTTTGCAGGTGGTTTTATTATTGCTTTTCGCCTTCTCATAGAAATCCCGTTACATTTTCTGTTACCAGAACATACTGAGAATTTTGAACAGCTGCCTTCTCTATACCATTTTTTATTTCCAGTAATAGGCTCAATCATTATTGGTGCGGGTTTCTATTTTATCCCCAAAGAATTCCATAATATTAGTGTTGGCAATGTATTAGAGCGCTTCCATAACTTTCAGGGCAGGATGCACCTAGGCAATATGATGGTGCAATTTTTTGGTGGCATTATCTGCCTGATTAGCGGCCAATCTGTGGGACGAGAGGGGCCTGCGGTGCATATAGGGGCTAGTGCAGCGAGTTTATTCGGCCAATGGCTGAAATTGCCCAACAATAGCTTACGCACATTGATTGGATGCGGCGTTGCTGCTGCCATTGCAGCTTCCTTTAACACGCCTGTTGCCGGCGTTATTTTTGCTATGGAAGTGGTGCTGATGAGCTACAGTATTGTCGGCTTTATTCCCATTATGATGGCCTCGGTTTGTGGGGCTTTTATCTCTCGCCTTGCTTTTGGCGATGAAACTTTTTTTCGTTTTACCGGGTTTCAAATGCATGGGCTTTGGGAAATCGTGCTTATGCTAAGCGCAGGATTTATTATTGGCGTACTAGCGACGCTGTATATGCGATTACAACTAGGGTTTAGTCGTTTTTCCCACTACCCCATTACGGCTAGAGTTATCGTTGCAGGATTTGTCACCGGCTGTATTGCTCTGGTTGCGCCAGAAATTTTAGGTCTAGGTTACGACACGGTAAATATGGCACTAGAAAGTAAAATCACACTGGGGGCATTGTGCCTTATATTGATTGCGAAAATCATTGCCACCAGTTTTAGTATTAGTATGGGACTGCCGGGTGGCCTTATTGGCCCACAATTATTTATCGGTGCCTGTATTGGAGCGATTATTGGCCATCTTATGAATGGACTTTTTCCTGACAGCGTGAGCCATAGCGGCTTTTACGTATTACTGGGTATGGCAGCAATGATGGGCGCGGTTATCAATGCACCGCTGGCTGCCCTGATGGCAGTGCTCGAACTAACCTATAACCCATCAATTATCTTTCCCAGCTTATTAATTATCGTTGTCTCTTGCTTAACAACCCGTACACTCTTCAAATGTGAAGGTATTTTTATTGAGCAACTAGCCGTTAATGGAAAACAGCTCAAATTAAGCCCGAGCCAACAAACACTCAATAACATTGGCGTACGCAGTGTAATGAATACTGCATTTATTGAATTACCGACTATTATCGATAGCGCAACCGCCCGAGAATATCTCAATTGCCATCCACTATGGATCGTCATTAATCATTCACAAGCAGAGGAATCTAGACGCATACTGCTACGAGCTGCTGATCTAGCAAACTATATCGATACGAATAAAACACAGTTGCCGTTAGACGACGGCCATTGTATTGACCTCTTAGAAATTCCAGGACAACGATTTAACCTACAACCTATTCATGAACTAGCCACACTATACGTCGCACAACAAACCATGAAGCAGCAGCAAGTTGATGCGGTTTATGTAACGGACTCACAAACACCGGATGAGTTGCCTCAGAAGGTTCTAGGTATTATTACTCAGGATACGGTTATCAATCACTATGGTCATTAAACAACTAACAGTAAATTCGCAAGCCAAAGGGATACTCTTTTATGTTGTGGGTTAAGTCATTTCATATCATCGCCGTTATATGCTGGTTTGCCGTTTTATTCTATCTTCCTCGGTTATTTGTTTACCACTCGATGAGTACCGACAAGATCAGTACCGAGCGTTTTAAAGTGATGGAGAGAAAGCTTATTCGAGGTATTGGCAACCCATCTATGTTGGCGACCATTATTTTGGGTGTATGGCTTACGTCTTACAACTGGCAATACTATCAAGCAGCGACTTGGTTTTGGCTGAAAATGGCCTGTGTATTGCTTCTTGTTTTCTATCATTTAACATGCATCTATCTATGGAAACAATTTTGCATAGACAATAATCGCCACTCGCATATTTTTTATCGTTGGTTCAATGAGTTTCCCGTTTTATTATTAGTAGCCATTGTTTGCTTAGTGGTGGTAAAACCCAACTGGTAAGCTCAAGAATAATTATTTTTTAAATTGAAATACTTTCACACTAATAACCCCATAACACTTTTAAGGTAGTACTTCTATGACCCGTTCCGAACAACTTTTCTCTGAAGCCCAAGAACATATTCCCGGAGGCGTCAATTCCCCTGTAAGAGCATTTAAAGCGGTTGGTGGTACACCTATCTTTTTCAAAAAAGCGCAAGGCGCTTATGCCTTTGATGCTGACGACAACCGTTATATCGACTATGTATTGTCTTGGGGGCCAATGATTTTAGGACATGCCTATCCTCCTGTTGTTGAGGCAGTAAGAGAGCGTGCACTAGATGGCTTAAGTTTTGGTGCACCTACAGAGTTAGAGACCGAGCTAGCACAGCGTATCTGCGACATTATTCCCAACATGGATAAGGTGCGCTTTGTAAACTCAGGAACAGAAGCAACAATGAGTGCGATTAGACTTGCCAGAGGAGCCACTGGGCGAGACAAAATTGTAAAATTTGAAGGCTGCTACCATGGTCACTCAGATTCGCTACTGGTAAAAGCAGGATCAGGCGCTCTCACCTTTGGCGTACCTAGCTCACCAGGAGTCCCTAAAAGTCTTGCCGACCACACCATTACCCTCAATTACAATGACATAGAACAAGTAGAAGCTGTATTCAAAGAAACTGGCGATGAGATTGCCTGTATTATCGTTGAGCCTGTAGCAGGCAATATGAATTGTGTTCCACCGGTATCGGGCTTTTTAGAAACGTTACGAAAAGTCTGTGATGAGAGCGGTGCTTTATTAATTTTTGATGAAGTGATGACAGGTTTCCGAGTAGATCCTCAAGGAGCCCAGAGCCGTTATAAGGTCGATGCCGACTTAATTACTTTAGGTAAAGTGATTGGTGGTGGTATGCCCGTAGGTGCTTTTGGAGGCAAACAATCTATTATGGATCAAATTGCACCTACTGGCCCCATCTATCAGGCAGGTACTTTATCAGGCAACCCCGTGGCTATGGCCGCTGGTCTCGCTAATTTAGACGGATTAACAACGGAAGGTTTCTACGATAATCTTTTTGCCAAAACCACTGCTCTTGTCCAAGGGTTACAGTCTCGCGCCGATGCGGCAGGCATACCTTTCACAACTAATCATGTAGGCTCAATGTTTGGGTTTTTCTTTTTAAAAGAAGCAACCGACCCCACTCCTATTGCTAACTATTCCCAAGTAATGAATTGCAATATCGATCGCTTTAACCGCTTTTTCCACCTTATGCTAGAGGCTGGCGTTTATTTAGCACCCGCTTCTTACGAGGCTGGCTTTTTATCAAGCGCGCATACCGATGAAGATATTGCAGCGACATTAGATGCTGCCGAAAGCGCATTCAAACAGCTATAAGGCAGATATTATTGTTATCTAGGTAGGACCCAACATGGTTGACACGCGTAAGATTCCAAGCATTATCGGTAATGACGAAAGTGATGAATATTACTTTGAGGAAGGCTGCTATATTTGGGAGCTATCAAACTCAGATACCGATAGCGATGTTTCTATTGCACGAGCGCGAGTGTTACCACAGACTGAAACCAAACTCCATCGGCTTGCCAGCACTGTCGAACGATATATTATTTTACAGGGGCAAGGGGAAGTCACCCTAGGCCAACATAATGAGGTTGAGCTAAGCAACCATGAAGCGCATATCACCGAAATGGTTAATATCGGGGATGTGATTATCATCCCCGAAAATTGCCCTCAGTCTATTAAAAACACAGGGTTAGACGATCTTATTTTTTTGGTGGTATGTACACCACGATTTGTGGTTGATAACTATATGGATATCACATCATCCTGACTCTCTAGAAGTATTTTTTAGTGCATCATTTTAGCTCGTCACAGGACGCGTTTTTGTAGCAGTGAAGAGAATAAACGGATTTGTTCTTTGAATATTATTTTTATCGTTTTTTAATATAGAAAAAAATAATAACCTCCAACACTTGTTTACCTTTGGTGCAAGACTATTAAAAACCAAATTTTTCTTGGTGCATTCCAATACTTCTATGCACCAAAGAAAAACCTAAAAAAATAAAAATAACAACATACCAAAAATGCACATTAACGCGTCTTAAATTTTCCTTTCTACAAAAGAGTATCAACTATACTCATTAATATTCGTTATTGTGGAGAGGTAATTATGTATCTATGGAATCGTTTACTACAGAAAATTTTAATCGTTTTTGGTTTTAAAACCACAGCAATATTACTGCTATCTTTCTGGCTAATTATCACCATAAGCAGCTATTTATTTGATAAAACAGAACTTGTTATTGCATGGTCATTTTTTGCATCGTTTTCTGGTGTCTCCTTATTGATGATTGTGAAGAATGATATTGAAAACCTATCATTATTTATAGAAAAGATAGGCACTGAAGTCACTAATAAAGACGCTATTAGCACCGGGGGAATTTATCTTAACGACATTCAGTCATCTCTACTATTAAGCATTCGAAATATTCACCGCAGAGATGAAGGCTTTATCAACATTACTACAGAGATTCGGCATTCGGCCTCGGAGCTTACCGAAAACTCCACATCGCTAGCAGGTAATACACTCGAACAATCAAAAGCAACAGATGCCATTGCTCATGCAATTACCGACATAGGACAACGAGTTGAGATGGTAGCCGAACGTGTTCAGGATGTACGAGAAGCTGCCTCATTAACAAAAGAACTTTCTTACAAAGGTCACGGAGATATTACTCAAGTCAGTGATGAAATTCTTAAAATGTCGGGCATAGCCGTAAATACTAATCAATTAATGAGTTTTTTAGAGCAGCGCTCAAAACAAGTTGCCGATATGTCTAAAATTATCGAGGACATCGCCAATCAAACCAATTTACTCGCACTGAATGCCGCTATTGAGGCCGCACGTGCAGGAGAGGAAGGCCGAGGCTTTGCCGTTGTGGCCGATGAGGTTCGATCGCTAGCAATAAAATCTCACGGCGCCTCATTAGATATATCGAGCAATATCGAAGACATCTACAAAGAAATGCAAAAGGCCTCATCGAGCATGGATGTCGTTGTCGAGCGTGCCGAATCGTGCACTTCTACCATTAACTCAGCCAAAGATCAGTTAGTTAAGATTACCGAACACAGTGAATCGGTATACCACAAAATAGATGTTATATCCGAGAACTCCAACCATCAGTTATCATCGACTAAAAAGATATTAGACCATATCAAAACTGTCGTCGAAAAAGCACGAGAAAATAGTAACAAAGCGAAAGAGTCTGCTTCGGTATCTGCTTACCTATACGATTTAACCAGCTCATTTAAACAAGTCTAATATTTTACAAAAAGAAGTATTTTAGAAGGTACTATTATGTTTAGTATTATCATTGTCTTCACCCTGTTAATCATTTTGCTAACGAGTATTTTTTTGATCTCTACCCAAAGAAGAGCAATACTATTAGAAAAGCAACATATAGGTTTACAATGGCTTAAGCACTTACGAATTTTATTATCTTCTATCCAACAACATCGAGGACTCACAACTGGCTACCTCAATGGTGATAGCAGTTTATTAGATCGAATCCAAGTTTTACAACAAAACATCAATATAAATATTAACAACGTTAATCGTGTTGATGAATGGATTAGCAAAAACCGTAACTGGACAACCATTACGGAACATATTCAACGGCTATCAAAAAACTTTAAAACCAATTCAATATCCAACAACTTACAACAACACAATAAACTCATTCGTAATATCTTATATATTGTTGAAGAAATGGCAGAAGAACATCATATGTTAGACATAACGCCTGCTGCCAATATTGATGTTGAATTTATCTGGAAAGATTTATTAGAGACGACTGAGCATATGGGACAAGCCAGAGCAATAGGAACAGGAGTTGCTGCATCAGGCCAATGTAGCAGCGTGGAAAAAATCAAGCTGCGCTACCTAACAGACAAAATTAATCATAGTGGCGAAGAGCTATTAAACCAATTACCCAATGCTAGCAATGTAGCATCGAGCATTGCGTTATTAATAGATACCATTGACAAGAATTTTATCGCCCCAAACGAAGAACAACCGTTTATTTCTGCCAGCGAATATTTTGACATTGCCACTAGTGCGCTTGATGGTATATATCAAGAATATGACAATGCACATCAAAGCATTAGCAACCAGCTCGGTGCTATTTGATAAACTGCTCCAGCTTTTGATAAATGCGGCTATTTTTATCCGTATATCGCAAACCCTGTTGAGCAAAAAATACAGATTGCGTTTGATTACCCAACCTGTTGTAAGCCGATGCTAATATGAAATAAAAGCGCGGATCCTTTCGATCAAGCCGCAAACCCCGCTCAGCTAAAACAATAGCAGCCTGCGCACTAGCCTGCGTATCTTCTTTCAATTTTTGCTCCGCTTGTTGCAATAATTTTTCTTTTAATGGTGATGAAGACATTGTCTTTTTGTTAGGAGATACTGGCCGTATACTAGGAGCAGCTTCATTGCCGATGGTGGTGTTACCTTGTGTATGAGCTGGAACATTACTTTGTTTATTATCTTGATCAGCACTATCAGGCAACACGACAGTGCGCGACACATCACCTGCATCTCGAATGACTACGGGGCCATTCACAGCTGAACAAGCAACCAACATCATACAAATAACTATCCAATAGCATCGAATCCCTTTTATCTTTTTTAGTTTTTTATACATTTTTGTTTCGTTACCTACACACTTTATTTTCATATTGTTTCGTTAATTATCGACCAAACCACTTTTTAAACCAACGAGTAATAGGTGCATCCGTATGCTGACAGTTAGTTGTCGTTGTTGGTGCAGACCCTTCGATAAAAGGGACCAGTATTGCATGCTGGCAATCTTTTGCACTCAATAATCCATTCGTATCGTCCACCCAGTAATAATGGATATTATCTGGCTGTTGATTGCTAATACCATGGGTAGATAGTTGGCCAAAAACACGGCTCCATATTGGTAAAGCACCGCTGCTACCCGTATACGCTGTTGGTTTATTATCATCTTGGCCAACCCAAACAACACCTAAATGATCCCCACTGTAACCAGAAAACCAACTATCACGCTGCCCGTTAGTCGTGCCAGTTTTACCCGCCACAGCTAAGTCATCCGGCAAATCATTGTAGGCTTTTCGCCCAGTTCCCATCCTCATTGTTGCTTGCAAATTATAATGCATCAAATGGCTTAATTCTGGCGGCAAACGCGGCTCGCTTGCTAATGGATAACGTTGCAGAGGCTGGTTTTCGGTATCGAGTACTTCGCGGATAGCACGCAAAGGTGTATAAACACCATCTGCTGCGAGGGTATGATAAAGGTGGCTCACCTCCAATGGCGACATATCCACAGCACCCAACAATAAGGAAGGCAAAGGAGCTATTGAACGTTCTACACCGGAAGCTTGCAGCATATTAATCACTTGTGGCAGGCCTACTTCCATACCCAAACGCGCAGTGGATTGATTATAAGACAAGGCTAAGGCTTGATATAACGGCACATAACCATGGGACTGCTGATCATAATTTTTGGGTATCCATTGACTACCATCGGCTAGAGGAATACTAACAGGACTGTCATCCAAACGAGTGGCCAACGTATATTGTTCAGGCAGAGCTAATGCCGATAAATAGACAAAGGGTTTAACCAATGAGCCAATAGGACGCCGCATATCCATGGCGCGATTAAATCCGCTATACCTAGGATTGCGATCTCCCACTAAGGCTAATATTTCACCACTGCCCACGGCCGTAATAATCGCTGCTGCTTGTAAATTGTTACCTTGCTTAGCTTTGTTCACACGAGAAATATGTGTTTTAACCGCCGTTTCGGTAAGCTCCTGCACATTGGGTGACATCGTGGTAAATATTCGAAGCCCTTCGCTTTGCAAATCCTCGTCTCGATAATCTCTACGTAATTGTCGTTTAACGAGATCCAAAAACGCGGGGTAATCACCCAATTTAAGTGATGATCGTTTAACAACACCCAAAGGACTAGCAGCAAACTTTTTCTGCTGCGCAGCGCTGATTAATTGATTCTTAGCCATAATCGCCAATACCGTATCCCTACGTTTTTTAGCACGCTCAGGATAACGCCAAGGATTATAGTAAGACGCTCCTTTTACAGTAGCGACTAACAAAGCAATATGTTGTGGCTGAAGATTATTTAATGGGCGATTAAAATAATGTTGGGCCGCTAAACCAAAGCCATGAATAGCGCGCGGCCCACTTTGACCAAGATATACTTCATTAATATACGCTTCTAATATTTCTGCTTTACTGTAGCGAAGCTCTAACAAAGGGGCCATCAGCGCTTCTTTTATTTTACGCAGTAATGTTCTTTCACGAGTGAGATAAAAGTTTTTAACCAGCTGTTGAGTCAGCGTACTTCCGCCCTGCACAAATCGCCCCGCTTTAACGTTGGCAACCATTGCTCGCGCAATTCCCTTTAACGATATACCGTGATGGTGAGCAAATTCCTTATCTTCTACCGCGATAAGCGTTTCGCCCAACAGCGCGGGAACATTTTCCAATTTGACTAAAATACGATCCTCACCATGCCGAGGATAGATACTCCCTATCTCTTGTGGCTCCATACGTAGCACTAAATCATCGCCAACACCTTCTACACGACTAACAATGCTTTTTGAACGATCAAAATAAACCGTATAACGTGCAGCGGACTGCGTTTTATCGGCGAAGATAAAATCACGGGTAAACAGTCGATAAGAATGGCTATTAGTATTTGAATGCTGAGAGTACTGACCTACCTGGTATATTTCTTTCACTGCTCTATAACCAAGGCCAGCCAATTCGCGCTGTAATTCTTCGGGTTTAAGCTTCATGCCCTCGTAGATTTCTAGTGGACGAGCATAAACACGGGCAGGAATAGCCCACTTTTTCCCATCAAACTTCGCTCTTATCTGATAATCTAAAACCAACATACCAAGGGCAAATACCAATAGCCCAGATAATAATAAAAACAAGATAAAACCTTTGGAAGGAAGCAACCGGTGATACCAACGAACATTATTAGGCTTTTTTCGACGACGTTTAGCTGTAGTTCTTGTACGGCCTGCAGTTTTCGCCTTTTGAGCACCAGCGGTATTACTGGCTTTTTTAGAAGTCGATGAGCGAGCAGTAGAGGGCTTTTTAGGCATAACAATAGTTTATAGCGAATAAGTACAATATCCATTTATTATACGGGGTTTGCACAGATAATTTCGCTTTACTTTTAAGTCGCAAGCTAGATAATAACGCGCTTACTCCGATACTATTTATTTTACCTTAAGGAATCATTATGTCTCATTACCATATTTACGGCATTGGCGCCGCGCTTGTTGATACCGAAATTGAAGTCACCGACGCTGACCTACAAGCTTACGGCATAGAAAAAGGCGTAATGACCCTAGTGGATGAAGCTCGCCAAACAGAGCTTATCGGACTGTTATCTGACCACTTAACCACATCCAAGCGCGCCAGTGGTGGCTCTGCAGCCAACACCATTATCGGTGCTAGCTACTTTGGTGCCAATACATTTTATTCCTGTAAAGTCGCTGATGATGATAATGGGTCCTTTTATCTCAACGACATGCAAGACGCCGGCGTCAGCACACACGCCAAAGACCAACACGAAAGTGGTATTACCGGTAAATGCTTAGTCATGATCACGCCTGACGCCGAACGCACTATGAATACCTTCTTAGGTATTAGCGAAACCGTCTCTGTTAATGAACTCAATGAAGATGCATTAAAGCAGTCCCAATATGCCTATATTGAAGGTTACCTAGTGACCTCTGAAACTGGGCGAGCTGCGGCTATTGAATTGCGCAAGCTAGCAGAAAAAAATCAAGTGAAAACCGCCTTTACACTTTCAGACCCAGCCATGGTTCAATTCTTTGGTGACGGCCTACGTGAGATGATCGGAGATAAAGTTGATCTACTTTTCTGTAACAAAGATGAGGCACTCGGCTTTACCCAAACAGACACTCTTGAAGATGCAATAGAAGCCCTTAAAACATACGCTAACGAATTTGCCATTACTCTTGGCAATGAAGGCGCATTAGTGTTTGATGGAGAAAAAGTGATTACCATTGCACCGAATACAGTGAAAGCGATTGATAGCAATGGCGCTGGAGACATGTTCGCCGGTGCATTCTTATACGCTATCACTAATGGCCACAGCCACCAAGAAGCGGGCGACCTTGCCAGTGCTGCTGCTGCACAAGTGGTTAGCCAGTATGGCCCGAGATTAAGAGCAGAGCAACATCAAGAAATCTTAAAGAAAGTGCTTTAAGTTACAAGCTACAAGCTACAAGCTACAAGCTACAAGCTACAAGCTACAAGCTACAAGCTACAACAGTATTGTTTTTACTTCGCATTAAATATCAAGTATTTCTTGATACTTCTGTATGCTGCAACCTGTTAACTGTGAGCTTATATCCGCTATTATTTTCTTTATATAATCTAAACATATGGCACGACACGGAGGTCTTTTCGTTTTAAACAACGGACAAAAAACCCATATCAATAAGTGCCTGAAGTTGCTCGGTAGTGTTATCAGAAAAGCCTGTCAATTCAGCAAGGTTATTATTCGCACCATGCCCCTGAAATTCCAACAATATATCGGCACCATGACCACCAACAGATGGAGCATGCGTTAACTCCAAACGCGCTTCCTGAGTGAATCCATTATCACGATCAATAAAAATACTTGAGCGGTTATTACCAAAGGTCCCACTAACAATATGCAGATGATCGCCCAATGTATTCAAATCAATAAGTGATCCACTCAGCAGATCAGAAATATCCAGTGTATCAGCCTGATCATTTATATGGATATCATCAATCACAAAATCTCTAATGCGAATATGCCCATGACCACTACGTGCAGCATCGCTAATAACAGCATCATCAGCCTTTAACACCAACGTATCCGAACCACCATTACCCTTTATACTCTCCGCGCCTGAAGACACCCCATTAGACAGAAAAATATCATCTCTATCACTCCCCAATAAATTATCGGACGTGGACGAACCTTCAATAAAGATAGGTGAATGAATATCTTCCTCTGGGCGCTCCGGCGATTCACTATTCGCATTGGACACATCTAAAAACCCCCAATCCAAAAGCCTTTGATACTGCTCAAATGTATTATCTGCAAACCCTGTTAAATCTGCTAAATGATTATTGGCTGCATACCCTTGAAACTCAAATACCAAATCTGCACCGTGACCACCACTGGTAGGATTGTTCGTTAAATTAGCACGATCTTGATCCGTCAACTGCCCATCCCGATCCACAAAAATGACCGACCTGTGTGCACCAAACACACCACTAACAATATGAATATAATGACCAAGAGTAGATGCATCGATATTCGAACCTCGCAAAAATGCTCCTAGATCAAATACATCTGCCGCATCATTAGTATCGGTATCGTCAATCACAAAGTCACGAATACGAAAATGCCCATAACCACTACGAGCACTGTTTTGTGCAAATGCATCATCACTATCGAGCACCAGTTTATCCGAGCCACCTCCACCAACAACAGACTGCGCATTATCAGAAAGACCACCCAGCAGTAGATTCTCATCTGCTTCGGAGCCAGTAAAATAACCATTACCAAATGTATTCTGAACATCCACACGATCAGACAATACACCCTGACCAACACGAGATAAAATAGTCTGCTGGTCCCAAGAAGTAGCATTCTCAAACACTAGCGCCCCTAGCGCATAGGAACCGATACCTCCATCGCGAAAATAATCCTGTATACGAATAAACTCATCACGATCAGCAACACCAATATACAAATAATCGTCCTCTCTCCAGAGCACAATATTCTCTACAGTAATCCCTGCACCCAGTTCAAGGGTATCAATATTACTGGCACGGATAATAGTGTCTTGACCACCTCCAATGCTCCAGCGATAAATATCCGCACCCACATTACCCGACAGCACATCATTGCCAGCGCCACCATCTAAAATATCGATACCATCTCCGCCTTTTAGGGTATCGTTACCATCGCCGCCGAAAAGCACATCATCACCATCGCTGCCTTGAATATTATCATGCCCTCCTAGACCCCACAGCTGATTGGCTGTACCCACACTTTGCAAATAATCGTCTGACTGCGAGCCAATAACCTTATCTACTTTAGAAAGAATGGTTTGCTGATCCCACGATGTCCCATCGTCAAATACCAATGCGCCTAATGCATACGAGCCAATACCACCATCGTGAAAGTAATCACGAATACGAATAGATTCATCACTACCCGTAGCACCGATATAAAGGTATCCATCTTCCTTCCAAAGCTGAATATTATCTGTCGTAATCCCTGCACCCAGCTCAAGGGCATCACTATTACTGGCACGGGTAATAATGTCTTGACCACCTCCAATACTCCAGCGATAAATATCCGCACCCACATTACCCGATAGCACATCATTGCCAACACCACCATCTAGAGTATCGGCACCATTTCCGCCTACGAGAATATCATCACCTTCACCACCAAGAATAATGTCATCACCATTGCCGCCTTGAATATTATCATCCCCTCCTAGACCCCACAGCTGATTGGCTGTACCCACACTTTGCAAATAATCGTCTGACTGCGAGCCAATAACCTTATCTACTTTAGAAAGAATGGTTTGCTGATCCCACGATGTCCCATCGTCAAATACCAATGCGCCTAATGCATACGAGCCAATACCACCATCGTGAAAGTAATCACGAATACGAATAGATTCATCACTACCCGTAGCACCGATATAAAGGTATCCATCTTCCTTCCAAAGCTGAATATTATCTGTCGTAATCCCTGCACCCAGCTCAAGGGTATCAATATTACTAGTACGGGTAATAGTGTCTTGACCACCTCCAATGCTCCATCGATAAATATCCGCACCCGCATTACCCGACAGCACATCATTACCTGCACCACCATCTAAAATATCGATACCATCTCCGCCTTTTAAGGTATCGTTACCATCGCCGCCGAAAAGAACATCATCACCATAGCTGCCGTCAAGGATATCGTTGCCCATATCACCACGAATAACATCATTTCCATAACCACCATCAACAACATCATTACCCGCATCAGCGTGAATCGTATCGTCACCACCACGCGCCGTAATCGTATCGTTCCCAGCACCACCATGAATACGCTCACCGAAGTAATCATCCCCTAGTATCGCATCGTCGTTATCAGTGCCTTGTAAGGTGGCATTGGCACGCATGGTATTTTGATCCCACTGGGTACCGTCAGCAAATTCAACCCACTGCACACCTTCGTTATCACCAGCACCATTAACCCGATAGCTGTTAACTAACGTCATGGTTTCACCCGTATCGTTAATCGTGATAACAATATCACGCACGCTATTAAGGCTTTGAGTCAAGGTCACATCATCTGGACTCAGATATTGCAACTTAAGGGTATCTATGCCAAGACTACGGCTTTCAGTCACTGAGTCATGCCCATCACCTCGCCCCCACAAATAAGTATCATTGCCAATACCTCCAAGGAGCAAATCATTGCCAGCATCACCACTAATGATATCGTCACCGCTATACCCACTAATCGTGTCATCACCCGTACCGCCACTAATACGCTCGCCGAAATTATCACCTCGAAGCACATCATCACTATCAGTGCCCTGTAAAACCGTATGGGCACGCAGCGTATCTTGATCCCAAGTAGTGCCATCGGCAAAAATTATCGACTGTATACCAGTATTGTTATATGCATTATTGAACTGATAGGTTTGGACCAAGGTCATACGCTCCCCAGTATCATTGATCGTCATAATGATATCTCGAATATTATCGGGGTCCTGCGTAAAGGTTATATCATCGGCATTCAGTCCTCTCACATACAATCGACTAATAGCGAAATTTCCGGGCTCATCAATACGCTGATCGCCGTCACCTGCACCCCAACTATAGGCTTCACCAAAAAGTACTGCTGCTGCCTCAAGCATTGTATGATTCCATGTCGTACCATCAGCAAATTGGATGGTTTCTATGGTTTCTTTATCACTTAATTGGTCATCCAGTATTAACCACTCACCAGAATCTTTAATGCGAATCACAATATCTTCAGGCCCCGGTTCTTGGCGGAACACCTCAATATCGTCAGGGTTAAGATCTTGCAGTATTAGCGTATCGTGATCACTGGTTCTACCCTCTTCATCAGTTACATCATTCCCTTGCCCACGTCCCCATATATAAATGTCATTGCCGACACCACCGGCTAAGACATTATTCTCTGCGTCGCCTGGCAAAGTATCATCCTGACTGGAACCATCGATAAAAGTAGTATTACCAAAAGTCAGGCCATCAATAATCGTCTGGGTATCGGCTTCACCAACACCAGCGTTAGTTAATGCCTGCTCAATGGCTGTTGTAAATGCGGCTTGCTGCTCAGGAGTTTTACCCACATCATAAGAAAGCATCTGCACCAAAGTTGCCACATTCTCTACGTGGGTAGAGGACGCCAATAATTGCACTACCAGTGTTAAACCTGCGTCACTCACAGCTAGCGCATTACTATTTGTATCAAACCCTGAGGATAATAATGATAAAGCCGAAAAGGGATTTTCGGCTGCTAATCCAGCATCTTGTTCAGCTTGCACATCGGGTACTTGGACTAAAAAGCGCACCGCTAAACTTTGCAACATACCCTGATAATAATTTTCCAGCGCAATACCCGCAACGGGCCCCGGCGTACTACCGTAATAACTATTCATATCAAACGGTATATCCTTAAACACCTCCAACACAGCTAAGTGTTGACCGTCCATTGCAGGACCACGAGTTTCAGATGCCACATCATCCACTCCCGCCCAACGGAAAACAACTGCTTCAAAACGTTCTAGCACCTCGGTCATGGAGAGAGTATTCACATCATGAATCAACGACACCACCTGCTCATACAACACCGCATCCTGCGCCGCCGCATACTGCAAATCCGCCACCTGCCCCAAACCACGAAGAAAAGGAATATCCACAACAGGCTCTACATCCGAATCAGTCGCAATACGCTGTGTATCACTACGATCATTCTCAAACCACACATCATCAATCTGTTTTTGCGAGCCATCACTCATCGTCACACTACTGCGGTGGGAAACATCGTGACCCTTATTGGTTTCGTCCAGTTCTTGGGCATTCAAATCAATAGAAGCAATACCCGCCTCATCCAAACTGACTAACTCACCCTCATCCGTCACCCCATCGCCATCACGGTCCTGCCATAAAGCCAGTGATGAAAAAGCAGCATCACTCGCATCAATAACACCATTACCATCACTATCTAATTCAGCAAGCTCAGCAAAACCATCAACCGTTGCATTACCAAACAACTCACCAATATCATTGATTTTTCCATCGTTATTACGATCCAACGCCAAAAACGCATCATCACCACTCACCCAACCGGTACGCTGCGCAAAACCATTACCATCTAAATCAAAACGCGTTTGAGAATTCGCCAACGAAATCAACTCAACCCCATCACCATCCATATCCACAATCAACGGCGAAATCGGTGGCGACTCAAAAGGATTATCGGGATCGAAGAAATTCCAAACAT
>JAHDEM010000048.1:0-1332 GCA_020628895.1 Candidatus Endobugula sp.
CTCAAAATAGGTTTTTCTTATGACTGAATATATCTTTCTTATTCCCATATCGTTATTTTTACTACTGGGTGTGATGAGCCCTGGGCCCAGCTTTATTTTGGTTGCGCAAACGGCGCTTTCTCAATCGAGGAAAAAAGCAGTCGCGGTTTCTTTTGGTATGGGAGTAGGTTCGGCTATTTTTGCGTTTATTGCCTCTGTAGGTCTATTTGTTTTATTGGAGGCGGTACCTTGGGTTTATACGAGCTTAAAAATAATAGGTGGTTCTTACCTATGTTTTTTAGCTTATAAGATGTGGAAATCCTCAGCTAGCACTACTACCAATCACACAAAAAATTATCAACCGGAACACGGCCTTGTTAAACTGTTTTCGGTGGGTTTATTTACGCAATTAAGTAACCCCAAAACAGCGATTGTATTTGCAAGTGTTTTTGCCGCTTTTTTACCGAAAGAATTACCGGCTTACAGCTATTTCTTACTTGTTTTACTTTCATTCTTTATTGATACCCTCTGGTATATTATTGTTTCAACTTTACTCTCTACCAATAAAGCGCAAAAAGTTTATGAAAGATTCAAAAGCGCTATTTGTAAAATCGCAAGCAGCTTTATGGCTATTATGGGTCTTAAACTGATTGTTAGTAGGCATTTGCCCTGACAAGCTTCTTAAGCAAACATCATTTCTGTTAGAGTTATATTTTGTATTGTTAAGATCAATAAAAGGAGAATTGTATGTCTGGTAATCGCTATTTAACAATACTTGCTTGTGGCCTTGGTTGGTTATGGTCCTCCACATCCGTTTTTGCAGAAACTGCTTTAGTGAGATTGCCCAGCAATATTTTTCTTGCAAATGATAGTACCTATCAAGAATTATTGTCCTTAGATATTACTGCAAATAACCCAGGCGAAGGCATATATGTGTATGGGGAGTTGTGGGGCACTTCCACCTGTATTTCTAATATAGGGGTTACGCTGCGCATGGCTTGTGATGGTACCGACTATATCTGGTCTGGGAATAATAACGAGGGCTATGATATGTGGCCCAGTGGTAAATTAGTGAAAGCTCGCATGCTATTTGTAGCACCGGATGCCGGAACCTATAGCTGTAAAATGTATGCAAAAGCTTATAGCTTTGCTTGCCCTACCGATGTGGTGGATGTCCGTGCTTACGATTCCTATTTTTTGGCGGTAAATGGTCGCGGGGACGAGATTAGAAAAATATGGGGTATGGAGCTCGATGCTACCCATCCTGATGGTAATGTTTATATCGGTCCTAGCGCTATACAGGGAACACAAGAATATCTTTTAGACTATTATCATTTTTATCCACAACAAGGG
>JAHDEM010000048.1:1432-9437 GCA_020628895.1 Candidatus Endobugula sp.
GATTTTGATTTAAATCCTAATTGCGATAATAAAGTGAAAGCTAAAGTCGAATTAGTTTGGGTGTCGGGCAATAATATGGAAATCGCCGAAGGCTTGTATGGTTCTCAAGGTGCTTCAACCATGATGTGGTGGAGTGAATAAGTGGAGTCAATAAAACGTTAAACAATGGGGATACATATCCCCATTGTTGTTTGTCTTTAGCTGTTGGCAGTAATTGCTTTTTTGCGCTGTTCTAACCAATGTCGGCAGGTGGGTAGTAATACCAACAAGAGTGCAATGGCGAGTAAGCCTCCTGTCATAGGGCGTTCCCATAAAAAGCTGATGCCATCAAAAAGTTGTACGCTGCGAGAAAAATTATTTTCTAACATGGGTCCTAAAATAAACCCAATGAGTAGTGGCGCTAATGGATAACCCGCAAATCTAAAAATGGTGGCCAGTACTCCCAAGACAATCAGAATCATTAATTCAACTGCGTTATTTTGCCCAATATAAACTCCCATTAATGTAAAAAATAGAATAAACGGAATTAAATAAGCACGGGGTACCGTAAGGATTTTTGCAATGTAAGGAATTAATGGCAAATTAAGAATTAATAAAACTAAGTTGCCAATATACATTGAAATAATAACACTCCAAAAAATAGCCGGTTGATCAACCATTAAACGCGGACCCGGTGTGACATTAAGCGCAATTAAAGCACCCAGTAAGATGGCGGTGGTTCCACTGCCGGGAATGCCTAATGTGAGCAAGGGAACAAAAGATCCCGTACAAGCAGCATTGTTGGCTGTTTCTGGCGCGGCTAATCCTTTGATGGAGCCTTTACCAAACTCAACGTCTTTGCTGTTAGTGTTAAGATTGCGTTCAACCGCGTACCCTAAAAACGAGGCGATAGTGGCACCAGCACCGGGTAACACGCCAATTAAAAATCCTAATACGGATTGTCTACCCACAACAGGGGCGATAGATTTTGCTTCCTGTTTAGAAATGCGTAAGTTTTTAATGGCTTGTTGTTGCTCTGATGATGATTTAGAGCGACTAGGGTCTAGGATAAGAAATAATGCCTCAGGTAAAGCAAACATAGCCATTGCCAAGGTAATAAAACCAATACCCGATTGTAAATTTAACATACCATAGGTAAATCTTGGCATATTAAATAAGGCGGATTCTCCAACCGTTGCCAGCATAAGTCCCAACAAGGTCATAGCTAATGCTTTGGTGACTTGCCCATTACCCGCAAAAGCGGCAATAGCCGATAAGCCCACTACCATAAGAGCAAAGTATTCCGCAGAATGAAAAAGTAATGCCACACTGGCAAGCATCGGTGCAAAACCCATCAGCAATATTGCTCCTACCGTTCCCCCGCAGAATGAGGCAACAGCAGCAATGGTTAAGGCTTTACCGGCTTTACCCGCACGAGCCATTGGATAACCATCAAAACTCGTGGCTACTGTTCCTGCTACACCGGGCGCATTAATCAGAATAGAGGAGGTAGAACCACCAAAAATAGCACCATAGTAGACGCCAGCTAATAGTATTAATGCCGCCGCAGGATCACCGATAGAAATCGCAACAGGAATCATAATAGCGATAATAGACATGGGGCCTAAACCTGGCAGCATGCCGATAAAGGTACCAATTAAACAGCCGCCAATCACCATCAGTAACATTTCTAATGATAGAGCGGTCGATAAACCAATCATTAAACCTTCTAACATTTAAAACCCTCCCGATAAAAACCAAGGCCAAGGTCGCAGATAAATGCCCAGCACCTGTTGAACTAAATACCAAATTCCACCTGCGCAAGTTAAGGCAATCACAAACAAAAGGGGTAACCTTCTTTCGCCTAACGCAATTGCACCTAGGGATAAAAAAGCAAATGTAGTAATAATAAAACCGATAGGGCGTAGTAATAGTGCATACGCAACCATCATGCCTAGTAATAAAAAGGCCGATTGCCAATGATAGTTTCTAATTGCTTCTAATTCTTCGTCGGATTTTTTTGGTTGGCTGGATTTTGAAAAAACCAAAAATAACGCGATTAATACACCAATACTGGCAATAATTTTGGGAAAAGAGCTAGGCCAGACTGGATTCATTTTTATAAAAGGCGGTAGGCTTGCATCAATAATAAAAAAAGCGGTATAGCCGTAACCTAAAACGAGTATTAAAAAAAAGACGGCAAGAAAACGTTCTAAAGTCATAATCTTCTACCTAATAGCAGTGGTTACCATATTGCCTGTAGTCATCCATAGTAATGATCATATGAATGAACTACAGGAAAATAATGTATCGTTATAGGAACCCTAGTTTACGCATTAAATCGCCAATGACTTTTTCTTGGTCCTCTAAAAAGACGGTAAAGTCGTCGCCGGGATTATAAATATTCACCCAACCGTTGCGGGCTCTTACGGCTTCCCACTCAGGTGTTTCGTACATTTTGTTAAGCGCAGTAATGTACTGCTGACGTTTTTCTTGGGAAATACCCGGTGCGGCAAAAAAACCACGCCAGTTAACAAATTGTGTATCCACTCCTTGTTCTTTTAGCGTTTTTGCATTGGGCGCCGCAGGAATACGCTCGGGAGCGGTTGTTGCCAAAATACGAACTTCGCCAGCATCCGCTAAAGCAATAGCCTCTGACAAACCCGTCGATAACACAGAAATTTCTCCACTTAATAACGATGCCATGGCTTTACCACCGGCATCATAAGCAATATATTTCACTTTAATTGGGTCTTCGCCAGCGGCTTGGAAGGCCATTGCCGCCACTAAGTGATCCATGCCCCCAGGAACAGAACCGCCGCCAATGGCGACTTTTTTAGGATCGCTCTTAAAGCTATCCACCACATCGCTAAAGCTTTTATACGGGCTGTCTTTATCAACCACAAAAGCCGCATAATCGCCTATAGTGCCTGCAACCATGGTGAGATCGCGAAAGTTTTGTGGGAATACTTTGGTTAGTGAGCGAATAACAATGGGTGTTGAGTTCACCATGAGTGTATCTTGGTTACTTTTGGCATTTTCAATCAGGTAGCCGATGGCTTTTCCGCCACCACCGCCAGACATGTTTTCGTAGGATGCTTGCTTAACAATACCGGATTTGGTTAATGCTTCGCCCGTTCCGCGAGCAGTCCCATCCCAGCCACCGCCAGCACCTCCGGGAATTAAGAAATGTATGCTATCAACGGCATAGCTACTAGCCGATAGCTGAAAAGCACAAACAGCAGATGCTGTGAGCAGGATAGATTTAAGTGAAAAGCGTTTTTTCATTGTGGTGTCCTCATTATTTTTTTTATCGTGTTTTGTCGAGTATCTGCGTGAGTCAATACATGACAATGGTCCAAGCATATACTTGGCCACCAGAAGCAGAAATAAAAAACACATAATGAGCATTAACCGTATATTATGAATATTGTTCATAAAGTTCACGGGTAAATAGGTAACGTTTAGCAGCTTTATTGCAGGATTTGTCATACAATCGTGCATAACAACACGTATGCTAAGTTGGCATTTTGAATAACAAGTGCCAGTGAATAGAATAATAATGGTAGTGATGGCTTTATATGTTGTTCTTTAAATCAACCTTAAAAAACCGCATGATTGCTGTTTTGGGCATCATTGGTGCTTTACAGACAGGCATTATTGGTCTGGTAGCATGGAGCTATTTAACCAATGCCCTAAGCGACCAAATTGGACAGCGAGCATTAAAAGTCGCACAAACGATTGCGGCCATGCCAAGCGTTGTTTTGGCGGTAGAAAACGAAGATACCACCTTTCTTAACGAACTGTCTTATCAGTTAGCTAAAACCAATAATGCCCGTTTTATTGTTATTGGTAATCGTCATGGTATTCGTTTGGCTCATCCTAATCAGAAGAAAATCGGTTTATCTATGGCCGATGACGATGGCGATGACAATGCGCCAGCATTAATTGCTGGTGAAGGTTATATCTCTAAAGCGGAAGGGAGCTTAGGGTTAACCATGAGGGGAAAGGCCCCCATATTTGATTTAACCGGCGAACAGGTGGTGGGAGTGGTTTCTGTTGGTTATTTGTTAGATCAAGTCGATGCGACTATTCATCGTTATAGTACGGTCTTATTGCTCGTGATTGGCCTGATGATTGTAGGTAGTATTATTGTTGCGATTATTATTGCTTCCCGTTTTAAACAAGCGATTTTTGGACTGGAACCAGAGCAAATTGCTCAACTGGTTGAAGAGCAAGATGCGACCTTACAATCGATTCGTGAAGGGGTGATTGCCGTTAACCGTGAAGGAATCATCACCACGTTAAATAAAAAGGCGATAGAAACCTTAGGCATAGATCAATCCAATGCCGCAGTAGGGCAACATATCTCCAGTGTATTACCCGAAAGCGGGATGTTAAGTATTATCGAAAGTGGTGAACCGCAATTTGATCGGGAAATTTGGTTGAATGGCCGAGCAATGATTGTTAATCGCTTGCCATTAAAAATTGATGCTGAAATTACCGGTGTAGTATCCAGCTTTCGGCCAAAGAACGAAGTCGATTTAGTCAGCCAGAAGCTCAGTCGCATTCAAACCCTTGCCGATTCATTACGCAGTCAAGCCCATGAATATTCCAATAAGCTACATACGATAGCGGGCCTTATACAGTTAGGTGCCAATGAAGAGGCCTTAAATATTATTGGGCACGAGACGGAGGTACACCAAGCGCTGATTAGGCAGCTGATGGATAATATTCAAGATCCGTTGATTGCCGGTTGTCTATTGGGTAAATACAGTCGGGCGCGTGAGATGGGGCTATTGCTTACTGTCGAAAAAGAAAGCCATTTAGATTTTATTGATAATGCCTTACCTAAAGAACAATTAGTGAGTGGTTTGGGTAATCTGATTGATAATGCTTTAGAAGCAACACTCAATCATAAGGGAAGTGGTGGCACTGTGAGTGTGAGTATTACCGATATTGGTAACGATCTTATTTTTGAAGTAGAAGATCAAGGTGGAGGTATTACTAAAGCCGAAAGAGACCAAGTATTCGAGAAAGGGTATAGCAGTAAAACAGGGGATGAGCACGGCATTGGTTTGCATCTGGTTAAGCAGTTGGTTAATCAATGGGGGGGTAGTATTACTATTGATTCGAGTATGGGTAAAGGGTCTCGATTTACACTCTATCTACCTAAGTCTTCATCCGCATTAACTGGGAGGCAGTTATGAGTATGTCTTCACCGCTGACTGAGAGTCAAAACACATTGATCAAAATTGTCATTGCCGAGGACGATCCACAAATTGCGGAAATTCAACAACGCTTCTTAGAACGCATTGCCGATATAGAAGTGGTTGGCGTTGCACATAGTTTGCAGGAAGCCAAGGATTTAGTGCAAGTATTTCAGCCACAGCTTATTTTATTAGATATTCAATTCCCCGAAGGGAGTGGCCTTGATTTACTGAGCTTACTGCGTTCAGAAAATAAAGCCACCGATGTTATTTTAATCACCGCCGCCCGTGAAGTGGCAACATTAACAACCGCTTTGCGCAACGGTGTATTTGATTATATTTTAAAACCTCTCAATTTTAGTCGCTTAGAAACCTCTATCGAAAAATACAAAGTGCATATTAAAAAATTATCTGCGTTGGAAAAAATAGCACAGTCCGAAGTAGATGCATTTATTCACGCGGGTAATGAAGATGCCCATGGGGAAGTTCCTACAGGCCATCAACGCCGAGAAACCCGTTTACCCAAAGGTATCGATGCCTTAACCTTAGAAGCTGTCAAACAGTTATTTACTAATAGTGACGATGCCTTTACCGCAGAAAAAGTGGGTAAACTGATTGGCTCGGGAAGAACCACTGCACGTCGTTATTTGGAATATTTAACCGCCAGTAAAGTACTTGTCGCGAATGTGAGTTATGGCTCAGTTGGACGGCCAGAAAGGCGGTATTCTCTTGATCAGTCAACTCGTTAATCTATTATCCGTTAAATGCGTTAGGTTACGCATATTATTTACTCCATTAAACAGGTAACATCCCTTGTAGAATTCTTTCAGTACCATTAAATTGATAGATACAGAGCGCTCTAGTATGCAAAAGATTGTGGGTGGTGGTCCCAAAAAAGTCCTCTATACACTTAAGACCATTAGAAAAATGGGGGTAAAAAAATCCGCTAAAGCTTTACGTGCTAACAATACTTGTAAAGCCTGTGGCTTAGGTATGGGTGGTCAGCAAGGTGGTATGACTAACGAATTGGGCGAGTTTCCTTCGGTGTGTAATAAAAGTATACAGGCACAATCAACCGATATTCAGCCGGCGATTCCTGCCGAAATATTTACCCATTCTATTAATGAACTTCGAGAGCTATCGCCTAAAGAACTAGAACATATCGGCCGTTTAAATTCTCCGTTATTTAAATCTAAAGAAGCGAATCGCTATTACGCTGCCGATTGGGATTGGGCTTTACGTTATGCCGCCAGCCGTTTTGCAGAAACGAAACCCGAACGCAGTTTTTTCTATTCTTCTGGGCGTTCTTCTAACGAATCGGGCTTTGTTCTGCAGCTGCTCGCTCGATTATATGGCACTAACAATGTGAATAATTGTTCCTATTATTGCCATCAAGCCACCAGTGTAGGATTAGGCACAACTATTGGTACTGGAACCGCCACTATAGAGTTAGATGATTTATCCGGTTGTGATTTAATCTTTGTTATAGGGGCAAACCCTGCGTCTAATCATCCGCGTTTTATTCATCAACTGAAACAATGTCGTGATCGCGGTGGCCATGTGATTGTGATTAACCCTGCAAAAGAACCTGGTCTAGTTAAGTTTGCAGTACCTAAAAGTGCGCATTCTATGATTGTGGGGGGTACCGATATTGCCTCTTTATATTTGCAACCTAATATAGGCAGTGATATTGCTGTATTTAAAGGCATTGCAAAAGCCGTGCTTGAGCAATCGGCAGAGGCTAATGATTTTTTAGAAAACCATACAGAGGATTTTTCTGATTTTAAAAAAGATATTGATGAAACATCTTGGCAGGATATTGAGTCCAGTTGTGGCATTAAAAAAACGCAACTAGAACAAGCGGCAAGCTATTATGCACAGTCTACCAATACGGTCTTTGCATGGGGAATGGGAATGACTCACCACCGTTTTGGCAGTGAAAATGTTGAGTATATCGCTAACCTCGCTTTATTGCGTGGTATGGTTGGCAAACGCTTTAGTGGTTTATTGCCTTTGCGAGGCCATAGTAATGTGCAGGGTATTGGTACCATTGGGGTAAAACCCGTTTTAGCGGATGAGGTATTTGAGCGTTTAGAAAAAGAGTTGTCAATTAACTTACCTCGCTCGAAAGGTTTAGACACTTTTCATGCTTTAGAAGCAGCTCACCAAGGTAATATAGACTGTGCCTGTATTATCGGTGGAAATTTATATAGTGCCTCGCCTAACTCTGAATGGGCCGAGCAAGCATTAGACAATATCGACTTTAAAATATTTTTAACCACAACTCTTAACCAAGGTCACCTTTATGGTATTGATAATAGTGATGTCCTAATTCTTCCTGTAAAAGCCCGTGACGAAGAAAATCAATCCACTACTCAGGAATCCATGTTTAATTATGTACGCTTAAGTGATGGTGGGATTGACCGTTTAGATAATGTGCGTTCCGAAGTCTCTATCTTAGCGTCGATTGGCAAACAGTTACTCGACCAAATAGCACCGAACCATCCTGTCGATTTTTCCCAGTTTGAAAAACACAATACGATTAGACAAACCATTGCTAATACTGTGACAGGTATGGAAGAATTAAAAGATATTGCGGTTGCTAAAAAAGAATTTCATGTGCGACATCGTCTTATGCATACACCTACATTCAAGACCGTTGATGAGAAAGCACACTTTGTGGTGCACCCCATTCCGAATGCAAATCAAGATATAGATGAGTATCCTTTTTTATTAGCCAGTGTTCGTAGCGAAGGTCAATTTAACAGTATTATTTATGAAGAAAACGATAGCTATCGCTTTAATGCTGGACGAGA
>JAHDEM010000048.1:9537-19152 GCA_020628895.1 Candidatus Endobugula sp.
CCGAAGTGTTTTTCTAAATCCGCTTTTATATTCACTTTTTCTGTTTGCCATAAACCAATAAAAGTGTCGCCACTTTGCTGTGCAATCATAACCACATTAGCGCTGTATGGATTTTTCCAAGAAGTGTCTTTAGGGGAAGTATTGGACCACACATAGTTTATGGCTCTGGGAAATAACGAGCCGGCTTTGGGCTTTATAGCAATATAAATACGCGCAGGAAAATCATCACCCGCTTTACTTTGCTCATTAACATTGGGATAAATATTGCCTACTTTCCATTGCCACTGCAGGAAAGGCGTGTGATTAAGGTCGATATTTATTTTCTGGTAGAGCATAGACGCGCTTTGTTGTGTATCAGCACGAATAACCGCTTGCTCTTGGTTTGCTTGGTCGGTATCAACCGAATAAATAGTACGATTTTTAAATACCCGCTCTTGCCAGTGATCAATAGGTGATAGTTTGACACTAATCACCGAAGGCTTAGATGTTGTAGGAGACTCATCAGGCTTTGGTGAGTCTGATAAAGCTTGTGTTTTGTCGGCAGTTTCGGAGTTGTTAAAAGGCTCATCAAAACGACCAAAAGCTTCGTCAGAAAATTCATCAACGGGCTGTTGGGTACAAGAGGTCAGTACAAGAGATAATGCAAATATCCATAATATTACAATGTGTTTTATATTATGGGTTTGCATATTAATGGGCATAGCAATTAATAAACTGTCAGTAATAATAGCTAGTTAATCACGCCAGTGGTTCTTACGCGCTTACTACCTTTAACGGGTTTTGCTTTTTGTGCAGCCAAACGTTTTTTCTCACGTTCATCAAACACATTTTTAATGGCGATTAGAAAACCCGTCACCAAGAAGGCACCTGGTGGTAAAAGGGCAATAATAAAGCTAGGATAATTCTCACCAAAAATATTCAGTTTCCAATGGCGTGCACCTTCACCAAATAATAATTGCATATCGGCAAATAAATGTCCTGTGCCTAAGAGTTCTCTTATGGCTCCTAGAGCCAATAAAACCAATAGAAAACCTAGCCCCATCATAAAGCCATCAACAATAGAGGGGAGTAATGGGTTCTTACAGGCAAAGGCATCGGCTCGGCCTAATATGGCACAGTTGGTAACAATCAACGGAATAAAAATTCCCAGGATTTGATAAAGCTCATAAGTGTACGCTTGCATCAATAATTCGGTAGCGGTAGTAAACGCAGCGATAATCATCACAAAAGCAGGTAATTTAACGGCATCGCTAACCACATTACGAATCAGAGAGACCACAATATTAGAACCCATTAATACCAGCATAGTCGCCAAGCCTAAACCTAAAGCATTAACCACCGAACCACTTACAGCCAGCAATGGACATAAACCTAAGAGTTGTACCAGAGCAGGATTGTTGGTCCATAAGCCGTTTTTAGAAATTTCTGAATAGTTAACAGAAGAAGCTTTCTTCGCCTCATCTGCTATGGGAGCATCATCGATAACAGGGTTGCTGACGGTGTCATTCATTGGCAAGGCTCTCCTGTTTATCTGCAAACAGTTGCGTACGATTTTCTTCAACGTAACGTAATATATTATAAATACGGGTAATCACTGCTCGTGGTGTAATGGTAGCACCAGTAAATTGATCGAACTCTCCACCGTGCTTTTTGACTTTCCAACCCTCTGTGGTTGGATTGTTTAGTGACCGGCCCTCAAAAGACCTTACCCAATCGCTTTTTTGGATATCGACTTTATCACCTAGCCCTGGTGTCTCTTTGTGCTTTAGTACGCGTACACCAGCTAAAGTGCCATCGGCATTAACGCCTGCAATGAGTTTGATATCCCCACTATAGCCATCAGGAGCAATAGCAGGGACGATGACGGCAATGACCTGGTTATTTTTACGAGCAACATGAATGGCTTCATTATCGAGTTTGCCTAACAGATCGTGTGCTGATTTGGGTATTTGAATCGTATCTAACAGCAGGTCATTATCAATACGCGATTGTGGGACAATTTCCAATAAAGCTTTTTGTGCAGCTCTACGTTCTGAGATGGCAATGTTTTCTTTTGTACTGTCATAAACAAAAGCCAAAATGGCAGCAGTAATCGCTGCAAATACAAACAGTAGAGCCCCGTTTTTTCCAATAGAAGTTGGCATCATGGCTTAGTCCCTCTTCCTTGTCGCACGTTCAGCTTTGCTATGGCCGTAGGTCCGCGGTAGGGTGTAGTAATCAATAAAAGGCGCAGCAAAATTCATCAGCAACACAGCAAAAGCCACGGCATCGGGGTAATTGCCCCACACGCGAATCACATAAATTAAGATACCAATTCCCGCACCATAAATAATCCGTCCTTTAGTACTCACTGCAGAGCTGACAGGATCGGTAATAATAAAGAATGCGCCTAACATGGTGCCACCTGACAACAGGTGCAGTAATGGTGATCCGCCGCTATTAGAGCTGCCGCCATCATAAAATAGAGCAGACATAATGGTTAAGGCAACCAACATCGATACAGGTGCATGCCAAGTAAAGATTTTTTTCTGTAGCAGTACTAAACCGCCAGCTAAAAAGGCAAGGTTAACCCATTCCCAGCCAACGCCAGCCAACATAGCATTATTTAATAATGGTTCTTGAGAAACAATTTGTTCTGCCAGTGTGCCATCATAGTTTTTAAAAAGATCTAAAGGTGTCGCCCCAGTGTAAGCATCGACTGCAGAGCTATTGGAAAATACAGCCACTAATGATTCCCATAAGCTGGGAAGTTGTCCATCGGCGGATAATGTGACGGGGTTGATCCAACGTGTCATTTCAACAGGGAATGAAATCAGTAACACGACATAGCCAACCATAGCGGGGTTAAAGGGGTTTAACCCCAAACCGCCGTAAAGTTGTTTGGCCAATATAATAGAAGTGACAGTACCCACTACAATAATCCACCAAGGAGCATAGGGCGGTAATGCTAGAGCCAGAAGTACTGCAGTAACCAGTGCACTGCAGTCGCACAAGTAATGCATGATAGGTCGTTTACGTAAGCGCAGTACAAATGCTTCGCTGGCCAAGGCTGTGGCTGATGCAATCATAAGATTAATCAATGTTCCCCAACCAAAAAAATAACTCAGTGCCAAAAAGCCAGGGATAGTAGCTAGAATCACCCACTGCATGACATTGCTGGTATTTTGTACCTGACGAGTATGGGGTGAGGATGCGCTCATAAAACTCATGATGTTAACTCTTTTTTGGCTTCTGCCAATTTTTGTTCCAGTTTTTCTACGCCAGCTTTAAAGGCATCAAGATGTTCGCTGTTTTCTTCCTCGGCTTTTTTCAGCCGTTCCTGTGCTTTAGTTAAACGTTGCTCTAAAGACTCTAGTTGTTTTTTCTGTTTTTCTTCGGGCGACATTTGTGCCATTTCCGCTTTTTTAGCTTTGGCTTTTTCTATTGCTGAACTTGCGGCATCTTTTTCTTTGGGTGCCTCTTTAGCGGAGTCAGATGTAGCTGCGTTTGTAGATGTGTTTGCAGATTTTGTCTCAGCAAAATCATCCAATTGTTTTTGGGCATCTTGTAATCGAATTTCCGCTTGTTTGACTTGCGCGGCAATACGGTCTTGCTGTTCGCTATCGTCGGTTTGTGCCAATTTATCATTTAACTTTTTCAGACGATCAGTAGCACTGGTCACCATACGATCGAGTTTGGCTTTTTGTGCAACAGGATCATTTTGTTTTTCTTTTACGCGTGCCATGGCTGCAGCAACAGGGTCTGCTTTTATATCGGTATTCGTTGTTTTAGCATCGGGATTAGCCGCTTTTTCCGCTTGAAGCTTTTTCGCTTTCGCTGCTGCCAATTTACGTGCTTCTCGTTTAGCAATTTTTTCTTGTTCGGCTTTTTCGATGCGCGATTTACGGAATTCAAAACGTTGCCGTGCGTGATCCGATTTAACCTTTTCCTGCTCTTGTTGTTTAATCGCGCCTTTTGCTGCACGGTAATATTGCACTAACGGAATATTTGACGGACACACAAAAGAACAAGCACCACATTCGATACAATCAAACAGATTGTAATTTTGTGCACGCTCATAATCCTCTGCTTTGGTATACCAGTACAACTGCTGTGGCAATAAGCTGGCAGGGCAAGCCTCTGAACACATGCCACAGCGAATACATTCTTGCGCTGATGGTTGTGGAGGTAATTCTTGTTTCGATGGCGCAATGACACAGTTGGTTGATTTAACTACCGGTATCGACGCTGAAGGTAAAGCAAAGCCCATCATCGGGCCGCCCATAATGAGCTTTTCATTATTAGATGCATCAAAGCCCAAGGTGTCTAGAGCAAAGTCGATGGGCGTACCGAGTAAGATATGAATATTGCGAGACGTTTCTAATGATTCGCCAACAAACGTGGTTAAGCGTGAGGTTAATGGTTGCCCTTTGACGACTGCACGAAAAGCCGCTACCGCGGTACCCACATTTTGCATCACAATGCCTAAGCTGGCAGGAATTTCTCCACTGGGTACTTCTTTACCTGTGAGCAGTTGAATTAATTGTTTTTCTCCACCTGACGGATATTTAGTAGGGAAGGTAACAATGTTTATATTTTCGTATGCAGAGTCTTGTGTAACTACCGCTTCTAATGCCTTAATAGCATCGGGCTTATTGTCTTCAACCCCAATTAGAATATTTTCCGGATTGCCCAAAATAAACGCTAATAATTTTGCCCCTTGAACCACCTCTTGGGCATAATTCAACATTAAGCTGTGATCGGCAGTGATGTAAGGTTCACACTCAGTACCGTTTAATATCAAGGTATTAATAGCATACTGTGATTGCGGTTTTAGTTTAACCGCAGTAGGAAACCCCGCACCGCCAAGGCCAGTAATGCCGGCTTCCCGAATTTTTTCTAACAAGTCAGCAGCAGAAGCTTCCTCGTAATTTTCACAAGGTGTAAGAGGAGCGTGTGTATGTTGGCCATCGGTTTTAATCACAATGCAAGGGCCGCTCATCCCAGAAGGATGAGGCAGAATACGCTCTTCTATAGCCGTTACAGTGCCTGAGCTGGAGGCGTGAATAGCCGCACTAAATGGCCCAACTGCGGCAGCGATTTTTTGTCCACCTAATACGGCATCGCCTACATTCACAATAGGTTCTGCCGGTGCTCCCATATGCTGGTTCAGAGGGAAGACTAATTCCTGGGGTATCGGCAGTTCACCAATGGGTAATTCCATGGATTGTGATTTGTTTTCCGGAGGGAATACGCCGCCATGGAATTGGCCAATAGCGGTAGCTACTGTTGTTTTATAAGCGGTACTAACAGACTTATCACTCGCAATAATACTGCTCATGCTGCATCCTCCTTATCGGCATTTTCGGATGCAGAATGGGTTTTATCGGTAGCAATAATATTTGGCGCAGTAACGCTAGGTGCATCCCACTTCCATTCTTGTAAAGTTGGCTCCACGGGTAACATATCAATGCAATCAACCGGGCAAGGGTCTACACATAAATCACACCCTGTGCATTCATCACCAATAACGGTATGCATTTGTTTGGCTGCACCTAAAATCGCATCTACAGGGCAGGCCTGGATACATTTAGTACAACCAATACATTCGTCTTCGCGAATAAAAGCCACGGTTTTTACATCGGCTTCGGTACCGTGTTCCTCATCTAACGACGGCGCTTCTACACCGAGTAAATCGGCAATAGCATCAATCGTGCTTTGACCACCGGGAGGGCATTTATTAATGGCTTCGCCGTTGGCAATGCCTTCGGCATAAGGGCGGCAACCAGGGTGGCCACATTGGCCGCATTGTGTTTGTGGTAAAAGCGCATCTAGCTCTTCAACAATAGGGTCACCCTCGATTTTAAAGCGCACAGCGGCATACCCGAGAATGCCACCAAACACCAAGGCTAAGCCACCTAAACCGATGAGGGCGGCAATAATAGGGTTATTAATAATCAGTTCTATCATGGTTATAGTTGAATTAATCCTGCAAAGCCCATAAAGGCTAATGACATCAGTCCAGCGGTAATCATCGCAATAGCGGCACCTTTAAAAGGGGTGGGTACGTCGGCAACGGCTAGGCGTTCTCTCATGGCCGAAAATAAAATAAGCACTAACGAAAATCCAAGAGCGGCACCAAAACCATAAACTGCAGATTCGAAAAAACCATGGGCTTTAGTAGTGTTTTGCAACGCAACCCCTAGTACCGCACAGTTGGTGGTGATCAATGGTAAAAAGACGCCTAATACGCGATAAAGTAATGGGCTGGTTTTTTCAATAAACATCTTGGCAAACTGCACAACAACAGCGATCACCAAGATAAATGAAATCGTTTTTAAATACGTTAGTGATAATGGAATTAAAATAAATTCATTCACTAGGTAGCTACAAATCGACGCTAGCGTTAATACAAACGTGGTAGCACTGGCCATACCAATGGCCGTTTCTAACTTGTTTGAAACCCCCATAAATGGGCACAAACCAAGAAACTGTACGAGCACAAAGTTATTTACCAAAATTGTACTGATTAAAATGGTAGCCAGTTCAATCATTATTTATATGTCCAATAAACATTCGAAATCATAATATTTTGTAGCTTGTAGCTTACATCACCCTCATGCCAGGCTGTGCACCGTCGTGAGGTTCTAATAAATAAATATCCTTACCACCGGGTCCTGCGGCTAGCACCATGCCCTCGGAGACGCCGAATTTCATTTTACGCGGTGCTAGGTTTGCTACCATAATAGTTAACTTACCTTCTAAGTCTTCTGGTTGGTAGGCGCTCTTAATGCCAGAGAATACATTGCGTGTTTCGCCCCCTAAATCTAAGGTCAGCTGCAATAATTTATCTGCCCCTTCAACATGAGATGCTTTAACAATCTTCGCCACGCGTAAATCCACCTTGGCAAATGCATTAAAGTCGATTTCTTCGGCTAATGGCTCGGCAAGACCACTTGCTTTTTCTGGTGCTGCTTGAACTGGAGCTAAAGCTTGTTTGTTGGATTCCACCATGGCATCTACTTGCTCTTTTTCGATACGAGTCAGTAAAGGTTTGAATTTATTGATTTCATGACCGCTCATAAATTCGGTGGCACTGTCCCATGTCAGTGAGGTATTTAAAAATGCTTCCACTTTCTCGGTGACTTCAGGCAGTATGGGCTTTAGATACGTTGCAATGGCACGGAACATATTAATACCCAAACTACAGATATCCAGTACCTGCTGTGCTTGGTCTTCTTGCTTAGCCAATGCCCAAGGTTCTTTCGCAGCAATATATTCGTTTGCTGCGTCCGCTAGGTTCATTATTTCGCGCATGGCTTTGGCAAATTCACGTTCTTCATAATATTGCGCAATAGTGCCATTCGCATCGACAAAGGTTTGCCATAGCTCGGGGTTTTCGATCGTAGATGATAATTTGCCGCCACTTTTGTGAATAAATTTAGCGGTACGGCTAGCAATGTTAACCACTTTGCCGACTAGGTCAGAATTCACCCGTTGGATAAAGTCTTCTAGGTTAAGGTCTAAGTCGTCAACACTGCTGGTTAATTTAGCGGCAAAGTAATAGCGTAAATATTCTGGGCGTAAATGATCCAAATAACTGCGAGCATTAATAAAGGTCCCGCGAGATTTAGACATTTTTTTGCCATTCACCGTTAAAAAGCCGTGAACATTCACTGCTGTGGGTGTACGGAACTGGGCTGAGTGCAACATGGCTGGCCAAAATAGAGCATGGAAGTTCACAATATCCTTACCGATAAAGTGGTATAGCTCTGTGCCGTTATTCAGGTTTGGGTCGCCTTGGCCGTCGTCTAACCAGTACTCTTCCCAATTTTTACCGGTTTTATCACATAGGTTTTTAAAGCTGGCAATATAACCAATAGGGGCATCTAGCCAGACATAGAAGTACTTGCCCGGTTGATCGGGGATCTCAAAGCCAAAATAAGGGGCATCGCGAGAAATATCCCACTCTTGTAAACCTGCATCTAACCATTCGGCCAGTTTGTTGGCCATTTCACTTTGTAAGTGGCCCGCTCGTGTCCAGCCCTTTAGAAACTCGGTAAATTCAGGGAGTTTAAAGAAAAAGTGTTCAGACTCTTTTTCGATAGGTGTTGCGCCAGAAATAACCGATTTAGGATTAATTAAGTCGGTTGGCGAGTAGGTGGCACCGCATACTTCACAGTTATCACCATATTGGTCTTCTGACTTACATTTAGGGCAGGTGCCTTTGATATAACGATCCGCTAAAAACAGTTGTTTTTCTGGGTCGTAGGCCTGTGTAATGCTACGCGAAGCAATATGCCCATTTTCTAGTAGGCGGCTGTAAATCAACTCTGATAACGCTTTATTCTCCTGTGAATGGGTGGAGTGGAAGTTATCAAACTCAATAAGAAAGTCCGCAAAATCTTTTTCGTGCTCGGCCTTAACATTAGCAATTTGCTCTTCTGGCGTTAGCCCGTTTTGTTCGGCTTTAAGCATAATCGCCGTACCATGGGCATCATCGGCACACACATAAGTACACTCATGGCCACGCATTTTTTGGAAACGCACCCAGATATCCGTTTGAATATATTCCACCAGATGCCCCAAATGGATAGAACCATTGGCGTAAGGTAATGCACTGGTCACTAATATTTTGCGTTGTGACGGTTTTGCTGGGGATTGCGCTATAGGTTGCGATGTACTTGGCATATAAGATTGAGTCTATGGTCTTCGATTTTAGAAACGGCGGATTATAACAGCTAATGCCTTTATAAGTACTGGTTAGTGCTTGATTTAATTTAGATTTTATGGGAATTTCGTTATTACTTTTTAAATCTGTGCTCTTGTCAAATACGAGGCCCTACTATTCAGTTGGGCTATCAGTTAGATCTAAGTCCAGATATTTCCCTTAAATTTCTCATAAGTGGTTGATTATAGGTGTGTCAGGCCTTACCTAGACGGAGCGTTAAAGCATATTACTAAGCAGGTCTGTGCTTTAGTTTTGCATTCAAAGCTTCGCTGTATATGTGGCACGCTTTCTCTTTTTAGCCGTTAAATATTAGGTTTATTGTTATGTCAGATTTTATACAACAGCGTGCGCTTTCCCTATTGGATCAAGTGATTGACCCCTATACCAAACAGTCACTGCTAGCGTTAAATGCAGTTGAGGATATCAAACTAGTCGATAATACGCTTTGTGTATCCGTCACTTTAGGTTATCCCTGTGCTGATGTGCAGCAAACCTTGAGTCAGCAGTTATGGGATACATTGAGTAGTTTGCCGGAGATTGAATCGGTGGATATTGATTTTGGTTGGCAGTCGCCAGATAGTGTTAACGTTGCGGATCAGCCTTTACTTAACAATGTACGCAATATTGTTGCTGTCGCTTCCGGCAAGGGTGGAGTGGGCAAATCAACCACCACGGTTAATCTGGCTCTAGCCTTGGCGACATTGGGTGCGAAAGTGGGGGTGTTGGATGCCGATATCTATGGCCCTAGTCAGCCAATGATGCTTGGTGTGGGAACCAAACGCCCTGATATCCGTGATCAAAAGGCTATGATTCCTAACGAGAGCTATGGTGTTAAATCCATGTCGATGGGGTATTTGGTTAATGAGCAAACGCCTATGGTGTGGCGGGGGCCAATGGCAACGGGT
>JAHDEM010000049.1:0-5145 GCA_020628895.1 Candidatus Endobugula sp.
GAATGGACAAATCCACATTGTCCATTAATACTTGTTCACCATAATGTAGTGAACATTGTTCGAATTTAATGAGTTCCATATTGGTTATGTATTACCACTAGAGTTCAATGAAGCAACCTGTTACATTATCGTAACTATGTGCTGCTATGTTAATAAAGGCACCTCTGGTCAACCTCGAAGACTTCTGCGTGAGTCTAAAATGCGTTTAGGCAAGGCAGACTTCGTAGCTAATGGCCGTCGTCCTTAGCAAGAAGTCTAACACAGCATAAACGCATTTTAGCCACGCCCTTCGGGGCATACAGGCGTCACCGATCTCTGTGTTGTCTCTTTTTGTAAGGTCCAGACATTACTGCAAAGAGACGCCTTGATCTCGGCAACGCCTGTAAGCCAGAAGTTATCCGAGGTTAATCAGAGGTGCCTACAAATAAATGTGTTTCAGCATAGGTTATATAAGAGATTTTTATGCCATATGTCATGTTAAAAATGCTCGTTTGCTTCGCTGTTATGGTCAGTTCAGCCCATGTACTGAGTAGTAATTCTTCTACTTCTCAAGATAACCTTAAACAACGCAAGCTTTACGAGCAAGCGCAAAAAGCCTTTTCAGATAAAAAACTACAACGTTATCAAGCACTAAAGGCACAACTCACCGATTATGCTTTATACCCTTACCTTGAATATACAGAGCTCAATCAGTACGTCACTTACCGACAAACTCGATCCAAACAAATGGACCAACGAGTAGATCAATTCTTAAGAACCCACAACGATACGTATCTGGGTAATGCATTACTCAACAAGTGGTTACGTTCTTTAGCCTCAGCCCAAAAATGGCAGGATTATAAACGTTATTATCAACCTCATGTTAAAAAAACAGAGTTGAAATGTTTATATTTACAAGCTCGAATTCGTACAGGAGACATTGCACATTCGCCACAGTATGCTCAACAAGTTGCCCAGCAGACACAAGCATTATGGCTACACCCTAAATCACAACCCAAAGCCTGTGATCTCGCATTTGCAACTTGGGAAAAACAAGGACATTTAACACAACAGATGCTTTGGCAGAGACATCGACTTGCTGTCAATAAAAAACGTTATTCCCTCGCAACTTACCTTCGTAAAAAGATGGATTCAGATACCCGTTTGCTTGCTCAATTTTATGAAGAATTTCATAAAACGCCCTCTAAAATTAAAAATGCCAAACAATTCTCTAATTTACAGCGTACGCAAAAAAAGTCAGATACATATGTACAAAAAGTTACCGACATTATTTATAACGGCTTATACCGCTACGCATACCAACATCCATTGGAAAGTCTGTCGTTATTCAATGAGTTAAAGTCATCCTATGCATTTGATGAAGAAAGCCAATATAATCTTCAAACCCGTATTGCTACCCGCTTAATTAAGAAGAATGAGCTGAATACAGCAGCATCATTAATCAAAAAAATTCCTGAACAATATCAACAAAAACCCCTAGAAAGACTATTACGGGTTTACTTACGAGAGCAACAGTGGGCTAAAATTTATGCTTGGATGCAAGAATTACCTCAAATGATGAAGCAAGAGGACCGCTGGCAGTATTGGACCGCACGATCACTTGAAGAACTTGAACATACTGCTGCTGGTATTGATGCTGACGATACCATCGATGATATCTATCGTTCATTATCAAAGTCTCGTAGCTTTTATGGTTTTTTGGCTGCAGATAAGCGCCAAAGTGATTACTGGTTCGAAGATCGCCCCTCACCTATCAACCTAGACACGCTTAAGAAAGTCAGAGAGCTGCCCGACTTTAAACGTGCAAAGGAACTGTTTTTACTGGGTAAGATGTATCGTGCTCGAACAGAATGGGCATATGGTGTAAAGAAATTATCAACCCAAGAACATATTGCTGCAGGTCAATTAGCCCATAGCTGGGGATGGAATCGAAAGGCAATAGAAGCGATGGCTGGTGCGAAATATTGGGATGACCTATCCATTCGCTTCCCTGTTGTTCATGCCGATATTATTCATAAAAAAGCAAAGGACAATAATGTTCCCAGCGCTCTTATTTTCTCCATTGCGCGCCAAGAAAGTGCCTGGGAATTTGATGCAAAATCCCGTGTAGGTGCTCGCGGCCTTATGCAAATAATGCCTGCTACTGCCAAACAGACCGCTAAAAAAGCCAATGTACGCTATAGTAAGAAAAAACTCATTGATCCAGAATACAATATCACTTTAGGTAGTCACTACATTAGTAGTCTACTCAAGCAATATAATAATCACCGTCCTTTAGCGATTGCTTCATACAATGCTGGCCCTCACCGAGTTAAACAATGGCTGGCTAAAACGCAGCAAAAATTACCGTTAGATGTGTGGATTGAAATTATCCCCTTTCAAGAAACACGTAAATATGTTCAGAATGTTTTGTCGTATAAGGTGATCTACAACCATCGGCAAGGTCATGCATCAAAACTATTAACCAGCGTAGAGCAAAACTTACCGCTATAAGGCACAGATTTTAGTGCAAATAGTTTATTAGGGGAAATGACGAAGGTATATTTTGTTAGGCGTCTTACGATAAACGTAAGACACCTTTAAAGAAAGAGATGATTTTATTGCTTATTCTCATAGACACTACGTATTCTATTTTGTACTACAGTCGCTAGTTCGTCCGGACGGAATTTCGACAGAAATCCATCACAACCTACTTTTTCCACCATTGCCTCATTAAAGCTACCACTCAATGATGTATGCATAACAATATGTAAATCTTTTAATTTAGGATCCTGACGGATTTCATGGGTCATACGATATCCATCCATTTCGGGCATTTCTGCATCCGTAATGACCATCATAAACTTTTTAGCCACATCGACGCCATTAGATGCTAGCTCTTTAAGTAAATTTAAGCCCTCCAAACCATCATGAGCAGTTACCACAGAAACATTAAGCCCTAAGTTTTTCACTGTTTCTATAATTTGTGTACGTGCTGTTCTGGAGTCATCGACGGATAATATCTCTAATTCGTCATTACCCACTAAGGATGCTAAATCTTGCTGAATAATACCTGAAGACACTTCTGTAGTTGGTGGAATAATATCTGACAATACCCTTTCTACATCTAATATTTCTACAATAACGTCATTAACCCGAGTAAATGCGGTAAGAAAGTGAGCCTTTCCTGATGCTTTAGGCGGTGGCAGTATGGATTCCCAATTAAGGTTGATAATACGATCTACCGGTCCCACTAAAAACCCTTGTATCGACTGATTGTATTCTGTAACGATAAGGTTACAACTCTCGTCTTTTTCTAGAGGACTACGTCCAATGGCTACGTTAAGATCAATGACAGGTATCGCTCTACCCCGTAAATGAGAAACACCACAAATGGCAGGGTGGCTTTGGGGCATTTCAGTTAACGGCGGAACTTGCACAACCTCTTGAATTTTAAAGACATTTATTGCAAATATCTGTTGTGATTTAAGACGGAACATAAGTAATTCTAGGCGATTTTCACCCACTAATTTAGTTCTTGAATCAATACTTGCCAATAAATTCGACATAACGGTTATTGCCCTACAGGTTAAAAACAACGACAAAAAAATACATATCTGCTTTTTAGTGTAGACGAGGGTATGAATAAGGTAAAAAATTATTTTCTATTCCCTCTCATTTTTATTGTGTTCGTCTACACTATTAAAATATTGTAAAAATAACTGTAATCTGTATGAGCCAATCACACCTTATTGCCCGTCAGCCTATATGCAATGAATCATTGAAGGTCATTGGCTTTGAGCTACTTTATAGGATGAACCAAGGAGATAATCACGCTTCGATCACTGACGGCGACAGCGCGACTATTGATGTTCTATTAGCAGCCTATAATGATTTATCAATAGAGGATGTTGTCGGACAAGATCTCGCTTTTGTTAATTTTACCAGCAATATTATTGTTAACCGTCTCCCTCCCTTACCATCAAAACAATTGGTCATTGAATTACTAGAAAATCAGCAAGTGACTCCTGAGCTACTTAAATCCCTAAAACATTTGCGCCATAAAGGATATAAAATAGCATTGGATGATTTTTGCTTAAATAAAGAAACCATATCCCTTGTTGAATGTGCCGATATTATTAAATTAGATGTATTGACCGATCCACCAGAAAAATGGGCGCCCTATATCCCCAAGTTAACTGCTCGCGGAATTACTATGCTAGCGGAAAAGGTAGAAACCTATGAAGTTTATGAACAATGTAGGGACTTAGGGTTTGAGTTATTCCAGGGGTATTTTTTCTCTAAACCAAAATTAATCGAAGGTAAAACATTATCACGAAATGAAACATCGCTCATACAACTAATCAGCAAAATCAACAACCCTGAGGTTAATTACAACGAAATCGTTAAAATCATTTCTGCAGACGCTGGTTTAAGTTATAACTTATTACGTACTATTAACTCAGGTATGTACTCTCTTACTGCAAAGGTTGACTCCGTTAAACAAGCTGCTGTTGCTCTAGGCCTCAATCATCTAAAAAATTGGATTAATTTATTAGCACTAGGCAGTATGGATAACAAACCCTCTATTTTATTAGAGACCGCAATGCTAAGGGCAAAAATGTGTGAGTCTATCGGAGAAAAAATTACCAAAAAATCAGAACCCGGTGAATATTTTACAACAGGGCTATTTTCGACCATTGATGCTTTTTTTGATACACCGTTAATCACTCTTATCGATAAATTATCACTTAGTGATGAAATCACAGATGCATTGCTACATTATAATGGCCCAATAGGCCATACGTTACAATTTGTGATTAATGCCCAAGAAGCTACAACATATCATTCCTCTAGCAATTTGTTAAACCAATATAATATAGACGACCAAACATTAAATCAGTGTTATTGCGATAGCCTGCAATGGGTTAGAAATAACAATATCGTTAATTGATGCGATGACTATCTATTATTACCAAAATTCATACAGCGTATATATAAAGCGACAATGCTTAGTAAGAATGCAATAAACGATGTTCCTACTCGTATGCTATTTGCATGATTCCACGATTCGCGTATAGCAGACCAATCATTAGGCAATTGATTAAGATCCCAAGATTCAGTGTAATAATTTAAAGGCAGATTTACTTGAGCTGTAAAAAAAAT
>JAHDEM010000049.1:5245-18987 GCA_020628895.1 Candidatus Endobugula sp.
TGTAACAAGGCTAAATTAACATTAAATGTATATGTCCAAAAAAAACCAGCCATAATGCCAAACACCACAATAACTAACACTAGGCTAATGTTTTCATAAGAGCTAAATTTTTGCATAGTATATTACCTTGTTAAGCGTTTTACCAAAGTATCTAGTGTGTGCTGATTAAGTTGAAAACACAATCCATCCACTCGATATCTATGTAACAGAGTGTAACGTTTTTGGAAAAGACCTAGAATTACTAATAGAATGTAGTAATAATGACAACTAGCAGAAATGATACTTTTTAACTGTAGAGTAATGAGAACAATGACGCTTAGTACTAAAAGCTCTGTTTATACAAACTATTTTAAAAAAACTATTCAATTAATAGCCATATGCCTTGCTTGCTTTCTTAATATACCGGCTGCACACACTAATTCTTTAGCATCACCTAAAATTTTAGTGTTAGGTGATAGTATTAGTGCTGCATATGGTATGGCCCCAGACAAAGGTTGGGTTAATCTATTACAACAGCGTTTAGGTAATAGCGCTTACTCACACTATGAAGTCATTAATGCAAGCATTAGTGGCAATACTAGTGGAGATGGCCTAAGTCGGCTACCTCAATTGCTATCGTTATATTCACCAAAGATTGTCATTCTAGAGCTAGGAGGAAACGATGGATTGCGAGGTTATCCTGTTAAACTGATGTCAAAAAATTTACAAAAAATTATTGACTTGAGCGAGCAGAATAATGCCCAAGTGTTATTAGCAGGAATAGAAATACCCCCAAATTATGGCCAAAGATATACTTTATCTTTTCGTAAAACCTTTCAACAACTTGCTACTAACAATGATATTTCTTATGTTCCCTTCATACTGGAAAATATTGCTGTAAACCCTGAGCTCATGCAGAAAGACGGCATACATCCTACCGAAGAAGCACAGTCTATCTTACTTGATAATATTTGGGGTAATGTCGAAGAATTACTACAGAAAATACACCAACATTGACTGACTTAATCGCAAGCATCTATCACGTGTTCAATATTTTCGGAGCTGTCGATAAAATTAAAATATAATGGCGTATCCCTAGGCACCCAGCGTGACACATATTCTCTTTTGGGATCATAAATATATTGTTGTTTAATAATATTAAAATGCCTTCTACCCCCAGGGTCTGCACCTAAGCCTGCTATACATTGCCAGTTACCCCAGTTGGCAGCAATATCATAGTCAACCAGCTGCTGCTCAAAGTATGCAGCCCCGCAACGCCAATCTATCCCCAACTCATTGACCAAACAACTGGCGACAATTTGTCGACCACGATTTGATAAAAATCCTGTTTGATTTAATTGGCCCATACATGCATTCACCAAAGGCCACGGTGTTTTAGCCTGACGCCACAAATTAAATTGTTCTGGATCGTCATTGATTAGCACAGGCGGATGCTCCATATCCCTAAAGCTAAAAAGACTATGGCCATGAGCTAAGGCGTACCATTGAAAATACTCTCTCCACAACAATTCAAAATACATCCAATAAGTAGAATCATTTGAGCCATAGTTCTGTTCGTATTGGCGCAGAGAATACAACACTTCTTTAACCGATAAACAACCATTAGCCAACCAAGGGGATATTTTTGCTGATAAACTCCATGCATCGTCATCTGTTTCTAAGGCATTACGAGTATCTTTATAACGACTGGGAGCATCCGTTTGAAAATAAGCGGCTAAATGTTGCAATGCATTATTTTCTCCTCCAATAAACGGCATTGCTTTAGGTAATATTGGTGCTTCAAAAGGCGTCTTTACATGGCTAAGTACCTGGAAAGGTAAATCAACATAAAATCGTGGTGGTAATGATGTTGGCAAAGGAATAATATCGATAGAATCCGTAAAATATAATGAACCAGTAGATTCGATATCTTTACGAAATTCAGAAAAAGTAGAAGGGAGTTCTGCGACATCAAACGGTAAGCATTCGGGCTTAAATAAACTATGTGTGACTACTGATTTAAATCTTACATGTTGATATTGCGAGCACAGCTTTTCCCACTGTTTATTCTCGTTATAACCTACGCTTTTAGAGCGTACCACCTGCCCAATAGAATAACGCTCAAGGAGGCTTTGAATAACATCATGTTGTTTTCCATAAACGACTACTAGAGCTTGCCCTAGCGATCGTAAGGACTTATCTAGAGCAGCTAACGATTCTAATAAAAACTGCCAACGGTGGGTTCCTATGGAATATAAGCCAAAACGATCTTTTTGAAACCACTCCGGGTCAATACAATAAATACACAATAACTGACTGGTTTGCTGACTCGACTCATAAAGTGCCATATTGTCATGCAAACGTAAATTATTACTAAAACACAATACTGTATTAACACGGTGACTATCCATAGGACAACTCGATAAAACTCCTAACCAAAATAAACGCTGTTTTACATCAAAATATTATCATCATACGATGACTTTCGTGTAGTCAAATTGACCCCTTTCTTATGAAAAAAGTGCCGTTTGTGAGCCAAATAAATTTCACAGCGCTTTATTTTTAGTATGGTTCACTTCTTGCTTAGCATGGATATAACACCCAGTTATAAAATAGACTGACTAAAGAAAAATAATGTGTAAAAAAAATTTTCGAGATCAACCTCACTAACTGAAGTGTTGTTTATTTTTGACGATTTAAGTGACAAAATGAATACAAAGACGGTAAGACAAATAAATTGATTATTTCCAAGGAAAGAAAACCAATCAATTAATATCTCACTGTTTGGCGCAAAAAACATCGCTTATTAGTAATCGTATATGAATTAGCAAAAAATTCTTGTTTAAAACCCCTTTAATCATTACTGACATACTTTAATATTACTTAAGCCACCATTCACCTAAATAGGGTATAAGTTGGTATCAAAAACACCATTGTTTTAACTACTCACTTATCTTTAGGTGCACCTTCGTCACATTTTTTACATGATAATTCATGACCTAGCATAGAAAACCGACCCTCTAACGTAACGACCCAGGGTCGACTTATCCACGGAGGATTATGACGAACATGTTGAAAATGACCACATTGTAATTCTGCGACCCAGTCATTTTCTTCATCCTTGTGGTATCCAATAATTGGTTGTTTCATTGTTACCTTATTTGATTTTTAATCAATGCCGTTTTCACTTAAAACGCTTTTTACAAGCGTTTGAGTAATTTTTTAATGGTACTTAAGGTGTTTACGGATGAATCTGGTTGGTACAAAAGACGCTCAAACTCATTCTTAATCGTATTAATTAATAAGATTTTTTTATTCATAGACTCATTAGTACTTTCAGTCGATACTGGCTTTTGTGCTAAATACTTAGCGGCACGTTCGCAATATGCATTAATAGACTCGCCTTTAATAGAGTCAATACCTAGACGGGAGAGTTTTCTTTGCAGTGTTGTATAAACTTTTTTCTCATCTGCGTTATGAATACGATGACTACGATAGAGAGTAAAGCCAACAATACTGGCTGTAACTAATAGCGGTAATAAAATCAAAAAGGCTAATTTTAATGGCGTAATATTACCCAAGTAATCAGTAAGTAGTGTTTTTTGTTTCTGACTATCATAATCGAGTACCCATTGTTGCCAGCGGTAGTCTATTAATTGCCATTGATTCTGCAACTGACCTAACCACTGATAAACACTGGATGTTCTACCCACCAACTCTCGTTCCGACTCAGGTAATGCTGCAGTGACTCCTCTCTCAATTCTCACTTCAGCCACTGCGGCTGTAGGGTCAACACGCACCCAACCTTGGCTTTCTAACCACACTTCAGCCCAAGCGTGTGCATCGCGCTGATAAACATTTAAATACGTTTTATCACTGCTCCATTGCCCTCCTTGATACCCCACGACAATACGGGAAGGAATACCGACACTGCGCATCAAAACAACAAAACTACTTGAAAAGTGTTCACAAAAACCTTGTTGAGTTGAAAATAAAAATTCATCAGAGGTATGCCGAGATAATTTTGGAGGCGATAATGTATAGGTAAAATTTTCGCGGAAAAATTGAAGAACATTATTGATGTAGTCTTGATCACTACTTGCTTGTTGGCGCCAAATAATGGCTTGATCATAGGTTCTTGGATTAGAACCTACAGGAAGCGCAATATACTGCTCGCGCTCTCTTATAGATAACTGTTTGACAGGTTGATTATTACTATGTCTAGTAATACCAAGACGGGAAGCTGCTAAATATTTCACTCTCTGATGAATTTTTTGTTTTTGTAATACTTCCTGATTTTGGGTATATACCAAAGGATGAGGAGTTTGCGACTCAATCAGTAACGGAGATAGTCCGTAAAGCCAATGTTGTCCTGTTGGCTCCATTAAGACTTCGTAATGAATGACATTTCCTGATGAATCCCTCTGAAAGGATTCTCTCAAATCAGCTTGAAAACGATGACTACCTTGATGATGAGTCGCTGTTATACCTACAGGTTCTGATCGCTGCCAACGCCGACCATCAAACTGATCAAAGACCAAACCACGCCAATACATTTGCGACCTTTCTATTATTTGATCTTCAAATGTGATTCTCAAGGCGAGCTCATTGCTACGAATCAGTTGATCAAAGTCACCCGGCGACATACTATCACTGACGCCAACAAGTGCTTCACCCGATTGTAGAGGCACTGTCCATAACGGGTTTAAACGAGGAAGCACCAGCATCATAACCGCCGCTAACAACAAACTTTGTAATAACATCTTTAATGCTAGGCGTATTCTCGAATTGATGGATATGCCAATACTATTCACTTGAATTAAGACTACCGTAGTAATGACCGTTGAAACAACGCCAAAAAATGTATGTAAAACACTTTGATCAAATAAAAAACTACTCGCGATAACGAAATATGATAAAAAAATCAGTACTAAAAAATCTCGATAATATCTAATTTCAAGTAATTTAAGAGTAAATGCTAGCAATAGTAAGCTCACCATGGGCTCTACAGCCGCTAGGTTTTGGTAATCTATAAATAGGAGGGTAAAAGATAAAACAACCAACAGTGTTCGTAATACCCTTCGAGGTGAGGGCCACTTTTCTCTTAAAATATTAACACGCCACAAAACAGTAAAAGTGAACAACGCAAAGGTCCAAACAGGCAAATGAGAGACATGCAAAAAAACAACGCTAACATAGACGAGCAATAAGCCAACAATAAGATTACGTGTTATAAAGAAATTAGTGTCCATAGTATCTACTATTATTCATCGTTAATTTCCTTCACCTTTATATAACGCCAGCTCTCTTAACAGTGCTTGTTTATGCATTTTTCCAGTCCCTAAACCTATTGTTTTAGTAGGCAGCCGTAAGCCATACACTAATTCCTGCTCCGATGCTTGCAATATGCAATGGCATAATCTCGACAATCGGCCCTCGATACTAAAGCCTGAAAAATCATCCCAATCTAACCATTGTTGACTCTCTGCATGAGCGACAGCATTAAAAATTTTTGTCGTCAACCCTTGGCCTTTTGCATAGTTTTTCCAAGCAATATGTTTAGGGGGATCGCCTTCTTGATAATGACGTACGTGAGAAATATTATCGAACTCCCCTGTCGTAACGATACTTTCCTGGTTCTCCTGAGGCTGATCGTCCTCAACAATATGTAATCTAGCATCAGGAAAGTGGGCAGCTATTGGCTTGGGATAAACTAACATATCAACATCCATATCCAAATGAGCCCAAGCTCTGATAAGACCGAGGGGATATATCGAAGACACTATTAAACGATTGGCTTTATATACTCCCCGTTTAGGGGCCGCTAATAATAAAGTGACCTCCTGACTACTATATGGAGAAACATTAACAACGGTTTCCATACCGTACTGCCACCGTAGGACAATATTGTTATACGGACGTTGGCTATTATTCTTAATAACACATTCAATATGCATATATTCACCAGCAAAACAGGGATATGCTTTTTTAATTTGCAAAGATAAACCAGACAAATTGCTATAGGTATACAGAATGCAGGTGTTGACTAATGACAGCAGTAAGAAGCTCAGTATCAAAATAATATTATTTTGGTAGTTTGTTCCTAGTAACCACAATAAGAGCACTACCACTAAAAAAAATACCCCTGCTTTAGAGGGTAATATAAATATATTCTTACGATACAGAGACTGCTGTTGATTAGGAGGGATACGACGATGCAACCATTGCTTATAAAACTGCCGTAAAGAATTTGACAACCAGGTTAAGTGCATACAAAGCCTGTATTATTTGTTGTGGTATTTATACAACATCCACTTTATTCAATATCGCATTAATCGCCGTTTGAGCAGTAGACACGTTATCTTTTGGCAATAAACGGTGCCCAACTACAGGTAACATTAATGCTTGCAAATCATCGGGCACAACATAATCACGTTGATGCATCAAAGCCCAAGCTTTAGCGCAATGAAGCCAAGATAAAGCAGCCCGAGGAGATAAACCTGCATCAAATTCTTGACTTTCTCGCGTATAGCTTAGTAGGCGTTGTAAATAGTCCAGCAAGCTATCACTGACTCCCACTTTAGCGACTTCTTTTTGTATAACCATCAGTTGCTCAGGGGATACTTGAGCGGCTATTTTATCTAATACCTGTTGTGTACCTCCACCTTTTAACAACAACCGCTCTGCCTCTGCTGTAGGATAACCGAGAGATAACCGCATCATAAAACGGTCAAGCTGTGATTCAGGTAACGGGAAGGTCCCCGACTGGTGTAACGGATTCTGTGTGGCTATAACAAAAAAGGGATTTGGCAAAGCCAATGTTTGCGTATCGACACTCACTTGATACTCACCCATTGCCTCTAACAATGCACTTTGCGTTTTGGGTGATGCTCGATTGATCTCATCGGCTAACAGTACTTGCGTGAATAACGGGCCTTTCTTAAAGATAAAACGTTCATCAGACGGTCGATAAATCGAACTGCCTATAATATCTGCTGGTAATAAATCGCTAGTAAATTGTACTCTTTGAAAGTCCAGACCTAATATTTTTGCTAACCCCTGCGCTAATGTTGTTTTTCCCATACCAGGTAAATCTTCTATTAATAAGTGACCACCAGCAAGTAAACAGCAAATCGCTTGCTTAGTGATTAGAGACTTACCATAGATAATTGTGTCTAGATCACCAACGATGTCATCAATCAATTGGTAGGTAGGCGTTGAGATAGACTGGATATTAGTTGTCATAAACTGTTTTACTTTACGTATTGGCTGGCGTTTAGTGGAATTCGTGACTAATTTGCTCACACCATTGGTCAACACGGGCTTCGGTAAGTTCCTCTTGCTGGTCTTCATCAATGGCTAGACCAACGAAGAATGGCTGGTCTTCAATCTGGGCTTTCGAAGCCTCATAATCATAACCATCTGTAGACCAATGACCCATAATCGTTGCACCATTGGATAGAACAACATCATGTAACATTCCCATGGCATCGAGAAAGTAATCCCCGTACCCAAATTGATCCCCCAAACCAAATAAAGCAACCTGTTTATGGGTAAAATCAACGGCTTGAATATCTTCCCAAAACTCTTCCCAATCTGATTGGATCTGACCAAAGTCCCACGTAGGAATACCTAAAATAATATGTTGATACTGGGTAAATTCGACTTGAGTAACATCAGCAATATCGTATACATCAAGCTTATCTTCCCCAAAATATTTCTGGATAAGCTCAGCTACCCTCTCGGTATTACCTTCGTCGCTACCAAAAAATAAACCAATATTCCCCACCATAGTTGGTACAACTTCTGACACTATAACCCCTAATATTTTTTCATCATCAATAAAACGCGGGGATTGTCCCAATCTTTTGCATCAACCGCAAGCGGCATAAGATTGCCACTAAAGAAAAATCTGACACGTTAAGCAACAAAAAAACGATAAGCAAACTGTCAACATCTTGTCACTGTGAACGACAAGCATCAATCAAAGAAGATAACCTATTGATTAATATAATAATTTTATCAACCAAAAAACTTGGTATGTTTTTAGCATTAACCTAAATGTTCGTAAATGTGGCAATTGCACTAACTTTTACTAAACCCTAGGTGCTAATTGTCGATAAACAGTTATAGCATCTACTTTTCGATGGGTCAGATTATGTCAACAACAGTATACCAATCATCAGATACTCATAACCATTCTATTAATGGCGTCATCAGTCATGATGCCTCTGGGCATGCCACTAGTGAGCCAAATCGGCACCCTCAAAGAGAGTCTAATATACAGCTTAAATTAACATCGCTGTTACAAACAACGCTCAAAATAGAGCCTTTGTTTGACCTCTTTTTTGGCCAATTGCAACACTTACTTAAAATCAATGGATGCCATTACATCCATGCAGATAAAAAAATAGAGTGTAAATTAGGTAAAGTGGCTATACATACAACGGATTATTCACTCAAACTACAGGATGATGATTTAGGCAATATTGTTCTGAGCAGAAAACAACGTTTTACCGAAGAAGAGCTTCTACATATCGAGAGCTTATTAAGCATCTTGATGTATCCATTACGTAATGCTTTGAGCTATCGAGATGCCCTTCAGCAAGCGCTTAGCGATCCTTTAACGGGTCTGGGTAATAGAGGGGCTCTAGAGCAGGCAATTGATCACCAATGGCAAATGGCTCAACGCTACGATCAGCATTTCTGCATACTCATGTTAGACATAGACCACTTTAAGAGCATTAATGATACCTATGGACATGCTATTGGAGATAAGGTACTCAAAGAGGTGGCTCATAGTATTAGTACAACCACACGACAAACAGATGTCGCTTATCGCTATGGCGGTGAAGAGTTTATTGTTATCTTGAACAAGAGTGAATTGCTAGGTGCCTCTATCATTGCTGAGCGGATTAGAGAAAATATTGCTTCATTATCTATTCCTACAAACACTTTGGGCGACAACCATATTAATGTAACCATTAGTATTGGTGGCAGCTGTTCAGCCCATAGTAAAAGCCCTAGTGAGCTGATGGAACAAGCCGACAAGGTGCTTTACCACGCTAAGAGCGAGGGTAGAAACCGAGTGGAGTTATCCGAAACTGATGAAAAAAATCACCTTAAACGTAAGCTTATGGTAACCACTGATGGAACACAGCATTAACGGTATATCACTTAGATTTCTTACGATTATTACTGGTTTGGCGGCTACCACGTAACTTACGCTGATGCCGTTCACGGATTTCTTTTTGTGCACGAGTCAGCGGCCTGTTTGTAGGCGCCTGAATACCCGCAGTAATACACAGGTCTTTGATTTCGGCATCATTTAACTCTAACCACTGACCAACACGCACATGTGACGGAATAAAAATATTCCCATAGCGTACGCGTTTAAGGCGGCTCACAGTCACACCTTGAGATTCCCATAATCGTCTTACTTCACGATTACGCCCTTCCATAACCACACAATAAAACCATTGATTACGCCCTTCCCCCGCACCATCAACGATATCTGTAAATTTGGCGACACCGTCGTCTAATTCAACACCATCACGTAAACGTTGCTTCATATCGTTATCCACGGTTCCTTGGATGCGAGCGAGATATTCACGATCAATAACCGACGAAGGATGCATTAATCTATTGGCAAGCTCACCTTCATTCGTAAAGAGTAACAAGCCACTCGTATTAAAGTCTAAGCGACCCACTGAGATCCAGCGGTCACCTGATATCGGAGGTAATCGATCATAAACCGTTGGACGATTTTCTGGGTCAGAGCGCGTACAAATTTCCCCCTCGGGTTTGTTATACAGTAATACTCTGATGCGCCTTTGTTCAGGTTTCTCTAACTTAACACGGCGACCGTCAACCTCTATCTTATCGGTTAATTCGACTCGATCTCCTAACTGAGCAATTTGGCCGTTAACAGCCACCTTACCTTGCTGGATAGTCTTTTCCATTTCTCGGCGTGAGCCAAGACCTGCTCGGGCTAATACTTTTTGTAGTTTTTCACCTTGCGGGGCAGGTTTGTCATCTGTCATGTTATCTTTACTCATGGAGAGATTCCTGCTGCGTGTCTGCTTCTGCTTCTGCTTCTGTTTCTGCTTCTAAAACAGTGTTATCGCTTTCTGTTATATTGTCTTGCTCAACAAATTTTTGGCTATTTTCGGCACTAACAACCTCTTCTACTACTTCAGCAACCTCTAAATTTAATTCAGGATTAATAGATTCTATATCGGTCAATTCTTGTAACGAAGGTAACTCCTCCAAGCTTTTTAAATTAAAGTAGTCTAAAAATTGTTTCGTAGTAGCAAACAACGAAGGACGACCCGGAACATCTCGATGACCAATCACCTTAATCCATTCCCGTTCCGTTAACGTCTTAATAATATAACTACTCACAGCAACGCCGCGTATTTCCTCAATATCACCACGGGTAATCGGCTGACGATAGGCGATGATGGCCAATGTCTCCATCAATGCTCTAGAGTAGCGCTGAGGCTTCTCCTCCCACAATTTATTCACCCAAGGTGCCATCTCTTCACGCACTTGGAAGCGCCAACCACTACTGACTTCTTTTAGTTCATAACCGGCGTTCTCACAATCACTCTGTATCTCGGCCAAAACATCAATAATTTCGCTTTTATCTACCTGTGTTTGCGTAGGTAACGGATCTCCCTCTTCCGTATCCACCATCTGGGTAGCAAATAAGGAGTGCAACTTATCAACCGTTAGCGGTTGACCGTAAGCTAGAAGTGCACCTTCAATAATCTTTTTAAGTTGTTGTCTTTCTATCATAATATTTGTCAATAAGTAGTTAGAATAACAAGGTTATTTGTTAATCCGCTTTGGCTTTAACGTGAATCGCTCCAAAAGGTTCATTTTGCACAATATCCACCAAAGACTCTTTAATCAGTTCCATCACCGCCATAAAAGTCACGATCACGCCTAAGCGGCCTTCCTCAACTTTAAACAAACTAACAAAAGGCACAAATGTCTTCTCAACGCTCAGATGCTCCAGCACTTTAGTCATTCTTTCGCGAGTAGACATACGTTCCATTTCAACCTGGTGACTCTCGAACATATCTGCACGGCGCAATACATCGGATAAAGCTAATAAAATCTCTTTAAAGTCCACTTCCGGGTCTGGGCGGGTAAGGTTGCGATCTGGTGCTTGGGCAGTTGCTTGGTGAATATCACGATGCATTCGTGGTATCCCATCCATATCCTCAGCCGCTGTTTTGAAGCGCTCATATTCTTGTAATCGCCGAATTAGTGCTGCTCTAGGATCATCTTCCTCTTCTTCCTCCTCTTGAGTACGTGGTAGCAGCATGCGTGACTTAATTTCTGCCAACATAGCAGCCATCACTAGATATTCGGCAGCTAACTCAAATTGGAGGTCACTCATCATCTCAACATAGGAAACATACTGATGAGTAATGGCCGCAACATTAATGTCCAAAATATCAATATTCTGGCGACGTATTAGATAAAGCAGTAAATCAAGCGGCCCTTCAAATGCCTCTAGAATCACCTCTAGTGCATCGGGCGGAATATAAAGATCTTTAGGAAGTTCGGTATAGGCTTCGCCATTCACTAAGGCAAATGGCATTTCGTTTTGTTCAGGAGAATTACTCGTATTATCAGCCTGCATACTATCAACTCCCTCTTGCTTAGCCGTTGACGTATTGGTCACAGGCAATTGGCTATCTTCAGCTGCAATTTCATTATCTTGGCTTGTTATTGTCATCATTTTCCAGAACTGTGCAGACTCTCACGAGTCGAATAATCAAGAACGAGATTATAACGATATTTTATAATGATCGCAGTAATTATCTATGCACTTAGATTAGGGCTTGCTTGAACCAAGACTATTTCTAGCGATTGCTGATGCATATGCTCTCTGGCACTTTCATGCTCTTAAAGGGGTGGAGGTAGATATAAGATAAAGGAGGCAAGCGGCCTAAATGTTCCATATATTGAACGATATCCATGAAAATAAGCACTCGCTGACATAATAAAACAGGCTTTATATGACCTGATATGATCACTTCAAAATATCTAAAAGTTAATATTTATTTAAGATACAACTACAACCCCCTATTTAAATAAGATTTCGCTATAAGTATGTTTTCAAAAAAGATTATTAGCTATAGAAAAACAAAAGTAACCATTTGTTTACCAGAAAATATTACAAAATCGTATCGATTATTGAACAAATAGTGGCATTTCTATTTTCTTTGCTAGACTCAAAGATACAAAAGCGTTTTTTGTTAAACCAAGAACACAATGTATGGTAGTGAGACTATAGAAATGAAGGCGAAAAGAAGAATATTTAAAAAGTTCAACTTTAAATTGACTGTGGTAAATAAATCGATATTAGGCTTCTCGTTATTAATTATTTTAATGTCAGTTATTGCTTTTGCCGCATTAAACTCACAAAACGTTACTAACCAAAAGTTCCAAAAAACAACTGATGAATTAATTCCGTTAATTGAGTCAAGCTATCAGTTAGTCGTTTACTCGCAAAATGCAAATAAAGCCCTCACCCAGCACGCCAATGAGGAAGACCCTACTTTACTGGCAGAATACGAACAAAACTTTATCGATTCAGCCACAAGTTACAGACAAATTCAAAAAGAAACACTGGAGAAAATTAAAGATAACGAAGGGCTTACCAGCCTTTTGGCCGAAGCCAATGAGAGCATAGAGCTATCACTCGCCTCTGGAGTAGAACAAATTGAAGCGAGAGAAAATTACCTACAAGCAAGCAATGCCTACAACTCAGCATTACAAGCTTATTCGACTCGTTGGATTACTTTTACCAGTAACAGGCAACGAGTTGAAAGCGTCACCAAAAATAGCACCACAACTGTAAAAAAACACGTCTCTAAAGTTATTGAATCTATTGGTATTATCCGGTCATCCATTTCCAATATCATAACCATCAAAGATACCCAACAATTATCTAAGATGCGCACCCAGCTACTATCAGAGATAAAACGCGTATCTCGCTCAGTGAAATACCTGAAAAGGAAAGCACCCAGTGCGCACCAAGTGCTTAATCCTTATATAGAAATACTCACTAATAGTCTCAATGATACAGAGAAAGGACATTTCTCGCTTTATATTGATTCATTAAATGCATCCGGCAATGTATCAGAGTTACAAGATAGTGTTGCCCTACTCACCAATACAGGCGTTAACAAACTCATAGAAATGACTGAGCAAGTGTCTATTTTGAGTGACGAAAACAAAGTCAACGTTTTAGAAACGAATGCAGCTGCAACAAATACCATCATTTTAATCTACGTGATTTCTCTAATGGCTGCAGCAGGTATCATCTACAACCAAGTACGCAGTATTCGTAAACCGCTTAAAACCATTATTGATTGCCTCAATCAAATTGGTAATGGCGAGCTGGGACAAAGCATTAACCTTAAGAACGGTGATGAATTCAGCCAAATCGGTGATGGTATTAATCACTTGAGTTTAAAACTCAGCGATATCTTATCTGAAATTCGAGACTCCGCCAAAATGCTTACTGTTTATTCTGAACAAGCATCAGCAACCACCGAACGCTCTAGAGATATGATTCACAAACAAAAGAATCAATCAGAATCTGTAGCTACTGCTGTGTCAGAAATGGAAGAAACGTCTCTCACAGTTTCTGATAGCGCCGAAAATACACTAAAAGAAGTAAAACTTGTATACGACTCAGCTAACAGCAGTAAAGAGAGTATGGACTTTAGCATTGAATC
>JAHDEM010000050.1 GCA_020628895.1 Candidatus Endobugula sp.
CACATTAATCAGCATCAAATGCACCATCAACAATAGCGCACAACATATGACCAATAAAGGCATGGGCCTCTTGTATACGTGGCGTAAACGGTGACGGCACTCGAATACAAGCATCAACCATATCCACTAATTTACCCCCACTATCACCAGTCAGTGCAACGGTGTAACAACCCAGGCTGTTAGCGACCTTCATAGCTTCGCACACATTGGCACTATTACCGCTGGTGGAATATCCTACAACAACATCATTGGGCTGTGCTAAGGCCTCAACTTGGCGGGCAAAAATGGTGTCGTAACCATAATCATTACCCACTGCGGTTAATATGGAAGTGTCGGTTGTCAGCGCAATAGATGGCAGACCTTTACGCTCACATAAATAACGACCCACTAACTCCGCAGCAATATGCTGCGCATCGGCAGCGCTACCACCGTTGCCCATCAGCAATATTTTGCCACCTGAACGCAGCGCACTCACCCATTGTTGTCCCACCTGCTCGACTAAAGGTGCTAATGCTTTTGACAACTGCATAACCTGAATATGATCATCAAGCTGATCAATAAAAGATTGCGCCATAGACTTTACTGCCTTTATTTTAATTTCTAATGTTTTTTACCTTTCGCTTGCGCACGTAGGCAAAAATACTAACACAAGGTCAACCAATGTTTATGGGCTGCACTACGGCCATGAACCACATCAAAATACATAGTTTGCAGTTGTTCGGTAATTGGGCCACGACCACCATTACCAATCTGACGATTATCGACTTCACGAATAGGCGTCACTTCTGCCGCACTGCCAGTAAAAAATACTTCATCGGCAATATATACTTCATCACGGGTAATGCGTTTTTCAACAATCTCATAGCCACATTCTTGCGCCAATACAAAAATAGTATTGCGTGTGATGCCATCTAAGGCTGAAGTCAAATCGGGGGTATAAATCACACCGTTACGCACCAAGAAGATATTCTCGCCACTACCTTCAGCAACAAAGCCATCAACATCCAGCAATAAAGCCTCGTCGTAACCATCACGCAAAGCTTCTTGTAGGGCCAACATGGAGTTCATATAATTACCATTGGCCTTTGCTTTACACATAGTGACATTGACATGATGACGAGTAAAAGAAGAGGTTTTAATACGAATACCTTTATTTAAACCATCTTCCCCCAAATAAGCACCCCAAGACCAAGCGGCTACCATTACATGGGTTTTTAAACCATCGGCACGCAATCCCATACCTTCTGAGCCATAAAAACACATAGGGCGTAAATAGGCGCTGTTAAGGTTATTCTTTTTAACCGCTTGCACTTGGGCATCGTTTAATTCGTCTTTTGAAAAAGGAATGTTCATATCAAGAATTTTGGCCGAATTAAACAAACGGTCCGTATGTTCTTGTAAACGGAATATCGCAGGCCCTTCATCCGTTTGGTAGGCACGGACACCTTCGAAAACGCCCATGCCATAATGTAGGGTGTGGGTGAGCACATGTACTTTGGCTTCACGCCAATCGACCATTTCACCATCTAACCAAATAACGCCATCGCGATCGGCAAATGACATAACTTTCTCCTAATTCATTACTATTACTAATTGTTGTTATTACTCAATAACAGGGTACTCACTGATTACAGCAAATACGCCTATTGGTTTTCATTGCTCAAGAACCATTACCCCAGAACCACTGGTGCCACCACTGCTCTATCTGATGTCGCTTTTGTGGCAAATCATACTCCGCAAACTGAACTTCAAGCTGTTCACTGGTTAACAATGACGACTGTTGCTGCAGAGCTAATCGGTGTCCTACCTCACGATAAGTCTTATAAATAGCGATAAGCTCATCAACCATCGCAGCATCTATCCGTAATTGACCTATCTGCTGATCATCAGCCAAATGGTTACCACCAACATGACTGCTCACTAGGGACTGCAAAATACGAATATTGTCCGTATATTGCGCCAACTCAGGTTGTCGATTAGCTCCAGCCAAAACAGCGTATTGAACCATAAATTCAATATCGACGATACCACCGACATCTTGCTTAAGGTTAAATAATGCATTTTTATGGTCCGATTGCGCTATTTTTTGCGATTTGTGCGATTGGGTTGCAGCAGAGCCTAAATGGTCGCGCATTTTTTGCCTCATATCGGTTACCGCCTCACTTAACTCAGGCAAGGAACGCAACTGTGCTAAAACCTCTTGGCGCAAATCCTCTACGCGAGTCATCAATGCTGGATCGCCAGTAATAGGACGAGCACGCACCAATGCTTGATGCTCCCATACCCACGCATCGGTCTTCTGATAGCGAGAAAATGCACCGATAGAACTAGCCAGCATACCCGAATTACCCGATGGCCTTAAACGCATATCCACCTCATAAAGTGGGCCGGACAATGTGCGGGTATTTAAAATATGGATAATCTTTTGGCCTAAACGGGTGTAAAACGTCTGACTATCGATCGATTGTTTACCATTGGTCATTGCCGTAGGCGAAGACTCATAAATAAACACCAAATCCAAGTCAGAGCCATAGCTTAGTTCGATACCCCCTAATTTGCCGTAGGCCACAATGGCAAAACCAGGCACAGCTAAGCGATATTCATTATCCATCGCGCGATCAACTAAGTCGTCAGGCACTCCATGTTTGTAGGTGAGCAGCTGCCAAGCTAGATATAACACTTCTTCTAGCACCACTTCAGCAATCCAAGTGAGGTAATCACTCACCTGCATTAAAGGGATCCGCCCAGACAAATCGCTGGCGGCTACCCGCAGATAGTGAGCGAGCTTAAAGTAACGCAGTACCTCCATATAAGCTTCGATATCGCCCGAGGCAACATCCAACTCCACACGCAATAAACGCACTCGCAGCTCATCTTGCAGCTCAAACTTAGAAGGCAATGTATATAAGTCTTGGTCGTGGAGCAGCTCGTCCAATAACGAGGGCATTTGAGCCAAGAGATCAGCCACCCATACGCTGCGTTTAAACAACATCGCTAGATGCGATAATACCGAGGGGTTTTCCAGTAATAATGTGATATAGCTACTACGACCAACGATCTTTTCCAGCCAGATAAACAGTCGAATTAGAGCAATATCCACATCGCTATCAGCACCTGTGGTTTGATCACTTGAGGTTTGATTAGCGCCACTTAACACCCTCATCAACAGCGTAGGTATAAGCTCATCCAGTGATTCACGCACGGTCGCAGACAAACGACGCACCGACCAACACCCATGTAAATGAACCAGTTGTTGTAGTACCGCCTCGGGCTGCACACACCCATGGGAGACCAACAAATCTAAGGATTCTTGAGGGATGTCGGCTTGCGCACATAAGGCCCAAACCATTCGCCACTGTTCACCCAACTGCTGTTCTGGCAAAGTATCTGGTTCAGCAATCACTTGATTAAAGTGAGTACCTACACACTGCCTATGCTTATCTAATCGAGACTTAAACGAGTCCCAATCAGCAAAACCCATTACCCATGCCAGTATGCATTGCACCGATTCACCACCAGGCAGACATTGGGTTTGTTGATCCTGATAGTACTGAATAGCATGTTCAGTACGCCGTAAAAAAACGTAGGCCGAGGACAGACACTTCACTGTCTCAGTATCGAAAATGCCCTCTTCCCCTAACTGCTCCACCACACTTAGCCAATGGCGTTGTTGCAACTGAGGTTCTCGGCCACCATAAACCAACTGAAAAGATTGCACAATAAACTCTAATTCTCGAATGCCTCCAGCGCCTAACTTAACATCGTCTTGCACCCCCTTACGTCGCACTTCTTGAACAATCATAGCCTTTAGCTTACGCAGGGACTCAATCACCGAGAAATCCGTATATCGTCGGTAAGTAAAGGGCTGCAATATACCGTATAACTGTTGTGTCACCTGCTGTTGTTGCACCAAAGATTGTTCTAAATTCGGTAAACGGGAACAGGCCACGACACGGGCTTTAATGGCAGCAAAGCGCTCCCAATCCCGTCCCTGCGACGCATAATAATTCTCCAATGCGGCAAAGCTACTGACTAAAGCGCCACTCTGGCCATAGGGACGCAGCCGCATATCAACACGAAAGACAAAGCCGTCCTTAGTTTGCTCATTAAGACTTTTAATTAGATGTTGCCCTAAACGGCTAAAAAACTGTTGATTATCCAATGGACGCGCATGGCTTGTTTCGCCCGACTGGGCAAATGCAAAAATCAGATCGATATCTGAAGAAACATTTAATTCGCCACCGCCAAGCTTTCCCATTCCCAAGACGAATAATTGCTGCGGGGTTCCTGTCTCACGCCCTGTGGGAAGCCCATGCTTTACGCATAAAGCCTGATAGTGAAAATCCAATGCCTGCTGAATACAGGCTTCGGCCATCGCGGTCATCGACTGACACACTTCGGTAAAGTCAGACAAACCATTGAGATCACGCCAAATAATAGCCACCATTAAGCGACGGCGCAGCTGCCTTAACGCCTGATCCAACTCCTGCGACGTCTCACAGTCACAGCATGTGAGTTCAACCATTTCAACAATGCGACTGGCCGATAAGGCCGCATAAGGGGTATCGACTAACAACCAATAAAATAATAAATCAGGATAGCGACAACAGCTCTCTAGCAGATATTCACTAGCAGTGATAGAACGTGCTAATTGCGCAGCTAGCACCTCGGAGCTTTGTAGCAATGTCGTTAGTTTCTGCTGCTGTTTATCGTCAAGATGCTGTTCTAAACGTTCACTAGCTACTTGCATCTGGTGATGCAAGTGCCCAGGCACAGAGTTAACCAACACAGAATATAGAACCGCCATAAAAAGCACCCATCAAAAACGATTAAAGCAAACCATGCTAGTGCTTATTGTAGGGGGTATTCGCCAATGGTACTAGAAGCGTATATGATGCGAGTTAACGTATCGTTATACCATCCAATATAAGGCTTTAATATGATCATCCAACGGCACAATCAAACACTCAGCACTCCCACCGGACCTATGCGTGTTTCTGTTTATCGACCCGTCGACGATGGCGCTTATCCAGCCATTATCTTTTATTCAGAAATCTTCCAACAAACCACACCAATTATTCGTAGCGCACAAATTATGGCAGGGCATGGGTTTGTGGTATTGGTGCCTGAAATCTTTCACGAACTCAACCCAGAAGGCACTGTGCTGGCTTACGACGACGCAGGTAAGGATAAAGGCAACGCCGATAAGTTTGAAAAGCCATTGAGCAGTTACGATACAGATAACCAAGCAATGATTGACTACTTGCTCACACAGGATTTTTGCGACGGGCATATTGGCGCCATGGGTGTTTGTATTGGCGGACATTTAGCATTCCGCGCAGCACTTAATCCGCAAATAAAAGCCACATTTTGCCTCTATGCGACAGACCTACATTCCAATACCTTGCCAGCAGATTCTGAAGAAGACCAAACCTTAGCGCGATGCGCAGAAATACAAGGAGAAGTCACCATGATTTTTGGTAAACAAGATCCGCATGTTTCTCCAGAGGGGAGACAAATGATTTATCAAACAATGACAGAAAAAGGCGTCAACTTTACTTGGCACGAGTTTAATGCACAGCATGCCTTTATGCGCGATGAAGGAGATAGATACGATGCCGCGCTAGCCTTACAAAGCTACCGCATGGCAGTGGACTTATTTCATCAACGTTTGCGCTAATAGATTCAGACGAAACACTGCCAAATATGTGACAAACTATTTACCGACGGATACAGGTATAACAATTAAGATACAAAAATATGGAAACAAGAGCACAGAAATAAAGTGACAAAAATAAAAGTACGCAGATAAAGGTACAGCAATGAGCACCACTATTAATGATATTGATTATGGCCCCTTAGCACAATTACTCGGCAAGTGGGTTGGTAATAAAGGGCAGGATAATGCACCAGATGCACAAGGTAACCCGGATAAAACAGCATTTACAGATGAAATAACATTTACACCAGCAGGCTCAGCCGAAAATGCAGAAGAACAAAATCTCGTTTCTATAAAGTACCATCATGTCGTACGCAAATTAAAAAATGGCCATATCTTTCACGACCAAATTGGCCACTGGATATACGAAAAAAGTACCAACGTTATTATGCACTCCCTAAGCATACCACGAGGTGTTTGCTTACTTGCAGGAGGAATCTATCAAGAAACCAATGGAAAGAGTCTATTTAATGTAAGCGCCAATGCAGACAGCCAAGAATACGGCATTGTGCAATCGCCATTTATGTTCAAAAAAGCGAAAACAAAAACATTTACGATGAACTTATCCGTCGACGGTGATGAACTCCATTACCATGAGACTATGTTGTTGCATATTTATGGAAAAGATTTTGAACATACCGATCAAAGTACATTGCTTCGTGTTAAATATGATTAAAAATAGCTTGTAGCTTGTAGCTTGTAGCTTGTAGCTTGTAGCTTGTAGCTTGTAGCTTGTAGCTAAAATCATAAATTCTTAAAGTCGCTTTACAACAATGTTCGCTTTTTCCAGCAGCTCGGGGTAGTTATACACCACCCGAGCTTGCACTAACAGCTGCTCCCAATCTGTTTGGCTTTCACCTAACCACTGATGTAATAATTCATAGTGTGTAGCACCAGCCTCCATTAAAGGTTTCCATTCAATTTCCAACTTATCCAACAACATAGATAATGCAGCTCCCGTAACATAAAAGCGCCCCAAAGCCAGAGAGAGGCGATTATTTTGCTCGGAAAGATTACCACGTAATAAGCCAGTAATATCCGGCAGGCTATCATTAGGCATGATGTCCTTTAAGCGGTGTTCAGTATAATGAGATGTACCCTCGTAACGTTCTTGCATCCCATCCATCCCTCGCACAATAGGATGACTTGCCATTCTCGCTCGACGCACTGCTACAAAATACGCAATAGCCTGCTGGCGTTTAGCCGCCGTTGTTGCAGATATTGCATCGAGTAGCGCCTCACTTTCTAAAAAAATATGAGCAATTTCTTCACGTCCACCTAATGGATAATCTTTAGCATTTTGTATCTCATCATCACGCTGTTTCCATACCCCCTCTTGCTGATGATGTAATGCTTCGTGAATTAGAAATGCATCCCAAGCAGCGGTTGTTGGTATATTAAAACCATCCTGAGTTGAATTAGTATAAAAAATCACGAGCGTGGGCACACCAGCAATATCCCATTGGAACTCAGCATACTCACTGCGTTTCAACCCAGTAGATCGTGGCAAATGATTTAATTGGGTGATGGTAGATAAGGCATTAAAAGACGAGCCCAAAACAATGGGTTTCGAATGTGGTAATTCATTCGCCTTAGGGTGATTGATTAAATAACCGTAATGATCTTTACCGCTACTATCACGATAAACCAATAATAAAGGAATTTTATCCAGCCGAAAGGAATCGTCCCAAATAGCATCTGCCCGGAGAGAGAAGACCTGAAAAAGACGATCCAAACGCTGAAACAACTGGCGATCTAAGTCACTGATAACAGCAGAATTTTGCGGATCAGAAGAAACAAACACGTCGCCCGCTTTTGCACTCAATGATGCGAAAAACAACAAAACTATCCAGAAACCACAAAAACTTTTCATACAAACCCACTAATATCATCAACCTATTGCGATATTAGTGTAACCATCAGAGAAAACGTTCCCTTGACTATTATCATACATGGGTAGATTCTTCGCCGGTTAGATGAGTCCGATTTTATTTAGGTTATAGCATAAAGAGATAGACTGTCACACAAAAAAATCAATTAGCAATAATTAATGTTTGACCCACCTGAATCATAGACGATGAGAGGCGGTTTCGTTTACGAAGAGTGGCAGAGGATATTTTATATTGTTGGGCAATTTCCGATAATGTTTCCCCCCTTTTTACTTTGTGAGTGACCAGCTTTCTCACTGGTTCAGATTTTTTCTCTGCAATAGTAAGTACTTGACCAATTCGGATAGTATTACTCTTAAGATTATTTAATTTTTTAATTTTAGCGGTGCTTACACGATATTTTTGTGCAATCTCTGACAGACTATCACCACTTTTTACTTTATAAGTCAGCGTAGTCAGTGGCTGTTGCGGTTGTCCAATCGCCGGCTGGCTTGATTCTGATGAGCTTTGCGCAATATATAAATCGCTTTCTTTGCTACCATTTTTCTTCCATTCCACATAGGAACCTGCTGGTGGCTTGCGGTTAAAGTAGCTTTTTGTTCCTGTAAAGATAGAACTCGCCATTTTTTGTCGGAAGCTCGCCGAAGCCAAACGTTTTGCTTCAGTAGGATTTGAGATAAAACCCGTCTCAACTAATATAGATGGCACATCTGGAGATTTAAGAACCAAGAATCCTGCTTGTTCAACTTGTTTTTTATGTAAGCGGGCAATATTTTTCATATTACCTAGTACCGATTTACCCACATCTAAACTGGCCCCTACTGTCGCTGTCATCGATAAATCAACAAGGACACCCCGTAAAACCTCATCTTTATCTTCTAAACTGACATCACCTACCCCACCAATAAGGTCAGCATCGTTCTCTTGCTTTGCCAAAAAGCGAGCCGTTTCACTGGTGGCCCCACGTTGAGATAAGGCAAAAACTGAAGCACCATTCGCTTGAGGATTAGTAAAAGCGTCCGCATGGATAGAAATAAATAGATCGGCTCTCACTTCACGCGCTTTATCTCGGCGCTTGCGCAAAGGAATAAAATAATCGCCATCACGAGTGAGAATCGCCTTGTAGCCTTTTTCTTTATTAATTAAAACGGCAAGCCGTTTGGCTATATCGAGTACTACGTCTTTTTCCTGTATTTTTTTAGGGCCAATTGCACCGGGGTCCTCGCCACCATGACCAGCATCGACAACAACAATAATATCGCGTAGCGTTCGTTTAGCTGCTGTTTTATTTGTATCTTTTTTGGTTGGCGCCGGTGTATCTAAAATCTTTTTAACGGTTTTTTGCGTCGTCACCTTTTGATCATATAAATCAATAACCAGACGATGAGGCTTGTCTTTATTCGGTGCTAATAAAAAGCTTCTGGGTTTTACCTCTTCTTTAAGATCGAACACCAAACGCAAATCGTTACCGTTACGTACCGCTGTTCGCACGCGAGAGATAGGGGTATTTTCTACTGTTTTGCCTGTAAGCTTATTAAACCCAGCTTTATTACTCGCACTATCAATATCAATAACCAAGCGATGCGGGTTATCTAAAGAAAATAGCTTGTAACTCACTTGTCCGCTTGTATCTAACACCACACGCGTATGGTCAGGCGCACGCCATAAACGCACACTATCAACACTGGTTGCCGCTATTGCACTAAAGGAGAAGCTATACACACTCAATATTAACAATAGCTTTACCAATAATGCAGCGCTAATCTGTTTAATGATGTATAACAATGGACTCTTTACCTATATGATCTTTAGCCTGTAGCCGACTATGGGTTTAACTTCTAAGAACGACTCACAATTAATTTTCTACCAATAACACCGTTGTCTTCAGACTGCTGTGGAGATAGCTGCAACAAAACATCAGGCTGAGGCAAAACACCCAGTCCCCTTTCTGCCCACTCGACAATACAAATAGCACTAGAGGAAAAATAATCTCTGATCCCCATATATTCTAACTCTTCCGGATCACCCAAGCGATAGAGATCAAAATGATACACAACAGGCGATAAGGAATCATAAGGCTCCACCAGTGTATATGTAGGACTCTTAACCGGACCTGAATGTCCCAGCGCCTGCAATATGCCACGAGTGATTGTCGTTTTACCTGCACCTAGCGTACCCTCTAAGAATACGGTCATACCACCACGAAGCTGTTGTGCCAAGCTAGCACCGGCTGCAACCGTGGCAGCTTCATCACACAAAAATGACTCGTTATAAACCTTCATTTGTTACTCATATTTATTTTGATGTCTACTAGCAATAACTTATAGGCACCTCTGATCAACCTCGAATGACCTCTACGTGAGTCTAAAATGCGTTTAGGCAAGGCAGACTCAATGCTAATGGCCGTCGTCCTTAGCAAGAAGTCTAACACAGCATAAACGCATTTTAGCCACGCCCTTCGGGGCATACAGGCGTCACCGATCTCTGTGTTGTCTCTTTTTGTAAGGTCCGGACATTACTGCAAAAAGACGCCTTGATCTCGGCAACGCCTGTATGCCAGAAGTTATCCGAGGTTAATCAGAGTTGCCTATACATCCATTATTTGCTGTACATAGGGTATTAGATCAGTTGCTAACAATCCTGCACGCCCAGTTGTTTCAACAGCCATATCTGCTGCTGTTGAATGCATCACCGTACCCAGTAAGGCAGCATCGTCAACAGCCATGCCTTGCGCTAATAATGCACCTAATAAACCACTAAGCACATCACCCATACCTCCCGAGGCCATGCCAGAATTACCTGCATCACATAACCATAAAGCGCCCGTTGATGTTGCTACTACGGTTCCGGCACCTTTAAGAATAACTGCACCACCATACTTTTCTCCAATAGCTCGCGCCGCCTCAAAGCGATTACTTTGCACTTGTTCTATCGACGTATTTAACAGGCTGGCCGCTTCACCAGGGTGAGGGGTTAATATCCATTGCCTTTCTTTTAAGGGCACACTCGATAAAGATGCAAATTGATCTTGCGAGAGCAGATGTAAAGCATCAGCATCGATAACCATCGGCTTATGTGCTGCATTTTCATCGTTAAGCGTTTGATACAGAAGCTGCTCTGACCATGCAGAGCGTCCCAAACCTGGGCCAATAACAATAGTGCTTGCCCTGCCTAAAACTGGTAACAACGCTTGCCCGTTATCGATAACTGCCGCCATCAACTCTGGCTGACGAGCCAGCGCAGCACTGACATAGTGTTTGGCACGCATAGCCAGGCTGACCAAACCAGCCCCTGCACGCAAAGCCATTTGCGCAGCCATAATAGGTGCACCGCCATAACTATAGGAAACCCCTTGATCACCTCCAACCACTAGTACATGCCCACAATGATTTTTGTGTGAATTAAGACGTCGCTCAGGCAAAACCTCTAGGCTGGTTTCTAACTCGATAATATTTACCGATGGATTAACCAAGTGGAGCCATTCATGCTCAACTTCTAAGTCCGAATACAAACGGCGGCCACTATGCTCTCGACCACTACTGGTAAACAAGCCCTGCTTCTGCCCAATAAAGCTTATGGTCACATCAGCCTCAATAGCCACTGAGGTCACTTCACCTGTATCGGGATTGACACCTGTTGGTACATCGAGAGCCATTAAAGGCCACTGATTACGCTGTTTTGCATCATTCATTACCCTTACAGCCGTCACGTATGCATCAGGTAAGGCTGAAGCTTGGCGAACGCCTGTACCCAATAATGCATCTACAATAACCGTTGTGCCTGTTTGCATTAACTGACTATCAATGAATGCGTTTTCATCAAAGGTTTTACATTCAACACCTACATCTAATGCATATTGATAAGCGGCAAAAGCCGCGGGTTTGTCTGCAGTGATAGGAGCTAGAGACCACAGGCTAACGTTAATATTACGCTGCTTAGCTAGAGCAGCGACAATATAGCCGTCCCCACCGTTATTACCCGCCCCGCAGAAGATATGTAACATAGATACTCCGGGCCACTGAGTTAAAATACACTCAAAAGCCTGACGGCCTGCGCGCTTCATTAAGACCTGAGCAGAAATGCCTTGATGCTGCATCACTAACTGATCAAGCTCAGCCACTTGATCAGCACGGTACAAAGACGAGGGACGGGAACACTCAATAAACGGCATACAAAAAACTCATGTAAAAAATGATGGGTTACCAATACAATGAGCAGCATTATAAGCTAACAGCGCACAGAAGACAGCAAACAAGAATGACTCAGGTAATAAACCTCAGCGAACCTTCCCCTAATCACCCTGCTCTAGTAGAACTGGCAGAAGAAATAAAATTATGGGGTCGCGAGCAAGGCTTTCAGCATATAGGCATTACCGACGTAGAATTGGGTAAGCATAAAGCGCACTTACAAGACTGGCTAGACAAGGGTTATCATGGAGAAATGCAATGGATGACCACTCATCAAGATAAACGTAATTATCCAACAGAACTAGTGCCTAACACTATTCGTGTGATCTCCGCTCGCATGGATTATTTACCAGAGAACCCTCAACATATTCAAATATTAAAACAAAAAAGCAAAGCCTATATTTCTCGTTATGCTCTAGGAAGGGATTACCACAAACTGATACGCAAACGCCTAGGACTTATCGCACGCAAAATAGAACAGCGTTATCAAACACTAGCCGCGCAATATCAGTGGACAACCAATGAGGTTTCACAACGTCCTTTTGTAGACAGCGCCCCCGTCTTAGAAAAAGCTTTTGCAGAAAAGTCAGGTCTTGGATGGATAGGCAAGAACACACTAGTGATTAATAAAAATGCGGGCAGCTGGTTTTTTCTCGGGGAAATTCTAACGAATATTCCCCTGCCTATTAATTTGGAGATTGCAGAGAACAAATGCGGAGACTGCAGCGCTTGCCTTAAAGTTTGCCCTACCGATGCTTTTGTGGCTCCTTATACATTAGATGCCACACGATGTATTTCTTACTTAACTATCGAGCTAAAAACGAGCATCCCTGAAGCGTTTCGCGAACCCATTGGCAATCGCATATTTGGCTGTGATGACTGTCAGGCTATTTGCCCTTGGAATAAATATGCTAGACATAGCCAAGAAAAAGACTTTTCACCGCGCCATACATTAGACCGCAGTAATTTGTTAGAACTATTTGCTTGGTCGGAAGAAACTTATTTAAAAAATACTGAGGGTTCAGCAATTCGTCGTATTGGCTATGAACGGTGGCTGCGCAACCTTGCCATTGGTTTAGGCAATGCACCTAAATCTGATGAAATATTGCAAGCCTTAAAACAGCGCCTAGACTTTCCGTCCGAGATGGTACAAGAACACATTAGCTGGGCCATTAAACAACAGCAATCAAGTAAAAAAAGCCGCAGAAAAATAAAACGGGAAACAGAATAATGGAGAAAGATCTAGGCACGCCTTTACCTAATTGGAAAATACCCTGCCGACCTAAAAAAGAATTTATTACTGGCAATTATTGTCAGCTTGAACCATTAAATGTAGCACAACATGCTAACGATCTATGGCATGCTTACACTGGCGATAATAAGGCCCACATATGGGACTATTTACCCTACGGACCCTTTAACAATTGCTCAGAGTTTGAAGACTTTTTAAAAACCAGAGCACAAAGCAATGAAGATATTTTTTACGCAATAGTGCTTTGCGAATCACAACAAGCCGTTGGACACATTGCTTATTCACGCATACAACCTAATGCAGGATCAATAGAAATTGCCCATGTTTGTTTTTCACCTTTACTACAAAAAACTACAGCAGCAACACAAGCTATTTACCTGTTAATCGACCACTGTTTTTCACTGGGGTATCGACGTTGCGAATGGAAATGCAATTCACTCAACCAAGCTTCTAAGAATGCCGCTCAACGCTTAGGCTTCACCTACGAGGGCCGCTTTAGACAGGCAGTAGTTGTTAAAGGAAGAAATAGAGACACTGATTGGTACTCAATTATTGACGGCGAGTGGCCAGCACTAAAAACCGCTTTTCAACAGTGGCTTGATCCGAGCAACTTTAAAGAATTGCAACAAAAAAAGAACCTTAGCTTTTTCATTCGCCAGCTCACATAAATAATAAGACATGAGCTAATCTTACAACTGCACATACAATAAAAACGAGGGCATAGCCCTCGTTTTTATTTAATCGGTATAATGAATCTAGCAATAGAGAAGACTTATTCCTGAATAAATGTTTTCCTGTAGTGCTTAAGCTCATTAATCGAATCTCGAATATCATCCATGGCTAAATGCGCTCCAGACTTTGCAAAACCTTCTAGGGCCGATGGCTTCCAGCGTCGAGCTAGCTCCTTTAAACTACTGACGTCTAAGTTACGGTAGTGGAAATAACGCTCTAATTGCGGCATGTAGTTTGCTAAAAATCGGCGGTCCTGACAGATGGAGTTTCCTGCCATAGGAGATTTACCCGCGGGCACCCATTGTTTTAAGAAGTCGATCGTTTCCTTTTCGGCTTGCACCTCAGATATCGTACTACTACGAACACGTTCCGTTAACCCAGACTTGCCATGTTGGTTAGTATTCCACTCATCCATTGCTGCAAGACGCTCATCCGATTGATGGATAGCAAATACTGGCCCTTCTGCGAGAATATTTAGTTCGCTGTCAGTCACGATAGTGGCAATTTCGATAATCACATCATCGTTAGGGTAAAGACCCGTCATCTCCAAATCAATCCAAATCAAATTATCATCATGCTGCATAACGCAAATATCCTATATTTTTATCAACTTATCAGTGAGTTTGCCGTATAGTATTAATCAGTACCTATGCACATAAGTTTTATATCGCATTTGTGTGAACAGGCACTGACAAAGTATAGAGTAAAACGATACACATTGGGTTAAAAACAGCAGCAAAGGGCTTTATTAGGGCATCATCACTTTATGAGTAAGCGAAAACTTACACGAAGACAAGCGTGGCGTATCGATAAAATCCAACAAGAACGTGCCGCCAGAGCCCAGAAAAAAGAGGCCCAAATTACTGCTTATGAAGATGATAGCCGCCTAGGCGATGAACAAGAAGGCCTAGTGATTGCTCATTACGGTACACAAGTAGAAATTCAAGCTAACACTCTTGAAGACACTCACCCCATCGGCACAAAACAACATCTACAAAAACGCTGTCATATAAGAAGTAATCTAGGTTCGCTCGTGACTGGCGACCGCGTTATTTGGCGAGATGGAGGAGAGATGGGGGTCGTTGTTGCGGTATTACCACGCACATCTGCCCTATCCAGACCCGACCCTCATGGCGATATGAAAACGGTTGCCGCTAATATTGATAACATTATGGTTGTTATCGCCCCACTACCTAAGCCTCACAGTTATTTAATCGATCGATATCTAGTGGCGGCAGAGGCAATTGGCATCAAACCGGTTGTTGTACTCAATAAGATCGACTTAATGGATGAGAGTAATCGTTACATTCTCGAAGACATTAGCAATCTATACCGCTCATTGGGTTACGAGGTGATTGAAGCATCAACCACCCTAGGTAACGGCTTAGATGAACTAACAGATTTCCTCAAACACAAAACTACCGTGTTTGTCGGGCAATCCGGCGTAGGCAAGTCCTCACTAATAAACCAATTACTTCCAGATGAAAACCTCCGCGTTGGCGCCTTATCGGACGCGACTGGACGCGGCACTCACACCACCACTACCGCACAATTATTTCACTTTCCCCCTGTCAATGGAGAAAGTGGCGGACAGTTAATTGACTCACCCGGTATTAGAGAGTTTGGTCTATGGCATATGGATGAAGACACTATTTTAAGTGGATTTATCGAACTACAACCCTATATCGGCCAATGTAAATTCCGCGACTGCCAACATCGACAAGAACCTAAATGTGCAATATTAGCGGCCTACAAAGCAGGGCATATTGATGAGCGCAGAATGTCTAGTTATCAGTTATTACGCGATAGCATCGAAAACACGACAAAATAAGCCCTTAAGCGTTATTTCTCTGCGAACGTAGGTATATTGAACTATAGTAAATAGACACAGACTCTATCTACGCGCTTGTTTATTTACCCTATTACATACTATGCCGCAGTCATCACTATCCAATTCCAAAACAGCCTCAGAGCCATCCAATAACGCACATTTAACCGCTTGGATGCGTGAATTAGAAAACCGCCCAAGATCTCTTAACCCGCATATTTCCAATGAAGTGGCACACTTATTACACGAAGATGATTGCACATCAGATAAACTGGCTAAACTTATTAAACAAGACCCTGTCCTGTGCTTACAATTATTTGAGTATGCAGAGCAAATGCTGAAGGGCCGAGAGGGAGAAGTCCAACATATTGTTCATCTTGTGAGCCTCATTGGATTGAACGCTGTAGAACATCAGGTGCGAGAGAGTAGTAAAAACCCTGCATTAAATAAACAGGCGGGATTTCAAGAAATCATTGCGGCCAGTATCTTTGCTGCTCACATTTCAGCTTCACTACTAACGGATCGACACCATGCCAATAGCGAACGTTTTTTTATGTCGGCACTATTATTTAATGCACCGTTTTGGCTGATGTGGGGCACATCACCCAAAATTATGTCTCGTTGCCAAGTACTCGCCAGCCGACTACAACAACGTTACCCGGCTCTAAGTATTAAAAAATTAGGCTTTTCTATCCCAGATTTATTATCACAGTCAGGCTCATTTATTCATTTGCCAGTGATGACACAAAAAGCATTAATGATTAACCCTCAAAAAAATATACATCTGTGGGCCAAAGCTTTGCGCTATGACGATAGAGCATTAGCACAATGGTTTAGGGAGGATAAAACATCACGCATGTTCTTTAATAGCGTTGAAATGGGAATTTATTTAATTAATCAATACGTGTTAGCCATTTATTTTGATTTTAATGGCAAACATATTCGGCGTTATAGCCAATTACTCGGTCTTCATTTACGTATAGATACCGATCAACTCAAAGAACAATGCCTTAACCTTGCCTCAAGTGTTTCCCTACCGAACTCTATACCTCAGAGCGCAACCCCGTTATACCGGATGCGACAGCTACATCGACAACCCCCTGAAGATCAGCAAAAAAAACCCTCATCCAAAACGAATAACGCAGCTGTTAGCAATACACAAAGCAAACCACTTAAGGATGCTGAATCAAGCACGCTACCCATTAATCAGTATATTCGCGATATACGTAGCAGCCACTCCATCGAGTCCGCTTTTAACGCTACACTACTTGCTTGTTCGAAGGGTATAGGCACCGATCACTGCTTGATAATGAATGTCGCTCAACAAGCCATTAAGACCCAGTTATGTGATGGGTTTACTTCTGACTCCGCTATTATGTCACTCAGCTGTGAAAGAAATCAGCAGAATAATCTGTTTGATCAGTTGACTCGCAAACCAGCCTGCTTATCGATTGCTGCAAGTGATATAGACAAAGCATCTCGAAAAATGCCTGCCGCTTTTGTAGAAGCATTAACACTACAGCCGTGCGCATTCTTATCTATTTTTCAGCATCAACAAGCTAAAGCCATTATCTATTGTGACCACTCTCAATGGGATAGGCAAAAGCAACACCAGCTTAAATTAATTGGTAAGCATCTTACCCAAGCGTTAGAACGACTTTATAAGAGATAAGAGCTGCTCACACCTCATCGTTAAGCATTCGATAAAATACGCATTTTATTCAAGCGGATATACCGAGCCACTCATTGGTCCTGTATAATTTTGCCCTCCAAACACTTTTACGACAGATGCTTTTTTATGAAAAATTGGTTATTTATAGGCCTGCAATATGTTTTACCACAACATTTACTTTCACGCATGGCAGGCTGGATTGCTGAGACTCAAATTAGCTGGATTAAACAACCGTTAATTGATTATTTTATTCAGAAATACGCTGTAGACATGTCTATTGCCAAAGATACAGACCCTACAACGTATAAACACTTTAATGCATTTTTCACTAGAGAGCTCGCTGATGGGCAACGACCTATTACAGAGGCCGCAGATGCGATTGCTTGCCCTGCAGATGGTTGTATCAGCCAACTAGGCGCTATTAATAACGGACATATATTTCAGGCTAAAGGGCATGAATACAATCTACTGGAATTAGTTGGTGGAGATGAGACCATTGCTAAGCATTTTGTCGATGGTTCTTTTGCAACCATTTATCTTTCCCCAAAAGACTATCATCGTGTACATATGCCACGATCAGGAACCTTAGAAACAATGGTTCACGTTCCTGGCGATTTATTTTCGGTGAATAACACAACAGCAGAAAATGTGCCCAGACTATTTGCCAGAAATGAACGCGTTGTTGCCTTATTTTCAACCAGCGAGGGCCCCATGGCCGTTATCTTGGTGGGCGCGATGATTGTGGCGAGTATCGAAACCGTATGGGCAGGCTTAGTAACACCCATTAAAAAGCAAGTCCATACGACCCAATACCACAATACAACACCTATCACTTTAGATAAAGGCGAAGAAATGGGTCGCTTTAAACTAGGATCAACGGCTATTGTATTATTTGGTAAGGATGCCGCTAAATGGGAAGAAACTCTCGAGGCCAACAAGCCTGTTACAATGGGAGAAAAAATGGGTAGCGTAACAGCTAACAGCTAACAGCTAACAGCTAACA
>JAHDEM010000051.1 GCA_020628895.1 Candidatus Endobugula sp.
CGAAGCCTCCTTGACCAAATTAGCCCAGCTTCAACAAGTGATCGAAGCGCAGGATGGTTGGCAGTTGCAACAAAAGATCGAAGCCGCTTTATCTCGTTTTTCATTAGATGCTGATGTGACTATGGGGTCGCTATCTGGGGGCTGGCGGCGGCGAGTGCTATTAGCTAAAGCGCTTGTGATCGAGCCGGAACTCCTGTTATTAGATGAGCCCACTAACCATTTAGATATTCATAGTATTGAATGGCTGGAGCAACAACTTGCTGCCTATAATGGTGCTTTGGTGGTTATTAGCCACGATCGTCGTTTATTACAGCAGTTGGGTAACCGTATCGCTGAGTTAGATCGTGGGCTGCTATGGTTTTATAACGGTACCTATAATGACTTTCTTGAAGGCAAAGAGAAGCGCTTGGAAGAAGAGGCGCGTCATAATGCACTCTTTGACAAGCGCTTAGCGGAGGAAGAAGTATGGATTCGTCAGGGAATAAAGGCCCGTAGGACACGCAATGAAGGCCGCGTTCGTCAACTAGAGAAAATGCGTCGCGAGCGTAAACAGCGTAGAGAGGTGCAAGGCAAATCGAACTTTAATATCGATACGGGTGAATTATCAGGCAAGCTAGTCTTCGAAATAGAGAACTTAGGGTTCCATTGGCCGGATAAAGACCCCACATCGGATGTGAATTCGCAAAGCTGGATTATTAAGGGCTTTTCCACTCGTGTTTTGCGTGGAGACCGAATAGGTATTATCGGAAATAACGGTACAGGCAAAAGTACGCTCCTACAGATAATGCTAGAGCAATTAAGCCCTACACAGGGCAAGGCTCGTCAGGGAACGAAGCTATCGGTTGCCTATTTTGATCAGCAGCGTAACCAATTAGATTTAGATAAAAATGCTATCGACAATATTGCAGGCGGTCGCGAATACATCAGTATCAATGGTCGTGATATTCATATTATTAGTTATCTCAAGGACTTTATGTTCACCGGAGAGCGGGCGCGTACCCCTGTAAGAACACTGTCCGGTGGTGAACGCAACCGCATTTTATTAGCCAAGCTCTTTAGCCAACCCAGTAATTTATTAGTTCTCGATGAGCCGACCAATGACTTGGATGTAGAAACATTAGAACTACTTGAAGAGCGTCTACTGGATTATCCAGGAACTATCTTGCTCGTAAGCCATGATCGTGCCTTTTTAGATAATGTGGTGACTAATGTGATTGCCTTTGAAGGCGATGGCGAAGTAAAGAGCTACGTTGGGGGGTACACCTATTGGCAAGAGCAATTCTCGGCCATGGCTAAATCCAAAATGCCAACCAATAAAGACAATAAAATTGGCCAAAAGACGGTGACTAATGCCCAAGCCCAAGAGGCAAAAACGGCTAAAAAGAAACTGAGCTATTCACTTCAACGTGAGCTTGATGCTTTACCCAATAAAATAGCAGATCAAGAATCATTAATTGACTCACTGAATCAGCAGATAGCAGACCCAGAGTTCTACCAATCAGATAGTGATAATGTTAATGCTGTGCTAGCAGACCTAACCAGGCAACAAGGCATCCTTGATGATTTGTATCTTCGTTGGGAGGAGCTCGAGAACCAATGAATATTTGGGTATTGGTGATTATTGTAGGGGTTATTGCCATGGTAGTGGGCCCTATATTCATGTTGCAACCCAGTGCTCGGGATCGTCGATTAAGCCAGTTACGGCAAACGGCAGCACAAAAGGGCATGAGCGTTCGCTTAGGCTCATTAGCGCTGACTTCAGGGAAAAGAACACTGGCGGTATATAGCTTAGCTATGCCCAAGTCTACGCAGTTGCAAGTCAACTTCTCGCTGATTCAACAGGGTTTTATTCATGATTTACATTTTAATCAGCAGTGGGATTGGGCCAATAAAAAGCAAATAGCACCTGCAAAGTACCAGCGTGTACTATTTGCTCTTCTCGATCAATTAGATGTGGATAATCTGAACAAGCACATTTTAGGTCTTGAGTTTACCCCTACTAGTGTAGGGGTTTACTGGGATGAACGAGGCATGGAGATAGAGAAGATCGAAGAGCTATTGTGTTCCTACCGAGATATTTTTGCTCAATAATGTCTTTTTAATTCTAGAGGCGTTAATATGTCGTCCCTGTAATCTATGTGAGACAGCATCACATATAACAAGATCGTTAAATAGGAGTCGTTGTGGAGAATATTATCATTGCCGGTGGTTGGCTAATGTGGCCAATTATTTTATGTTCCATTGCTGTTGTTGCTATATCGGTTGAACGACTTTGGACGCTAAATGCGAACAAAATTGCTCCAAAACATCAATTAGCGCAAGTGTGGACATGGGTGCAAAATAATCAGGTAGATGCTGCTCGTTTACGAGAGTTAAGAAAAAGCTCAGAGTTAGGAAAAATTTTGGCTTCAGGTTTGAGTAACGCGCAAGCGGGTCGTGAGGTAATGAAAGACAGTATCCAAGAGGCTGCTAGTCAGGTTATTCATGCGATGGAACGCTATGTGGGTGCACTGGGAACTATCGCCTCAGTATCGCCCTTACTGGGGTTATTGGGCACCGTTATTGGAATGATTAAGGTATTTGTTGCTATTGAATTGGAAGGTACAGGTAATGCGGGTGCTTTAGCTGGGGGTATTTCCGAGGCACTCATCACAACAGCCGCGGGATTATGTGTGGCGATTCCTGCGATGATCATGCATCGTTTTTTTATCAGAAAAATAGACACCCTTGTTGTTGTGATGGAGCAGGAGTCTGTCAAACTCGTCGATGCCTTGCATGGTGATCGTACGGTTGAAACCAAATAATACGATAACCGTTAGAATAGGTCACCCAGTGCAATTCCGTCGCCAGTCTACACAAGAAGAACACATTAATTTAACACCGCTCATTGATGTCGTGTTTTTATTGCTCATCTTTTTTATGGTATCCACCACGTTTACGAAAGAAACTCATCTGGAAATAGACTTGCCAGAAGCCTCGGTAGAGCCAGTTGCTGTCGCTCAGAACGAATCTATAGAAGTCATTGTACAATCATCGGGTAACTATATCGTCAATGGTCAAGCGTTGGTAAATCAGCAAGCGGCAACACTACAGCGAGCATTAAGTGCCGTTGCTGATGGTGATGTGAATAAGCCTCTAACAGTTACCGCTGATGCTAATACACCTTACCAATCAGTTGTTCGTGCGATGGATGTAGCAGGCCAATTAGGCTTTTCACAATTACGTATGACGACTCGCTTACCTACACCAGAATAGTTATGTCTCATCCTACTAGGCAGTCTTTTTGGCAACGCTTTTTTCTTGATACATGGTATAACAAACGTTGGTGGGCATGGTTGTTGTTACCAGTTTCATGGGTATACCAGATTGTTTCCTCTTTCTATGCAGCCAAGCAAAAAAAACAAGCTGTTCGATTACCTGTCCCCGTTATCGTTGTTGGTAATATCAGTGTCGGAGGGACAGGTAAAACTCCGGTTATTATTGCGTTAGCTAAGTCGTTAGCGTCCAAAGGTATTAAGGTGGGAGTTATTAGTCGAGGCTATGGAAGCGCCGCGCCTTTTTATCCTTATATTGTTGATGTTACAGACAATACATCAATATGGGCAGACGTGGTTGGTGACGAACCTTTATTGGTTGCACAAACGACACAGTGCCCCGTAGTGATTGATTCGAACAGAGTGTCTGCAGCGCAAATATTATTAGAGTCGTACCCTGATACTGATGTGATTCTGAGCGACGACGGTTTACAACATTATCGTTTGGCTAGAGATTTAGAGATTGTTGTGGTTGATGCTGAGCGTGGTTTGGGAAATCACTTTTGCTTGCCAGCGGGCCCTTTACGGGAGCCTGCGAGGCGTCTCGCCTCTGTCGATTGGCTGTTGCTAAATAACACAAAAGTAGGCAAGTTTGATCATTCAGAGAATATAGAGGGCAAAGAGCCAGGTAATAAAAAAGCAACTCGTGTCTTACCTATATCACTTAAGCCTTTAGGTTGGCGGCATTTGCATTCGGATACCATATACCCATTATCTCCTTTACCTTGGGATGCAACCGATAAACACGAACATGATCAAGTTGTTGCTGTTGCAGGCATCGGAAACCCGCAGCGTTTCTTTAATTCTTTAATTACACTTGGCATTGAGCATAAGTCGTATGCCTATGATGACCACTATGATTTTTCCAAGGATGATTTTTCTCAGTGGTCTAATCGTGTGATATTGATGACAGAAAAAGATGCGGTAAAATGCCAGCCTTTTGCATCGGATAACTTTTGGTCATTAGTGGTTGATGTTTCATTAGATGACGATTTTATAGCAACGATTACAGACATTATTGCTGATCGTTAATGGCTTGTAATCAGAATACAGATACAAAAATAGAGCGAAAATGACTATGTCTTTTACTGTTATTATTCCCGCACGTTTTGCTTCAACACGCTTGCCAGGAAAGCCTCTGGAATTAATTCATGATAAACCGATGATCCAGAGAGTCTATGAACAAGCACAAGAGAGTCATGCAGATAAAGTGATTGTTGCTACAGATGATCAGCGCATAGTCGATGCTGTTGTGGCATTTGGTGGAGAGGTGTGTGTAACATCCGCTGATCACACATCGGGAACTGATCGTTTGCAAGAGGTGGCATTACAGTATGGTCTGGATGATGAGCAAATAGTGGTTAACGTGCAAGGAGATGAACCTTGTATTCCTCCTCAAGTGATTAATCAAGTAGCCAAAAATCTTGCAGAAAATTCGCAAGCTACGGCAGCAACATTATGTGAAAATATTCATAAAGCGGAAGATTTTTCTAATCCGAATATTGTTAAAGTGGTATCAGATATTCAACAGATGGCTCTGTATTTTTCACGTGCAAGTATGCCATATCCGCGAGAGGTGCTCGATGAAACATTTTTACAATCGGCTCAAGCAACGGATCAATGGCCGCAACGGCATATCGGTATATATGCTTATAGAGTGTCGTTACTCCATCGTTTTGTTCAATGGCCAGTAGCGCCACTAGAAAAAATAGAAAGCTTAGAGCAGTTACGTATTTTATATAACGGTGAAAAAATTCATGTTGAGCAAGCTTGTGAAGTTGTTCCCGGAGGTATTGATACCCAAGAGGATTTAAATAAACTACGAGCAATGATGAAAAGTAATTCCCCATCACTTTCACAATAACGAGTAGAGCCATGTCAGTTAACGTATTATTTGTTTGCTTAGGTAATATTTGTCGTTCACCTACCGCGCATGGCTTGTTTCAAGCGAAAGTTAACGCAGCGAATTTGCATCACAAAATTACAGTCGATTCTGCTGGTACTGGTGGTTGGCATAGTGGGGCGGCACCCGATAAACGGGCACAAAAAATAGCGCAAAGTAGAGGGTATGATATTAGCCACTTGCAAGCTCGTCAGGTAAAGCCATCCGATTTTAACGATTTCGATTATATTCTTGCGATGGATAATGAGAACTTGATTAACTTGCAACAACAAAAGCCGTCAGATTATAAAGGTGTATTAGGTTTATTTTTGGTAGAAGCGGGCGTTGTTTCTGGAACAGAATCCTCAGAGGTACCTGATCCTTATTATGGTGGTGAAGAACATTTTGAATATGTGATCGATTTAATTGATCAAGCAGTTGATGGTTTATTACAGCGTATTTGTGATGAACACCGTCTTAATTAGAATAAAAATCAAGGATTTTACGAGTGCATAATGACTCACACCTTAACCATTGACGAACATGTTTCCTTACAGGCTTATAATACCTTAGCTATCCCAGCGAAGAGTCGTTGGTTCTGTTCCATTAAAAACAAGGAAGAGCTGCTGCAAGCGGTTTTTTTTACACAACAGCAAGCTTGTCCATTACTTATACTCGGTGGTGGAAGTAATATTGTTTTAGCTGATCACTTTACAGGTCTAACGATCAAAATGGATACTCTAGGATTGTACGTTGAGCGTGAAACGGATACCCATGTACACCTGTCGGCAGCGGCAGGAGAAAGTTGGCATAACACGGTAATGCACTGTGTTAACAACGACTGGTACGGAGTTGAAAATCTAGCGCTTATCCCTGGTAGTGTGGGTGCTGCACCTATACAAAATATAGGTGCTTACGGCGTTGAGCTCGAACAATGTTTTGATTACCTAGAAGCGCTTGAATTGTCTACAGGAAAAATTTGCCGTTTTACGGCAAAAGACTGTGAGTTTGCTTATCGTGATAGTATTTTTAAACAACGTTTAAAAAACCAGTATATCATCACCCGTGTTGTTTTAGTGCTTTCTAAAAAACCATCATGGAATTTAGATTACCCAGCATTGAAGGATAAATTATCTGGTTTTTCTTATGATTATCTGACGGCCAAGCAAGTGTCTGATGCGGTGATAGATATACGTCGAAGTAAGCTGCCAGACCCAAAAGATGTACCGAATGCGGGCAGTTTTTTTAAAAACCCTATCGTAACGGTTGAGCAATTTGAAAAAATTAAATCCCATTACCCTAATGTAGTCGCTTATCCCTATGGTGATAGAACTCGATACTTTAAATTAGCTGCAGGGTGGCTATTAGACAATGCAGGCTGGAAGGGTAAATTAGTCGATGGTTTTGCTATGCACAAAGATCAAGCGTTGGTGTTAACGAACCCTAACCAGTTAAACGGACAGTTATTATTAGAATTTGTCGACGAAGTAAGAAATGATATTTATAAAAAGTACGGTGTTTTACTGGAAATAGAGCCTATCATCCTTGACAAAGCGAGTATTTAAACAAGCAGCAGTAAATTACGATGAATTACGTGCCATAGTGCTTTATTCTTGACCATTTTGGCGTTAAAAGCACATAATGACTGAAAGTTAATAAGAAAACGGTTAATAATAAGCAATAATTTTCCTAAATATCACAGGTCTGGGGTTTTAAATTGGTTAACATAGTAGTGGTTGATGATCACGATCTAGTACGTATGGGCATCTCACGTATCTTAAATGACATAGATGACTTTAATGTTGTCGGTACGGGAAGTAGTGGTGAAGAAGCAATTACATTGGCTAAAACCCTCAACCCCGATGTTTTAATGATAGATGTTAAGATGCCTGGTATTGGTGGTGTTGAGGCAACTAAGCGTGTTAAGTTGGCCAATGAGAACATTAAAATTATTGCTGTTACTTCTTGCGAAGATGATTTATACCCCAGTAAGCTGATGCGTGCTGGTGCCTCGGCTTATTTAACCAAGCGTGCAACACCGGATGAGATGATTGAAGCCGTTAATAAAGTCGTAGCAGGCAAAACCTATATGAGCAGTGAGATTGCTCAGCAACTTGCACTTAAAAGTTCTGCGGGCATTAAAGGAGATGATTCACCTTTTGAAAAACTGTCTGATCGTGAACTACAAGTGGTTATGTTGGCTATTACTGGCAAAAAGCCTAATGAAATTGCTGAAATACTAAACGTTAGTGCCAAGACAGTAAATAGCTTTCGTTATCGGGTGTTCGAAAAATTCCGTATTAGTAGTGATGTTGAATTAGTCTTATTTGCGGTTAAGCATAAAATATTTGATGTAGATACTTTAGAATAATGAACAACTGCGTATATCTCGATTAGATTTGTTGCTTGTTCATTACCTACCCATTTTTTCTTCCTTCTCGAAAATACTCGAAATTCCACTCAGGGCCGATTAGACTATGACCTATGAATGATGAATTTGATTATCAGCAGTTTTTAAAAACGGTCACTCGTGAGCCTGGCGTCTACCAAATGTTTGGTTCTGATGAAAAGATACTTTATGTAGGCAAGGCTAAAAATCTAAAAAATCGCTTAAGTAGTTATTTTAGAAGCTCGGGTTTACCCATTAAAACGCAAGCTTTAGTAGAAAAAATTGCGTATATTCAAGTGACGATAGCGGACTCTGAGAGAGCGGCTTTAGTGCTTGAGCAAAGTTTAATTAAATCTTTGCGCCCCCCTTATAATATATTGTTAAAGGACGACAAATCCTACCCCTATATTTTTATCTCCGATGGTGATTATCCGCGTATTGCTTTTCATCGTGGTATGAAACATAAAAAAGGTGAGTATTATGGGCCTTTTCCGAATGCGGGGGCGGTTCATCAGTCATTAAACTTTATTCAAAAAACGTTTCGAGTCAGACAGTGCGAAGATAGTGTTTTTAATCATCGTGCACGGCCCTGTTTGCAGTATCAGATTAATCGTTGTACTGCACCTTGTGTGAAACTAATTAATGAAGCTGATTATCAGGATGATATGAATCACGCCGCTTTATTTCTCAAAGGTGAATCTAATGAATTGATGTCTCAATTAGCAGATAAAATGGAAACCGCTTCGGCAGAATTAGAATTTGAAAAAGCAGGAATTTATCGTGATCAAATTTCCATGCTGAGAAAAATACAATCGGATCATAATATAGAGTCTGGTAAGGGTTACATTGATATTTTTGCTCTGATCAAAAAAGGAGCGTCACAATGTGTACATGTGTTGTATATACGACATGGTCGAATATTAGGCAGCCGTAGTTTTTTTCCTCAAAACAAACTGGGTTTGCCTGAGGGTGAATTTTTAGCGGCTTTTTTAGAGCAATTTTATATCGCTAATCAAAACCGTGAATTACCTCAAGAAATTATTATTAACCATCCTCTGGCCGGTTCAGAAAAAAAACTACTGGAAGAAGCCTTAGCGGAACGACACGGCAATAAAATTTCTATTCTTCAGAATGTTCGCGCACAAAGACAAAAGTGGTTGATGACTGCCGTAACTGCGGCAGAGCAAAATTTATTAGCTCACCTGAATACTAAGCAAAACCTACAACAACGCTATGCGGCTCTACAGGAAGTCATGGAATTAGATGAGCAACCCCAGCGGTTAGAATGCTTTGATATTAGTCATACATTTGGTGAGTTAACGGTTGCTTCCTGTGTTGTTTTTGATCAAAGCGGTGCTTTAACCTCAGATTATCGCCGCTTTAATATAGAAGGTATCACAGGGGGGGATGATTATGCGGCGATGGAGCAAGCCCTGTCTCGTCGATATACTCGCCTACAAAAAGGAGAGGGCACCCTACCGGATATCTTGTTGATTGATGGTGGTAAAGGGCAATTAAACAAAGCAAGGGCTGTCTTGTCTGAACTAGGGGTTAATCAAGTGATGATCCTTGGTATTGCCAAAGGCACGACACGTAAGCCGGGTTTTGAGACGCTAGTGTTAGAATCCGGTGAAGAAAAGGTACTGAATTCTGATTCTCCAGCACTTCATTTGTTGCAAGAAATACGTGATGAAGCACATCGTTTCGCCATTACTGGCCATAAGCAGCGCCGCGATAAAAAACGTAAAACCTCGACATTAGAGGGTATTGCTGGCGTAGGCGCTAAACGTCGTCGAGAATTACTAAGGCATTTTGGTGGGATTCAAGAAGTAAAAGCCGCCAATGTTGATGAGTTAGCAAATGTACCTGGTATTAGTAAAAAAATAGCCGAAGATATTTACAGCGCTCTGCGTAGTGAATAATGTAAACCCTTTCAAAACCCAGATAACTATTTATCACGATAGTCGTATTTTTAGTGTCTCAGGAACTGAAGATATGGTAGGGTGCTCTAATATTTGCACTATAGTAGTACACCGTATCTGACAGTATGAGATAAGCATGAATCTAGCCAACCAGCTAACCCTTTTACGTATTCTATTAATTCCTCTGATTGTTGCTGTTTTTTATCTTCCTTATGATTGGCGCTACCCTGTGGCTTCGGGTATTTTTTGTTTGGCAGCGATCACTGATTGGCTAGATGGTTGGGTAGCAAGAAAATTTAACCAAATGACGGCCTTTGGAGCATTTTTAGACCCTGTCGCCGATAAATTAATGGTAGCCACAGCTTTAGTTTTATTGGTGGAAGTGCATGCAACCCCTTGGTTTGCTATTCCTGCTATTGTGATTATTAGTCGAGAAATTGTGATATCGGCTTTAAGAGAATGGATGGCAGAATTGGGTAAAAGGGCGAGTGTTGCGGTTTCGGTCATTGGTAAATTTAAGACTGCTGCTCAAATGATTGCGATAGCGGTTTTCTTATTAGAAAATCCAGCAGAGCCTACAATACTTAGCCATGTTGGTTATGCTTTATTATATATTGCGGCAGTGTTAACGCTTTGGTCTATGTTAGTGTACCTAAAAGCAGCATGGCCCGATTTAATGGCTGACAATAGTAAAGAATAGTTACTTAAGTAAGTACAGAGCACCTCTCTACAACCAATAACGAGGCCCTGAGCCAGCTTTTGATACTTTATCCTCGGGGTTGGCAAAATGGCAAGCTTCAAACGATAGACATCCGCATCCTACACAACTCTCTAAACCATCCCTAAGCTTTTGTAGTTCTGCCATCCGAGCATCGACTTGTGTTAACCACTTTTTAGACAGTAACGACCAATCTTTCTGGGTGGGAATCCGGTGAGTGGGTAACTTATCCAGCTCATCTTTTATCTCATTAAGCGATAAACCAATGCGTTGAGCAAAAACGATAAAAGCGATTCGGCGCAGCGTTGACCTAGGGTATCTCCGATGTCCAGAGCCCGATCTTTCAGAAGTAATTAAACCGCGTTCTTCGTAATATCGTAGTGCGGAAGAGGCAACACCACTGCGTTTTGAAACATGGCTGATTGTCATTAGGTTTTCCATTAGTAAAAAATAACCTAATTTATTATTGACTTCAAGTTAACTTTAACTTTTATATTGATTTCTCTTAAATTAAAGGAGAAAAATATGACAGCGATTAACCAAACAGTACCTAAAGAAACTATCTTGTCAGATACTGAGCAATACCGTTTAGTTTTGCGGGGTGATGATGTATTACTATTCGACTGGAAATCGGTAAAAGGGCTCAGTGCCAGTGATTTCAGGCAAGGTATTCTTGCTTATGCTCAGCAGTGTCAGCAACACGGTCCAGCTAAAGCAGTGATTAATGCCATGGTATTAGACCAAACAAGTGAAGCCATTGCTTGGCTTAGAGGGGACAATAGTCATCAAAATGAATCCTATGACGATTGGTGGGCCAGAGAGATAGTACCGTTGTACCACAGTGGAAACATTGCGACGTTGGCAGTTGCCACCGGTGATCCTAATGCACCAGGGGAGTTGCCCAATGTGCCGTCTTTTGTAAAATTTAAAATCGGCTATTTCCCTGATTTGCAGTCTTCTCTGCAGTGGTAGAGCTATCAAAAACCGATCACAGTCGGGCACAGGTTTTGTAGGCTGAGGTCACTTTACTCTTCTAATGTAGGGTGGCCTTATGTCGATTTTAAAATCCTTCCAATACATTTTTTCCAATAACCTTTCCAGATGCTTGTAACGTATGCGCATGCTGTAATGATTGTGCACTGATAGCCCCTAAATGATTTGTCATGGTGGTTATGATTTTACCCTGATCAACCAGTGCCGAAACTCGGTTTAATAGTTCATATTGTTTTTGCATGTCTTCCATATTGAACATAGAACGTGTAAACATAAACTCCCAACTTAACGTTAGCGCTTTACGTTTCATAATACTAATATCCAAGGGACCAGGGTCGTCTATTAAGGCTAGATGTCCGCGAGGTTTAATGAGTTCAATAACATCATTAAAATGTTGGCCCGATGCCGTTAATGAAGCAACATAGCGAGGCGTTAATCCTAGGGAATTGATTTGCTCGCCGAGAGATTGTCTATGGTCAACCACATAGTCTGCTCCCATTTTTTTTACCCAGTCAACCGTTTCTGGACGTGATGCGGTAGCAATGACAGTGAGATTCGTTAACTGTTTAGCTAACTGAATGAGTATTGAGCCAACACCACCTGCGCCACCAATAATGAGTAAGCTTTCATTTGTCTCTTGATCTTCATTTAGTGCGAATGAGTCGAATAATATTTCCCAAGCCGTGATAGAGGTCAAAGCTAGTGCAGCGGATTCGGCAAAATTTAAAGAAGACGGTTTTTTTCCGACAATACGTTCATCAACCGCATGGAACTCAGAATTAGTGCCGGCACGGGTAAGATCCCCTGCATAAAATACCTCATCGCCGACATTAAATAGACTCACACTACTGCCAACGGCTTTAACAGTCCCTGCAGCATCGTAGCCAATGACTTTGATGGCGTCATTAGAAGGTGGTGCTATCTTTTCTCGAACTTTAATATCAACAGGGTTCACCGAAATAGCTCTTACCTCTACTAATAAATCATGCGGTCCTAGTGTAGGTATCTCAATATCACATTCAACTAATGTGTTGTCGGTAATGGGACCGGGGGTTTTATAACCAATTGCTTTCATAGGGTTCTCGCTTGCTCTTTTATTCGATTCTCTACAGCGTTAGTTAGTATTTTTATTTCATCATAGAGATTGTTTACGATAAACGCTGATTTGCCAAGCAAAATATAGGGGAATCATATAATGAAATAAAAAAGCCACTAGCAACAACAATTTATCCGTTGTGGTAGTGGCAGTAGGGGAGCGAGATAAAATAATGAGGTTAAACTATTGAGAGAGTTTTCTCATTCTCAACATCCATTTAAATATCGCCTAAAAATAGCGTTCTAGTGTGAGTTGTACACGGTCGTCTTTATCAAAACTACTCGCATTATCTTGTGAGTCTTTTGCTATAAATACAGCAGCGTCTAATGCGACAGTCCAGTAATCGTTTAAACGTTGTGATGCTTCCACTAAAAGACTTTTACTTTGATAATCCATGTCGTAGCTACCACCTACGAGAATAGCCGTATCATCCGTATTATTTAAGGCTATCCTTGATCCCAAATAAATATCATTTTGCGCAATGGCTGTTGAGCTTCTTCCTCGTTCGTCCCAGCCATATTCCAGTAGCACACCTAAATCTGCCAAGGTGTCTGCAATACCATAAAAGGTATATTCGAAACCTGCCTGTGATGCTAGATAATCATCATTACGGCTCGATTTTGCAATAGCTTCTAGCTTTAACAACCAGCTATCAATTGTTGCTTGAGCATCTAAACCGTACTGAGTGATTTGCTGATAGTGTGGGCGTAAGTAGTTATTTCCGTTAATGTTCACTTGATTAAATGTAGGCGTTCTATCGGTTCCTTTAAATCCGTAAACACCAAAGTCATAAACACCAATGGAGTGTGACCAGCGTAGGGCAACGTCGAGGTGTTGATCTTTATTTCCAGACTCGTAAGTGGCACCGCGAGTATCTATTTCTAAACCAGCACGCAAGCGGCCATTCTGCCCTGGGAATGTTCGTTCACGAAAGCCAGGTAGTAAGTAAGCATCGATAATACCAGCATCGGTCACTTTAGATGCACTGATCATCGGTTGACCTAATTTTTCCTCGCCGTCAAATGAATCAACAATATCCGTTTGGTTTATTACATCGACCAAATGATTAAATTCGGTGACGCCCCAAAAAACTTTGCCAACCCCTGTACGAAATTCCCAATTATCCGTGACATGAGTCCACAACAATTCTCTGATATCTACATGAGTACGTTCATCATCTTGCTCATCCCAGCGCACAAAAGGGGTGAACACCACACTGTCATTCGCATTATTCCAGTCCCAGTATAATTCTGGTTCTACAGCTAAAGACGTATTATGTTGATAATTTTGCCCTACAAATTGACCTTCTTCAGAAAACCCCGAAACTTCTATATCGAGTTTTCCTGTTGCTTCAAAATAAATATCGTTTGAAGAATCAGCATATGCCGACGAGCCAATGCTCGTCGACAGTATGCTTGATAACAATAAAGGCACCGCTAGAAGCCTGTGTTGTCTTTTTTTCATCATCATAATTATTTCGCTCGTTTTAGCGAGTTTTGGTTAAAGTCCGCATCAGTTAAGCCCTGACCAAATTGATAATCACCAAAAATAACGTCTGTACTTTTTTTAGATTGATGGTTGACCATAGTCATATCCATGATGCGCCAATATTTGTCTAAGTACTGTTTATAGGTTTTTACCGTTAATGTTTTTAGCAAGCTATTTTTGCGATCATAAAAATCAGTTTTCCAGCTTCTAAATTCATCTTTATCAATCCAGTTGACTAAACGGGTGTAGCCAGAATATTTGTCTACCGGATATTGCTCGAGCACGTAACAGGTTCCACCTTCACAAGCCTCTTCGCCGATCAATTTATAAGTGTATTTTTCAACTTCAAACGATGCTAAATCTTCGTAAGCAAACTCTGAACCCATGTAAGGACCCGACTTATTGCGTGAAGCAATACGTTTAACTCGCTTAAGGGCAGGTAAGTACAGCCATTGGTCATCAGCACCTACTGGGTGAGAAAAGCTTAAAAATGCAGTGCCTTTTACATCACGAGGGTGGTCAAAAATACTTAGGCCTTTATCTCCATCGTTTTCTACCTCTAAGTTTTTAGTGCGAACTTCTCGAGTACTTTCTTGGCCAGCAGCGTTGCGTAATACAATCTTTAGTGAAACAACACTATCGCCCCAGCCAATATTACTTTGTTTGACTTTCTTCGCTATTTCTAACCCTTTTTCTTCAGGTGTTTGTGCAAAAACAGGGGTGGCAAATATGGCGCTGCTTAGCGCCACCGTAGTTAATAATTTACGCAGTTGCATTTTCTATTTCTCCTTCAGAAGCCGTTTCGGTATCAGTGCTTTTAGTTTGCGTGTCATTTTGTTTATCTTTATCCAAGACCATCAGTAGTGGTGGCAGGAATAAAAAGTCGATTACTAAGGCGATAACAATCGTTATTGCTGTTAATAACCCCATATCTGCATTAAGTTTAAAGGTTGATTGTGCTAAGACCGAGAATCCAGCCACTAACACTAGAGTGGTGATCCACAAGGCTCGACCCACACTGTTGAATGCGTAGCTAACTGCGGCGACAGAATCTTTGTTTTTGTCTCGGCGAGCATGTACGTATTTACTTAAAAAGTGCACAGTATCATCAACAACAATACCAAGAGTCATACCAACAACAACAGAGAGGCCTAGACCCACTTGGCCATCGATGAAGAACCATAAGCCAAAAGCCATTCCCGCAGGTACTAGGTTAGGAATAAGGCTAATTAAGCCAAACTTAAGCGAGCGTAGTGCAAAACCCAGTAGTAACGAAATTAATACAAGTGCTAAACTGGTTCCTATTAACATGGAGTTAATATTACGCTGTCCTATATGTGAGAACATTAGGTTAGGGCTAGCCACGTTGGCAACAAATTGTGGTGCGTTAGTCGCAAACCATTCGTTAATGCGTTGCTCTAGCTCAAGGTATTCAGTGCTCGTAATATTTTTAACCGTGATGACCATACGAGTTGCGGCTTTATCGACATCTAACTGGTTGTTTAAATCTAAGCCGTAAGGTAGTGACATTTCATAAAGTAGCAGGTACTGCGCTGCAAGCTCTCTATTATCCGGTAGACGGTAATAGCTAGGGTCGTCACCGTGCATATTTTTATTTAAACGTAAGAAGATATCGCTAATCATATTAGTATGATCGGTTTCATCTTGGGCACGCATCCACTCATTAAAGTTGTTAATAGTGTTTAGGTAATCAGGCTCACTGATACCACTGGATTCGCCACTTTTTAATTCAACTTCAATAGTTCCGATACCCGATAAACGTTCTTGCATAAAGTCGGTAGACTGTCTGAATTCTACAGAGGTATCAAAGTATTTAACAAAATCGTCGTTGAGTATATTTTGCGGAACAAATACCACTAGAGCGATAATTAAAGCTGAAAAAGAGGGCAGTAATACTTTACGCTTTGCGATAACAAATGCAGAGATTTTATCCATAAAATCAGCTCTACGCTCAGTTTCTGGTTTAACTTTAATCGGTAAGATCGACAGTAGTGCAGGGAATACAGTTACCGAGAAAACAAACGCTAACATCACACCTAACGCTACCAGATTACCTAGGTCGTGGAACGGAGGTGAATCGGAAAAGTTCATACTTAAGAAACCGATAGCGGTTGTTACACTAGTTAATAGAATTGGTTGAAAGTTAATACGTAAACTTTGCAAAATTGCATCTTTCTTTTTCACACCATGGCGCATTTCATACATCATAGTGGCAAGTATATGAACACAGTCGGCAACGGCTAGGGTAAGAATAACTGTGGGGGCACTGGCTGAAGGACCGGTGAGATAGAAGCCCATCCATCCTGCTAGTCCCATTGTGGTTAAAATAGAAAACATCACAATGAAAATAGTGGCGATACTACCGCTGATAGTGCGTAGTAGTAATATCATTGTTAGTGCAACAATCAAAAACATCAACGGCACAAGTGTTGCGTTATCGTTTAGAGATGCTTCACTAAAGGCATTGTTTAACATCACCACGCCAGATAGATAGATATCTAAATCAGGATGTTGAGCAAGAATATCTTCCTTAATGGCGCGTACTTTAGTGACGACTTCAGGCAGTTCTGTCACTTCATCGATACCAGGCAGCTGAATAGTGGTGCTAACAACTGTTACGGAAGTGTCAGCAGAAATCAGTTTGTCGACTAAAAGAGGTTCGCTTAATGCGACAGATTTAAGTTGATTTAAATCAAGATCCGGAAGCATTTCGGTTTCTAGTAACAGATCTTCTACAATAAGATCATCACCTTCAGCAATGGTATGCTGGTAATTGGTGATCGAATCAACACGGCTGGAGTAAGGAATTTGCCAAGCTTCTTCTGTTAACTTATGGATCGCCGTCAGTGTATCCTCAGTAAATACTTCCCCATCTTTTGGTGCTACGATAAAAGCTACATTATCATTTTTAGTAAATGTGGCTTGCATTTGTTCGAAGGCAGTCAGTTGTGGGTTTTCTTCACCGAAGAATACACGGTAATCAGATTTAAAGGTTAGTTTAGAGCCTCCATATGCGGCAGCCATGACTAATAAAATAGTCAGGGGAATGACCAGTAATGGTCTCCTGATGGCGAACTCGAACAGCTTCTCTCTCATGGTCTCATCCTATTTTGTATGTGAATGTTATGTGAATTATTTGTGACGAATCGTCACTTAAAGCATTAAAAAAAACCGCTTGCACGGTTCTATTCATTTAATTAAAAAAAGTATCAAATACCTTCTTGGATATCTATTCCACGTTTATTGAGTATTTCAATTTCTTTTTCAAACATATCCGTTTTTAAAAAATCTAAGATGTCTTGATCAGCTTTTTGAGGCTTTTTCCAACCGAGCCCATCCATCACAAAATTACCATGGGCAATAACTCGATCCTCAAGCATAACCCCTATGATTGAGCTACATTTACGGTCTTTTTTCAAAAGTAGACCAATCGTGCCAAATACCATGGCGTAAATTGAGAAGCTAATGTCGTGAGTATCAACACCTTCTTCAAGGGATAATTCGCTATGTTCAATCGCTTCCTCTACCACATCACAACAGATGCGATATAAAACGCCATCAAGATACTCGTGCTCATCCCTTCGTTTTGGAGAGGCTTTTTCAAATATCTCTGTTTTAGCGTTCATCATTAACGTAAAGCTTTGGGGCGTCATTAAAACAGACAGCATATAAGCAAAACCGATCGACATCATTTTATGTCGGGCAGTTTCATCTATTGAGGACGCTCTCATAAATAAGCGCTCTAAATGTCGCATATTACGATTACATAGAGCGGTGAATACATCCTCTTTAGAAGAAAAATGGTTGTATACCGTTCCTTTTGAGTAATTAACGCACGCAACCAGTTTATCAACGGTGAGAAATGCTACGCCTTTTTCCTCGATAATCTTGAGGGCTTGGTCAAGAATCTCGTCTTCTCGGGCGTCTAGTGCGTCTTGGTCGATATATCTAGGTGGCATTTAGAGTGTTACGGTTATTGAGTTGGCGATATTAAAACGGATAAATGACGATTCGTCAAACATAATTTAATAAAAAGCCAAAATCTTTTGAAATATAGGTACAGTGTCAATAAATCCGTCCTTAAATATTTTTTGCAAAATAACTGTCAAGAAATTAACGGACAAGCCGCTATACTCATTGAGAGGTTGCTTATTTTATCAGAGCAGCCGTTTAATACAGTGCCAAAGAGGAGGATAGCATGAATATTAACTCATTAATTCCTCCAGTAAATACCACTAAACTTAGTCAGCCTAAGCGCAGTGAAATTGCAGTTGCTGGATCAGAAACCAATAAAGACGCCCATAAAAAAGCAGTTCAAGAGAAAAGCCAAGATAAACGCCGTGGTCAGGATCGGCGTAAACGCAATATAAAGCCACTTCTTGATATGCGTTCTGGTGACGATCGAAGAGAAAGTAACAAAAAA
>JAHDEM010000052.1 GCA_020628895.1 Candidatus Endobugula sp.
CTGAACATTGAGTTATTCTGTTATGACACATCTTATTCGGCTAACCATTATCGCGACCATCGCGTTGATACTCTATTTGGTCATTACTCATAACAATGAGCGAACACGGGTTTATTTGATTCACTCTTATAACACCGACTTATCTTGGGTTAAAGAGATTGATTCGGCTTTTCAACGCACCATGGGAGCGTCTTCTGTGGATGTACGCACCCATTATATGGATCTACGTAATCACCCCTCTTGCAATTTTTATCGAACCCGGGCCAAAGATGTTGAACTAGCACTGCAAAGCTGGAAACCGGATATTATTGTATTGGTCGATGATTTAGCACAGCAGCTTGTTGGTGCCAATTATTTGCGTGCTGACACCAAAAATAATAAAACTCTCAAGAAAGATTTATATCTCAATTTATCAAAAAAATTAGCGTCTCTTTGCCCAGATACCCACAAAAACGAAGTCGCTTTTTTTGGCCTAGGTTCCAAAATTACCACTACTTGGCACCCTAAAATTGTATTTGCCGGGGTGAATGGTGGTGTTGAAGATTACGGTTATAATCAGGCGGACAATGTTAAAGGCATTTTCGAAAATAAAAACTACGAAGCCATTGTAGAAACACTTACCGAATTAAAAGATGCCAGCATTTATAAAGACCTACCCCCCAAGCTTGTTATTCTTAATGAAAACTCGGCAACGGTGAGAGCCGAAACCGAAGCCTATTTTAATCAGGATACATTTGCCCCATTCGAATTGCTTGCTAACTTTTTAGTGCCCAATTTAGAGGCTTGGAAAGCGGCAGTAGACTATGCCAACGCAGAGAACGCAATTATTCTAACAGCCAACTACAGTAATATTAAAAACGGTTTACATAAAGAACCTGCTGAATCGTTAATTCGTTGGACTGTTGATAATGCTGAAGGGCCAGTATTAGGTGCAGGCACCGACTTTGTAAAACACGGTGGCATGATTACGCTAGCCATTGCTGGTAGTGAGCAAGGTCGTGTTGCTGCGACTTTGGCTAACGAATGGATTCAAACTTTAGCAACACAAACAAATAATAATTTGGCACAAAACAACACGGTCGACATAAACAATTATCGGCGTGCAAAACAATATATTATCGGCTTGGATTATCGCTTAGCAAAATTTAAAGACATTAAATTGCCATTAATTTATGAAGCTTTTAGTCGCGAGACGAACAATTTTAGAGATGTGATCAGCGTTGACTATACGACGGTGGAGCAATAACGATGATGGATGAATGTCATGTCTTTACCCACTAAACCCTTTAAAAATAGCGCTACAGATAAACCTTTAATTATTTTTGATCTCGATGGCGTCATTGTTAACAGTATGAACGTGATGCGTTTGGCATTTGAAGCCGCATTACGTGAGGTGGTTGACCCAGAGATAGAATCAATCGCCGTTAATGAATTATTCGAACGCTACAAAAAACATTTAGGCAAAGGTTTTTTGCATATTATGGCTGCGATTAATTTGCCCGAAACGCTCTACACGCCATTTAAGAAACACAGCCTGCATTTACAACCTTATGTTTATTTATACCCAGGCATTCGACAAGCATTACACCAATTATCACAACACTATTATTTAACCATCGTCACGGGAAAAGATACCGAAAGAACATCAGCATTATTATCGCAATTAGAAATTGACACTTATTTCACCATTGTGTCTGGAACCGATGGCCATTGTGCGGGCAAACCTGCACCCGATTTATTATTGCGACAAATCGATAAACTAGAAAAAAATAAACACGATGTGATTATGGTGGGCGATGCGGCTTCGGATATTCAAGCTGCTCGTAATAGCGGCGTTGCCAGTTGTGCTGCGCTGTGGGGGTATACCAATAAAGTTCAGATTACCAGAGAAAACCCTAACTACCTTGCATCGAACCCAAAACAATTATTATCGATTATTCAACAACACTTTAATAACCCCACACCAAAAGTGATCAACCAATGAAAACGTGTTTATTTCTCTTATTGATGGTCGTTGTCGCACCGGTCTATTCTCAGGCCTTGTGCCCCTTATTACCTGAGTTAGAGATTAAACGCGAACTGGTTGTAGGCACAAAGTTTGCCCCACCATTTATGATCGAAAAACAAAACTCCAAAATAGGCTGGGAAGGTATTAGCCATGACTTGTGGTCATTTATTGCCAGCTGTTTGCAAGTACGTTATCAATATAAAGAATATCCAGATGTGACTAGGTTGTTAGACGCCGTTAAGAACGGGGAAGTTGATCTAGCTCTATCGGCTATCGATTTAACTAGTGAACGCGAGCAAAGCATCGATTTTAGCTACCCCTATTTTAAATCTAATATGGGTGTACTTACGCTAGAAAACTCTGGACTTAGCAGCTTTCAACAAATCCTTAAAAACTTACCAGCCAAACGTATTTTAGAAATCACCGCCATACTAATTGCCATTACCCTTACACTAGCGCTTATTTATTGGCATGTAGAAAAACGTAAAGAGAACCCCTTCTTCCAAACGGGCCCACTAAAGGGTTTATACAATGCGCTATTGTGGTCGGTCTTATTAGTGTTTTCTGGCTCTGCTAACCCTTACAGCATCCACACACGTTTTGGGCAATTTTTTGTTGTTCTATTTATGTTTTTTGGCGTCACTATTATTTCCAGTTTAACCGCGGTGATTACATCAAGCATCACCGTTCATAGTTTAGGTAGCGAGATAACCAGCGCCAGTGACTTAAAGGGTAAACGTATTGCCATTCTGGATACGGCCAATAGCCCTGCCGACAAATGGTTAAAAGAAGAGGCCAATATCAAGAATGCCACGACCATTCGCTCGTGGCCACAAGTGCAGTTTGATCTTGAATCAAGTAACATCGACGTGATGTTTCACGACAAGGAAATTATGCAGTACTTAGTCAACTCAGGCTATTTACATAATGTAAAAGTATTACCCATTAACTTTAATGAAAAATACTACGCCATTGCTTTACCACCCAATAGCCCTTTGCGTAAACCCATTAATATCTCCTTGCTGCATCATACCGAATCGACTTTATGGGATGTGCAGCAACAGAAGCATTTGGGTAATTAAGCCTGACGTTTGCACGAAAATAGTTCCAGACATTTTCGATGTACCTCTCGTCCTGAGAGGCAACGCTGGACGCTCAGTATTTTGTTAAACCCTTGAATAAATGCAACTATTAGCTCTTTGTGGCTTCCTTGGCTTTATTATTTAATATGCCTGGAATCATTTTCTCGGAAAAGCCTGCCAACAAACACCATACTATTAACAGTGACAAGCCTTGTGCAGGACGTGCGAGCGTACCAATCGCCAAAGAAGATTCTATCTGCTGTGTTACGCCATTGGCATTGGCTACTGCCTGTGTTGCCGCTGGTGCCAACTCGCTTTGGAATTGATCAAGATCCGCTACTGTATGAATAAATTCGGGGAAAAAGGCACCACTTAATAAACCCGATTGCACGAGATAAAACATGATTAACCCTGCACCAGCACCTACCATCGCACGAGCAAGAATATACCCTAACTGACTCATCGCTCTAACTTGGTCTAAGTTAGCAGCCTGAACACGAGCTTGAATAGAAGTGAGCTGGCTAAAGCAGGCACCAACAATTCCGGATGTGGCAGCGGTAAAAATATAATACAAACGTAGGTTTTCAAATTCGATACCAAACAACATACGTAATATAGTGGGTGAGAAAAACAGCACAAAACTACATAGAAACACCGCAACGATTTTGCGGCGCATTTGACCTTCGTTATAGCGAATCACTCGCTTGGACTCTTTAGCCCAATGCAAATCTGCCACAAGGCGAGATAACAGTGCTCTTAGTACTTGGGTACTGGTTTCTGACTCTTGAGCCAGATAAAAACTTTTAAGGTGATCCGATAAACGGTTAACATCAGCCAGCTGGCGTTTCCATTCTGTGACTAAGGTAATATCGTCGTAATAATCGACTAGGGCTAATTCGATACGATTAGCGTCAGACCAAGACAACTCGCCTTTTAACAATTGTTCAAAGGGAGCCAAAGTATCTTCTAAAGATGGGTCATTACTCGCAAGGCGAGATACTTTTGCCTGTAACGTATGGCAGAATTGATTCAACATATATTGTTCGCGCTTCATCAGCCCAGTTAGTGTTGTTAAACCCGTCACATCGTATCTCCCTTAAATTGAATTATCTCTTATTATCGTGGTACGCATAAAATCTAGATTTTACGCAGAAAAGTGTCTCGCATTTGTCGTTGAACATCTAGCTCGAAGCATTATAACGATCTTATACCCATGATGACACAACGTAAGCTACAACACGAAAGGAACTTTTGGCTATCTTATTATCTAAGTCTGGTCTATATTGCACATTTCTAATGCTATGTGCTGCCAAAAACGACTAATTACAAAGGCCATTTATGCTCTATTATCTTATTGCTATTCTCGCGGCTATCGCGCTTATCTCTTTTATTATTGCTCCTCGTGTTCAGACTGCCGACGGCTTTTTTAAAGGCTTTTCCGATACTGGCGACGCACCCGGTTTGTGGACATTGGTATTATCGCAGGTGACTACATGGATTTTTGCACGCTCATTAATGACAGCCGCCATCTTAGGGTACTACTACGGCATTGCTGGTGCATTAGCGTATGCAGCCTATTACATTAGCTTTTTAACGGGTGGGGCTATTATCGACCATCTACGTTTTAAACATGGCAAAAGCAATATTCAAAGCTTTATGCGCGAGCAATTTGGTGCTATTGGCGACCATTGTTATAACTTTGTGATTATTTTGCGCCTATTAAGCGAAGTGTTTTCCAACCTTTTGGTGATTGGTCTTATTTTTGGTGTGGCCAACTCATTCGAGTATGTCACATCCATGATCTTAGTGGCAGTGATTACCTTTTGTTACTCCATGTCTGGTGGCTTACGGGCATCACTACGTACCGATGTTTTTCAGGCGGTTCTGGTGATACTGGCACTGGTTATGCTGTTTGCCATTATGCTTTTTCATAACGACTTCTCATTATCGCAAGTGGTCTTTTCCTCACCCGATATTCAAAGCCCGGGTTGGGTATTGTTATTAGTCGCTTTCTTACAAGTGTGGAGTTACCCACTGCACGATCCCGTGATGATGGATCGCGGATTTATTTCGGACAGAAAAACTACACTTAAGTCATTTAATTACGCCGCGGCTATCTCTATTGTATGTATTTTAGTGTTTGCTTTACTCGGCGTATTTGCCGGTATTGTAAAAACCGATGGTGAAGCTTTTGTTGGTACCTTAACTCGCTTATTTGGCGAACCGTGGATGGTTGTTTTTAATATTGCCCTAGTGGTATCGGCAGTATCCACGCTGGACTCTACCTTTTCAAGCGCCTCTAAATTAGTGGCAGTGGATATGAATATTATTGAACCCACACCCGCTAATGGCCGCTGGGTGATGTTGGCATTTTTGATTGGTGGCGGTTTATTTTTATTCTTTGGTGGAAAAGACCTTTATGCTGCTGTCGCCGTTAGTGGGACTATTTCTCTATTTTTAGCACCGGTTATCTTTTTTAATATTTGGGGCACACATAAAACACAACTCTGGCCTTTATTAGTCAACTTTGTTACCGCATTAGCTGGTGGTGCGCTGTATATGTTAGAAAGCTCTGGCTACACCAATTTACTGGCACCTATTTTTGGTTATGAGCATAAGTATTCCAAATTATTAATTATCTGCCTTATTATCCTTGCGGTAGGTTGCACCAGCTTTTTACTCGGCCAAGATAAAAAGACAAACAACAAAGAACAACATGCTTAACTTAGGGAAAGTAAAGGGGCCACTGCTTGTTTTTGGCGGCCCCTATTCAAACTTACAAGCCCTAGAGGCCATCAAACACGAAGCGCAACGTTTGTCACTGCCTCCCGAACAATGTATCTGCACCGGTGATATTGTCGCTTACTGTGCACAGCCATATGAAACCGTAGAACTCATTCGAGACTGGGGCATATATTGCCTAATGGGTAATTGTGAAGAATCTTTCGCCAGCGGCTCGGATGATTGTGGTTGCGGCTTTGAGGAAGGCACACAATGTGATCTACTTTCTGCCCAATGGTTTCGCTATGCCAATGAGCAACTTTCCAGCCAGCAGCGCTATTGGTTTGCTAGCCTGCCAAGACAAATCCGTTTTTCTATTCAAGGATTAAACGCCTTAGTCGTTCACGGCAGTGTATCGTCCATTAACCAATTTATATTTGAGTCCACACATAACTCTATTTTTGAAAAAGAATGTGCGTTAAGTGATGCCGATATAGTAATTGGTGGGCATTGCGGTATTCCCTTTACTAAAAAAGTAGGCAAACATATTTGGCACAACGCTGGTGCTATTGGCATGCCTGCAAATGATGGCACACCTAGAACCTGGTACAGCATAATTAACTCAGACGACAATAACCAGCTCTCTCTGAATCATCATGCGCTCAGCTACGACCACTTAAGCGCCCAAGAAATAATGATTAAGGCAGACATGGATAATGGATATGCCGCAGGACTACACAGTGGTCTTTGGCCAAGCTTAGATGTACTACCAGAAAAAGAAAAGCAACAACAGGGAACCCCAAAAACAGCCAACCAACTTTCATTTAAAGCTATCACTTGATCATTGCAATAATATCTATCTTTCGCAACTTATAAGACTCCCTTACTAACAACTGAAAAGAGAGACTTAATGCTGCACCTAAAATAATGGCTAAAAAGAAGTATATTGTTACATCGACATCTAATAGAACACGAGCATTTTCAAAAAAGTTATCTAAAGATGCGCCGAGCTCGTTAAGAGAGAGTATCGTAGCTTCCTGTTGAAAATAAACAGTATTAAGCCACCCCTGAATAACAAAAATATATATAAATAAACCTAAAATAAAAGCAGCCACTGCACATAAGAATACTTGCAATAAAAATATATAAAATAACTCAGCTATTGAAAAACCACTCACCCTTAATAAAGCATAGTTAGATTTACGATGATTAATTAACGTAAAAATCATAAAGATATAAGCGAAAAAAATCGACACAAAGAGAACTGCATGCAACCATTTATCCACAAAAATCACTAACGAACTGAGAAAACTAGCCCGACTGATTGATTTTTCGTAGGCAGGGTCTAACTCTATCATATCTTCTTTCTCGTGACAGTCGTGTTTTTTATTACCGCTGCCGCAAACTTTTTTATTTAACAGCTTTGTCTTTAATCGATAGAGATCTTTGGCATTCTTAGAATACACTCTAAGCATGTTAATATCGCCGCCGCTAAATAGGTCTATAATAGCTTCGCCGTTATTGCATACAAATTTATCTTCATCATTTGCAGTAGGGTAATTCCATTTTAAAGTATCGTAACCCTTATCAGGACAAGTTATCTTAATCGTTAAGCTATCAATAAGCTCATGATTTATTGTTGTATCCATGAAAAAACGTATATCATTATTTTTAAGAGCCAGCTGAAAATCTTCTTCATCACTAATATCTCTTAAGCACGAAATAACTCGTTCCTCAGTTAACTGACTAGTCTCAGGCATGAAAAATTGATACGAGGTAAATTTTCTCTCTAATTTTAAACCATTAATATTTAAACATTCCGCCAAATTATTTTTATGCTCTAAAATTGATGAAAACCTGCTACTAACCTTAAAGCTTGTCACCTTAGAAATCGACATACCTTCTGTCTCTGGATGAAAGGTTTGCAATATGGATGATCTTTCATCTCTGTGACTATTGATAGAAAAATAAGCATAGGTTTGCAACGGAAATAAAAAACCATACTGTCGATTAGTAGGAAAACTCTTTGCCCAATGAATTTTTAAAGGTAAGTATTTTTTTTCTTTATACCAATTTTTCTCCGGCACATTATACAAGCGCTTCCAGCCGTGATAGCTAACCCAGAAATATTCTAAGTCATCTACTTTGGTAGGCGGAGAAACAACAAGTTGATTTTCTAACAAAAAATCAACATATTTGGGGAAATTAAAATATGCTTGAAACAATTCTTTATTTAGAATAACTTCCAGGGGGAAAGGAGATATATTATTAGAGTTAGAGGAAAATTTAATCCATAATGGGTCAGTTTTATCTAATGACAAGCCTACAAGCTCTTTTCTTTTGGTCTTTATAGGATTTCCTTGCTTACACAAGCCTGACTCGTTATCCAATCCCCAAAAACACCAAAAATGATCATCTAAGTTCCAAAATTTCCCTCCTGCCTCTAACACCCTTAGCTCTTTAGCCAAATAAAATTGAGCATTCTCTTTACAGCCAAAAAAATGTTTTTCTTTATCACAAGCGACTGAACAGGAAGCATCAATCGTTGGGTCACAAAATTCAATATTCTCTCTAGAGAACAAAAAACGGTTAGATGAGGGGCTAAGTGTCATAGCCACACCATGATTTTCCACCTTGCCTAATACAACCTCATCAACTTTATCTCTCAAACCCAGAGATACACTCTTTAAAAACAAAAGAAGTAATACAACAGCCGTTAAAAAAAGAAACAAACACACAAAATCTTTCGATCCGGGAAAGCTAGCCTTACGTAAGAAAATTTCTTTAAGTGCCAAACGAGAGCACAATATCATGTTGGATTCCTTTAAAAATTAGCTTTCAAATACCATATTAGACACTCTTACTTCTTAACACTCTTAATATTAAACGTTCCATCTTCGCAAATTAAACAGTCCTTAGCCCCCATAAAAGATGGCTCATCAGGTTGATGGGTCACCCATATAAATACGCTACTTTTGTTTTCTTCTAACCAAGATTTTATAGTCACAAGGACATCTTTTCGAGTCTCAGGATCTAACATTCCTGTTGGCTCGTCTGCAAATATTACTTTTGGCGACGTTAACATACATCGCCCTAATGCAGCCCTTGCATATTCACCACCAGATAACGTATTAGGATAAGAGTCTTTAATAATTTCAAAATCACTCGGAAATATTTTTTCGAGAACATTAGAGGAAATAGTAGATTTTTCGCTCTTATTTTTACCTGATTTTTCTAAACAAAAATGAAAATTCTCCTCAATCGTCAAATAAGGAAGTAACGCCGCATTTTGAAATGCATAAGAAAATTCTTGTAAATAACATACTTCATGTATTAAAGATTTGTCATTTAAAGAGATAAAAGCTGTTTTTTCACCTGAAGATTCAGTAATAGTTGACCACATTACTGAAGCATTGCGGGGTAAAAGTTTGAGGCCTGACATCAAATACAGCAGCGTTGATTTACCCAGCCCAGACCTTCCCATAATGGGTAATACCCGTTTATCATTATCAAACTGGTATTCAAGAGAATCTATTGAAAACAACTTATCTTTACCCTGCCACTTAAAATTACAGTTTTTAATCTCAACATGTAACATTACGGCATAAACCTCATCGGTATCCAGTAAACATCTTGGCTCTTTGATGGCCCTTCTGTTTTCCAACGAAAGCTGTAATCACTTCTTTCTGAAGGCTTAATATCATCCGGTGTTATATATTGGTAACCGTTATCTTGTGTCACATTAGGAATGCCTTTTCCTGCCTTACTCAAGGAACAAGCAGATTCTTGATAACCTACTAGTTTTGGATACACATCACCTCTTTGAAGTATTTCAAATGCACTAAGCTTGTTTCTAATATAGTTATCTAACAATTCAATCTCACAGTCAGCTACGTTTAACAATGAATTTCCACTGTAATGCATTAATGGACTTTTACTAATAAGGGGTAGACGGCTATCTTTTACTATTTCTAAGTATGTTTCATCTCCAAATCCCTCTGCATCTAATTTAAGGATATTTTTAAAAGCTTCTTCAAAAGTGGTTGAAAAAGACTTGATTCTTTCTACCCCTTTATATTGAGAAACCTTTGTTAAGAAATCAGTCCATCGTTTAAACTCTTTATCAATAACCCACACTTGTTTTTCAAGTAAAACAGGATAAGTTAAATTGTTACTATTATTGTTTTGACTAACACCGGGGATATTTTGATAAGGTTCCTCTACATATTTTTCTGGAATATATAATATAGCAACAGCATCTATATTTCCCTCACACACGGCCATAGAAACCTGCCTACATGCTTCCATTACCATAGATGGCAACAGAAATGCCGGCATGATGTCATATTGATTATTTTCTTGTATCTCTACGATGACTTCAGGCAATGTACCATTAACAATCCCTGTTTTAATCTGCGCTCCAAGTTGAGTTGAAAAAACGACAGCACCTTTAGCAATATCTGCTATGGTATTTGACATATACTCAATACTATGAGCGTTTGTAAACTGCTTAAACTGTTCAGAAGGTTTTCTTAACGTCTTCAGGCCAAGTATTTTTTTCAAGCGATCTACATCATCACGATTAAAATTATCATTATTTAAATTGGCACTATGTTGATTGATTAATTGCTGACCTTGAGTTTGAAAATCATCATATGCCTTATCATAGTATTGTGCCTGTAAACCAGAATATTTATTATTTTTAGGCATTTGAATAACCGTCAATTGGGGAGGTAAAGCAAAGGCTTCATCAAACCACTGACTTATCTGCGAAGTGTTAAAATAATCTCCTCCACGGTCTTGTTGTTGCACACTAGAGTTATACCCATGATCACCAATCAGGATAAACATTTTTAATCGTTGCGGACAGCTTTCTGCAGCGAGCTCAATTGCCCTAACAATACCCCCATAGGAATTTTCATGAAAATCATCCTTAAACCCTACATATTCACGATCTCTCGCTTGCACCTGCGCAAAGGCTTTACGAAAGTTTTCGAAGCCCTGATTACCCTCAGTCCAACCTGTTTCGCAACTCGCATCATTTTGTATATAAGAACGGCCTAATCCATCGTCTAATAATCGATTATTATCATTGTCATAAACTGTATCTCTATAAATTTGAAAACCCGCCCGATAACTACCGCCAAAATCTCTCATTGCAAGACTTAGTTCATCATTAATTTTTTCTAAAGCCCCTTTATTAAAGCCATCTCCTTTGATGGCTTCAAAAGCCTTATCCATACTAGCCGTTCCATCGATAACGAAAATCACATCAAGATGTTTAAATGCATCGAGCTGAGCACTAGAGTTATGAGTTGATGGAGTTCCTGTAGAACTTACCGCAGTTTTAATGAATTTTTTTGTATTACCACCACTAAATGTAACCTCACCACTATCGAGAAGCGGCATACGATTTGGCGACTTAAACCAGCTATAAGTGGCATAAATTTCTGCACAATCATCACGATTCTCCTGCTCTAGTTGATCTTTATTGGCATAACCGCAAAGAAAAAACTCACTATTGCGAACTGAATCGCTAGGCACATAGTTTTCATATTTCGGGTGAGAAGGGTCAGCAATGGGCTGGAAACCAATAGCACTATTCCACTCGATTACGTCATTGGCGTTCACCCAACCAGAAAATGCAATTCTACTTCTGTTACCAAATGAAGGAGAGGTTAAATAATATGTTTCTTTACCTATCTTTTTTTCGCCCCAGATAAACTGTAAAGAAAAACGTCGTATTAATTGGCAATGACTACCGTCACACTTAGCTGAAACATCAATGTCGTTTATATTTTTATATGCTCTAGCACTTGATGGACCTCCATGCTGAGAAATGACTTTTGCATAAGCTCTACGGAGTACTTTATGTTTATTATTATAAAGTGGCTCATCGGCACAAAGTAGATCATCTCTATTGACCCACCAGCTAGGATCATCTTCACTACTATTAGAGACTAACTTTACATTAGCTCTAGCATTATTCTCAGGATCAGACATCACATAGAGTCTATCTCCAAATCTAAGTTTTTTGGTTATTTCATCAGACTCTGCTGAGGCATAACCTACCGTATCATGGGACATTGCAATAACGATATCGTAGGTATGGTCAAACTTACCATTGTGGATGGCAAATGAAAAATCGTAATTTGCACAAGTAAAATCATCCGCTTGAGCCACACCAAAAGGCATTACAATAAATAAAAAAGTCACTAGCAAATTTTGCTTTGTCATTGATCTACCTATCATTCTTACACCCCATGTTCTTTACTTATTTGGAAGTAACAACTCCTTAATGATTGCTACCATAGATTCAGCGTTATTCTTTCCGACAAGAGGCTTACAATTATTCATACCGCCAACACCCAACCACAAGTCACAATCATCTGAAATAACAAAAACTTTATGTCTTAATACATTCAATCGCGAAGGCGATGCAGACTGTGCCCCTCCTGCAACAATAATCATTTTCTGTATTTTTGAATCATCAACATCGGAAACTTGCCTAGCAAGAAAAATGTCGTCGGCCCCACGGCCTTTCTCATAACCAAAGATTCCCGACATATTTTTAATGGCAGCTATATTGTCACGGTCAGATGAGGTAATACGATAAGAATTACCTTCATCATCGATTAATACTAAAACAAGAGGTTCTTCTAAATTTTTGATATCTGGTAGATCAAAAAGATTAACAAGCTGGTCGATAACACCAACCATGTGCCACTCTCTTGGTATAGCTAAAACCAACATATTCCATGCATCATACTCTCTAAAAAAGGGTAAAACCGAAAGCTCTAATACCCCATTGTTAGGAATTATGGGTCTACATTCACTGACTTTTTTATTAAATTTTGTAATTGCGTAATAACGCTTAATCGCATGGTTATATGACAACTGGCCGTTATCATTCATTATAAAATCTGCGCTTTTTTCACAAAGCTCATCTTTGAATCCCTGAATAACATAACTAGAGCTATTTAAAACATCATTTAATTTTTCTTTTTTATTGTCTTTACCTACCAAATAGACAAAATCTTCTTTGCTTAGTAGCTCAGTCACTTTTGATATCTCACTATTAGAGTCCGCAGAACCTAGTAGGAAATCAAAAACCACTTCTTTCCCGAGATCAGTATTTTTTACTATAACTCTGGCTGAATCAGGCAAAAAACGTATCTGTGTTACTTTTTTGTCGAACTGATCGAGAGAGCCGGGGTTTTTACTTGAAAAAGTAGGAGGTGTATTTTTTTTATATAACTCGTAGTCTTTAGAATAGGACATGCCATCTAAGAGATTTGATATCGTATCATCAAGTTTTTGCTCAGGAAATATCGGAACAAGCTTATCTATTAACGAGAAATCTGCATTTGAAATAATTTTTTCGTACCCAGGAAAATCTATTTCCAATCTTCCATCATCAGAAAAATAGGGCCTTTCACAAAATATCTTATCGTGGCTATTATCCAGCTTACAATACTGGTTATCCTTTTTTGATATAACCTCCAGCATCTCTTTCTTTAGAGTGCGACTAAAATACTTATCCAAGAAGATGTTAGTCCCTTGACAAGTTTTATTAGTCCCTTTTAAGGAGGCGTCATCGCGTTTTAATACATAAAGCTCACCGCCACACAGAGCAATAGCGTCACCTACTTTTTTTCTGCCAAAACTGACTTTTCTTTGTATGGGCAAAAGATCGAAATGATTATCCTTAAAGATTAAATTGAAATCACTATCGGATGTGTATTTACTAGGTTCAAAACCATCTAGCTGTAGATTAACAGTTATTTTTTCTTGAGACTCTTTTTTATAATGGCATTTAATATCATTGTTATCGAGCTGGCAGGACAAACTGGGATTTTGTGAATGAATAGATTGCAAAAGATCATCATAAGGCAGTAAGTGTTTACCAAGACGTAGACTTATTGATTGACGTTCAGGGCAAATTAATCTCCCGGTATAAACACTTGTAAAGTCGAGCATTACTGTGGAATAACAGACATCTTCGACCGGGTCTCCGATTTTCTTATTGGCAACATTTACCGATTTTTTCACACCCTGAACAACATCTATTTCTACAATATTTGGTATAAAATTATCTTTATTAAGATGATTATCGCCTTTTATTAACGGTATTTTTTTAAAGCTAGTGCCAATATTTAATGAAATATTTTTTTCTTCTGATTTACAATCAAACATTAACCCCGATGGGTCGCACTGGTAGTTATTATCCTTTAATATACTATCGATATTATTCTGAAGTGAACGATAAACATCTTCAGGAAAGGAAATTGAAAAACTCGCACTTTCCTTTTTGTACAAAGTATATCCACCAGCAGAAATTTCTGTTAACTCTATACTTTTATCTGTTATTGATTGATCGAGTACGGTTTCATCGTATTCAGCTCTAGAGCTAATACAAGACATAATATTAGAATAAGTAGGTATTTTTTCTTGTACTTCATCTAAACAAACTTCTAGCTCTTCCCGACTTAACTCATTACCCACCCAGAGAACTTTATCCGTATAATTTTCATGTAAAAAAGGAGGTTCAGTTTTCTGATTAGCTATGATATTTGTAATGAATTTTTTTACATTTTTATTTGATATATCTTTACCACTAAAAAAAACTGTTGCAGATGGATATCGCCTGTTATTAAATTCGTATACATACATCTCACTTGGGGCTTTACACTTTATTGTTTTGTATTGCGAACCTTCTAAAGATTCCGCTGTAGGCTGATAGTATCTAACGGGGCGCCATTGAGTTTTATTTCCATTCTCCATAGTCTTTACTTTGACTAACAAGGCTAAATCCATATTATAGGTTACACCATCTCCCTTGACCTCTACCGCTGCACGACTAAACGTTGGCATATTAGAAAATTGGTTCTTATCTTCTTTTTTAGTCAATGTTTTGCTATATAAGAGGCCGAAGCGGTAGCTCACTATATCACTTGATGAAGTTAAAGATACTTGCTTTATTTTCTGGCAAGAAAATATATGATCATCAGCAACCTTGCCAGCTATCAGCCTTTTTTGGCTATAAGAGAAAGCATTTTCAGATAGCAATTGAAAAACAATCACTGTCGAAAATAAAAATAATTTGAAAAAACTATTTTTCATAAGAACCTCATGGTGTGTTTTTTTCAAACTTCAATCTAAAGCTCACCACATCACTTTCTAGTGATTTATTCCTGGGCAAAATAAACCTATCTGAGTTTTCCTTTTCATTAAACTTCTTGTGCAACCCAAAGGTATAATAATAACTGTTAGAAATATTTCTGTTACCGACTATATATCTGTCTTTTGTCCATTCAGAATAGGAGGAGGCGATATAATAGATAAAATGACGATCTTCACGATTTTGAAAAAAAGCCGCTCTCATGTCATTAATACTAGGTAGAGAAACCCTATACCCTTCAATCTTTTCATCTATCCACTGAACATAATCATTTGCCACTTTCCAAGAAATTTTTGATACTGAATTATCATTCGAAGACAATGAATGATTAGTGCTACCCTTAAAAAGGTTGAAAAGAGAAATAGAAACTTCTTTATCTAGTAAACAAAAATCATTTTTTATTCGTAAGGAATTAATACCTTTAAATAAATAGCCCGCATATTTTCCATTAACTCGAGAAACATCAATATTACCAGCATATATTTCTTTTGTAGGTAGACTAAAATTTTTGCCTAAATGGTTAAAGCTTATATCTTGGCATGACACAACATCAGAACCACCTTTACCTGCAGACGGTTTCGGATGTATTTTAATTAGGAAGGTTTCATGCGCTCCGTCTTGGAGTATCTTCTCATTGTTGTATTTAATACCAACGACTAACTTAAACTCGGATTCTGGAGCCTCTTCGCTGATAACTAAACTAACATCCCAAGCTTCTTTATCAGAATTAATTTTTATATCTTCTTCGTAATATTTAAGATATTCACTATCCGGAGACCAAAGATCAACATAGGACTTATGCTTAAATGGTGCATTTTTAGGAGTAAAGAGGCCAAGATGAATAGTCTCGCCCGGATGAGCTACGATAGGATCAGAGGAATCTAAATGCGCGGAAGATATATGTTCTCGTTTACTTTGAACTGCACTTTGACCAAGCACACCAAAAGAAGAAAACTGTGCCAAACAAATTAGCGAAAGTATAAGAAAATATTGAGCATGCTTCTTTTTTTCCCTGACCATTCTCGTGCCTACAATTCATATTAATGTATCCACATTTAATATTCTTCGACAGAGACTATCAGCTTTATTTTGCAAAAACAAATTAATCAAAAAAATGTGAATTCAAACGCCAAAACAATCAAAATTCTTGATTGCCGTCACCTAAATCCACATTAATAAGAAATAAATAGTGTTAACTTACTGTGGGGAAAACACTTTTTTCTTCATTACTACGTTAACTAATAAGGTAAAAATCAATACGCCTAACACTACAGCATTTATGGTTTCCCAACCCCAAGCGTTGAGTAAGACACCGGAGCAAAAAGCCGATGCCGTGCCGGCAGTTGCTACTGCAAATTCGGCAAAGCCTTGTACCTTACCGCGTTCTTCTGGCCGGTGAGAGGCTGTCATCAGTGTTGTGCCAGCAACAAATAAAAAATTCCAACCGACACCTAATAAAAATAATGCACTGTAAAAATTGATCAACGCTTTATCGGTAATTGAAATAATGGCACTGAGGCTTAATAAGGCGCAGCCAGCAATAGCGATAGCACGAATACCAAAACGATCGATCAGTTTTCCCGAAAAAAACGCCGGCAAGAACATACCTAATACATGCCATTGAATCACCGATGTAGAATCACTCACATCAAAACCACAAGCTAAAATAGCTAATGGTGTAGCGACCATAATAAGGATCATCGCGCTATTGCCTACAGCTGTATTTAAAATAGCGACTAAGAAAGTGGGCTGCACAATAATCTCTTTTAGCTGGCGTACATCATTACTAATACTTTCTTTAACGACTTCGGGGGCTGGCTGTTCATCATCGGGGAAGAAGCAAAACGCAATAGCGGTTAACACACCAAAAACAATTACCATAATAAAATCGCCCAAGTACTCATAGGGCAATAAAATATCTTTAAGAGAAATACCTAAAGAAGGGGCAAATAAAGCCGCGACAACACCACCGGATAATACCCATGCTACTGCACTGCCCCGTCTTTCCAAAGGCACATTATCGGTTGCTGCAAGGCGGTAATAAAATGCGCTAGCCTGCGCAAACCCCAAGAAAACACTACCTACACAAAACCACCAGAACTGAGCAAAAATAATGGCGTAAACACTTACCGCACCGCCAATAATAATGGCGGCAGCACCCAACATAAATCCAGCTCTGCGACCATATCGCTGCATAAATATGGACAGTGGTAAGGTGGCCATAATATTACCCACACCCATAATGGCCATGGGGACGGTAGCCAACGCTTGATGCGACGCTAATTGCAAACCAATCAGGCCCGAAAAAGCCACGCCCATAATCAGCGTTGCCCAATAAAATGCTTGGCATAAAAACAATATGGTTAAACGTCGGTCAGACAAAAGAGATTGCATAGTGTTGGCCTAGTCCTTAGTTAAACAGTGTTGAGCGTTAAGAAAAGTCGCCGTATTGCGATTGCAATAAGGCCAATGCCGCTAATGGTGCCGTTTCTGCGCGAAGAATGCGAGGACCTAACACCATGGGCGCAAAACCGTGCTCAATCGATAGCGCCACTTCGTTATCAGTTAATCCTCCTTCGGGGCCAACTAATAATGCAACGGACGCAAGAGTAGCATTTTTTTCTGTGGTTGCGTCAGTATTTGGAGTATCAAAATAGGGATGCAATACACACTTTTTATCTGCCGTCACCGTATTCAACCAAGGCGCTATTTTTTGTGGTTCTGTAAGTGTAGGAACTGCCACGCGGCCGGATTGTTCACAGGCATTAATAAGCACGTGCTGCCAGTGCTGCATTTTTTTAGCTAAGCGATCAGCAGGTATTTTAACATCGGTAAATTCACTTATCAGTGGATAGATATGTGTCACTCCTAACTCAACTGATTTCTGCAGCAACCAATCCATACGATCATTTTTAATCACACAAGTACCGAGATGAATCTCTACCGGAGATTCTGTAGGCCTCTCGATAAAACGGCTAATCGCCACCGCAGCACTCTTTTTACTGACAAATGCCAGCGTTGCCTCGAACTCTCCCCATCGACCATCCCCATAGGGTTGTCCATTAAATAAAATCACCGAACGCCCCGCCTTCATACGCATCACCGTCACCAAATGATGAACCGCATCTGGCTCAAGCTCAATGGTGGTATTTTCTTGGAGGGATTGTGAGATATAGATTCTTGGGATATGCAT
>JAHDEM010000053.1 GCA_020628895.1 Candidatus Endobugula sp.
AATCAACTATATTCCGCTCGATGCTATGATCGCTTTTGCTATTGAAGCAATAGAGCATTTGTCTCTCATGGATTTATCCCTTAGGCGTTTATAGGCTTCTTCCTCAGAAATCCCTCTCGAATCTGACAAAATAGAAACGGCCTGTTCGATAGCACGGCGAGCCTTTAGGGTTTCGTCTAGTGATTGGATTCGTTTTTTAAGACGATGTTCTTGTCTTGCCATTGCGATGGCGGTGGTTAAGGCGGCAAGAATACCGAAAATACGAATGGGTTTTGAGAGCACACCATGAACATGTAGACGTTCCAGCTCCGTTAAAATCTCCGGAGTTTCGTAGGCAATAATAGCAATTCGTGCAATATTGTCGGCAGAGGCCATCCACGATAATGAGCCTTCGTCGTGTAGCTGATTAATGAGAAAAAGAACCACATCAATTTTTTCTGGGACATCATTTGGTGCTGGCCAAACGGCCTCGGCCTGACAACCAATACGCTTAATATGAGCGAGTAGGGTGCGACGTTCTGTATCCTCAGGGTGTATCACCAGCACTCGCATTTGCCGTAGGCGGCGGAGCAAGTTATCGTTTTTTATAGGCATATGCTCCATTATTCCGATACCTCTGCGGTGATTGATCTATCATAAGACACTAAATAAGGGTCGGGGCGAATAATGGATGAATGTTTGGATAAAATTTCATATTGTCCTGTTGGGGTCGACTTAGCTACGTAAGGACGAAGCGTAAGGTGGTTGGTTTCTAAATCAATAGCAAGGTCTCCACCCGGTGATTTAAATACTGCACCTGAAAGTGCAGCGAGTACACTTTCGGTATCGGATTGTCCTGCAAGATGAAGCGCATTTGCAAAAAAGTGGACTAATGAATAAGTGATTTCACTGTAGACGCAAGGGCTGACATTATCACCAAACCTTGCCTTAAATGAGGCTACAAATTGTTTATTTCTGTTTTTTTCAATAGAGGCAAAATAGGGTGCAACAGCAATATGTCCACCCCGAGCACCTTCCTCTATATTAGCTAACTCCGACTCTACCGTTGTCATTGAGGCAATCGGAGGCCTATTTTTATCTGGATTAATCGATGAATACATGTTGAGGAGGTTGACGCTATCCTTACCAACCACTGTCGATAGTATTACATCTGGATCTTGCGCTAGCGCTTGTCGTAGAACTGTTTGAGTCTCTTGTTCGGTTGCATTAAATGGTAAGTAGTGTTCTGCTACCACATCCCCATCACTGGCATTTAAAAATTCACTCACAATACGATTGATTTCTTTTGGGTACACATAATCCATTCCAATCAACGCAATTCGCTTACCGTAATGTGAATAAATATATTCCAGTAGCGGTAAAACAAGTTGATTCGGTATTCCGCCGCCATAGATAACATTGGGTGAATACTCAAAGCCTTCGTACACGGATGGGTAAAACAAAATACCGTTAAAGCGCTCGATGATTGGAAGTACGGATTTTCGGCTAGAGGATAAGCAACCACCAAATATAAAATTAACTTGATGCTTTAATAATAATTCAGTGGCCATTTCTGCGTAACGGCGATCATCTCCAGCGGGATCAAGAATAATAGGGTCAATGAGTTGGTTATCAATTCCACCTTGAGCATTAATTTCTTCGCAGGCAAGTAGTACACCGCGCAAATGCGCAGACTCAGGTACAGCCATTGGACCAGATTGTGAAAATAACACACCAATCTTTATTTTATCGTTGGTAGCCTCATTTTTTTTCATCGTCTTACTCTTTTAATGCTATCGATTTTTCTAGGCTCATTGCCATGGAAAGCAGCTTTTCATCCTGCCCTGGTTTTCCCATTAACATCATACCAATGGGTAAGCCAAGTGATGATCGACCGATAGGTATAGTCACACAGGGTAAGCCGGTTAAATTTCCAAGCCAGCAAAACCAAGTCATGCTATCTTGGGTGGTGACTCTGCGACCACCAAATTCTTGCCAATCCTCCCCGTGTTTTGGAGCGGTAACAGGGAGAGTAGGTAGCACTAAAATATCCCAATCACCAAAACTATGCAGTAGTGTATCTAGCAAGCGACGGCGTAATTTTTGTGCTTGCAAAATCTCCGTGGCAGTTAGTTTTAATCCAGCTTCTAAATGAGCGCGAGTCACCGATGAAAACCCTTGAGGATTTTTTTGTAAATATTTTTCGTGATAAGACGACGCTTCGCTATGTAAAATAGCTTCCCAAGCAGCAAAATAACTAATAATGTTAGGGATTTCTGCTTCTGTAACGGTTGCTATAGAGTTGTCTATAACACTGCGAAGTGTCTTATCAACCTCTTTGCTTCTTTCCAGCCCCGCACCTATCAAGTGCGTTAGCTTTATCTGATGAGTATAGTCGATAGGTTGAAAACCTTGTGCCCGAAATGTTGATGGGTCCTTATCGTCCCGCCCCATAAAATATGGCAGAAGCATGGCAATATCATTTAATGAAGCGGCAATTGGCCCCGGTGCGTCAAGTGACCAGCTCAATGGTAATACACCGTGACGTGATGCACGTCCATAGCTGGGCTTAAACCCATAAATACCGCAGGCAGATGAGGGAATACGAACCGAACCACCCGTATCACTCCCCAGTGCTGCTGCCACAATACCTGCAGCAACCGCTGCCGCAGAGCCTCCACTACTGCCTCCTGTCATATGATCTGGGTTATGCGGGTTACGTGTAGGACCACTGGTTGAGGTGGTGTTGGTTGCACCGTAGGCCCACTCATGCATATTGGTTTTACCAAAAATAACAGCACCTGCTTTACGTAAATTCGCAACAATGGTTGCATCAACATTATCAGGTTCGAGTGGCCTCGCACCAGAGCATGCTGTTGTCGGATAATCTTTAGTAAGGTAATTATCTTTAATAGCGATAGGAACACCATCAATAGGACTTAATGGCTTACCTGATTCTCTACGTTTGTCCGCTGCTTGTGCTTGGGTAAGAATATGGTCTGGATTAAGGCAGACAAACGCATTCAGGTGGCTATTTTTTTCAGCCCGCTCAAGAGCCGTTCTTGCTAACGAAGAAGAGGTAGTTTCCCCCGAGACCAAAGCGGCACTTTGCTCTGTCACCGTATCAAGTTGTTGTAGCATCATAAGTCTCCGGTACAAAAATATGTGAAGGCTCCTCAAATACAGTAGTATTATTTCGCTCTTCTTCGGACCATAAGCCAGCCCTAATTCGTTTTAGCGTTTTTTCAATGCGTTCTTTCTGGTCTTCTGTTAGGTGAGTAGTTGATTGATTCATTTACACTCCCAATAATTCTTGTTGTAAGTGCTTATCTGCTCTTAGTTTTTCTCTGTCAATTTCGATACGAATGGAACCTTTTTCCATAATATAAGCGCGTTCTGCAATGGATAGACAGAAATCTAAATTTTGCTCGGCAATAACAATAGCGATACCAAGTTCTTTGTTGATACGTTTTAAAATACCTGACATTTCATCAATAATAGAAGGCTGAACACCCTCAGTGGGTTCGTCCAGTAGGAGGACCTGAGGCTGAGTAGCTAATGCTCGTGCTAAGGCTAAAATTTGTTGCTGACCGCCAGACAAACCGCCGGCAAGGTCATTGGCTTTTTGAACAAGAATGGGAAAATCCTCTAGTGATCGATCGATAGCTTGCTTAGCATCATGGCCATTAGCTGCAGCAGCAACGGCAATATTTTCGATCACTGTCATACGAGGAAAAACAAAGCGTCCTTGCGGGACATATCCCAATCCCATTTTGGCGCGTTTGGCTGGTGCAGTGGGAGCAGGTTTACCTTCTATGAGAACTTGCCCTCCGGCTGCTGGAATTAATCCAGTGATATATTTCATTAATGTTGACTTGCCCACACCATTGCGTCCTAACAACGCAACGATTTCCCCCTGATTTATTTCCATGGAAATATTACGAATGATGGTGGTTTTACCGTAACCCCCAGTGGCATTTTCAATCTTAAACATGATGGCTTCTCCCTAAGTAAATATCGAGAACATCGTCGTTAGAACGCAGTGTATCGATATCACCTTCGGCAAATAGTTTGCCTTGGTGTAGTACAGTTACATGTCCCTCTAAGGTGCGTACAAATTCCATATCATGCTCGACCACTACTACGGTAGTATATTTGGCGAGTGTGCGTACTAGCTGTGATAACTCCCTTGTTTCCTCGTTAGTCATTCCTGCGGCGGGTTCATCTAAAAGTACAACACGCGGTGCTAAGCACAGGACCATACCAATATCTAGCCATTGTTGTTGGCCATGAGAAAGAGCAGATGCCTGTACCTTAGATTGTGCTTCCAAGCCCAACATGCTTAATACTTTTTGAGTGACGGTGAGCGCCTGATGACTATCTTGTGTGCGAGCAAAGGCGGCTATCCAGAGATTCTCTAACACGGTAATCTCACCGAAGACTTGAGGTTTTTGGTTTTTAACCCCCATTCCCTGACGCACCCGGTTAAAGATAGGCTCTTGGGTAATATTGGTATCACTAAATGGATGGTGCCACCTTCTGGAGGGTAAATACCTACACAGGTTTTTAAAAATGAGCTCTTACCCGCCCCATTAGGACCAATTAAAGAATAGGGTTTGCCGGGCTTAAATTCTCGACTGACTTTGTTAACAGGAATCACGCCGCCAAATTGTTTAAAGAGTTCAATACTATTCAATGTTTTTGCTGGTCCAGCTTGCTCGGCAGCATCTTGCAAAATAGTTTCTAGTACAGCGGAATCAATTTTTACCGTACCTGCATTTCTTGATGCCTCATTGGGGTCGGGTAGTAAACGTTTCCAATAATGACCAATCGCACCTAAGATGCCATTTTGTAAAAACAGCACCAACAGTATGAGCACCATTCCTAGAATCAATGTGGTTTGCCCACCAGCAGCGCCACCGCCTAACCAGAAGGATAAAGCACCAATAGCGAGTGCCCCTAAAAAAGGTCCAGCTAAGGTTCCTAAACCTCCCACCAACACATAAATAGGGACGAGTAATGCTTCTTGAACCGAAAAAATAGATGGGTTTAAATAATTTGACCACAAAGCAAATAAGGCACCAGCGATACCAGCAATTACCCCAGAATAAGCAAAGTTAATAACCTGAAATTTGCGAATATCATAGCCAAGTAATTCGGTTTTTTGTACGTCGATGCGAATACAATCAACAATGCGACCAAAATGACTTTGCATCAGCCAACGAGTAAAAAAGTAAACAATGGCGGAAATAATAACGACAACAGCGAAAACGCCATTGGGTGCTAATGTTTCGGCATTAGGACCTACGCCTAAAATAATTCCTGGGATATTTGAAAAGCCGTTGTCACCACCAATAACTGCTTCACCTAGTGTTAATTTAAAGGTTTGTGTTAGTGACCACAGTAATAATGTAAAGGTGTAGGAAAGAATAGTACTTTGCAGCTCACCCATTCTGGCGTAGAAGATAATGTAGCCCAGTGCTGCTGCTACCAGTGCACCAAAAAGCGCGCCAATAGGTAAAGCCCAGATCAAAGTCATACCTGTGGAGGTTGCCATATTGATAGCAACCACACTGCCAGCATACCCCCCTAAACCGTAAAAGGCTGTTTGTGCAAGACTCAACAATCCGCCGCGCCCCCAAATAACATCAAGGCTTAAACCCAGTAGCCCAAAAATAATCCATGATGTTGCAACAAAAGCAAGGTAAGGATCTAGAAGGCCAGAAACAGCTAGAGCAATGAATGTGGCAATCGCTGGAAATATCCAGCCTGCAGAATAATATAATTTTTCGGACATTTAATTTCAGCCTCTATAACTTGCGACGCCATTTTGACGAAATACCCAATGGATATAGCCAAAGTAGCAATGCGGTCATTAAGAAAAAGAAGACATCACCAACCACCGAGGTTAAAAAGCTGGCCGTTATGGATGAGCCGCCCCCTAGTCCCAGTGCGGTTACAGCACTACCAGTGAGTGCAACGGGCCCTGCAACGACAACGGTTAGAAATCCTTTTACGGCGAAGAAAAGTCCCATTGACGGAGTAGCAGGAATGATAGGCAGTAAAATGGCACCTGCAAAACCAGCAAGTCCACAGCCAATCGCAAAGGTGAGAGTATTCACATTGGAGGATTCAATACCAATGGCTTGTGCCATTTGAGGAGCCTGAATAGACGCTCGTGCCTTCATCCCATAAACGGTTTTTGTCATTAAGAAATAGACAAACGCCAGCATAAGGATGGCCACTGCAATCATTATCAGAGGATAAATTGCCAAACTATATTGGCCAATAGTAAGACTGTATTGAGGCATTCCTATACCCGGTGATACGGTACCAAAGAGCAGAACGGCCCCTTGATTAAAGACCATGCCCAGCCCCCAAGTGGCGAGCATCGTATCAAAAATTCGGCCGTAGAGTTTGCGAATAATTAAACACTCAACAATCGCACCGATCAGCATGGTGACCATAATGGCAAATGGGATGGCTAATGGATAGGGAATCCCAATTTGTGTGGCTGTTAATGCAGAATAGGCTCCCACCATTAAAAATTCGCCATGGGCAAGATTGATCACACCCATCAAACCGTACACCACCGCTAGTCCTATCGTGGCAATTAATAAAATAGATGCGCTTGATAATGATGACAAAATCACTGTCATTAAATAATCAAGTTCCATACAAGCCTCCAGAAAAAGAACGTGCTCAAGTATGAGCACGTTTTAAGTTACTTATCTTTTTAATTTTAGTGAGTAATTTATTTATCTTCGGGAGTAAAGTGAGCAACCGTTTTAGGATTTGTAATCAAGTCGCACTTGGCATTTTCATAAGCGGGTGCGGAATCTGCAAACGTACTCAAGATATTAAAGCTATGTTTATCGTTACCTTCGGCAATGTAAATATCTTGACGTAGGTGATGTGAGCCTGCTTCTAGAGTGACTTTGCCATTAGGTGCATCAAAGGAAATGCCACTTTCGAGCGCAGCGATAACAGCATTAGAGTCTGTTGAACCTGCTTTATTCGCAGCAGCAGCCCATAAATGAACAGCGTTCCAAGTATCTACGGCACCGGCAACGATAGGTGTTTCGTCACCATATTTTGCTTCCCACAATTTTTTAAATTGTACATTCGCCGGATTATCAACCGAAGGAAAGTATCCCATGCTAGAAATGAGTCCTTCGCCAGCTTCTGGTGAAACAACCACTTGCTGATTACCAGAACCATAGTTAGTCGACACTAAACCAATCGATTTTTTTAAGCCTGCGGCTGCGAACTGTTCAAGAAAGCCTGTTTGATTCGCGCCAACAGGTAGTGCAACAACTACATCTGGCTTCGCTGCCTGAATTTTTTGGATAGTGGGTGCATAATCCGTGACTGAAAGTGCTAAGTAATCTTCACCTACCACAGTAGCGCCATTTTCCTTCGCATATTCATGAATCCAATGGCCAGAAATAGTGCCGAAGTTATAGTCTGGTGCCATGATGTAAATTCTTTTTCCGTACTTTTCAACAGCCCATTTAATTAACACCGACAATTGTTGTGATGCTGATGAGCCAGTGACAAATGTTTGCTTATCGCAAGCACCACCCTCGTAGAGTGAGGAGTAAAAATAAGGAATATTCGCTTTACGGAAAATAGGGCGAATGGCTTCACGTGAAGAACTAGTTAACCCTGCGAACATGGCTGAAATACGATCACGAAGCACAGAGGTATTCGCATACTGTGTATACTTGCTTAACTCTGATTGCGCATCATAACTAACCACTTTAACGGGCTCACCCAAAACACCACCATTGGCATTGATACTTTCAACGGCAAGGTTCAGTGCATTATTTTGTTGGATTCCATAAATATTGAGGCCGCCAGTCAAATCAAAGATAGCGCCAATCTTCGTTTCAGCCAATGTCGAGTTGGTAAAAAGCGTCATTGTTAGAGTCATGACGCCAGTCATCAGGTAATTTTTCATTGAGGTACTCCCACTTAAATGTATTGAAGCAGGCTAAACAGTCGTAGTATGAGTTAAAGTGTAGGAAAGATATGAAAAATTGACACAAAGAAACACAACAAAACGAGAGTTCAGCTGCGTTGCTTGTATATTGTTTAAGGACGCGCCATTGCGTCTGCAGACATTTATAAAACATTAGCAAGGCTAAGTCAACAAAGTTATTGCTGCCTCATTCTGCGAGTGTCTTTGCCACAGCACAATAAAAGTGAATCACGTTATAAGATTTTTATGATGTTAATGAATGCTATTCTATGGAAAAAACACAGGCTAAGTCATTCAAAACGTAGCTATTTTTACATACAAAATTTTTTTAGATACAAAAATTGACTCGCTGAGATGGCTGGCTAAAACACTGACTTCAATCTTTTTTATACGCAAAAGGGTTATCTATTTGTCAATGTTAATGAATATTCGAAAAGAGTGATAATTGACACCACCTTTGATGTAGGATATAAAATCAGTACTGCAACGAAGCAGATGACATAATCAAGCAATTTGGCTTGAGCTAGGTGTATAGCGTAGACACTAAACGCTGTATTAATCCTTGATGCATTTGCTTATTTCGATCTAACAACATCCACCAATAGATCCAGCCAGCTACCTGCTCACTTTAATTCTTTCTAATATAGCAAGATACACTATACCCTCTCTCGCCCTATTTTTACCCTGACGCTAACGAAGATGTAATGCATCTTTATTCCTATTTGTCTGTATTGCATTTTCAGCACCGGACAAATTAAAAATAACAGAGGTACTATTGTGAGGTCTTTAACGTTTAAAACAAAAATTCTATTTATAGCTATTTTGCCATTAATTTTTGTGGCTTTGGCATTGATTATTTTATCTTTTTATCAAGTTCACAATGTTGGCAATAAAAATGCCAAAGCTTTTGCTAATTTAATGCTTGAGTTAAAGCGCAGTGAACTTAAAAACTATACAGAGGTTTCGCTTACTACGGTTAAAGATGTTTATAAAGATAATCTTTCATCTCCGCAAAATTTTAAAGAAGCCACGGACAATATTGTTAGTAATTTAGATTATGTCGGCGACGATTTCTTTTTTGTTTACGACTATAACAATGTAATTGATGATTTAGAAAAATCCGTAGGAATAATAGAAAATACGCTCAATGATAATGTGATTAATACCTTTCGTATAACATCGATCACTATTCTATTATTTTCTCTATCCATAGGTTTGGTAGCGACACGTTTTACCCTTTCAGAAGGAAAATTAGCCGATGAGAAGCTGAATCAGCTTGCGCAAAAAGTCGTCGTCGCACAAGAAGAGGAGCGAGGTAGAGTGGCTAACGACTTAAGATACCAAGTTAATAAAAATTTAACGCTCATCACAAAGCATTTGCAAAAAACCAGTAGCGTTATCAGTGATATTCAAGCACGAGAACAGTTTAGGGCAATAGCAAAAGCATTGAATATTACCATTGCGAATGTTCAAAAAATATCCGGTGATTTAAGGCCAGCTAAGCTTGATGAATTAGGCCTGCATCTATCTATAGAGATACTTGCCAAAGAAGTTTCAGAGAAAAGAAAAATCAATATATCTTATAAAAGCTCAAAAGAAATAGCTCCTTTTCGGTCTGAGGTAGAAACATCAATCTATCGTATCATTCAAGAAACACTACAAACAGTTATGAATCAAAAAGATGTGAAATCTATATCGATTAGAGCTAATCAAAATGTCAATCAATTAAGGCTAACCATACGATCCCAAGGTGGCGGATTTAATATAAAAGAAATTGATAATTCATCGAGTCGACTAAGAGAGGAGATGACTAATATTCGTGTGCGAGCGGAATCGATTGGTGGGTCTGCTTCTATTTTTTCATCTATAGATACGGGCACCTATATAAAAATAGATATACCGGTTTAGATAGACAGTGACTTTATATTTAGTGGTTTTTTGGGGGGTAAAATGAAACAAAGTGTATTGCTATTAGTATTGATGTTTATCAGCTTATCAGCGTTAGCTAAAACAACAATAGGTGCAGTTTTTGATTTAACGGGAGGACTAAATATTTATGGTATCCAGCAAAGTCGTGCGTTGCATTTAGCGGTTGCCAATATCAATGCCAATGGTGGTCTATTAGGAGAGGAGTTGCAAGCTATAGAATATGATGCTGAATCAAAAATGGATACTTATAACCACCATGTCGATCAGCTTACTCATCATAATATAAGTGCGTTGTTTGCTGGCTTAACGAGTTCTTCAAGGGAATTACTTCGGCCGCTGGCCAGAAAAGCTAAAATCCCATATTTTTATTCTTCTTTGTACGAAGGAGGAGCTTGTGATAAATATACCTTTATTACAGGGCCTACGGCATCACAACAAATGAGCGTTTTAATAGAGTGGGGTGTAAAAAAATTCGGCAAAAAAATATATGTAATGGCACCTCAGTATAACTTTGGCACTATTTCTGCCCGCTGGGTTAGTTTATTTGCAGAACAATTTAATGCTCAGGTCGTGGGGGTGGATTTCTTTCCTTTAGATGTGACCGATTATTCTGTGGCCATCAAGCGAATTGAAAAATTGCAACCAGATTTTGTGGTGGCTTTACCTGTTGGGTCTAATCAGAATAATTTTTTAGAGCAGTATCAAGCAGCAGGTTTAAAAGATATCGCTCCTATTGTTTCTAGTAATTATGGGTCTGGAAATCAGCAGATGAATGTATCTGAGGATGTAGGTGAAGGCATTATTGCCTCACAAGGTTATTTTATGTGGATAACGGGAGCATCTAACCAATCTTTTGTGAATCAATGGGAAGCCACTTACGGATTGGAAGAACCAATTGTCTCTGTCGCCGTCGATGTATGGAATGCAGTACATTTGTGGGCTAAAGCCGTTGAAAAATCAGGTACCACGAACACAGAAAAAGTCATCGCTGCTTTAGAAAGTGATATGAGTTTTATGGGGCCCAATGGGTTAGTAAGCATTCATCCGGGTTCTCATCACCTTAAACAAAATATTTATATTGTACGAGGGGATCGTAACAGCCGTTTCGAAACCATAGAGACTTATACCAATGTTGCCCCTGCCTATGAAGAGAAAGTCTGTGATCTATTAACAGACCCAAGTATTAAAAAACACTATATTCCTATTTAAGATATTATTATCTGGGAAGAATTGGCGTATAAAGCAAGCAGATGCTGCTGCCTTACTTAGAGGTGGTTTTTTACCTCTTGTATTATTGGCTAAATTAGCTACTATGGTTAAGTTAGCTAATTTAGTGAATAGAGGTAATGATATGAAAACTGTGACAGCCACAGAGGCACAGAATAACTTTGGTGATCTTCTAATGAATGTACAGAGTGAGCCAGTCTCTATTACACGTAATGGCAAAGAAAAAGGGGTATTGCTTTCAGCAGCAGCATATCAGGAAATAAAGCAGCAAGCTCTGCAGCAAGCGATTACTAACGGCATGGAAAGTGGAGAGTCTTCTCCCTTGGATATGGCAGATATTAAAAATAAAGCCAGACAACGAATGGGGCTAGATGTTAAGGATTAACAAGCTACCTCTTGCTGAAGAGGATTTAATTGATATTTGGCCTAACTTCTTTGTTTGAAGGGGGTTGTAAAACATGGGGAGCAGTTCAGGCGGATGCCTATGCAGACGGAATTGAAAATACACTGATTTCTCTAGCTCACTCACCTAAAAAACACCGATTACGAAAAACTTTCATCCACCTATCCGTATTTGTCACCATATTAGCCATTTGATCGTTTACATGATCGAGGAAGGCTCAATAACAATTGTTCGTGTGTTGCACAAATCGATGGAAGTTGAGCAACATCTATAAAAAAGGATTATCACGATGACAACTACCGATGACAACATAACACTTACAACCCACCCTTTTGAAGGTTTAACAGATAGTGGTGAACGTTTAGCTAAAGCACAGTTGGCAAGGCAAATAAATACTCTGTTAAAAAGCCGAGGCTTAAAACAAGCTGATGCAGCTGCCTTATTAGGGGTGACACAACCTGAAGTCTCACAGCTGGCTAATGGCCGACCTTCAGGTTTTACTTTTGATCGCCTATATCGTTGTTTATATGCACTAAATATGGACGTAGAAATTGTCATTAAAGAACATATCCCTACGAATGATAACGGCGCGGGTATCGCTGTTTTTGCTTAACAAATACGCTATAACTCACTTTATGAGTAAATTATTACCCCAAACGAATCGTTATTTGAAATAATCAAATGGATAAGCTGGTTTAATCAATGCTGCTTTATCTAAAGGCATCCGTTTTCGTATTCTGCGGTCGAATTTGGATGGTATCAATAGTTTGTGTAGTGATTAAATCGTAACCCCAATGCTTATAATCGCCCAATCTTATCCCTACATAAACTTTCTGTTAACGCTTTTAACTCGCTGACTCGCTCGGCTAACCACTGCAGCTCATCCACGGTGATTTCGTATTTATCCGAATAGCGCGCTTCGATATAGGCTTTTTTAAGCAGCTGAAAACTGCGGCGGCTGAGTTTGGTGTTTTGGGGGAATACGGTTTTTAATTTATCCGCGTGTTGCGTCAAAAAACTATAAAGGGCTTTTATATTATGGGTTTTAGGGCGGTAGTTGGTGTAAACCAATAAGGTGCAAGCGAAGTAGCGTTTTACTGTCTGATAAAATTGAAATACTGCTATCTTATATTCTTTTTTTCCAAGTTAGATGGTGATGCAGCGTATCTACATCACCTTTAGCTTGGATTAGTATTTGCCCAACTCAATTTCTGTTTGTGACAATACAGCGCGGATTCCGCCATCTACTTCATTCACCGCTTTGACAGTAAGATAATAATCATGTCCATTACCTCCCGAGCATGGTGGTAAATACGCTCCAGCGGTGTCCCAAGAGGGCGCTCGCTGAGCTTCTATTAGAAAGAAGTTTTTTGGAAGATCAAAGGTATGCCCCTTAACAGAAGGAACCTTGACTATTGATTTTCCGCTTTTGATTCTGTAGCCAAATTTGCCATGCCCACCTAAGTCCATAGGCTTATAAGTTCTATCACTGTACTCCATCACAATAGCATTGGCCCCTTCAGGAATGTTTTTAATTTTAAGTAAAGGGCTAGAGCCTTTGCCATCGAATTTAGAACATTGCTGCCCCGATGGAACCTTTTTACCATCCCATGCCGAATCAGTGAGTGATACCTTTAGCTTATCATCAGCATAGCTGTGCATAGATGCCGCAAGAAGGGTTGCTAGTGTTATACATTGTAGTTTCATGTTTTTCTCCTATGAGATTTAAGTAGTTAATTAGAGTGCTTGCTTGTTTTTGTAAAAGATACACTCAGCAATAAATATTGAAAAATCGATATCTTAGATATAAGATATAAAAATTATGAATATCAGTAACAAAGACCTAAACTCACTTTATTTATTCAAAGTGCTGTATGAAGAGCGAAACCTCTCAAATGCTGCTAAGCGTATGGCTCTTAGTCAGCCGGCATTGAGTCATAGACTCAATAAATTACGGCATGAATTTAATGACCCCCTCTTTGTCAAGGCACCCAGAGGCTTATCAATTACACCAACAGCAGAAAAATATGCAGCAGACATTATGCAATTGGTGTCTGCTGCGGAATCTTTGTATCAATCATTTCAACCGCAAGACTTTTTAGATGAGCATGAAAAAATAAATATCTACAGCACTGAAATTGTTGAAGCATTTTTGATCCCTAAATTACTTTCCAATATTCGAGCCTTGGCACCTAATACTCAAATCTCTATGTTGAATAATCGTGGAGAATTACCGAAAACAGAATTAGAAAAAGGAACTTGCGATATAGCCATTGCAGGCTTTTTTGAAGATATTCCCGATAGTTTTTATTCACAACTTTTGTGTTCATACCGCTTTGTCGTATTGACACACAAGAAAAACCCAAACATTAAAAAAAATTTAGGTATTAAAGAATTTGTCAATTGCGACCATGCGATCGTGACATTGAGTGGAGATTTATCAGGAAAAGTTGATAAAGCATTGGCAAAATTAAAAAAGCAGAGGCGTATTCTAACAGGCTACTCCAGCCACCTTGCTCCTCAAGCATTACTGACTCAGCAGCCTGATATTTTGTTCGTTTGCTTGAATCCGGTAGCAGAGTTAGCAACGAAATATGATAAGAATTTAGTTTATTATGAAATGCCGATCAAACTGCCAAGAGTTGATTTTATTCAAGTATGGCATGCAAGAACTCATCACGATCCATTTAGGCGATGGATCCGAGAAAGAATGAAAGAAATTTCGTCTTAATTAAAAAGTAGCTCACCTTCAAAGCATGCTTAGACATGGTTTTAATCATTATGAATAAAAAGCTTATGATTGTTTTTTTAGTTTTTACAAGCAGGCAATGGGTATCTGAATAATTTTTTCAGTAATCATAGAGGGTGACTCACAGTTGTTGACAACTACACCATAGGGTAATTGATGAAGCTCAATAAAATTAATCATCGAGGTGAGCTGTTTTTTTGTTGTATGTGATTGGTATTTAATTTCGATGGGTAAAAGGCCAAAAGAACCCTCCAAAATAAGGTCTATTTCTCCGCCAGCCTTGGTTCTAAAATGATAGGCACTAACATTCCTTGCCGCTACGGCTTGTACACCACGAAGTATTTCTTCCACTACAAATGCTTCAAAAACATTTCCTAATTTTGGATAAAACTCCAAGTCTTCCGGTGTGAAAATATTCTGTAGAAACAGTAATAGCCCAGAATCTCTGAAATGTCCTTTAGGGAGTGAAGTCGTCGTTTTTATTTTGGTAGTTTTAAAAGCGGGTAGCTCGCGCCAGAAAAAAGTGCCCGAGATAATTTGTAAATAGTCACGGATAGACTTTTCACTGCTTTCGACAGATCTAGCAAGTTCAGATTTGTTAATAATCGTGCCTGAAAGTGCAGACAGCATTTTGATCACCCGTCGATATTTGATGATATCAATACGGGGAAATAAACTCCTCATATCGCGGTTGATGTAAGTATTGAAGTAGTTTTCCATCCAATCCAAAAAAAAGTGTGGGTCGGCTTGTAACACTGGCTGAGGGTAGCCACCTTTCAATAAGTAGTGATTAACGTCTTTAATTGTTTTTGAAGGCTTGAGCTGTTTAAGTGTGCTTATATCATTCAGGGACAAGCGTTTTTCAAAAAGAGAGAAGAACCCGCTGAGTGTTTCTTGTTTCAGCTCGTTCATTTTCATTGGTTCGAGCTCAATAACAGCTACTCGTCCAGCGAGTGATTCACTAACATTTTTCATGAGCTCAAAACTGGCTGAGCCAGTTAATATAAAACGCCCATTACTCTCTCTGCGTTCATCAACAACACCGCGAAGAGTGGAAAAAAGTTGAGGGTAGAGTTGAGCCTCATCAATAATGATGTGCTCATTATTTTCCCGAAAAAAAAGTACCGGATCACTGGTGATGCGCTCTAAGTGATTAGGGTTCTCAAGATCGTAATACTTCCAGCCATCGCCAACCAACTTGGCTAGTGTACTCTTGCCGCACTGCCTAACACCCAATATCACGATAATGGGGAAATTGGCACTAAGTTGCTCGATTCGGGGTTGTAAGTTTCGTTTAAAGGCATCCATTTTCGTACTTTACTTCCGAAATTAGATGGTGTCAACAGGTTGTATAATGATTAAATCATAACCTCAATGCTTATAATCTCCCAATCTTATCCCTACACAAACTTTCTGTTAACGCTTTTAACTCGCTGACTCGCTCAGCTAACCACTGCAACTCATCTACGGTGATTTCGTATTTATCCGAATAGCGTGCTTCGATGTATGCTTTTTTGAGTAGCTGAAAACTGCGGCGGCTGAGTTTGGTGTTTTGGGGGAATACGGTTTTTAATGCATCCGCGTGTTGAATCACAAAACTATAAAGCGCTTTTTAATTATTGAGGTGTTAAATCAACTACCTAGTTCTTTTATTCATCATCAATTAATTGCTCTGGGGCAACATTCAGAGCAATAGATAGCTTTTCTAATGTGGCTTCTTGGTACTTAGTATTTTGAGACTCCATACGACTCAACGACCCTTGCGATATCCCCGTTATATTCGATAATTCTTGTTGGCTCATTTGTCTATGGCGTCTCCATGCCCCCAGTAGTGTGCAATCATGCTTAACTAATAAGTCCACCACTTCATGGGGAATAGTCACCTCAGCTGTTTTATAAAGCGAGGGGTAGTCTGACCACGGCACAACAACAAATGCAGGGTTGCCGGCTTCGTCTTTTAGTACGGTATGATCCGTTTTAATATGTTCGTTCATCACGTTTCTTTACCTCTTGAATAAACACAATCTCTATCCGAGCTGCATAATTAAAAAACACCCGATAGTCACCCACTCGTAACCGATAATCATATCGGTGGTCTGTTAGCTTCTTAATATTCGCTGCGGTGGTTAGATTTTCCAGAGTGCCCACCTTCTCGGAAATAAGTGTCTTTGCTGGATTGGGTATTTTGCGAAGTTGTTTAAGTGCTTTCCTTGTCCATTCTATCCTATTCATGGTTAAAATATAACATTCCTTGTTATTTTTGTGATAATTTTATAGCTTTTTGAGGTTTTGGTGAGTTAAAGGTAATAAGTAGTAAGAGGTGTCTTCGGAGACCCTGCAATAATATAGTTTACATTTAATGCTTATAATCGCCCAATCTTATCCCTACACAAACTTTCTGTTAATGCTTTTAACTCGCTGACTCGCTCGGCTAACCATTGCAACTCATCTACGGTGATTTCGTATTTATCCGAATAGCGCGCTTCGATATAGGCTTTTTTAAGTAGCTGAAAACTACGGCGGCTGAGTTTGGTGTTTTGAGGGAATACGGTTTTTAATTCATCCGCGTGTTGTGTCACAAAACTATAAAGGGCTTTTATATTATGGGTTTTAGGGCGGTAGTTGGTGTA
>JAHDEM010000054.1 GCA_020628895.1 Candidatus Endobugula sp.
GCTTTGGCTTTGCCAATATTTTTTGCTCGTGTATTTCTTTCCTGTTGAAGCTTTTCCGTTTTCATCTGGATGACTTTACGTTCGTCATCTAATTTTTTTAATGCATCTACATCGAGTGTAAATCCGCGTTTAGCTAGCGCTTTGGCAACACGTTCGGGATCACTGCGAAGTAATTTTGGGTCTAACATAAGGTTAATTCCGTTCTTATATAAAATATTGTTAATAAAATTTTGAGCTAATTTAGCCTATTGTGTATCTTAAAAATTAACGAGAGTGCTGAGCCGCCAGACGCCCAACGATGGCGCTAGATATTGTGTCATTAACCAAAGCCATCGCCCGCAGGGATGCGGGTGTTGAGCCTACACGGATGTATTCACGGCGCGCTTTGGTTAATGACTCGATATCTATAAACCCAACTCAACTTAAAAATCGATAAATACAGACTTTGCCATGATTCTATACAAGTTAACAACACAGCAGAAATCTTAAATTCAACACTCATCTTGGTTAATTTAATAATTTTGCAGCTAAAACAATACTTGCGGTAACTGCTAAAAGGCAACCTAACAATGAGGCAATACTGTAACCAATCGCGTAACTGGTTTGTCCTTGCTGCCATAATAAAAAACTTTCCAGTGCAAAGGTCGAATAAGTGGTAAAAGCCCCTAAAAAACCTGTCATCAAAAAAGGCTTCCACTGCTGGGCCACCCATTGTTTTTCAACCATTAAAAAATAGCACAAACCGATACAAAAAGAGCCTAGAATATTGGCTGTTAACGTACCCCATGGAAATTGTTTTTCTCCCACCGGTAATAGATAAGTGGTTAAACTGTATCGTCCTAGCGCACCTAAAGCACCACCTAATGCGACAGCTAGCCAGATCATATATTGTCTCGTGCTTGTTTGCGCTCTTGGTCTTGCGTTTGAATGCCCATGAAAATCTATTTATACCTTTTTGTATCACTAGCCTCATCTAGCTGTTTTAAGTAGGCCAGTTTTTCTTTAATTTTTTGCTCTAAGCCACGTTCCACAGGAAAATAATAGGCTTTATCGGCAATCTCTTGTGGAAAATAATTTTCTCCTGCCGCATAGGCACCATCCTCATTGTGGGCATATCGATACTCTGCTCCATAATCGAGGTTTTTCATTAACTGTGTGGGCGCATTACGTAGATGAACCGGTACATCGTAATCGGGCATTTGCGCTATTTCAGCCTTTACTGTGTTGAAGGCATTATACACGGCATTACTCTTGGGCGCTGAGGCAAGATAGATAACCGCTTGTGCGATAGCTAATTCACCTTCAGGGCTACCTAACCTTTCTTGTGTATCCCAAGCAGCAAGGCTAATACTTAGCGCTCTAGGATCGGCATTGCCAATATCCTCCACAGCCATCCTTACCACTCGTCTGGCGACATACAGCGGATCACACCCGCCATCAAGCATTCGCATACACCAGTATAGCGCGGCATCAGGCGAAGAGCCTCTAACGGATTTATGTAAAGCCGATATCTGCTCGTAAAAAATGTCGCCGCCCTTGTCAAACCGGCGCACGTCACCACCTAGTATTTCGGCAATAATATCCTGTGTGATTTCATTGTCAGCAAGGTCACTGGCTATTTCTATAAGATTAAGCGCACGCCTAGCATCGCCGTTTGCCGCCTGAGCTAATAGCGATAGGTTTTCGGGGCTACATTCTATTTGTCTATCACCTAGGCCTCTTTCCTTATCCGCTAGCGCTGTTTTTAATAAACATTCAATATCATCATTACCGAGGCTACGTAATACGTATACACGGCAACGGGATAATAATGCATTATTTAATTCGAAGGATGGATTCTCTGTGGTTGCCCCGATAAAGGTCACCGTGCCATTTTCTACATAAGGAAGAAATGCATCTTGCTGAGATTTATTAAATCGGTGAACCTCGTCAACAAATAAAATGGTACGTTTGCCGAAGGTTTTTTGCGTCAGCTGTGCTTGAGCAACCGCTTGGCGAATATCTTTTACCCCTGCAAGCACCGCCGACAGGGAAATAAACTCGGCTTCAATTAATTGCGCCAACATTTTTGCTAAGGATGTTTTACCAACACCCGGCGGGCCCCAAAAGATCATCGAATGTATTTGGCCTTTTTCGATACTCTCCCTCAGGGGTTTACCTTCAGCTAGTAAGTGTTGCTGCCCAATATATTGATCAAGATTCTTAGGGCGCAATCTTGCAGCCAACGGCATATGCGCTAGATCAGTTTGAGAAAGTGCCTCGGGTTCACTAAACAGGTCGTCGTGCATTTATTCACCAACAATAATGTCGGTTCCCTCAGGTGGTTCAAAAGTAAAATCAGAAAGCTGAATATCCTGATCGGTCGCCGTATTGATCAGATGAAAAGTGGTCGTCTGCCCCAAGGAATCCACTAAAGACATACGACTAAGCTGTCCTTCAACGAACACCACATCCAGAATATTAAAAAGATCCTGCTGCTCGATAGGTGTAAGACGATACTCGTCGTCAGATAGTTTATCTACCGTGTATTGCCGTCTAATTTGCTCGGCGTCACCATTGAGTAATAGAGCGGGTGTTTGTGACAGTTTTTGGTCATAACTACGAATAGTCACCTGCTCTAAATCTGGATCATACAGCCAAATTGATTGTAAATCGGAAACTAATAGCTGCGGAAAAGGCTCCATTGTTTCCCAGCGAAAGTACCCTGGACGCTTTAATAAAAAAGTACCCGAGGACTCTTGTAATAATGTTCCCTGATCGTCAACAAGGGATTGTTCAAATTGCCCAGACAAATTATTCAACTGTGATAAGGCTGCTACTAGATCATCCGTACTATCGGCATAAGCGTTGTAAACGAAGCAACTATTGATACACAAAGCCAATAATAGACTTTGCCAACATTGCCGATAACACTGATTAAAATAGTTAACTCTCATTATTACTAGTCCCTACTCGGTGGTGGAGGTGCAATCACTTCGCGACTGCCATTATGCCCTGCTTCAGATATGACACCTGCTGCTTCCATGGTTTCAATTAAACGCGCTGCTCGGTTATAACCGATACGTAGTTTTCTTTGTACTGAAGAGATAGAGGCTTTGCGAGTTTGCGTCACAAATTCTACCGCCTCATCGTATAAAGCATCCCCTTCATCGTTACTACCTTCTTCACCATCAGAACTGAGTCCGGGGACAGGGATCGAGTTGGTACTTTCATCAACAATACCGTCGATATAATCGGGTTCACCACGACGCTTCCAATCGTCAACAACCTTATGGACTTCGTGATCATCCACAAAAGCACCATGCACCCGAATAGGAACACTGGTTCCCGGTGGTAGATATAACATATCACCATGACCCAACAACTGTTCGGCTCCGCCTTGGTCGATAATGGTTCTTGAATCAATTTTTGAGGAAACCTGAAAAGCAATACGCGTAGGCACATTGGCTTTGATCAAGCCAGTGATCACATCAACTGAAGGGCGCTGGGTCGCAAGCAAAAGATGAATACCTGCAGCACGTGCTTTTTGCGCGATGCGCGCAATGAGCTGTTCTACTTTTTTGCCTACAATCATCATCATGTCGGCAAATTCATCGATCACCACCACAATTGCTGGTAATGTTTCTAAGTTTGGCGCTGTGGGAACCTCTTCTCCTGCTATAAATTCTTCTTCTGGTCGCCACAGAGGGTCTGGAATTGGCTCACCTGACTTATTGGCCTCTTCTACTTTGCGATTAAAGCCCGCTAAGTTCCGTACTCCTAGTGCAGCCATCAACTTATAACGACGCTCCATTTCTCCTACACACCAGCGAAGACCATTAGAGGCGTCTTTCATATCGGTAACTACCGGTGTGAGCAAATGGGGAATGCCTTCATAAACCGATAATTCAAGCATTTTAGGGTCGACAAGAATCAGGCGAACTTCTTTGGGTGTCGATTTATATAGCAAACTCAGTAACATCACGTTGATCCCTACTGACTTACCCGATCCCGTGGTACCCGCCACCAATAAGTGAGGCATTTTGGCTAGATCGGCAACGACAGGTTCACCAGCAATATCATTACCTAATGCCAATGTAAGAGGTGACTTTGAATTATCATAAACAGATGATGACAATACCTGCGTTAGCCTGACCATCTCACGGTGCTCGTTAGGAATTTCAATCCCCACTACTGATTTACCCGGGATTACCTCGACCACACGCACACTCACTACCGCCATCGAGCGAGCGAGGTCCTTGGCCAAATTGGTAATTTTACTGGCCTTAACACCCGGTGCTGGCTGCAATTCAAATCGGGTCACTACTGGCCCAGGAAGAACAGACACCACTTCTACTGTTACACCAAAATCCTGAAGTTTAAGCTCCAATAAACGCGACATAGCTTCTAAAGATTCTTCAGAAAATGACTTAGCACTAGGAGCATCGGCAGCATCGAGCAAATTAAGCGGAGGAAGTTCGCCTACTACTGGTGCATCAAAAAGCACTGCTTGCTTTTCTTTCTCTACTCTGGGACTTAATTTCGGCTTAGCAACAGGCTTCTCAATAGTGGGAGGAATTCGATCCTGCATGCGTTTAGCCTGACGGGCACTCGCCTCCTGCCGAGACTGAACCACGGCCTTTACCTGCTCTTTTTCTTGTTTTTGCTTGAGATAACGTGATGAAATTGAACGCACATAAAGCGTAGACTTTTCTACCGCTAATAATGTTAATCGACCAAGATTATCAATAAATGTAAGCCACGAAAAATCGGTATATATAGTAAAGCCGAATAATGCCATTGCTAAAAATAATAGGGTCGAACCAATAAAGCCTAATGCCGTTTCCAAAGCTTCAGCAGTACTAATACCTAGCAACCCACCGCCAGAAAAAGGCAATGCACTCACCTCTCCCACCGTTTGTATAGAGATCAGCCCTGTGGTGGCAACAACAAATAGCACCAAACCAATACTTCTTAAACCGAATAAAGCAGAGTTAAACGGCACAGGCATATGGCGTTGGCGGAAAAGACACCACAGTCGGTAAGCAATCATCAATGGGAAGATATAGGCCACATAGCCGAAAAAAGAAAAAAAACGGTCAGCTAACCATGCACCGGTAGCCCCTAAGGCATTTTGTACAACAACATTGGTTCCAGTGCTAGACCAGCCATGAGGGTCTGCAGAAGAATAAGAAGCCAACGCAAGCAGTAAATAGACACATAGCAATAACCACAGAATAAACGCCCCTTCCTTGAGGATTCGAATAATAAGTAGCTGGGCTGAAGATTCTTCTGATTTCATCGCTTTAGTGGTAGATTTCAATATGATTCCTTAGAGGCTCTTTGCTGACCTGATCCCAAATTTCATATGCACCGGAAAACTCGCTATGAGTCCCAAGCACACCATGTTATCATGCCTCGCTATTGTAATGGCTGTGGCTAATTTTACTAGCGTATTCAGTCTGTTAGTGTAAATTAAGTGATGTTCAACACGATGGGCAATACTATAGCCCTCACATCATAGAATTGCACCCTAGCTTTATCTCTACTCGTTAATGATTAAGGTCCCAAATGATTACCACTCAACATCATCGCTTGATAATCCTCGGCTCAGGCCCTGCAGGCTATACTGCGGCTATTTATGCCGCAAGAGCCAATTTAAACCCTGTTGTTATTACAGGTATGCAACAAGGTGGTCAGCTAACCACTACCACTGAAGTAGAAAACTGGCCAGGTGGGACACATGATTTACAAGGACCAGACTTAATGCTTGATATGCAGAAGCATGCTGAAAGGTTCGACACGAATATTATTTTCGACCATATTAACGAAGTTGACCTAAAAAAACGCCCTTTTACCCTGAAAGGAAATGACACCTATACCTGTGATGCTCTAATTATTGCCACCGGTGCATCAGCCCAATACTTAGGATTGGAATCGGAAAAAGCCTTTATGGGTAAAGGTGTGAGCGCTTGTGCAACTTGCGATGGTTTTTTTTACAAAGAACAAAAAGTCGCTGTTATTGGCGGTGGTAACACCGCGGTAGAAGAAGCGCTCTATTTATCCAACATTTGTAAAGAAGTGGTCTTAGTTCATAGAAGAGATTCACTACGCTCAGAAAAGATTTTGCAAGATAAAATTTTTGAAAAAGAAAAAAGCGGCAACATCACTATCCTATGGAACCATCAGTTAGATGAAGTCTTAGGTGATGCCAGTGGCGTTACTGGTATGCGCGTTAAAAGCACCGAAGACAATTCACTAAGCGATATCGACCTGCAAGGGGTGTTCGTGGCCATTGGACATAAACCCAATACCGACATCTTTGCTGACCAGCTTGACATGAAAGATGGTTATATTGTGGTTAACAGCGGATTAAATGGTAACGCCACACAAAGCAGCATTGAAGGTGTTTATGCCTGCGGAGATGTTGCTGATCATATATACCGACAAGCAATTACCTCTGCTGGCTCTGGTTGCATGGCGGCATTAGACGCTGAAAAATATCTGGATCAATAAGGCAGTATGATAAGGGGTCTCAGAAAAGAGGCCTCAACACAGAGAATTGCCTATTTAACCTTAACGCAATCGCATAAGAATTTTCGGCAAATGTAAAGCGTTTGATGAGTACCGCTTGACCAAACGAACAGGATCTTGCGCCATACGAAAAAACCATTCTAAGTGTAATCGCTGTAGGAGCCTAGGCGCTCTCACCTCCAACCCAACAATAAAATTAATAGAGGCACCAATACATAGAGCAACGCCTCTTTTTAATCCAGCTTCATACAACTTGCGAGCAAAAATTTCTTGCCGTGGCGAACCCACAGCCAAGAAAATATAATCCGCATCAATTGCCTTAACTTCTTCGATAAGATTCTCAACTTCTTGCTTTTTATCGATAAAACCCATCGACGGATTTACATGATAGAGATTGAGCTCAGGGTGCTGGTGCCTTAGCAAAGCGACTTCTGCCTCAGCACAGCCAAATATAAGTACCTTATCATTCTCTGACAATACATGCGCAAAAAGGTATTCTGTTAAGTCGCTTCCAGGAACAATATTTTCGATATTCTTTTTTGCTAAAGATAACAACTTCGCCAGTATTCGACTATCACACAATGTTAAGGTAGACGACGTATACGCTTTATAGTAATCATCATCAGCAGAAACTTTAAGCAGCCTTTCTAAATGATCTATATTCGGTGTTACCACATAAGAAAATTGATCATCCCTTTTGCTTAAGCCTATAATTTTTTTAGCGGTTTCTTCTAGACTTAAATCATCGAATGTCACCAGTGGTGTTCGTACTTTTTTGCTTTGCATGATGGTACTGCTATCTAAATGTTAAGGAAACACACTATAAAATATTATTTGGTCACCCGCCACAAGGCATGAACCATACCTGGGAAAAACATAAGCAGACATAGAATGATATTAATAATCAAATCTTTACCTATCCCTGCTTTAAGAAATACAGCTACAGGCGGTAAAAAAATAGCTAATATAATAAGCACAACTTTATTCATTATTATGATCCTATTTACAGTTAATAATCAGTTTAACGTTTAACGAAAATAAATTTGGGGTTTTATTTATCTATGTACTTGTCATTAAGCGTAGCATTGCGATTTTCTAAAAAATAAACATAAGCGACAAAAACAATGCAAAACAATTCAAAGTACAGCTCATACAGCATAGAACTTTGTTGAACACCATCTATGATCAAACCCAATATCCGTGATGCTGCAAACCCGATCATTATAACCAATAAAGAAAATAATAGTTCTTTATTATGAGCGTTTTTTCGAGCAAAAATAATAAACAACCAACCCACGGAAATAAAGAAACCGCCGACAACTCTCAATGTAGTTATCGCTTGAGCCTGCTCAAGTTTCATGCCGTAGTAATCCCCGACTATTATAGGAAAAAAACACGCCATTACACCACATAACATTAGTAGTAGCCCAGCAACATAGTTGGTTAATTTAGCAGCACTCATAATAATTAGCCCCTTAGAATTTTATGGCTTACTTTTTTCATCTAAATGACAATCTCACACATAAACTGCTGTTAATGAAACGCTATAATAGCGATAGTATATAGCCACATACTTTTTAACAGATGAAACATATGTTTGAATTACCTTGGTTAGACTCCAACACCCCATTGTTCCCTAATACTTGCCAGGCATTAGATGAACCCAATGGATTATTAGCTGCCGGCGGACAGCTAACCTCTCAATGGTTGCTAAAAGCTTATTCGCAAGGCATCTTCCCATGGTTTAGCGAGGGAGAACCCATATTGTGGTGGTCACCCTCACCTCGTAGCGTTATTTATATTGACCAACTGCATATTAGCAAAAGCCTAAGAAAGGTCATCAAAAGGAAACAATATACCGTGACTTTCGACAACGCTTTCGAAGATGTTATTCAAGCCTGTGCACAACCTCGTTCTAACCAACCTGAAGCAGGAACGTGGATCAGCGAAGACATTGTGCAAGCCTACACACAGCTTCATAAGGAGGGCCATGCACACTCTGTTGAAGTCTGGGAGCAAGATACTTTAATCGGCGGCTTATACGGATTATCGCTAGGACAGTTGTTTTTCGGGGAGTCTATGTTCAGTTTTCGTACAAACGGTTCAAAAATTGCGCTAGCGCACCTAGCTCAACAGCTCAAACAATGGCATTATGTGGCTATTGATTGTCAGGTACACAATAGCCACCTAGCGACACTAGGGGCTAATGAGACTCCTAGAGAAGAATTTGAAGGCCTTATCAGGCAGTACGTTTGCAATACCCCAGATCACTGGGGAAACGAATAGCAGGAAGTCAAAACGGTAACTTATGACAAACCTTGATAATAAAATAGATGCCATAGAAGAAGTCTCTGACCTAGAGTCATTACAATTTTTCCAGACACAACCCCATAGCTGTAGCTATTTAGAAGATGAAACCGCTTCTACCGTATTCTTAAGCCCTAAACAACGCATTAATAAAGCCCTATATTCACAATTGTCTGAATATGGCTTTAGACGCAGCGGAACACATATTTATAAACCACTATGCGCAGACTGTGATGCCTGTGTACCCATGCGCATCCCTGCGGCTTTATTTGAGCCTAGCCGAAGCCAAAAACGCACCTGGAAACGAAATTCAGATATTGTGGTGACCTCAACAGATACCATTGATACCGATGAGCATTACGCACTCTATGAGCAATACATCAACCAACGCCATAGCGACGGTGATATGTTCCCCCCTTCAAAAACTCAGTTTATTAGCTTTCTCGGCAGCCAGTGGCACTCAAGCTGTTATTATGAATTCCGCTTAAATGGCCAACTGATTGCCTGTTCAGTGGCTGATATTATGGATAACGGCATATCAGCCGTTTACACCTATTACAACCCCGCTATGGAAAAACGAAGTCTGGGAAGCCTCGCCATCTTATATCTTGTAAGAGAGGCCAAAAAGCTCCATTTGGATAGCGTTTATTTAGGCTATTGGATTAAAAACTCAAATAAAATGAATTATAAATCCAGTTATCGCCCACTTGAAATACAGTCTGGTGAGAGCTGGATACTCGTCAATTAAAAATAAATACCCAATAAATCATCGATTTGTCTTTTAAATTTCCATATTGACTTGGATATTGTAGGGTTTTCAGGCAAAATGCAGCGCTTAAATTTTACCGGATTAGGATAAATCACCCGAATGGCAAAAGAAGACAATATCGAATTAGAAGGCGAAGTGATTGATACTTTACCTAATACCACTTTTCGCGTGAAGTTAGAAAACGGTCACGTGGTTACCGCCCATATCTCTGGAAAAATGCGTAAAAACTATATCCGCATTTTAACTGGCGATAAAGTGAAGGTAGAAATGACTCCTTACGATTTATCAAAAGGACGCATTACATTTAGAGCGCGTTAATGTCTCTAGTCTTAATACATAACCAATAAAAAAGAGGCCTTAAGGCCTCTTTTTTATTGGTTGATTTTAGCAGCTTGAGCTAAACCGTTTCGAGCTCTTTGTCGGTCTCTAGATGAAGCTCTCCCTCTTCAACGGTAACCCTTACAGTACCGCCATTGGATAATTCACCAAATAAGACCATCTCAGCAAGTGGTTTTTTCAATTTTTCCTGAATCAGGCGCGCCATAGGCCTAGCACCCATTTTAGCGTCATATCCGTTATTGGCTAACCACTGCCTTGCTTCTTCTTCAACCTCAAGATGAACATGCTTTTCATCTAACTGAGACTGAAGCTGTACAAGGAACTTATCCACCACCGTTTTAATGACTTCTTCAGACAAGGCAGAGAACTGGATAATCGCATCAAGACGGTTACGAAACTCAGGCGTAAACATCTTTTTCAACGCTTCTTTGCCATCAGAACTATGATCTTGCTGAGCAAAGCCAATAGAAGCTCGGCTCATTTCCTCTGCACCGGCATTGGTTGTCATAATCAATACCACATTGCGGAAATCTGATTTTCTACCATTGTTATCCGTTAATGTTCCATGATCCATCACTTGTAATAACAGGTTAAAGACCTCTGGATGTGCTTTTTCGATCTCATCTAGCAAAACAACGCTGTATGGGTTTTTCGTTACCGCTTCAGTTAATAATCCACCTTGATCAAAGCCAACATAACCTGGAGGTGCACCGATAAGACGAGACACCGTATGCCTTTCCATATATTCCGACATATCAAATCGAATAAGCTCAACACCCATCGCATCGGCCAATTGTCGACATAGCTCCGTCTTACCCACACCAGTAGGCCCGGAAAATAGGAATGAACCGATCGGCTTTTCTTCTGCTCCTAAACCTGCACGAGAGAGTTTAATAGAAGTAGTCAGCGCATCGATCCCTTCATCTTGACCAAAAACTGTCATTTTTAAGGTACTATCGAGCTTCTGCAGCTGATCCTTATCGCTACTAGATATGGTTTTCGCAGGAATACGAGCAATCTTCGCCACAATGTTCTCGATATCGTGAACACCGAGCTGTTTTTTGCGCTTGTTCGCTGGTTTTAATTGCTGATAGGCACCGGCTTCATCAATCACATCAATGGCCTTATCTGGCATAAAACGATCGTTAATATATCGATTCGACAATTCAGCCGCCGAGCGTAACGCCGTATCTGTATATTTAATATGATGATGCTCTTCGAAACGAGACTTTAAACCCTTCAATATTTTGTAAGTATCATCAACGGTTGGTTCATTCACATCGACTTTCTGGAATCGACGAGAAAGTGCACGATCTTTATCAAACACACCTCGATACTCCTGGAAAGTCGTTGAACCAATGCAACGCATTTCACCAGAAGACAGTAAGGGCTTAAGCAGATTAGAGGCATCCATTACACCACCGGATGTGGCTCCAGCACCAATGATCGTGTGAATTTCATCAATAAATAAAATCGAATCTTTGCGCTTTTTAAGCTCAGCCAACAATGCTTTGAGGCGTTTTTCAAAATCTCCTCGGTATTTAGTACCCGCTAAAAGCGCACCCATATCTAAGGAATAAACCACACTATTTTCTAACACCTCAGGGACCAAACCATCCACAATTTGCTTCGCTAACCCTTCAGCTATAGCAGTTTTTCCTACACCGGATTCACCGACCAATAAAGGATTGTTTTTTCGACGACGGGAAAGAATTTGCCCTACCCGCTCAACCTCAAAATCACGTCCAATCAATGGATCGATTTTTCCTTCCAGCGCTAATTCGTTAAGATTTGTGGCATAGCTTTCTAGTGGATTTGCTGAAGCGCCGGCTCCTTCTGCACCCTCAACCGTATCATTTTGCTCTGATTCATCGGTAGGGTTAACACTATCATCCCCTACTTTCGAAATACCATGAGTAATGTAATTAACAACATCGATACGAGCTATATTTTGCACTTTCAAGAAGTAAACCGCTTGGCTTTCCTGCTCACTAAATATAGCCACTAATACATTCGCACCAGATACTTCTTGTTTACCCGATGACTGCACATGGAACACCGCTCTTTGTAAAACACGCTGAAAACCCAATGTCGGCTGTGTTTCTCTATCGTTATCTTCGGGGGTAAATAACGGTGTTGTTGTATCAATAAATTCCGTTAATTCAGACCTCAAGTGAACCAAATCAGACCCACAGGCCTTAAGCACCGACATTGCTGAATCATTATCAAGTAGTGATAACAATAAATGCTCAACAGTCATAAACTCATGACGTTTTGACCGAGCAGCAGTAAAGGCATTATTTAGCGTTTGCTCTAACTCTTTACTTAACATCTTACTTCCTCGCACTTACTCACTTATTCGTCTTCAACAGCATCAATTTCACACATCAGTGGATGCTCATTGTCTTTTGCGCATTGCATTACTTGCGCAGCTTTCGTTTCTGCAATATCACGGGTAAAAATACCGCATACTGCCTTACCCTCTGTATGTACTTGCAACATGACTTTTGTAGCTTGCTCTCTAGACATATTAAAGAAGCTTTCCAGCACATAAACTACAAATTCCATTGGCGAGTAATCATCATTGAGCATAATCACCTTATACATAGGGGGCTTCTTAACTATTGGCTTAGCTTCCTGCAATAATAAGCCGTCCCCATGATCATACTCATGATCGTCTTTATTTAATCTTAGTAGATGATTTGGAAGAATACCCATATTAAATTGTGATAAAAACATGATTTTCTAGTCTGCCAGAATATTGTCATTGTAACTATACGCGCCACGTCTGGCGTGCAGATGAACAAAAATTTGACATTGCTCAAATGTTTGCGTATAACTTGGTCGTTCGCTCATTTTTCGAACAAATTAGCTGATAATAATAACACGTAAATGCCTGTTCTAATCATCTGTTTTCTGTTGATTAACGCGCAAAAAAAGCGAGAAGGAAGTAAGCATGGCAACTGGTACCGTTAAGTGGTTTAACAATGCTAAAGGTTACGGTTTTATTCTACCTGACAATGGCGGCGAAGATCTTTTTGCACACTACAGCTCAATAATGATGGAGGGTTATAAAACTCTCAAAGCAGGACAGTCTGTCTCTTTCGACATCATTGCTGGCGACAAAGGCTCTCATGCAACTAATATTACTGCTAACGATGTGACCACTGGTGATAACGTTACACCCAAAACCGCGCAGCCCGAACATAAAGAACAACTGGAAACAGCTTAACTCTTTTGGGTTAGTAAATAACACAGCAAACTAACAGGTGCATATTGCACCCAACGGTTTTACTTGCCCATAAAATAACAGATATACCATCAAAAAGAAGCTTGGCTTGTAGTTGTCTTTAGTCAAAAATCGGATTATTCAGAAGCTAAGATAAATTTTAAATGGCAAATTGCTTTTATTATCTAAACTGTTTTCTAACAAAAAAGGCCGCTATTTTAGCGGCCTTTTTTATCGGTGCATTTAGTAAATTACTTAATCATCAAAAGCAATTAAACAGATTCTACAATGCTGTTGAATGATTTACTAGGACGCATAGCCTTAGCCGTTAGCTCGGTATTGGGTTGATAGTAACCAGCAATATCAACTGCTTGGCCTTGCGCATCTTTTAGTTCGTTTAGGATAACAGATTCATTATCGGTAAACGCTTTAGCCACCGGTGTAAATATTGCCTGCAGCTCTTCATCATTAGTTTGTTCTGCAAGTGCTTGTGCCCAATACATTGATAAATAAAAATGACTACCGCGGTTATCTAATTCACCCACTTTACGTGAAGGTGATTTATTTTCTAGTAAAAATTTTGTGGTAGCTTGGTCTAAAGTTTCACCCAAAATTTTTGCTTTTGCATTATCAAAAGTATTTGATAAATGCTCCAGTGATGCCGCTAACGCTAAAAACTCTCCAAGAGAATCCCAACGTAAATGCCCTTCTTCTACAAACTGCTGAACGTGTTTAGGCGCTGAACCACCGGCACCGGTTTCAAATAAACCACCACCGTTCATTAAAGGCACAATCGATAGCATTTTTGCACTAGTACCCACTTCTAGGATAGGAAATAGATCGGTTAAATAGTCACGTAAAACATTACCCGTTACCGAGATAGTATCTTTACCATCGCGCATACGAGCCAATGAAAAAGTGGTTGCTTCTACAGGGGCAAGAATTTGAATATCCAAACCATCAGTATCGTGATTCGGTAAATACTGTTCTACTTTTTTAATTAATTGCGCATCGTGAGCACGATTAGCATCTAACCAAAATACAATCGGGTTGCCTGTAGCACGAGCTCGATTCACCGCCAACTTAACCCAATCTTGAATCGGTGCATCTTTTGCCTGACACATACGCCAGATATCACCTTGTGCAACACTCTGGACCATCAACTCTTCACCAGAGTCACTCACTACACGCACGGTACCGGCTGCTGACATTTGGAAGGTTTTGTCATGCGAACCATATTCTTCCGCTTTCTGAGCCATTAAGCCCACATTAGAAACACTACCCATAGTTACAGGATCAAGTGCACCATTTTTCTTACAATCATCAATGGTTGCTTGATAAACACCTGCATAACTACGATCAGGAATAAGTGCTTTGGTATCTTTTAACTGACCATTAGCATCCCACATTTGACCTGAAGAACGAATAGCAGCAGGCATAGATGCATCAATAATCACATCACTAGGAACGTGTAAATTAGTAATACCTTTATCCGAGTTTACCATCGCCAGTTCTGGGCGTGTTTTATAAACATCGGCAATTGCCGCTTCAATTTCTGTGCGTTGTGCTTCTGGTAATTGCTGAATTTTTGCATACACATCACCAAGACCGTTGTTGGCATCAACACCTAATTCTTCAAATACAGCTGCATATTTTTCGAAAACATCTTTAAAGAAAACTTTTACTGCCATACCAAAAATAATCGGGTCAGAGACTTTCATCATTGTTGCTTTCATATGCAGAGACAACAGTACATCTTCTTCTTTAGCTGCGCTGATTTCTTTTTCTAAAAATTCACCCAGTGCCGATTGGCTCATTACTGAACAATCAATAATTTCACCGGCCAACACAGCAACACTTTCTTTTAGAGTTGTGACAGAACCATCTTGCGCAACGTGCTCGATTTTTACACTACCTGCTGATTCGATCGTGACCGACTTTTCACTGCCGTAAAAATCACCGTCTGTCATGCTGGCAACATGACTTTTAGAATCCGCTGTCCAAGCACCCATTGAATGTGGATTATTACGCGCATATTCTTTAACGGCAGCTGGTGCACGACGGTCTGAATTACCTTCACGCAATACAGGGTTAACAGCACTACCTTTTACTTTGTCGTAACGGGCTTTAATGTCTTTTTCTTCGTCGGTTGACGCTTCTTCGGGATAATCTGGTAAGGCATACCCTTGTGACTGTAGTTCTTTAACCGCGGCAGTTAACTGTGGAATAGATGCACTCACGTTAGGTAGTTTAATAATGTTTGCTGAAGGTGTTTTTGCTAACTCACCCAGCTCTGATAAAGCATCGCTTACACGCTGCTCTTCGGTTAAAAATTCAGGAAATACTGCAAGAATACGAGCAGCTAATGAAATGTCTCGTGTTTCAACTTCTACCCCAGCGACTTTTGTATACGCTTTAACAACGGGCAAAAACGAATAGGTCGCTAATGCTGGCGCTTCATCCGTATGAGTATAAATAATCGTAGGTTGCTGATCTGACATTGTTTGGTTTCCTCTATCCTAGTAAAAATCGATCGATTGACTGTGCGACTTCGCATACAGTCACATGTATTTAAAAGAAAAACGGTGCCTAGAGCACAAAAATTGTAGAGCCCCTATATCAGAAATTAGGGGCTATTATTAAGGGCGGTGATACTACCACAATTTCATATTAATGATGGTGATATAGCACATTAATCGGCTGAATAGGCATAAGAAGCGCTAAATCCATGACATTATAGACTCTACGCCGTAAGATACCTCATTACTCACAGATATATCCATCATCATGTCGACTTTAATATTGCTCAATAAGCCTTTTCGAGTACTCTCTCAATTTACCGATGAACGGCCTGAAGGTAAGGAAAAAAGAGAAACACTGGCCAAGTACATCGACAGCAAGCAAGTTTACCCTGCCGGACGTTTAGACTACGATTCTGAAGGCCTTTTATTACTGACTGATGACGGTGCACTACAACATCAAATTGCACACCCCAAGCATAAACTGCCCAAAACTTACTGGGTTCAGGTAGAAGGCGAAGAAAACCCCCACGCGGTAGATGCCTTGAGAGTAGGCGTGGAGCTTAAAGACGGCAAAACAAAACCTGCTCTAGTCGAAGTAATTAATCCCCCCACAGTCTGGGACAGACACCCTCCTGTTCGATTCCGACAGTCCATTCCCACCCATTGGTTATCGATTACCATCAGTGAAGGGCGAAACCGGCAAGTTAGGCGAATGACTGCATCAGTAGGCTTACCCACCTTACGGCTAGTAAGAGTGCGAATCGGCGATTGGGAGCTCGGTGATTTACAACCCGGTGAATATCAGAGCATCACCATACCCAATTTGCCCATTGATAAACCTTATCGCCAAAAACCTCGTAAAAGCTTCGTACGCAAGTCTAATCGGAATACTAAACCCACGACAAAATACAAACCTAACCGTAAAAAATAGTCGTTAAATACAGGAGAATATTGTCATATGGAGCGCTGGAAACCCAATGTGACCGTTGCCACTGTGATTGATAGAGTCAATCAAGAAGGCGAAAGAGAATATTTGCTAGTACACGAGACACGTGACGGTAAAAATGTTTACAACCAACCTGCCGGACATTTAGATGAAGGCGAAGATTTAACTGATGCTGCCATTCGAGAAACTCTTGAAGAAACCGGTTGGGAGGTAGAATTGACCGGTCTGATCGGTATTTACCG
>JAHDEM010000007.1:0-28781 GCA_020628895.1 Candidatus Endobugula sp.
AAGCTGACCCCTTTACTAACTTCTGACCCCTTTACTAACTTTACTCTACCCCTTTACTCATTCAATAATACTGCTTATTTGATGATCATGAATCATCAATCCATTCTTACCATAACGTTGGGTAGGGGAATGGTTGTTAAGTGCGGCCAGTTGTTTGCGAAAAATATTTTCTTCTTCGATGGCTTGCGCCTCTGAATTAAAATAACGCCATGTGCCTTGCATTTGGTGCATCGCGTGGGCTAGTTCGTGGTAAATATTTTGTATGGCATTAAATTCGATTAATTCCTTTTTATCGTTGTATACCCAGTGAGTGCCTGTATCGGGCATGTTGATATCTATTTTGATAACAACGCTTGCGCCTTTGCCGTTAATTAAGTCTTGTGTAAGAGGGGCAACGGTTTTGCCTGCGTGAACGCGTGTTTCGGGGGCGTGGATAATGGTGAGTTGATGTCCAGATTGAGCAATAGCCGATAGGGTTTGCTGGCCTTTTTCTACCATGGCGATTTGGTTAAGCCATTTTATCATCCGCTGCTTTTGTTGTTCTGAAGCATCAATATGAATATTTTTTAAATAATAATTTAAGCGGCTGTTAGCCACACTATCGTCAGCCAATGGGTTTTGCGCAATATCGTATCCCGCTTTAGCGGAACCCAGTTGCAACAAGCAAACTAAAAAAAGCAATACACATTTATTCACAGCACAGACTCTCTTCTTTATTCACATAAATAAGGAACTTCTACTATTACTTATAGGTATAGCTCAAATTTTATTTTTTTCAATCGCTAAGAGGATGACATTTTTATTACGTACTAACGATATTGACGAGAATAAAATATGTAGTCTACTTAATTTGTCGTGATATTCGTTAATGGCATAAGTATTGAAAATGGTAATCGAAATTTCGTTGCCAGTGATATGCCAGTTATATAATAACTAGATAGATTCTCGCGCGTAATCGGGCAAATCTTCTTCGGCAGGTAGCGGTGTGGATTTACCGTTTTCGTCCAAAGCAACAAATTTAAAACGGCCTTCAGTGACTTTTTCTCGTAGTCCAATACGGTTGCGTCGTACCCAGGCTTCTACATTGACTACCATGGAGGTATTACCTAATTCGGCAACATGTGTGTATAAACCTAAGATATCCCCCACCTTAACCGCGCGTATAAAACTCATACTCTCTACAGCAACAGTGACTACCCGCCCTTGAGCGCGTTGCCCTGCGCAAATACCTGCAGCGATATCCATTTGAGAGAGCACCCAGCCACCAAAAATATCGCCAGCGGCATTGGTATCCGATGGCATTGCCAGTGTACGTGTGGTGAGTTTTCCAACAGCATCTTCTTCTTTCATGGTGATATACCTTTAATAGCAGTGGCGACCGCTATGGTTCGTATTGATTATTCTTAGTATAGACAGTTAGGATAGACTGTAAAATTGCGAGCTCACTGTTAATGCGCTTTCAATAAACTATCTTTGGCTGCAGGATAGTCAAAGGGTTTATCGGCTTCTTCGGCGGTAAATCGTAATTCATCCAGTTGTTGGTAAAAGGCAATTTCTTCGTCGGGCATATAATGTAAACAATCGCCACCGAAGAACCATAATAAATCGCGAGGTAATTCAGGGGTTAGGTGTGAGTATGTACTAATAATGCGCCCAATCATCCATTGCCCCTGTTCGTAGAGTGATTCGTTATAATGGGTGGCATCACACAGCTGTGTATAGGTGTTAATAAATTCTTCGTCGCTTTCGCTTAATTGATCGCCAATGTCTTCTCCATTAAATGGGCTTTGGGTTGCATTCGCCGCTTTAAATTTTTTGAGTAAGTCCACATGATAGCGTACGTATTGGGTATAATGGGTCATATTGGCGTTTTCGTGCTCTGTTTGTTTGGCGGTAGTGTTGCACATTATAATCCAACAGCTAGTCGTATTCTCGTCTATTAATAAATCATGACTTATCTTTTTTCTTCCTGTAAAGAATAACTGAGTAACATTATGAGCGAAGCATTATCTATTCGAGGGCTTAATAAAGTCTATGACAACGGTTTTCAGGCCTTAAAAGGGATTGATTTAACCGTTGAGCAAGGCGACTTTTTTGCTCTGTTAGGCCCTAATGGGGCCGGTAAATCCACCACAATCGGTGTGATATCTTCCTTGGTGGTAAAAAGTGCGGGTACAGTGCGTATTTTTGGTAAGGATATCGATCACGATTTTTCCAATGCTAAACGCGATATTGGAGTGGTGCCGCAGGAGTTTAATTTTAATCAGTTCGAAAAAGTCGGCGATATTGTTGTTAACCAAGGTGGTTATTACGGTATGCCACGCAAATTAGCGACAGAACGCGCAGAAAAATATTTGCGTAAATTAGGTTTATGGGACAAACGTAATACACCATCACGTAGCTTATCCGGAGGTATGAAACGGCGTTTATTAATTGCCCGTGCATTAGTCCATGAGCCACGTTTGTTGATATTGGATGAGCCAACGGCTGGTGTTGATATCGAGCTTAGACGATCCATGTGGTCATTTTTGCAAGAGATTAATGCACAGGGCACCACCATTATTTTAACGACGCACTACTTGGAGGAAGCAGAAAGTTTGTGTCGTAATATTGCGATTATCGATAAAGGGCTCATTGTTGAAAACACCAGCATTAAAGCTCTATTACAGCGTTTGCATAAAGAAACCTTTGTGTTTGATGTGAAAAATGCTTTGTCATCACCCCCAGTATTAGGGGATTACCCGGTAACCTTGGCAGATGCGCATTCAGTCGAGGTTGAGCTGGAAAAAGGCCAGTCTTTGAATGCGGTTTTTGCGTTATTGGCAGAGCAATCGATCGAGGTATTAAGTATGCGTAATAAGGCCAATCGTTTAGAAGAGCTGTTTGTTTCCTTAGTGGAAAAAAACGATGTGCAGGAGGAGTCATAAGATGACCATAGCAGAACAGTGGATTGCTCTTTGCACCATTATTAGAAAAGAAATTGTACGTTTTACCCGTATTTGGGGGCAAACCCTATTACCACCAGTGATTACCATGGGCTTGTATTTTGTGATTTTTGGACAATTAATCGGCTCACGTATTGGCGAAATGGATGGCTTCCGTTATATGGATTTTGTGGTGCCAGGGCTGATTATGATGTCGGTGATTACCAATTCTTACGGTAATGTTGTGTCGTCATTTTTTGGTGTTAAATTTCAGCGCAGTATCGAAGAAGTATTAGTTTCCCCCACACCTAATTATATTATTCTGTTGGGCTATGTATTTGGGGGTGTTTGTCGCGGTTTATTGGTCGGGTTTATTGTCACCTTGGTATCTCTACTCTTTACGGATCTTACGATTTATAGTTTGCCGATTACGGTTTCCATTGTATTTATGACATCCGTTGTGTTTGCATTAGCGGGTTTTTTTAATGCAGTATTCGCACGTACATTCGATGATATTTCTATTATTCCTACCTTTGTTTTAACCCCCTTAACCTACCTAGGTGGTGTTTTTTATTCCATTAGTTTGTTGCCACCTTTCTGGCAATCGGTATCTCAGCTCAATCCTATTCTATATATGGTCAATGCGTTTCGTTACGGTATTTTAGGGATTTCGGATATTAATATTGCCCATGCGTTTATGGGAGTGATGGTGTTTGTTGTACTACTCACCATTATTTGTTTACGATTATTAGCGCACGGCACGCGCATGCGCTCTTAAATTCAGAAGGTATATTACAATGGCGATTGACAATCCGCTGGGCCATAGAACCGAATATGTGAGCCATTATAGCCCAGAATTATTATTTGCGATTCCACGTACCGTTGCTCGCGAGCAGTTAGGTTTACAACAGGATCTTCCTTTTCGTGGTGAGGACCGTTGGACCGCTTATGAGGTCTCATGGTTGGATAGCAAAGGTAAACCGCAGGTGCGGTTGGCCGAATTTATTTTGCCCAGTGATTCGCCGAATATTATTGAGTCAAAGTCGTTTAAACTTTACTTAAACTCTTTAAACCAAACCTCGTTCGACGATGATCGTAAAGTAAAGTCTTTATTGTCTGTCGATTTGTCGGCAGCCGCAGGTGCGCCAGTGACCGTTAATATTTTACCATTACACTATGCGAAATCCTGTTTGGTGGATGAGCCTATTGGCTCGTATCTAGATGACATTGATATAGAGGTCTCTCACTATCAACCAACACCGGAGTTATTACAGGTGTCGGCTACGCAGCAGGCGAACGAAGTGGTTTATAGCCATCTATTAAAGACCAATTGCCCAGTGACCGATCAACCGGATTGGGCAACAGTATTTATTGAATATGCGGGAGCGGCGATTAAACACGAGAGTCTGCTGGCTTATATTATTTCTTTTCGCGAGCATCAAGACTATCACGAAAACAGTGTTGAACGTTTATTTTGTGATATACAAAAGTATTGCCAGCCCGAACGCCTAACTGTATACGCACGTTATACACGCCGCGGCGGTTTAGATATTAATCCTTTGCGCAGTAGTTATCCTGCCGGGCAGAGTTTATTAGAGTCCAATGTACTGCGTACTATTAGACAGTAAAATAGGCATTAGCCTCTAGGCAATTTTTCTTTGAGTTTTTTAGCGGCTAACTCTAAAGTAGAAATCACTTTCTCGCGATCATAATTTTTAACTTTTTGCATATCTAAGTGCATCGAGAAACCATCGATGGTTTTGGAGTAATAACTTTGGTTACTACCCAATTCTTTACGGTGGTTAATCACCTGATAAACTTGAACCGGATGAGTAAATCCTTTAGCTTTTATTTGCCCGCGGTCCTTACACAAGATCGTGTCTTTAACAAGATTCCATGTTTCGTGTGAGATAAGAATATCTTCAGGTTTACCTGCAGATTCTAAGCGGCTAGCTAAATTAACATGTACCCCTAAAGCGGTGTAATCTAAGTGCTGGCTAGTACCAAACGCACCAACGGTACAGTAACCGGAATTAATACCCATACGAATTTGCAGTGGTTTTTTTATCCCCATTTCAGCCCATGTGGCTTGTAATTCACGCATACGCTTGCCCATGGAAATCGCCATAGACACGCAAGCAATGGCATCCTTTTTAACTCCTTGTGTGGTTGTGCTGTCGTCCCCAAACGTTACCATAATGGCATCGCCAATAAACTTATCTATGGTGCCATTGTACTGGGCTACAATATCACTCATTTCTGCCAGATAACTACTTAATACATTCGAGAGTGTTTCTGCTTCTAATTCTTCACTCAAGCTTGAAAAGCCAACAATATCAGAGAAGAAAATGGTGATAGGTTTACGCTCGATTTTGGGTTTCTTTTTCTTTTCTAACTGTATTTTGGCCGACGAAGGCAAAAAGCGCGACAGCTCATACGCTTGAAGTTTGTATTCTTTGATTTGCGCTTGTAGCTCTTCACTTTGGCTTTCTAAAACGCGAGACTGTTTTTTTACCGAGTAAGTATGCCAACTGCAAAACAACAATCCGCCCAGTGCCACGGCAATAGATAAAATATCTGCTGTGGTGGTAGGTATAGCCAGCGTGTAGTTGGTATTTTGTAAAACAAATATGCCTAATAACACCCCAACAACTAGCCCTGTATTGGTTAGCAACCATGGTCTTGTGGTATTTGCATAGAGTGATTTAACGTATAGCAGAGTGATAAGAATAAGGCTTGCCCATATAAGGTAGTTAATTTCTGAAATCACAATGGCAGTGAGCAGACCATCGATAAAGCTGAATCCATCTTGCACTTTAGCTGAAAGCGGTTTTTTATGGCTCCAATAGGTAATCATCAAAAAGATAATCAGTGCACAGGCAATAGCTAAAGGGACCACTGCTATTGGTGCAGATAGGTTGGATAGTATTTGATGGTGATGGATACCAAGAACGATAAGGGTGATAAGCAGTAAGAATTCACGAAAATGGTTATTTTGTGGATGCTGCTCGGGTTTGCCAGCGCTTACAATAGAGGGATCAGTATTATTGGGTGCCTTAGTCTTTGCGGATGATGAGGTATTTTGCGGGCGTCGCATGCAGCAGTTCCAGTAATCAGTGGAGTATCGATGTAGTTAATGCTAATCAACGGATATTAGCCTAAAGTCTAATAAGATTACATGGATTTACCCAATGGCTCAAGATTTGTCACATAATTCATCATCATAAGAAGCGATAAACAGGCCTTACGGTAGGGTTTATCGGGGTATATTGGTAGCAACTCAGTCAGTAGAGCATTACCAAATACAGTGCAGTGGTGTGAGTACATCTTGCGTTTTAACAGCGCCTTGTGTAGAGTGCGCCCTCTGATTTTGGTGAGGTGTCTGAGTGGTCGAAAGAGCACGCCTGGAAAGTGTGTGTACTTCACGGTACCGAGGGTTCGAATCCCTCCCTCACCGCCATACAAACAAAAACCACCGCGAGGTGGTTTTTTTGTATGTAGTGAGGGAAAGGTGAGGATCCTCATCGGGTTCGAGCATTCGCCGGGAGCGAAGGCATCCGCGAAGCGCCCGTAGGGTTGCGCACAGAGGGACGTGCGCAAGATCATCCCCCACTCACCGCCACTTTTCTTCTATATTTTCCCTACGACCTTAACACTAAAGCCACTCCTATTTATTGTATTGTTAATAACATATGACTTTATGCTTCTCTATGTCTAGAGGCACCACATTACCCATGGGAAAACGGGTTCGTAGCGGTGTTTCATAGTTACGCTATACTCAAAATACAGTATTTTCCTCTGGTTATATCTTTTGTCGTCGAATACCACCGAAAGATCTATCACTATTGTAGTAAACACGAACAAGGTATTGATAGTTAGCAAATATGAAGATTGATGAGAATGAAAGCAGGCAGCTTATAAGCACTATTTGTGATCAATATATGGTATCGATTACCGATATGGGCGGAAATATTATAGAAGTTAATGATGCTTTCTGTGGTATTAGCCAATATCAGTATGACGAACTTATTGGTCAAAATCACCGTATTGTTCGTTCAAAAAAACATGGGCCAGACTTCTTTTGTGCTATGTGGCAAAAGATTGTGAGGGGTGAGTCTTGGCATGGTGAAATCTGCAATAGATCAAAGGATGGTGAGCTTTATTGGGTAGAGGGTGTTATATCACCGCTTAAAAATGCAGATGGTGCGATAGATCGTTCTGTTTTCATATGCCGTGATGTTACGGCTAGGAAAACTCAAGAGCAGCTGTTAATTAAAAGTGAATCCCTATTAGATCAAACTGGGCGTATTGCGGGTGTTGGTGGTTGGGAGGTTGATCTTGAGACCAATCATATTTATTGGTCCGCCGAGACCTGTAAGATACATGGTGTTGAGCCGGGCTATCAGCCTAAGATGGAAGAAGCGATAGAATTTTATGCTCCTGAGGCAAGGCCAATTATTAGCCAAGCGGTAGAATATGGCATAGAAAGTGGCGAAGGCTGGGATCTTGAGTTGCCTTTTATTCGCGCCACAGGTGAAAAAATATGGGTTCGTGCCGTTGGGTCGGTTGTCTTTGATGAGCAAAAACCCTCTCGCTTAATCGGTGCTTTTCAAGATATCACTGAGCGTGTTAATCAACGCATAGAAATAGATGAGGCTCATGATCGCATTGCATTAGCAACTGATAGCGGAAAAATTGGTATTTGGGAGTACGATCTTCAGGACGATATGCTTCTCTGGGATGAATGGATGTATAGGCTCTATGGACTTTCCCCTAGTGATCAACGAGAGCCCTACGAATTATGGACACAGCATTTGCATCCAGATGATTTATCGTTAGCTGAAAAATCAGTACAAGATGCGATTGCCGATAAGGCGCCTTTTGACACTGAGTTCAGAGTTATTTGGCAAGATGGGAGCATTCATCACATACGAGGCTCTGGAAAAATAGTCCGTGATACGGCAGGTACACCGTTGAAAATGATTGGTGTTAACTGGGATGTGACTGATATAAGAGCCATTACAGAGAGATTATCCGAACAACACGAGTTGATGCAGATTACTTTGGAATCGATTGCTGATGCGGTGATCACTACCGATGCTGAAGGTAACACGCGATGGCTGAATACTGTTGCTCAGCGTTTAACTGGGTGGACAAACGCAGAGGCTCAAGGCCTTCCGCTTGAACAGGTGTTTCATATTGTTAATGAAGACACACGCCTTATTGCCGAAAACCCAGCGGAAACATGTCTCAAGCAAAGAAAAGTGGTCGGCCTTACCAATCAAATACTATTGGTATCAAAAGAAGGCAAAGAATATGGTATTGAGGAATCAGCCGCGCCTATCTGCAATGAGCGAGGTGAAGCCGTTGGTGTTGTAGTTGTGTTTCGAGATGTAACGCAACAACGTCGCCTCGATGAAAAGATTAACTATCAAGCCACACACGATTCTCTTACAGGGTTGGTGAACCGATCAGAATTCGAAGCTCGTTTAAATCGGTTGTTTAATCAGAGTCATCAACACGGTTCCCAGCATGTCTTACTCTATATCGACTTAGACCAGTTTAAAGTGGTTAACGACACCTGTGGGCATACCGCGGGTGACAAAGCATTATGTCAACTTAGCAAGCTGCTTGGTCATGTTGTTGGATCACAGGATACCCTGGCTAGATTAGGGGGAGATGAATTTGGTGTGTTATTGGAAAATTGCCCTGTTGAAAAAGCGAAGCGTGTTGGTGAGAATATGTGTGAAAAAATGGAAGACTTTCGTTTTTTGTACGAGGGACACCGCTTCCGTATAGGGACAAGTATTGGTCTTGTGTGTATAGATCGGAGTTGGCCAACCATTGATAGTTTGATGCAGGCTGCAGATTCTGCTTGTTATGCGGCTAAGGAAGCGGGGCGAAACCGTGTCCAAGTCTATTCAGAAACTGATACCGGTCTGCAATCTCGCCATGGAGAAATGCAATGGGCATCACGCATCGAAAATGCCCTAGATAAAGATCGTTTTGAATTGCATGCTCAACGTATTAAAGACTTAAAGGATGATTCAGCAGGGGTTCATTTGGAAGTATTACTGCGCATGGTTGATACTGATGGTGATGTTATTCCTCCTGGAGCATTCTTCCCTGCCGCAGAAAGATATCATTTAGCTTCTAGGATCGACCGCTGGGTATTAAAAAATACTATCCGCTGGCTCAGTGATCAGCCAGATGAAGTTTTAAGCCAGATCGATATGTTATGTATCAATTTATCAGGTCAATCTGTTGGTGATCGTAGCTTTCACAGTTTCGCTGTCAACTTGTTAAGTGAATTGGGGGAACACCTTTGCCAACGTATCTGCTTGGAAATCACAGAAACGGTCGCTATCACTAACTTCTCTGATGCGATGACTTTTATTAGTGATGTTAGGGAGTTAGGGGTATTGGTTGCTCTAGATGATTTTGGTGCTGGTGCCTCTTCTTTTGGTTACTTAAAGAGCCTTGAGGTTGATATTTTAAAAATCGATGGGCAATTTATTCAGAACCTAACCACCGATGCTCTAGATGCAGCAGCGGTGAGATGCTTTATTGATGTTGCCAATGTTGTGAAATTGAAAACAGTCGCGGAATTTGTGGACAGCCAAGAGGTATTAGATAAAATTAACGAATGGGGAGTTGATTACGCACAAGGCTTTCTTATCCATAAGCCTGAGCCTCTTGATCTCCTATTTACGAATAATGTACCTTTAAAAGAGCATTATGGACAATCACTCCGGCTCCAATGAAAATAATCACCACCGTGCTATTTCATGTATTATGTTTTATCTCAATAAAGTGTTCTACCAATGCTTTTCTGTACTCCTCCTATTATTATCCATTTAGCCACTATTGGACCTTTAGATAACTTGATCATTGCTTAATAAATTATTTATGCTGTTGCTTTTTAATCGTGATTAAGCAAGCTGCAACATATAATGGTAGAGTGCTACACCATGTTTATAGTCGAACTGATCATAAGTGAGGGTTTGTGTCGCCAATCATCATTGCTGTTACTGTTTTTAGTTATATTGCCTTATTATTTGGTTTAGCCCATATTGGTGATAAGTGGCCTGCTTTTAAAAATGGTTGGGCTCGCCATCCTGTGGTCTATGCACTTGCCTTAGGTGTTTATTGTACTTCGTGGACCTTTTATGGGCTTGTGGGGACTGCATCAGTCAACGGTTGGAATTTCTTCTCTCTTTTGCTTGGTCCTATTTTATTATTCACTATCGCTTACCCTTTATTAGAGCGTATCTATAGTATTTGTCGCAAAGAGCATATCCATAGTATTGCCGATTTTATTGCCTCGCGTTACGGCAAGCGGCAAGGCGTAGCGGCGACAGTCAGCATTGTGGTGTTGTTGGCCACCATTCCCTATATCGCATTGCAAATTAAGGCAGTTGCCGACACATTATTGTTAGTTATTGCCCATGACGTATTTATTAACCAGTATTTTACGCTGGTTATTACTCTATTAATGATTGTGTTTACCCTGCTTTTTGGTGCCAGACATTTGGATATGTCTGGGTATCATTCCGGGTTAATGTTGGCTATTGCTTTTGAGTCTTTGATTAAAATGCTCATACTTGTAGGCATTGCTGTTTTTGCTTACTTGCTGCTTGCCGATTTGTCTTTAGGTGATTTTTTTGATGTGTTTATGTCTTCTAATCAAACCTCTGATAGTTCAGTGGATACTGATCATCAGGGTATTCGCATTGGTTTTGATCAACCTATATCGTGGTCACGCTTTATTGTAGATACGGTGTTGTCTTTCTGCGCCTTTTTTTGTTTACCACGCATGTTTCATGTGACCTTTGTTGAGTGTTTGTCTCAGAAGCATTTACGTACCTCTCGTTGGTTTATGGTGGTCTACTTTTTAGTTATTTCCGCCTGTGTGGTTGTTATAACAACGGTAGGTAATGCCGTATTTAGCAATGATTATGGCGCCAATGGTGATGCATATGTAATTGCTTTACCGTTGAGCCAACAAATTCCCTGGTCGGCTGTTATTGTCTTTTTGGGTGGCTTTTCAGCAGCAATGGCGATGATTGTTGTAGCGACTATTACACTGAGCCATATGTTGAGTAATGATGTTATTTTGCCTGTATTGATTAAACGGCAACGTCAAAATGAAAGTGCCATGATTGATTTTTCCCGTAGTTTGGCTTTTGCTCGTCGCTTAACGGTTATTGCCGTTATTGTTGCCGCTTATTTTTATCAGCATACATTGGCGGAAAATGCGGCATTAACCAGTGTCGGGCTCATTGCTTTTGCGTTAATTGTGCAATTAGCACCGGGAATATTATTTGGTTTATTTTGGTCTCGAGGTCATTCCGCAGGTTTATATGCAGGACTAGTGGCAGGGTTAATCGTATGGTTTTATACCCTTATGATTCCACTGCTAGTCAATGCGGGGTTATTAAATGACGATATTTTGTTATACGGTTTGTTTGCTATTGATGCTCTACGGCCGGAATATTTATTAAACTTTACTTATAGCGATAGTTTTAGTCGCAGTGTGGTATTGAGTTTAGGTGCTAATATTCTTTTTTACGGTGTATTTTCATTGCTGCCTATTGCAACCCTAGTCGATAAGGTACAGGCCGTTGCCTTTACCAATGTGGATAATACCCCCCTTATTCATGAGCAATATGACCAGTACGATAATATCCAAATACATGATTTGCATATTTTACTGAACGAATTCTTAGGCGAAGAGTTAACACAGTCTATTTTTGCTGATTACGATGACCAAGGAGATAGTGTTGAAAAGCATCGTCTGATTCAGCGTGCGCAAAAAGCACTGGCAGCGGTTGTGGGTGTGGCTTCCTCGCAATCTATGATTGAAACACTTTACACTGGAAAGAAAATGGCAGTGGAAGAGGTGGTTAATCTGTTTGGTGAAACGACTAAAGCTCTGCGGTTTAATCAGGAAGTGTTGTCGGCGTCTTTTGAAAACATATCATCGGGCATCAGCGTGATTGACTCTGATCTACGCTTGGTGGCATGGAACCAGCATTATGAAGATATGTTTAATTATCCTAAGGGTCTTCTACATGTTGGTTTAGATGTGATTGATATCATGCGCTTTAATGCAAAGCGTGGTTTGTTAGGCGAGGGGGATACCAGGGAGTTAATTCGCAAACGTTTGTCTTATATGGAGGCCGGCAAAGCCTATAAAGTGGTGCGCTTCCACGATGATGATGTGGTCATCGAAATTAAAGGTCAACCATTACCCAATGGTGGTTATGTAACGACTTATGATGATATTACAGAGTTTATGCATGTCCAGAAAAATCTCGAAGACGCCAATGCTAACTTAGAAATATATGTGCAAGAACGGACGCAAAAAATAGAAGAAGTGAATGCTTATTTGATGCGAGAAATTAAGCAGCGTAGTTTTGTTGAACAAGAATTACGTGAGGCCAAAAAATTAGCCGATAATGCGAATGCTTCTAAGACGAAATTTTTAGCGTTGGCCAGCCACGATATCATGCAACCATTAAACGCGGCTAATCTTTATGCCAGTGCATTATTAGATAGTGATGGCAATATCAAACAAGACCCCAGTATTGTTAAACAGCTTAAGTCGGCCATACAGAATACGGAGCTGATTATTGGGACTTTGCTAGAAGTATCCAAACTTGATAGTGGTGTACTTCAGCCTAAGCGAGTGGATTTTGACTTAAACAGCATGCTTGCCAGTATTATCGATGATGTGAGTGTCCAGTTGCCAGAAGGGATGTCTATTCGTTACTGTAAAACGTCGGTATCGGTTAATTCTGACCGACATTATTTACATCGTATCGTGCAAAATTTTGTCTCTAATGCCATTAAGTATACGATCAAAGGAAAAGTCTTAGTAGGATGTAGACGTATTAAAGAAAAAGATGGCACCCAGTGTGTGGAAATCTGTGTTTATGATAACGGCATGGGTATTTCTGAGCACGAGCAGGCGTCCATCTTTGGTGACTTTTATCGTGTAGACCAACACAAGAGAGGAAACGCCAGTCAACAATCTATCCCAGGGGTAGGTTTAGGGCTTTCGGTGGTTGCTAGGTTTAGTGAACTATTAAAGCACCCGATTCGATGTCGCTCGGTATTACATAAGGGAAGTTGTTTTTCTGTGACGGTCCCTCTGGTCGAAACGCAGGTACCAATAACACCAGCAGCGCAAATGTCGGTAGAGCATAATAGTTTACAAGGTATGGTGATCGCTTATGTGGATGATGAAGAGCAAAACCTGCTATCGACTTCAGCCATTCTTGATCGTTGGCAGTGCGAGATCATCGCAATGGAGACCATTGCCTCAGCGCGCGATTATGCGGAATTAGGTGCTACAGGTATGGATCGAATCCCTGATGTACTGTTAATGGATTATCAACTAGATGAACCCAGTATTTCAGGTTTAGAACTCGCACAAGAGCTGGTATCCACTTGGGAAGCAGCCAAGGGCATCACAGTGCCAGTATGTGTTATTTCTGCATCCCCTGAGTTAGATTTGCCTGACCGTGTTGCCGAGGCAGGCTTTCAGTTTTTGCGTAAACCAGTTAAACCTGGTCGTTTGCGAGCCTTATTAAACCAGCTCAAAGAGCGCAAGGACTTGCAGCAATAGGGTGAAAGTTCGTACAGTTCGTTACTGTGGCTACTAAATAGGGGACTCTAGGGCTTATGATCAACAATAAGCCCTAATTTGGTAATTTATTAACTTTGATGTTGCTCAGGGTCTAACGATAGCTTGGATAATTCTATTACCGCTTGTGTTCTATTAGTCACGCCAATTTTTCTAAAGATGGCTGTGATATGCGCTTTAACTGTGGCTTCTGTAACACCCATCTCGTAACCAATTTGTTTGTTTAACCAGCCTTCTCGCAGATAGCACAATACACGGTATTGTTGTGGTGTTAGTGTGGATATCTTTGCCGCTAACGATTTTTCTTCTGGCGTAATAGGGGCCAATTGAATGGATATATTTTCTGGCAACCAGCGTTCACCATCTGCCACCGTTTTAATCGCATGGTGAAGTGCTTCAGCAGAGAGTGATTTAGGAATAAATCCACTTGCACCATGACCAATGACTCGGTTAATCGTTGAATGATCGTCACTTGCTGATACCACAACCACTGGCACACTCGGATATTTTTCACGAACGGTAATTAACCCATATAAGTCCTGACTACCAGGCATATGTAAATCAAGCAGCAGTAAATCGATATCACTGTTTTCGTTTAATGCACTTAACGTGGTTTCAAGGTCAGAGGATTCGCTAATAGATGCGCTGGGAAAATGTTGATGTATCACTTCTAGTAGTGCACTACGGAAAAGGGGGTGGTCATCTGCAATGTGAAAATGGTACATAATAGGCTCATATAGTCGTTTTTATGAGTCGCAATTTAACGTAATTCCATTGTTATTAGAATAGCTAAAAGAAAAAATATTCTATTGGTGGTGCTCTATAAACAGAAATGATGCTGGTTATTTTCGTGGTGTAGACTATCCTCTAAGATAGTTCATGAAGAGAAGTTAGTATTATTCCTATATGAAGAAACCTGAATTCCCAGAAAACGAAGAAACTCGCCTAGCTTGCTTACAATCGCTCGATATTCTTGATACTCCCGCAGAAGAGCGATTTGACCGCTATACACGTTTGGTGCAAAAAGTCCTGAATGTCCCTATTGCTCTTGTTAGTCTTGTAGACACTGATCGACAGTGGTTTAAGTCATCTCAGGGCTTAGATGCATCGCAAACTTCCAGAGAGGTCTCTTTTTGTGGGCATACTATTCTGGATGAATCTGCTTTTATCGTAAATAATGCGCTAGAAGACCTCCGTTTTTCTGATAATCCACTGGTGACTGGCCCACCTCATATTCGTGCTTACGCTGGTGCTCCGTTAACGTACGTTGATGGTAGTCGTTTGGGGACATTATGCGTCATCGATACGCAGCCAAGACAGTTTAGCGATAGTGATATAGAGATTTTGACGGATATTGCATCATTGGTTGTTCGTGAGTTGGAGACTGTGCAACTGGCGATATTGGATGATCTGACGGGTATTTCTAATCGTCGCGGTTTTAATGTTTTAGCACAGAAAAGCTTGAATATTGGTTACCGAAATAATACACCTGCGGTATTGATCTTTTTTGATTTAAACGGATTTAAAGGTATTAATGATAATTTTGGGCATGCAGAGGGTGACAGGGCATTAGTCAGTTTTGCTCAGGTAATGAAGCAGTTTTTCCGTAACTCTGATATTTTTGCCCGTTTGGGCGGTGATGAGTTTGCTGTGTTGCTCACTAATACCAATACTGAACAAGCTCAAACAACACTCGATCTTTTTCGTGAGCAGTTAGCCGAGCTCAATGCTCATTCGAATAAAGGGTATCACATTGAGTTTTGTGCAGGCGTGATAGGGATTGATTCTAAAGACCCTCTATCGGTTGATGTGCTATTAGACATGGCCGATACGGTGATGTACGAAAACAAAAATATTAACAGCGAAATAAAATTGCAATGTTAATGTGCTTATAATGCCGCATTATTGTGCATAATGTTTCTCTGTTTGTCGTCTATTTTCTCCTTTTGTTATAGGCTGAAATAAAAGCCTATCTGCTTGATAATACTCAAAATCCTTTGTTGACAATAAGGGGTATAGGTATACAATTGAGTCAGCTTGAAAGTACGTCCTATATTTATGCTCAAAATCTCGAAGTCGAAGCTTTAGACAATCGTTCTATTTTTCATAAGTAATAGCAACACTTCCAGCCAACCGCCTACTTTTTATAGCTTGTATCATATACAGCTTAAAAGGTAAGCGAATAAAATTACATTATGAAAATACAGGATATCTATTATGTCTACTACTACAGGTACCGTTAAGTGGTTTAACGAATCTAAAGGTTTTGGTTTTATCGAGCAAGAGTCTGGTCCAGACGTATTTGCTCACTTCAGTGCAATTACTGGTTCAGGTTTCAAAACCTTAACTGAAGGCCAAAAAGTTGAGTTCACAGTAACTCAAGGCCAAAAAGGTCCTCAAGCTGAGAACATCACAGCACTTTAATCGCTTTTAGTGATTAAATGCAGCTAAAAGGGTAAGACTTCGGTCTTGCCCTTTTTTGTTTTATAAACGATATAAACAGCAATATTTTCCTTGCTCTGTGTCATCTATCTCTTACCACGTAACAATTAGGCCTATCTTTGACCGCTACCGACTTTACAACACTTAAGCTACACCCCTTGCTACTTAAGAATATTGCCTCTCTTGGGTACCATGATATGACTCCGATTCAGTCTGAGAGTTTGCCTTTGATGATTCAAGGTAGTGATGTTATCGCACAAGCAAAAACAGGATCTGGAAAAACTGCGGCTTTTGGATTGGCTTTGCTAAATAAGCTCAATGTAAAACAGTTTAAAGTGCAATCATTAGTATTATGCCCCACGCGTGAGTTGGCCGATCAGGTGGCGAAAGAAATTCGTCGTCTAGGTCGAGGTATTCATAATATTAAGGTGCTGACCCTATGCGGTGGCATGCCTTTTGGTCCGCAGATCGGTTCATTGCAACACGGCGCACATATTGTTGTTGGCACACCGGGGCGTGTAGAAGAGCATTTACGTAAGGGCACATTACGCTTGGATCATTTAACGACCGTTGTTTTAGATGAAGCTGATCGAATGTTGGATATGGGGTTTCAGCCGTCTTTAGATGAAATTATCACTTACATGCCAAAGCAACGGCAAACTCTACTATTTAGTGCGACTTTCCCTGAGCAAATACAGTCGATTTCTCAGCGAATAATGAAAGCGCCTAAAATGGTGACCGTAGCAACTACTCATAATAGTGTGAGTATTCAGCAACGTTTCTATCAACTCGATGATCAGTTCCCTCGTATTACCGCATTACAGTTGTTATTGCTGGCTTATCGACCGAGTTCCTCGGTAGTTTTTTGTAATACCCGGCGCGAAACACAAGAAGTCGCAAACGCGTTGGCAGATATGGGGCTTAGCGCTTTAGCTCTACATGGCGATATGGAACAAAGAATGCGTGATCAAACGTTGGTACGTTTTGCCAATAAAAGTGCTTCTATCCTAGTCGCTACAGATGTTGCTGCCAGAGGATTGGATATCGATGAATTAGATGCGGTATTTGTGTATCAACTTTCTCGTGAGGTAGACGTACATATTCACCGTATAGGCCGAACTGGACGTGCGGGTAATCAAGGTTCAGCATTTAGTTTATTTAGCGCTAAAGAGACCTATAAAATTGAAGCATTAGAGAAACATCTACAAACGTCCATAGAGGTGGAGCCGTTACCCAGTATGGACCTGTTAAATGAACCAACTTTTAAGCCTGCTATGGCAACTTTACAAATCGATGGTGGTAAAAAGCAAAAAGTTCGACCTGGTGATATTCTAGGGGCGTTAACTAGTGAGGGTGGCTTACAAGCCAAAGAGGTGGGTAAAATACATATTTTTGATCATTGCGCCTATGTTGCGGTCAGTCGCCGCGAACTGAAAACTGCATTACATAAAATTGAACGAGGCAAATTAAAAGGCCGGTCCTTTAGAGTGCGTCACATTAGAGGTTAGCGTGAATAGGTTCCAATCTCTAAAGCAACATATCCTCGGTAATAGCATGGAATACATTCGCTGAGGTTTTTAGTGTATTAGCAGTTAAGGCTTCTACGGCATAAACTTCGGTGTTCACTCCATAGTCGCGTTTGACCTTTTCCAATAACAGATCAAAATCTCCATCACCAGAGAGTAAAATAATGGTGTCAACACCATTGGCGATGGACAGCACATCAATCGTAATACCCACATCCCAATCACCTTTAGCCGATCCATCTGCGCGCTGAATAAAAGGCTTTAGTTTGATGTTAAATCCAATATCTTTGAGCGCATTCTGAAATTTTAATTGCTTGTCGTCCCCCCTGTGGATAGCGTAAGCATTGGCAGCAACAATATTGCCCTGTTGAGTAATATGTTGCCAAAAACGACGGTAGTTAAATGGTTTTCCGTAACAATCACGTGTGGTGTAATAAATATTTTGTACGTCGGCAAAAATAGCAATGTTTTTCATAACAGTTTTAAAGCGAGAGAGTTAACGCTTGGTTTTTTGATGGTGCTTAGTATTTGGTTTGTTAATTTTTTTTCTACTAGATACTTTAGTGGAGTGATTTTTTTTATTACTGGTTGTCTGATTTTTATTACCCGTGCTTAATGTATTCTTTGTCCCTTTTTTTGCTGGCGAGACCGTTTTTTTCTGAGGACGACGGCGCGAAGAGGCAGTTCGGTTGTCTTGTGACGGTGATATGTTTTCTTTTGGCTTTTGCCCTTGCTTCTTTTTCTTTTTGGGTTTGGGGGGCTTTGCAGGTGGACGAAGCTTAGATTCCGGTACATCATGGATAGGTTCGAAACCATCGACGAGTTGACGTGTAAGTAATTTTTGAATCAAACGTTCGATATCAGAGAGTTGTTGAAATTCATCAGCACTCACCAGTGATATTGCTTGGCCCTGCTTGCCTGCGCGACCGGTTCTACCAATACGGTGTACATAATCTTCGGCCACATTCGGTAAATCAAAATTAACCACCTGTGGTAGTTGTTCGATATCTAATCCGCGAGCAGCGATATCAGTAGCGACTAATACTTGTACTTTATTGTCTTTAAAATCAGCGAGTGCCCGCGTTCTTGCTCCTTGGCTTTTATTGCCATGAATAGCCGCAGATTTAATATCATGCTTTTCTAAAAAAGTGACCAGTTTATTCGCCCCGTGCTTGGTTCGGCTAAAAACTAATACTTGCGTCCATTGGTGTTGCGAAATCAGTTCTACCAATAAATGGGGCTTTTGTTTTTTATCTACCGGATGTATCCATTGTTTAACAGTTTTCGCTGTACTGTTTTTTGGGGTAACTGATATTTCTAGTGGGTTATTAACAATGCTCTTGGCTAAGTCACGAATTTCATTGGAAAACGTAGCGGAGAACATCAGGTTTTGGCGCTGTTTAGGCAATAGATTGAGTATCTTACGGATATCGTGAATAAACCCCATGTCGAGCATACGATCAGCTTCGTCTAACACCAGTATCTCTAATGTTTCAAACCCAATCGCATTTTGTTGGTATAAATCCAGTAATCGCCCTGGTGTTGCCACAAGAATATCCACGCCTTTGCGTAGTCTCATCATTTGTGGATTAATTTTAACTCCACCAAAAACCACTGTAGAACGTAACGGTAGATATTTCCCATAGGTTTGAATACTTTCTTCTACTTGAGCGGCGAGCTCACGTGTGGGGGTGAGAACCAATGCGCGTGTTTGGTTATTAGCCGCTAGTGAGCCTTGTGATAATAATTCTAATAAAGGTAGTGTAAAGCCTGCTGTTTTTCCTGTGCCTGTTTGTGCTGCTGCCATCACATCTCTTTTTTTGAGTACTGCGGGTACAGCTTGTGCCTGAATCGGTGAAGGTGTTTTATAACCTTTTTCTTCAACGGCTTTTAAAATGGGGTCCGATAAGCCCAATTGGGAAAAATTCATTACATATTCTCAGTATATTTTAGATAACGCTTAATCAATGAGGTAAGCTGGGAGTGAGTTTGTTATTGATAGTGGGGGCCAAGCGTATTAGTGTGCGCAGCTTAACGTATCTACTAGGTTAGGATCAACTAGAGAGTGTCTAGTGGTTTCTCCCAAAACAGTGCTTTTCCAGTGGTAGGATCTAGCTCATATCCTTCAAATCCATATTTTTTATATGTTTGTTGTGCGATTTTATTACCTTCTAATACCTCTAATGTGATCTTACAACAGCCTTTTTTGCGAGCGATGCCTTCAATTTCATTTAGTAGTTCTTGGCTAATACCTTGACCACGGTAATGCTTGCTGACCATAAAGTCATGAATATTAATTAAAGGCTTGCAGAGAAATGTAGAAAAGCCTTCAAAACAGTTAGCCATTGCTGCGGGCTTATCATCAACATAGACGAGTAAGCTAAAAGCGTGAGGCATGGTTGCTAGTGCCTGTGTTAAGTGGTCCACGGTATATTGATTAAGAGGCTTTCCTCCGCCCATGGGGTCCTGTGCATATTCCTGTAATAATAAGATTAGGTCGTTGCTATGTTGTTGATTGTTGTAATCTACAAAGGTCACAGTAGTGGACATGATTAACTCGAATTTTGTTAGTAGGAAAAATAAATTAAAACGTATGCATCCAAATAGCGCAGTTATGTCGTCTTTAGTAGTGTCACTTAACTATTCACTTTTATTTGGGAAACTGATTATGAAATTATATACAACATTCGCTATTTTGGGTTTAACTTCAGTAATGGCAACGACATCTGTTTATGCTGACCATCATAAAGAATTACTGACTGATAACAAAGGTATGACATTATATACCTTCGATAAAGATTCAAAAAATAAATCCGCTTGTTATGATGACTGCGCAGTAAAATGGCCTCCTTATCTTGCTAGCAAATATGCTAAAGCCAAATGGGGTTTTAAGATTATTACTCGCGACGACGGTAGCAAACAATGGGCTTACAAAGGCAAGCCTTTGTATACATGGATAGGTGATAAGGAAGTGGGGCAGATGACAGGTGATGGTGTAGGAGGGGTTTGGCATATTGCGACCAAAAAGGCAGCTAAACCTGCTCAGAATAATCAATCTTCAGGTGGTGGTTATTAAAAAGTCGTTTTTTGTTAATTACTAATCATTAAGTGTTAATCCTCATAAGTATTGAATGTTTTTATTTTAAAATATAAACATTCAATACTCTTTTTATATTATCATTCAAGTAAACGTATTGTTACCACTGTGACTTTTTTGGTATGTTACTTGACCCTTTAATTCTATTATCCCTTACCGTTGCTGCCTTATTTACTGGTTTTGTTAAAGCAGGTTTACCTGCTTTAGGTGGCTTAGTTTCTATCGCTTTAGTCCTTATTTTTCCCGCTAAAGATGCTTTAGGAATCACACTATTATATTTTATAGCGGGGGACTTATCAGCGGTTGCCATGCATTGGCGTACGACGAATTGGAGTATTATCAAACGATTACTACCGAGTGTTTTTTTGGGTATAGCAATAGGTGCCCTGACTTTGTCGTGGATATCAGACTATATCTTAGGTGCGGTCATTGGCTTATTAATTATTACACTGGTTATTATGGAGCCGTTTAGAGATAAAATAGCACAGTGGGCGATGCGTAACGCATCAGTGGTAAGGTCTACTTTTGGTATATCGGCAGGTTTTACAACAACGGTGGGTAATGCCGCTGGACCTATTATTACTATCTACTTCTTGTTGTTAAAAATGGATAAGTATAGTTTTGTGGGAACCGCAGCGTTTTTCTTCCTTATTGTGAATTTAACAAAACTCCCTTTCTACGGTGCGATTGATATTTTTAAAGGGTATTATATGTGGAGTTACTTGTTGACCGTACCTTTTGTATTTGTTGGTGCTTTTATAGGCAAGCGTTTTTTACATTGGGTGCCTCAAGAGCGTTTTAATCAAGTCGTGTTATTGGCCACAGCACTAGCGGGCATATGGTTACTAGTACGCTACTTTAATCATTAAAGTAAGCAATTATTAAGGTAACGAATCATTAAGACAATAGAGTTATTGTATTTATAGTGAAATAGAAAAAGGTGAGATAAACATGTTATATCGTTTGAGTCAGTTAGTAGGGTGTCTGTTACTATTATTTTCTTCATTGTCTGTCGCTGAAAAATTACAGTTGACTATTGAATCAGCCCAGGGACAGGAAAAAGGAGTAGTGACTATTTTTCTTCGCGCAGATAAGGCACCTAATCATGTTAAGCGAATTATGCGTTTGGCAGAAGAAGGACGCTATGATGGTGTGGTATTTCATCGAGTGATTGACTATTTTATGGCTCAAACAGGTGACGTTGAATACGGTAATAGTAAAAAATATAACAACTTTAAAGTGGGAACAGGAGGTTCGCCTTATGATGACTTAAAAGCTGAATTCTCCGAAATTGCCTTTACCGAAGGTGTGGTTGGAATGGCTCGTAGTCGCTATATTCATTCAGCCAATAGCCAGTTTTTTATTGTGACAGACTCTCAATTAGGGCTTAATGGTCAATATACAGTGATTGGCGAGGTGGTAGAAGGGATGGAAGTGGTTCACCGTATCAAGAAGGGCTCAAGAGCAGAAAATGGTAAGGTAGATCAACCCGACCGCATCAAATCTGCCAAAATTATAGATTGATTACCTAAATATCAATCATTCATTCTTTCATACTCTAAGACCCAAAAATATATTCAGCTATTGCGTTTTTATTTGTGGTAAGCAGACAGAAGCGCAAATAGATAATTGTTTTTTTACTGTGTATATTGATCAATTTGAGATTGGCGATCATCCATTAATTGTTGCACATTGTTGGCATCTTCAATGAGCTTTTTCACTTTATCAGGTGATATGGTTGTTGGTAATAGAGTTTTTCCGGAATCTGATGTAGCCGATGTTTCGGTGCTGACTGATGTAGTAGGAACCACTTTTTCTGCTAGGTCACTATTTAGGTGTCCAGTAACGGTGATAGATTCTGCTTCCTGATTTTCGGGTGGTGTGTCTGAAAATTGCCACTGACCGTTTTTGTCTTTCCAGCGGTAAATGCCACTGCTGTTTTTAGGTGTGTCGCTATTTTCTGTTGCAGAATCAGCCATACCGCTGAGGTTTTTGGCATTATTCAACAATGTTGTAGTATCGGAGATAATTTCTGTCGAGTTGGGAATAAAGTCATCGAGTGACAGCCATGGTGTGCCATCAGGTTTTTTTAAGACAAATAAACCAGCAAAGCCAATGACTAATAGTGTGCAGCATAGTTTGATCATCAATCCCATTGATAGACTCCTTATTGTTATTTATTTTTCTAGTAGTGTCAGTGTATTCAATATTTGAGTGCACGACTTGTCTAAGCAAACTTGATTGTTCTGTGCACACTCTTCAACCACATTAGCTAGTATGCGTACGCAATGATTATATTTTGCAGCAGATGCTATCTCACCAATGCTTTGAGCCTTATCTTGAGTATATAAGGGAGCTGCAACCATTTCTTCTATAGTTGCCTCACCTAATGATGATGGGGCAATTTCAAATAATGCCAACTGTCGCTTTAGCTTACCTAAGTAATGCATGCGAGCAACAACTTCTTGCCCAGTGTAACAGCCTTTTTTAAAACTAATGGCATTGCCTATGTTATGGAAATTAATGGCATGAGGAGTAAATAATCCACTGGTGGCTGGAGATATTTGGACAAGACCTGCATTGGTATTTTGCCATTGCCAGTATGAATCACCTTGCCAGTTTTGATCTGAATATTGCTCTTTAAATATCTTCGCTTGATCAGTCGTTAACCAGAGTTCATAGCGGTCGTCAGATAAACGTAGAACAATGCCCCTAGAGGAGATTGAGACGCCATCAGAGGTTTGTGGAATATTATCTTTGCCAAAGTATTCTTCGATAATCGAAGTTGCCTTTTCTCCTTCAATACCAATAAGTTGATATTCTTCTTGCTTGTTTTGTACTTCGGCCTTAGAGAAAACAATATATTTATTTAACGCTGCCGAAGCAATTTCAATCATATCTGAGGGTATACATAAAGCAATACTCATCTCGTCTACGGCCACAGCACGAAACCCAAAAACCACACGCCCTTTGTGGGTACAATGGGCACCCAAAGTACTGGTTTGTTCCTGTTTATTGTCGTTGTGTTGAATGGTTAGTTGCTCAACATCACAAGTGACTTGTCCTTGTAAAAACTTAGATGCCTCCGGGCCGTGAACAAATAATAGGCAGTACTGATCAAGATGGCATAACGTGGTAGAAGTATTCATGTAATCTCTAAATATGAAAGCCCAATGGGGAAATAGTTGAATTGACCTTCACTATTATAAGCCGTAAGCTGCACGCTATTATAGTGAAAAGTGAATGAAAGTAGCGATTGGGTTTAGGCTAGTTGCTACCGAATAGATTAAATGAGTGTTTGAATGGATAAAAATCGTTTGTTTTGGGGTAGCCGGCGCGGCATGCTTGAGTTAGATTTAGTGCTGATACCTTTTCTTGAAAATGTGTATTCCACGCTAGATGAGGCTGATCAATTGCTCTATCAGCAATTACTCGAGGAGCAAGATCAGGATATGTTTGCTTGGTTTATGCGTCGTGAAGATCCTCAAGACCCCAATTTGCTAAGGATAGTGAAAATCATACGTGAAAATACAGGACTGCAAGCGACTTAATCTTTCCACCCCTACCGCAAAGCTGATACGGCTTAAACCATCGTTATGTGAGTTATACGGTGGTTTATTCTTTCATATGATAGCCATGGTCTCGGTATTGTTGGCCTCTTTTGCTATTGTTTGGGTAGATATTGTTTTCATCTTATCCCTTGTTATTAGCTTAGTGCGTTTTCTTGTACATTGGTGTAGTCAGCCTGTATGGCGTTTACAGCATCGTAATGGGCAATGGCATTTTATCAATGAGGATGATCATTCTGCCTACTTTTCGCAGTCTCTTCTGATCAAACGTTGGGTGTTCTGGTCAACTCATTTGTTGATTTTGCAAACCGAAAGTCCTCAAGGGATTAAGGTAGCATTGCCCATATGGTATGACTGTTGCTCACAAGAGGACTTTAGATGGCTACGAGTTTGTGTGAAACACATGATGATATAAAAGGGCGACTATTGGTGATCAACGATGACATTTTGAGCGGCAAAATTGGTAGGAACCAACATGGTATCGCGAGTAATTTTTCCTAGATCAGGATAGTCCAAAGAGTAATGTAAGCCCCGACTCTCTTTACGTTCCAGGGCTGAGCGAATAATCAGCTGGGCTACCATGACCAGATTTCGCAGCTCCACAAGGTCATTGCTGATTTTATAATTACTATAATATTCGGCAATTTCTTTCTGTAATAATTTTACTCGATGCTCAGCACGCTCTAGGCGCTTTTTGGTTCTCACAATGCCTACATAATCCCACATAAAACGACGTAGCTCGTCCCAGTTATGTGAAATAACAACATCTTCATCAGAATTGGTTACTTTGGACTCATCCCATGTTGTGATTTCTGTTGCTTCGTTAATACTGCTGAGTTGTTGGCGAATATGCTGCGCTGCTGATCGAGCATAAACGATACATTCCAGTAACGAATTGCTCGCCATGCGATTAGCCCCATGCAGTCCGGTAAATGATGATTCACCTATGGCATACAAGTTTTGTAAGTCTGTGAGCCCATGTTTATCCACAACAATCCCTCCACAGGTATAGTGTGCTGCGGGAACAATAGGAATGGGCTCTTTAGTGATATCAATACCAAACTGTAAACACTGCTTTTTAACGTTAGGAAAATGTTCATTAATAAAATCATCTTCTCTGTGGCTAATATCTAGATATAGGTGATCACAGCCCAAACGTTTCATTTCGTGGTCGATGGCCCGTGCGACGATATCACGAGGAGCTAGTTCGCCGCGTTCATCGAAACGATGCATAAATCGTTCGCCGTTAGGCAGAGTGAGATAAGCGCCTTCGCCGCGGAGTGCTTCGGTAATCAATAGCGTTTTTGCTTTTGGATGGTATAAACAAGTGGGATGAAACTGGTTAAACTCCATATTAGCTACCCTGCAACCTGCACGCCAGGCCATAGCTATGCCGTCACCACTAGCGCCGTCTGGGTTACTGGTGTATAGATAGACTTTGCTGGCTCCGCCGGTGGCTAAGATAACGACTTTGGCAGAAAAGGTACAAACCCTGTCTTCCTCGCGGTTATAGATGTAAGCACCGCTGCAGCGTAATCGAGGGTTGTTGGAATCTGCTTGCTGGATAAGGTCTACAGCGATGTGTTTTTCGAATATTTCAATGTTGGAGGTATTACGCACTTTATCGATAAGCGTACTGTGTACCGCCTTACCCGTAGCATCGGCGCTGTGAATAATACGTCGATGGGTGTGTCCTCCCTCTTTAGTGAGGTGAAATTCCTGATCTGTTGCATTGCGAGTAAAAGCAACCCCTTGCTCTACTAACCACTCTATAGCGGCTGTACTGTTTTCCACGGTAAAGCGAACGGCGTCTTCATGGCACAATCCTGCGCCTGCATTCAGTGTGTCTGTCACATGAGCATCGGTGGAGTCTTTATTATCTAAAACAGCCGCAATGCCTCCTTGGGCATACCAAGTCGAGCCGTCTTTTAGTCGATCCTTACTAATAACAGCCACTTTACCAATAGATGATAGGTTTAACGCGAGTGTGAGGCCAGCAGCGCCGCTGCCAATAACAAGAACATCGTGACGAAAATGGTTTTTCATTGATAAACTATCCAATAATGAATAACAAAAGTATAAGGCTTCAGAATAAAGTGCGTCTCTTAGTATATCATTTTGGAACTTATTAATATCGTGTTAGTCTTAGCGGAAATAAAAAATAAGTAGCTGTATGCTATTTGAGCAGTTAGGGGACTATTTTGGGGATTAATCAATGACGGAGTCATCGGCTAAAGATGCTGACCAGCTGTTGGTGGAACGTGTCCAGCAGGGCGATAAACGTGCCTTTGACCTGTTAGTACTGAAGTATCAGCATAAAATTATTGCAGTTGTACACCGTTATGTCCGTGATTCTGCGGATGTTAACGATGTGGTACAAGAGGCCTTTATCAAGGCTTACAGGGCATTGGCGAATTTTCGGGGTGATAGCGCTTTTTATACGTGGATGTACCGTATTGCTATCAATACAGCGAAAAACTACCTCATTTCAAAAGGACGTCGTCCGCCATCATCTGATATCGATGTAGATGATGCTGAGTATTATAGTGGTAATGACAATCTACACGATGTTGATACCCCTGAAAACAATCTATTCAGAGATGAGTTGCAGGCAGCGGTTAAGCGTATTATAGAGAATTTGCCAGAAGATCTGCGTACTGCAGTAACATTGCGAGAAATGGATGGCCTGAGTTACGAAGAGATCGCAGATGTTATGGAGTGTCCTGTGGGTACCGTACGTTCGCGTATATTTCGTGCTCGTGAGGCTATAGATAAGGTGGTTAAGCCAATGATGGATGCTTACTAAGCACTTATGGATATAAAAAATATTTTTTTAAATAATTAGGCAAGAAAAATGAACTTTGATACTTCTAGTTAGTCAGAGTTTACGAATAGGGCAAAATAGAGTCCTTAATGCTGTAAAAATAGATAAGCGATTGTGCTTCAATAACCATCAATTAAGACAAAATTTAAGACATAGGTATATTAATGAGCGAAACTTCTGTTAAAAATGTACTTGATGAATCACTATCGGCATTAGTTGATGGGGAGATTAGTGAGTTAGAGCTCCGTAGGTTATTAAAAGCGGATGATCAAGCCTTTGAAGAGTTGCGTGGCCGTTGGTCGAGCTATCAGATGACAAGTGCATCTATGAAGGATGATGTGCCAAATGTTGCTTTTACCGACTTATCTGCAAGCATCAGCGCACGCATAGCCGATGAAGATTCCCATTCACTAACTTCCAACTCTTCCACTAAGAACCGCAAACAGAGTATATGGTCGGGTGTTGGTCGTTTTGCCATTGCTGCATCGGTTGCAGGTGCAGTAGTATTAGGAGTGCAATTTGCACCTAGCACCATAGATGGACAAGTTGCGGATATCGATACTCCTGCAAGTGGTGTAAAAGTACCTAGTAGCTTTGGACATGGTTTGCCTACTGATACTGCAATTAGCACCGTGAGTAACGAAAGCAATCCTGTTGTTAAGCAGCAGAAAGAAGCGATTGTGATCACAGAAAGCACTAAACAGCAGTTACAAAAAGCAGAAAACGAAGTCAATCGTTTAATGTTAGAGCATGCTCAAAATTCAGCTCAGAACACAGAGCAAGGTGTTTTGCCTTATGCTAGAGTGCCAGAGTCTTCACAGGAACAGTAATTGATACATATCTATATAGTCCGTGTATAAACAACAAGACGAATGCCCTATTGTTCGATTAGAATGGTAGGGCATTTTTTATTGCTGGTAACTATGCCCTTATTTATCACTTATTCATTAAAACGCTTCTTTCAACTTATCCGGCGACGTGCTAGTTACTGTGCGTGTCTGGTAATTTTTCTGCCTGCCTACGTGAGTGGAGAACCTGTACTTTCAGTCGATGCTATTTTGGGTAATGTGGTCAATGCTAATCGTTCTTATAGTTACAAAGGCTTACTAACTTATGAGGCCGAAGGCTCTTTAAGCACTTTAAGCCTTTATCAATTTGTCGATGGTACTTACGATGCGAACAGAGTTTATCAGCAGTTAGAATTTCTGGATGGTGAAAATCGTCGTGTCATAAGAGACCAAGCATTAGCAGATTGTGTCGGTGGAGACCGATGGGGGTTACGACCGAGTGTTTTTAATAGTGAAAACTTAAAGCATTTTTATCATATGAAACTGTTGGGAACTGAGCGAGTGGCAGGCAGGCAAACGCATACTATTGAGTTAACGCCAAAGGACCATTTCCGTCATGGTTACCGTTTTAATATCGATGTCCAAACCAACCTATTGTTAAGGTCTATCATCGTTTCAGAAAAAAAGAGTATGCTAGAACGGACACAATTTGTTGATCTACAATTATTAAATACAAGTCTGGCCGATGATGACGGCAATGACGATGCTATTTCATGGCGAGTTCCAGAAGTTGCTCCGTGCCATGCGGAGCAATTCCAGAGTGCGTGGTCAGTGGGTTGGATACCGGAAGGCTTTATCTCTGCAGGTAATCGTGTTACTGCGCAAGGTGAGCAGGTGCTTATGTTTACCGATGGGCTTGTTTCGATCTCTGTTTTTATCACTTCAGTTAAGTATGAAAAT
>JAHDEM010000007.1:28881-34666 GCA_020628895.1 Candidatus Endobugula sp.
GTCAATGGTTCTTTATTTGTTTATTTGCTGCCTCTAGTTTTCTTAGTTGTTTTCTCTGGCTTTGCCCATCATTATTGGTTGAGTGAAACTGCTTCAATTTTATTTGGTTTGTTGGGTTTATCTCTTGGCGGTTTGTTTGTCCGTTATCATGCCCAGTTATCAAAAAACGATGCTCAATTACAACCAATATTGTTATATTCCGATCAAGTGTAAGGCCATGATTTTTGGTCTACCTTAAGATCTTTTGTAAAAAGTTATTGATATTTTATAAGGAGTTTTTCATGGCATCTACATTGTTGCATATACCTAAAATAGCTTTAGGTAGCATGTCAGCGGCGTTAATGTTGTTGTTTTCTTTTTCTTCATTCGCTGTAAGTTCACTCCCCGATTTTGCCACTCTTATCGAAAAGCACTCTCCTGCGGTAGTGAAAATTGAAACAATAACGGTAACAAAATCAACTGATCAGCCTAATCTACAAATCCCGGATAATGTCCCAGAAATTTTCCGCCATTTGTTTGAAAATCGTCAAGCACCGAAACGTAATGGTGCTTCTATGGGGTCTGGTTTTTTTATTTCTGCAGATGGTTATATTCTCACGAACAATCATGTGATTGATGGAGCAACAGGTATTGTCGTGCGTTTAATTGATCGCCGTGAATTCGATGCAACAGTCGTGGGTGTTGACCCACAAACGGATTTGGCTTTATTGAAAATAGATGCAAAAAAATTACCTTATTTGGAGCTTGCCGATTCAGATAAAACTAGAGTTGGCGAGTGGGTGCTAGCTATTGGTTCCCCCTTTGGTTTGGACTATTCTGTGAGTGCGGGGATTGTCAGTGCCATTGGTCGAAGCATCCAATCGTCACAGCAACAAAGTTATGTGCCTTTTATTCAAACCGATGTGGCAATTAATCCAGGTAATTCCGGAGGGCCTCTATTCAACCTCGAAGGTAAGGTTGTAGGCATTAATTCGCAAATATATACCAATTCAGGTGGCTCTATTGGTTTATCCTTTGCGATACCTGCCAATCTTGCACGTAATGTTGTCGATCAATTAAAAGAAACTGGAAGTGTCGATAGAGGTTGGCTTGGTGTCGTTATCCAAGATGTTGGTAAAGATCTCGCTTTGTCTTTTGGCTTAGATAAACCAGAAGGGGCATTAATTGCGCAAATAGATGAAAATGGTCCTGGGCGTAAAAGTGGATTGCAGGTTAGCGATATCATACTGTCGTTTAATAATAAGCCCATTAATACCTCTTCGGATCTGCCTGTTATAGTGGGTCAGATTAAGCCTGGAAAAACAGTACCTGCCACTGTTATGAGGAAAGGTAAAGAGGTGAAGTTAAAGGTAACAGTAGGGTCTCGTTATAAACCTACGGATGAACCAAAAGATAAAGTAGTACCCGCTGCAGACTCTCGTTTGGGAGTATCTGTTGAGAATCTAACCGAAGAAGCTCGTAAGGCAGTTGGCGTAGATGGAGTGGTTATTGTCGATATTAGTGTTGATAGCCCTGCCGCTAAAGCTGGGCTTAGAAAAGGTGATGTGTTGGTTCAATTAGGCTTTGATAATGTGACTTCCGTAGAAGATTTTGTCTCGATAGAGAAGAATTTACCAACCAATAAGCCGTTACCTATTCGCGTGATTCGTCAAGGTAGTCCGCTGTTCAGAAGTATCCTCTTGAAAGAGTAGTCTATTGTGATATACCTAATGACACCCTTAATCTTTAAGGGTGTCATAGTCTTTTGCCTCTTATCCTTGCCAGAGGTCCATCTCTCATAGCTTAAACCCTTGCAATAGGGTAAAATCCGCGCTTTTATAATCATCCATTTTAATAACGGTGTATCTGTAGTGACCGACCTCAGCCATATTCGAAATTTCTCTATTATTGCTCATATTGATCATGGTAAATCGACCTTAGCCGATCGATTTATTCAGGAATGTGGTGGCCTGTCTGAGCGTGAAATGGCGGCTCAGGTGCTGGACTCTATGGATATTGAGCGTGAACGTGGTATCACCATTAAAGCGCAGAGCGTCACCTTAGATTATAAAGCAAGAGACGGTAAAACCTATCAGCTTAATTTTATTGATACACCAGGGCATGTCGATTTTTCTTATGAAGTTTCTCGTTCTTTAGCAGCCTGTGAAGGTGCTCTGCTTGTAGTGGATGCTGCTCAAGGGGTGGAGGCGCAATCTGTCGCGAATTGTTATACGGCTATTGAGCAGGGTTTAGAGGTGATCCCTGTATTAAACAAAATGGACTTACCTCAAGCCGATCCAGACAGTGTGGCTCAAGAAATCGAGGAGATTATTGGTATTGAGGCAACTGATGCCGTTCGCTGTAGTGCCAAATCCGGTCTTGGTATTCACGATGTATTAGAAGAGCTGGTGGCTAAGGTTCCTGCACCTGTTGGTGATGTTGATGCGCCCTTGCAAGCACTGATTATTGATTCTTGGTTCGATAATTATTTAGGTGTGGTTTCTTTGGTACGTGTTACTCAAGGAACCTTAAAGGTAAAAGAAAAAATCGCGACTAAATCTATTGGTAAGTCTCACGTTGTCGATAGTGTAGGTGTATTTACCCCGAAACGCCTAGAAACTAAGGAATTAAAGGCCGGTGAGGTGGGCTTTGTTGTGGCTGGTATTAAGGATATCCATGGTGCCCCAGTGGGAGATACCCTAACACATGCAATCGACAGTGATCAGGTTGAAGCAGTACCCGGTTTCCAAAAGGTAAAACCTCAAGTTTATGCAGGTATGTTCCCGGTAAGCTCAGATGATTACGAGGCGTTTCGTGAAGCTCTGGCGAAGCTTACACTAAATGATGCGTCACTATTTTTTGAGCCTGAAAGCTCAGATGCTTTAGGTTTTGGTTTTCGTTGTGGCTTTTTGGGTATGTTGCATATGGAAATTATCCAAGAGCGCCTCGAGAGAGAGTACGACTTAGATCTGATTACTACAGCTCCTACCGTTGTGTTTGAAGTATTGAAGAACGATGGTGAGGTAGTTAGTGTTTCCAATCCATCAAAACTACCAGATCCTACCTATATTGATGAGATGCGAGAGCCTATCGTTGAAGCGAATATTTTGGTTCCTCATGACCATTTAGGGGCAGTGATCACACTTTGCGTAGAAAAACGTGGTGTTCAAAAAGATATGCAGTATATTGGTAATCAGGTATCAGTAAGATATGAATTGCCTATGAATGAAGTTGTGATGGATTTTTTTGATCGCTTAAAGTCGGTTAGTCGTGGCTTTGCATCCTTAGATTATAGCTTCGTGCGTTTTCAAGCCGCAGCACTCACCCGTTTAGATGTACTGATTAACGGTGAGAAAGTCGATGCCTTAGCTCTGATTATTCATCGAAGCGATGCCCAAGCTAAAGGACGTAGCCTAACGGAAAAAATGAAAGAACTTATTCCGCGCCAGATGTTTGATGTAGCAGTACAAGCTGTCTTGGGTGGTCAGGTTATTGCGCGTACTACAGTTAAAGCATTACGTAAAAATGTAACAGCGAAGTGTTACGGTGGTGATGTGTCTCGTAAGAAGAAGTTGTTGCAAAAACAGAAAGCCGGTAAGAAACGCATGAAGCAAGTGGGCAATGTTGAAATTCCTCAACAAGCATTCCTTGCAGTTTTAAAAATGGATAGCTAATTAACCTATTGAGCAATATACAAAGGCAAACTCATGGACTTTAATTTTCCACTTATTTTATTTTTATTAGTTTTTGTTAGTGGCTTTATATGGTTGTTAGATATCCTAGTCTTAGCCCCAAGGCGCCAAAAGAAAGGCGAAACGGGTGGTCAACCAACAGTGGTAATGACAGCAAAAGAACCTATCTATGTTGAGTATTCAAAATCATTCTTCCCTGTTTTATTTGTCGTATTTGTTCTGCGCTCCTTCTTAGTTGAACCGTTTCAGATTCCTTCGCCTTCCATGGTTCCTACATTGCAAATCGGTGACTTTATTCTGGTTAATAAGTTCACCTACGGTATACGACTACCAGTGGTACGTACAAAAGTGTTAGATATAAACCAGCCTGAGCGCGGGGATGTGATGGTTTTTTTCCCCCCTCATGAAAAGCGTTATTTTATTAAACGTGTCATTGGATTACCTGGTGATACTATTGAGTATAAAAATAATGGGTTATTTGTTAATGGAAAAAAGGTGCTTGAAGAATATAAGGCAAGACTGTCTGAAGGCCATTTTACCTATAATATTTATCAAGAAACCTTAGGTGATGCTAAATACGAAACCAGAAAATTAGTTAACCCCCAACCGCTAAATGCTCATTTAAAACGTGTGGTTCCAGAGGGCCATTATTTTATGATGGGAGATAATCGTAACAATAGCTCAGACAGTCGAGTATGGGGAACGGTTCCAGAAGAAAATATTGTGGGTAAAGCATTTGCTATTTGGATGCATTGGGATAACTTTTTAAGCTTCCCTAGTTTTACTCGTGCGGGCAGTATTGATTGATGCATGATTGGTGTCAAAGCCGTCAATAAATGTTAACTAGTGTAGACAGGTCCTAGCATCAACCAATAAGTGTGTGGAGGTGAATATGCACTTATCTACCAATGGAGATGTTAAGCAGCGCGGTATGTCCGTTGTATCGTTACTGTATGCTATAGTCATCGGTTTAGTTATTCTGCAATTGGGTGCCAAATTGATCCCTAACTATATCGAGAGTTATTATATTTCTCAGTCATTAAAGAGCTTGGCTCAAAATACCCAGCTATCCGAACTTTCCCCATCAGAAGTGCGTAGTAAATTAAGTATGAATTTTACGATTAACGATATTGATCGTGTGGCACAGGAGGCTGTTAATGTCGCCAGAGTCGATGATAAAATTGTGATTCGCATCGAATATACAAAAAGAGAGTCTTTTTTTGCTAATATTGATTTTTTACTCTCTTTTCATCATTATTTAGATAGTTCTAAACCTAACGAGTGTTGCACGCCCCCGTGATTGCCAAGCCCGATATAGCACTATTACAACAGCGTATTGCCTATCATTTTAAAGATGAGGCATTGCTGACTTTAGCGTTAACCCATCGTAGTTTTTCCTCTCAAAATAACGAACGTCTAGAGTTTTTAGGTGATTCTTTATTAGGAGTGACGATTTCTGAATATTTGTATTACAAGTTTCCTGCGGTGAAAGAAGGTATTTTATCGCGTTTACGGTCAAAATTAGTGAAAGGGGAAACATTGGCACTTATTGCTCGTGAGTTTGATTTAAGTGAATATCTAATCATGGGGCCAGGAGAGTTAAAGAGTGGCGGCTATCGTCGAGACTCTATTTTGGCTGATGCTGTAGAGGCTATTATTGGTGCAATATTTCTCGATAGCGACATTGAAACCTGTAAGAGCATTATTTTAGCTTGGTTTTCCACTCGGCTAGAGGATCTGTCCATTGATGATCAATTAAAAGATCCTAAAACTCAATTACAAGAGTTGTTGCAGTCACAAAAGAAACCTTTGCCTTTATATACCGTAACTAACATTGATGGCGCCTCCCATCAACAAATGTTTACAGTAACTTGTGATATCGTATTATTAAAAGAACCTGTACAAGCTGTTGCTACCAGCCGTCGCCAAGCAGAGAAAGAAGCAGCCATATTAGCTCTTAGCTTACTAGAACAAAACTAAATTTCTTCAGAATATAGAGAATACTCAATGACAGAACAAGCAAAACGTTGTGGTTATATTGCCATCGTTGGTAGGCCTAATGTAGGGAAGTCTACACTGCTTAATCATATACTTGGGCAAAAATTAAGTATTAC
>JAHDEM010000007.1:34766-74044 GCA_020628895.1 Candidatus Endobugula sp.
GTAGATACTATTGATAACAAAGAGTTACTTCTCCCCCATTTACAGCAAATGGTTGAGCGCTTGAATGTAGAAGAGATTATCCCTATTTCGGCATTACAAAACCAGAATCTTGACCGCTTAGAAGAGATTATCCGTGAGCGTTTACCAGAAAATGATCATTTTTTTCCAGAAGATCAGATCACTGATCGGAGTTCACGATTTTTAGCGGCGGAAATTATTCGTGAGAAAATCACTCGCCAATTAGGCGATGAGCTGCCCTACCAAATGACGGTTGAAATAGAAGTATTTAAACAGGAGGGAGCTATTCTGCATATTAATGCATTGATACTCGTAGAAAGAGAAGGCCAAAAGCGTATCTTGATTGGAGACAAAGGTGATAGGTTGAAGAAAATCGGCCAACAGGCTCGTGAAGATATGCAACTGTTATTTGATAGTAAAATCATGTTAAAAACCTGGGTTAAAGTAAAATCAGGCTGGTCCGACGATGAACGAGCGCTTCGTAGTTTAGGTTATGATGATCACTAATCGATTTCTCTTAATCCTATGTCTACCCGTATAGACCTCCAACTCTCTTATATCCTTCACACCCGAGCATATCGTGATACCAGTTTATTAGTTGATGTCTTAACGAAGGATTATGGCAAGATCACCGTTATTGCCAAAGGGGCAAGAAAGTCAAAAAGTAGCCAGCGATATTTATTACAACCTTTCTCCCCTGTGTTGTTATCTTGGCAGGGAAAATCTTCTCTTAAGACACTAGTAGGAATAGAGAGTGTGGCATCAGAGCATATTGCTACTGGTTCTTTAGGAACAACTCCTTTGCAAGGGAAAAAACTGTACAGCGCCATGTACGCTAATGAGTTATTAACCTTCCTGTTGCAACAGGATGATCCGAGTGACCACATTTTTCAATGTTATCAGTATTTATTAAAACAATTATGTTTTTCTGATAGAGACATTGAGTGTTGTTTACGTGAATTTGAGTTTTCGTTGTTAAGTGAATTAGGTTATGGAATAAACTTCGATTATGAAGCGAATAGTGGCAGTCCTATAGAAGCGATTAACAATTATATTTTTGTACAAAATCACGGATTTGTTTTGGCTGATGATTATATGGATATTAGAGATCCCCTTTTCATGGGGAAAGCGATCCTAAATATCCGTGATGGATTGTATGAAGATAAAGAAACACGACAGGCTGCTAAAATATTATCTCGCATTACCTTGCGGCCTCATTTAAAAGGTCGCCAATTGAAAAGTAGAGAGCTTTTTTTGGCAATTAAACCTGAATCTTTTATCAATAAATCTTAATGTCGTCATGTTCAATCAGTAACTGGTACCGTTTATTTAAAAACTTGAAGCATGTTTATTGCGTTGACCAATAATAGCCAATGCTGCGACACGATAGGCCTCTGCGAGTGTTGGGAAGTTAAAAATGCTTTCAACAAAGATATCAACATCAGCGTGAGCTAATAATGCCATTTGACCAATATGAATGAGCTCTGTAGCGCCTTCGCCTACAATCATTACACCCAATACTTTTTCTCCTTGAGCATCACAAACAATTTTTAGCATGCCATCTTGTATGCCGGATATTTGGCCGCGAGCAATTTCCTCAAAAATGGCTTTACCTACAATAACATCGCCATATTCCTTTCTGGCTGCAGCTTCACTTAATCCCACAGCAGATAGCTCTGGGATACCATAAATACCAGTAGGTATGGTTTGGCTCATTTCGCCAACCTTAACGCCAAATGCATTACATGATACCCGTCTACCTTGTTCCATTGATGTGGATGCTAAAGCTGGAGGGCCAATAACATCTCCAGCGGCGTAAATACCTTCTACACTTGTTTGTAAATGCTTATCGACAGAAATTAATCCTCTATCATTTAATTCTAGGCCGATGTTATCCAATGCTAAATCTTGAATATTGGCGACGCGACCTGCAGCACAGAGCAATTTTTCACTAATCACTTTTTCCCCATTTTCGCACTCTGTCACCACATTATGCCCATCCCAGTAAACATTACTGACCGGAGTTTCCCCCATCCATTTACCGCCAGTTGTTTCAAAAGCATGAACAAATTTATCGGTAAGGTCTTTATCAAGAAACCCGAGTGGAGCAGGGTAGCGGTCTATCATGGTGACTTTTACATCTAGTGCCTGAAAAATCGAAGCGTACTCACTGGCAATAACACCACCACCCAGGACGGTTAAACTTTTAGGTAGATATAGCATCGATAATATAGAGTCACTGTCATAAATGTGCTCATGATCGACAGGGATATTATCTGGATTTCTCGGTAATGAGCCTGTAGCCAGTACAATTTGATCTGCTTGTAAAATAGTGGGTTCACCTCTTGGTGTAACAATTTTGAGATGTTTTTTATCGACAAATTCAGCACGTCCATGTATGCGCTCGATATGGTTACGCAAGATTTGCTTTTCCATATAGGTATCGTGCGCTTTTAGTACTTCATCCAATCGATCAATCAGTACAGACATTTCTAAGTTGTCAGTTAAAGAAAAGTCGGATAATTTAGCATTCGCTCTCATATGAGTAATGCGTAAAGCGTTTTCTCTTAGAGTCTTAGATGGGATGGTACCTCTATGAACACAGGCTCCTCCAAGATAACGATCACGCTCTACCAGAGCAACTTTTTTACCCAGTTTGGCAGCTTGAACAGCGGATTTTTGCCCAGCTGGGCCACTACCAACAACGATTAAATCATAGCAATGTTCCTGAGAAATATTATCCGTAATCATAGTGTTAATGCCTCTACACCTGCTGTAATAATGTCTGATTTATTGAGTATTTCTATGACTTCATCTGGGTACAAGTTCACCAATTCCAGAGCAGGAGAGTTAGTTAACAATTCAATAGGAAATGTCTCTGGGTCCATCATATGCGATGCCATTTGATGACCAAACAAGACAATGGCTGCTACCTCAGCAGCAGTGGGCGCGTTATTGAATGATTTATAATAAGTAATCGCTTCGGCGACAATATCCGGTAGCCCCCATTCGTGTGCAACAAAGGCAGAAACAGTCGATTCAAACTGATCAAATAACTGTTCGAGTGTTTCAGTATCCACCACTGGTTCGTCAGCTGATTGCAAGTCTGAAATAGCCTGTAAAATAACCGCCTTGCCAATGCTATGAAGTAACCCACATAAAAAAGCTGCCTCAACATTCGTGCGTAATTTCCGGGCAATTTCTTTTGACCACAACGCTGTGACTAGAGAATGATTCCATATATTAATGATATGTTTTTCATAGCCAGGTGCTTTAAAGAGCTTGCTATTTAATGATGTTGATATTGCGATATTAGTGATTTCTATCATGCCTAAGCGTGTAATAGCCTGCTGTAACGATACTAAGTTGGAATTGGGAGTGTAAGCTGCAGAGTTGGCTATGCGGATCACATGCCCCCCCAATGTTGGGTCAGATTGTATGATTTTAGCCAATTGTGCAGCATCTGAATCTGGGTTTTGTGCAAGAGACAGTACGTTATGTGCTACATCAGGTAAAACCGGAACATCGATTTGCTTAGTTTCAATAGCCGCTGCTAACTGGTCAGATATTGAAGGTATATGCGAGGATAAATTGGTCATAGTGGTCCTTAAAAGGCAAGATGAAGGAGCTTACTCTTAGTGTAGACCAAAAAAATTAATTGGGGCCCTCTAGGTATTGTTAATTATCGTTTTTAGCTACTTGACCCAATGGAGACTATTTTCTTAAAAGACATCGAACTCATCCTATTTTATATACGAGAAATAACTTTACCTCTAAAAGGTGATCTGGTTGGCATATAAAAATCACATTTTTAACTTGTCTTATTCGATAATAGTCTCTCTTTCAATGTTTGTTCTTAACGAATAAGGTTGTTAGCCATATGAATGCGCAACAGATATTTTCAGTTCCAGAAGATGAATTCAAAGTATTGCTTAGCTCTATTCCTTTTTATAAAGCGGTGAAAAAGCAAGATGAAGGGCAATTTGAGGTTTTAATGAGCTTTTCACGTATTTTCCACTACCGTAGTGGAGAGAAAATATTATCGGCAGGTGATAAAGATTCTTGGGCTTATTTCGTGATTAAGGGACAATTAGTTGTATCTGCAATTGACCAGGAGGGTAGTAATAATCAAGTGAATTATGTCACCCCAGGCCAGGTTGTCGGGGACTTATCCCTTTATTTACAACAACCACGTACTGCTGATGTTCTGGTCGATAGTAGTTGTCGTGAAGCGGTATTATTTGGTACAGACTTTGGTGCATTTGGTGAGTTAAACAACTTTAACTACATTTCTCTACAAACGAAACTATTATACTATCGGCAAGCGATTCATACATTGCGTTGGAAGTTGGATATGTATCGTTTGCAGTATGGTGACCATTGTCTAGCTAACAAGCATCGAGATATTAAACCGTATATTGGTCAAAAAGATACCTTAGAGGAACTGTTAACATTGCATCAACAGGCAGGTGATCTGGCCAAACTGTTGGTTCAATGGAATCAAAACTTTGGGCATTTGGTTCTACCTTCTTAAGGCTATTCGTTGTTATAAAATTGTGCTTGTCTATCTCTGTTCATTTTTCCACTGAGTATAACCACCAATAAGGCTGTATACACTCTCAAACCCTTGGTCTGCCAAAAATTGCGCAGCATTCTGGCTACTGTGGCCATGATAGCAATAAACGAGCAAGGGTTTGTCAAAGTCATTTTCTAAGACAAAATCACTAACGTTATCATTGGTTAAATGTATGGCCCCTTGAATATGTTCAAGGAAATAACTGTTTTTATCGCGTATATCAACTAAGAGTGCCCCTCTATGTAGTAACTCTTTGGCATCGTCTATGGCAATATTCTTAAATTGTTCAGGCATACTGCTTCCTGTAAGTGGCATATATAGAGTAGGACTTCTACACTTTATATATTCGTTATGACTTTATGATCAGTTGTGAAAAAGAATCGTATACTTCATCTTTGTGCCGCACTATGGCTACCGTTAATTTCTTATCCGAACACGGCTTTTTCGGGCACCTCCCATCTGTGGTTACCTATATCCTATCAAGCTTACCATAATCGCCTGTTAGAGGCGGCAAAAAAAGTTTCTCAATTAGAAGATTGCAGAAAACTGCTCAGTGGTACGCTTGCTGAAAAGTTATCTAGTGGAAATAAAATAGTATTCACTTTTCGTTGTCGTGACCAAGATAGAAAGGTATTTATCGTTCATGTGAATAATAATAATTCTCAGATTACTTATATGAAGGACATATGGCGTAAGAAAAGCATGGAAGAGGCTGATGCACGGGAACAAGAGAAATTACGCAATAAGTTGGCCAAACGAAAAGAGTATTGGGCCGTATGCGAAAAAGCATTTATGAGTGAAATGGGTTCATTCAAAGAACCAAAAATTGTGACTCCTTTGCCTATTAAGCCTGAGATATCAGAAAATGCAGTTTTTACCTATCTTATTGAATTTCAAACAATAAGTCTTAAAAAACGTCGTTTATCTTACATAGCATCTGCTGTTATTGATACATTGGACCGTTGCGATATCAAGATTAGGCCAATATAAGGGGTGAAATGAGAAGGGATATACAAGGAAAAGGAATTACCGGCTGATAGTTCAGCCGGTAATATAGTGTTATATAGCGACTTACTTCTTCTTAGCTACTTTTTTTGCAGCCTTTTTAACGACTTTCTTGGCAGGCTTTTTAGCGACTTTTTTCGCAGGCTTTTTGGCTGTTTTCTTAGAAGCAGCTTTGGCTTTAGCAGCGGCTTTTTTAGCAGCAGCTTTTTCTTTAGCAGCTTTGGCTTTGGCAGCAGCTTTAGCTTTGGCAGCGGCTTTCTTAGCGGCTAGTTTTTCTCTAGCGGCCTTGGCCTTGGCAGCAGCTTTAGCTTTGGCAGTGGCTTTCTTAGCGGCTAGTTTTTCTCTAGCGGCCTTGGCCTTGGCAGCAGCTTTAGCTTTGGCAGCGGCTTTCTTAGCAGCTAATTTCTCTTTAGCAGCTTTAGCTTTAGCAGCAGCCTTAGCTTTTACAGCGGCTTTTTTAGCAGCGACTTTAGCTTTAGCAGCGGCTTTCTTGGCAGCAGCTTTTTCTTTAATAGCGGCCTTTTTGGCAGCAGCATTGGCTTTTTTAACTAGAGCCGCTTTAGCAGCAGCAACCGCTTTGTTAATTGATGTAGTTTGTTTAACCTGAGCGGTTAATGTTTGCAGTTCAGATTTAACACTAGATAGGGCAGTTTTTGCACTAGCAACGTTAGCTTTTGCTGTGCTAGCCGCTTTTTTGGCTGCAGTAGCTTGTTTAGCAGTTGCAGGCGTTTTTTTCTTTTTCGCAATAGCCTTAACTTTTGCAGCAGCAGCAGCAGACTTTTTAGATGCGTCGGCGACAGCTTTAGAGCCTTTGATGATATCTTTCTTTAATTTAGCGATTTGTTTTTGTTGTGTGCTAACAAGTTGTTTCTCAAGCTTTGCAATGTCAGCCTCGATCTGTTTAATAGGATCTGCTGATTTCTTAGATACGGCCATGGAAAAATTCCTATAGTAGTTAAAATAAAAATAAATAAAGAACGCGAGTTCATTTATAACGCCAGAATTATACAACTAATAATAGCAGAATAAAAATTTTGCAATAGAAAAGTATAAATTTTTTAGTGTTTTTTGATTAAAAATGTCATTTTTTGGTTTATTTTTTAAAAAATAAAGCGTTTATATCCTTATTGACGCGATAAAAGCTATTTGAATATCTATTATCGTTTTATTATTGAATTATGAACTGATGTGAATGAATAGCTAATTTCTTCATTACAAAGGGCCGTAAGGAAGAAATTTATTGGTGCTTGTTGATTTAATCCATACTAATAATTCTTTATCTAGTGCTTTTCCACGTCGGCGAATCAACTTACTTAGCCAAATCACTGGTGATGTTTTTTCTCCTTTCCAATAGGTAAATTGAATTTCTGCAAGTGTAAAGAATTTTATCAAGATAATAATCTCTTCATCACTGAATTGCTTATCGACTATTTCCCAGTCATTTTTATCTAACTGCATAATGCCAGCATGTTGTTTTTCTTCTTCTGCAGATAATAGTGCTGACACATTGAATTCTGTTTGTAGGATAAAATCCGTCTTTTTAACGCGCTGAATTATGTCTTTTAAAAAATCAATATCAAGCCGATATGAACTTTTGTCGTTTAGTGGAGAGCTTGGGTCCCAAGTGCCAGTAGTCATTTTTACCTATCTGTTAATTACTTTTTAAATTCTATAAAGGGATGATATTTTATTGCAGTTATAGATTAAAGATAAACTTGAATTTTAAGTAGAATTTTTCTTTTATGGATAAAAAATTCAAACTTAAAATATCCTCTTTCTATTTATTAGCGCAGCCATTGTAACGAATTTACCAACCAGAATAGCGGTTTTTATAAGAATAGCTGTGTTTATATACAGTTATTATGTGTTATTATTTTTTAGACTAGATAGATAACACCTTGGATACCATGAATAGAAAAATAATTCATTGCGATGCAGATTGCTTCTTTGCCGCATTAGAAATGCGCGACGATGTTTCACTGCGAGGTATCCCAATGGCTGTTGGTGGAGACCCTCTTCGTAGGGGAGTTATTTCAACTTGTAATTATGAAGCGAGAAAGTTTGGGGTTCGATCAGCTTTAGCATCGGCCTACGCTAAGAAATTATGCCCCGAGTTAATCATTGTTCCTCATAATATGAGTAAGTATCGCTTGGCGGCTCAACAACTGAAGAATATATTTTTAGATTATACGGATGTGATTGAGCCACTTTCATTAGATGAAGCGTTTTTAGATGTGACAGGTGTTGATCATTTTTGTGGCAGTGCAACATTAATGGCAAAAGATATTAGGCGGCGAGTGGAAAAAGAAATGGGTATTACTATATCAGCCGGTGTTGCTCCGAATAAATTTTTGGCGAAGGTCGCCAGTGATTGGGATAAACCTGATGGTTTAACGGTGATAGAACCCTCAAGAATTAAGTTCTTTTTAAGTCAACTGCCTGTATCTTGTATTCCTGGTGTTGGCCCGCAGACTCAACGACGGTTAGGGTTATTAGACATTCGTTTGTGTTCTGATTTATTACCTTTAAGTGAAATAGAACTGACCCAAAAATTTGGTAAGTTTGGTCGGCGACTATATGCATTTAGTCGTGGAGATGATGCACGCCCTGTGGCGTCTCGCGAATATCGCAAATCGATGAGTGTGGAGCATACGCTAGAGCAGGATATACCTCCTGAACATTGCGGTACTCTTTTGCTCGATTTACACGCTAAATTAGCAAAACGCTTACAGGCGTTGTCTCCTTTGCATGTCATCAATAAACTTTTTATTAAAATTAAATTTATGGACTTTACTCATACGACGATTGAATCGCGCGCAGATAATCTCGACATTGATCTATGTCAGTCTTTATTTCGGGAAGCCTGGGATAGACATAGAAAACCCGTGCGTTTATTGGGAGTAGGGGTGAGGTTTTCAGGAATTGATCAAGAGCCTAGTCAACAGCAGTTGTTATTATTTGAATAATGACAACTCGTCCTATCTTATGCAGAGGATAGGACGAGTGGGTTAGGATAGTACGGCTTATTAATCAATCTTGCATTCATCAATACTAAATTGAGCAATAGATTTATTGAGCGCGGCAATAGAGGCAGACATTTCCTTGGTTTTTTCAATGGCGGTTGCTGCACCTTTGGCGTTTTTGTTGGAAATGTTGGTAATGTCTTCTACGTTACCTTTTACGGTATCACTGACGACACTTTGCTCTTCTGCGCTGGCAGCAATGCGTAAATTCATTGCGTTGATATCATTAATTTGTTCTTGGATATCCTGTAAAGCACTCTGAGCTTGTTCCGCTTCAACGACACAATTACTCACTGCTTCATGCCCAGTGTTCATCACGGTAACAGCGGTATTGGCGTTTTGTTGTAGCTTTTCAATAATGCTATTAATTTCTAGGGTAGATTCCTGTGTGCGGCTTGCCAGGGCTCGGACCTCATCGGCCACAACCGCAAATCCTCGTCCTTGTTCGCCAGCGCGAGCAGCTTCAATAGCGGCATTAAGTGCTAACAGATTGGTCTGTTCGGCAATGCCATTAATAACGCCTACGACAGATCCAATGGTTTCACTCGTACTCTCCAGTTCTTGAATAATGGTGACGGCTTCTTCTACATTCGCAGCGACACTTTGTATCGAGTTACTCGTCGATGTCATAATCTCGGTGCCTTTACTGGTGGCAACAATCGCTTGAGATGCGGCTTGTTCTGCACTTGAAGCACTTTGTGCCGATTCATTTGCAGCTAAATTCATTTCGATCATCGACTGGTTAACTTGTTGCGAAGTCACTTGTTGGTTTTCTGCTCCTTTCGAGTTTTCGGTTGCCACTTCTTCCATGGTTTTTGAAATGGTATTCAGGTTATTGGCTTCGACGCTGATATTGGTGACCAGTGTTTGTATCTTCCCGATAAACTGATTGATAAGATCAGATAATTCACCAGTTTCATCATTGCTGTTGATTTTTAATCGACTACATAAGTTACCATCGCCATTAGCTAGTTCGCTAACTAACCCAATCATATTTTGTAATGGTTTGAGTAATACTCGGCTGGCAGTAAAGGCAACAAATAAACAAATTGCAATCGCCACAAGTGCTGTGATGATAGCGGTAGTATTGATGTTAGCAATTAACCCGCGAGTCTCTGCTGTCGCCTCATCCAGATCCATTTCACTTAAGATCACCCATTCTTGGTCCATAACGGATACTTTGGTATAAGACGATAACACTTCTTTGCCTGTATATTTATCGTAATGCACATTCCTCTTGTTTCCGTTAAAGGCATCTCTAATGGCTTCATTGTCCACATTGAGTAACCCCACTGTGCTTTCGAGCTGTTTGATTCGGCCTAATGTTTTATTATCGACAATACCTTTTGATGATAATAATTCGATATAGGCATCAAGGTCCTCAATTAAACCTCGGCTATTACTTCTTACAAAACCATCTTTACCTACAAGCATGGTCTCTCCAGTTTTTCCTAGGCCTGCTTGTTCCCATTGTTCATGGTGGGTCATGATGCTGCCAATTTTATCCATGGGCATTTGAAAAATAAGTACGCCCACTTTCTTTGTACCGTTGTAAATAGGGGAAGACATAAATGCGGCCGGTGCATTATAAGATGGCTGATATTCCTTAAAATCTGTTAGATAAGTATATTCTGGGTCAGAAGCTGCCGCTGATTTTCTAAAGGCTTCGCCAATGCCTGAATTAGCATAAGGGCCATCGATTAATGATGTTGCATAATCCAATTCTTTATAGACAGAATAGATAATATGGCCGGTGTCGGCATCGGCAATAAATACATCATAAAACCCAAAGTGGTATAAAAACTCTCGTGTATGTGGGTGAAAGTCGGCGTGTATTCTACTGTAGTCCGACCCATCCTTAAGGGCACCATCAAATAGATCTTTGCTACCCAGTGGGTTAGTGTTAGCAGAAATATATTGGTACTGTAAGGCTAAGCTGTTTTCATTGAGTTGGTTAATTAAAGATTCTGTATTGGTATTTTCACCATTAATGCGCGAGTATTCTTCACCATATTCGGATTCATAATAGCTGCGAATACTGTCTTTTTGTTCGCTAATGCTGGGTAAGCCGGAAGCGCTTTTGTTATATCCTGGATAGCTACTTCTAAACTTATTGGTTGCATCAACCACTCTGGGGTCCGAGGAGGTAATTTGAATCAGCCCTTTTATTTCCACAAAGTAATCATTAATGGCTTGTCCGGTTAGCTCACGAACAGATAGCAGTTCTTTAAAAGCTAGCTGTTCGAGTACCTCTGAAGATTTTTTCCCGGCACTATAGCTAATAGAGAGCGAAGTAAATGCGAGGGCCACCGCAATTAGGGCGCATGAACCAATGGTAAGTTTAGTTTGGATTTTCATAGTAAAACTATCTCTACAGTCGATTTATCACAAGGGTCTGTAAGCATGTAATGTGTAAGCGTTTACAGAAAATAAATGTTCGTCTTATAGGTTTAGTTGAAAAAATGATCTAACGCCAATTTTTAGTGTGCACAAGCTCTAAAGAAAGTGATACTCAAGGCTCGGCTTATTTGAATATTTTTCTATGTTATGGGAATGGTATGAAAATAGGGCGGTAATGGTGCAAAAGATGAGGCAAAATGGTGTTCTTAAGATCATAAAACTATAATCATTTATCTATAAATGACAAATGATTATAGTTAACAGTGCTACATGTAAAAATTAATTAAGCGTAGCTAGAGATAGGTGTGCAGGAGCAAATAAGGTTACGGTCTCCATAAACATTATCAATGCGATTCACCGTTGGCCATACCTTATGCTCCGTGAGCCAAGGGGCAGGGTGTGAGGCAACTTTTCGTGAATAGGGGCGATCCCAATCATCACTAAGAAGATCTGCTTGCGTGTGAGGTGCATTGGTTAATGGGTTATTATTCAGCGGGTAAGTCCCATTTTCTACTAACGCAATTTCCTGCCGGATAATGATCATTGCTTCACAGAAACGGTCCAATTCTAACTGTGACTCTGATTCTGTCGGCTCTATCATTAATGTGCCTGCTACAGGGAAACTCATCGTTGGTGCGTGGAAGCCAAAGTCCATTAGCCGTTTGGCAATATCTTCTTCGGTGATACCGCTACTGGCTTTTAGTGGGCGCAAGTCGAGCAGGCATTCGTGAGCAACAAACCCATGGGTACCGGTATATAAAATGGGGTAGTGGTCGCTGAGTTTTTTAGCCATATAATTGGCATTAAGGATGGCGATTTCTGTGGCCATTTGCATACCCACACTTCCCATCATCTTAATATACATCCAACTAATGGGCAGAATACTTGCTGACCCCCAAGGCGCGGCGGATATTGTACCATTGGCCATCTCAGTTTCAGGTACTGCTATCACTGGATGTGCGGGTAAAAATGGTGCAAGATGACTTTTCACGCCAATAGGTCCCATGCCTGGGCCACCACCACCATGAGGAATGCAGAATGTTTTGTGAAGGTTTAAGTGCGACACATCGCCACCAAATTCACCCGGAGCGGCAACACCAACCAGTGCATTCATGTTAGCGCCATCGATATATACTTGGGCTCCAATCTCATGAATCATCTCGCACAATTGTGTAATGCCTTCTTCAAAAACACCGTGTGTAGATGGGTAAGTCACCATAATACAGGCGATTTGTTCCCCAAGTTCATCAATTTTTTGGGCTAGATCTTCTAAATCCACATTGCCTTTATCGTCACACGCGGTGACAACGACATCAAGACCGACCATTTGTGCAGAAGCAGGATTGGTTCCATGAGCGGAAGACGGGATAAGACAAATATGGCGATGGGTCTCTTGCTTGGATTCAAAGTACTTTTTGATAGCAACAAGTCCGGCATACTCTCCCTGAGAACCCGCATTGGGTTGTAGGCTAACACGGTCATATCCTGTGCAGATAGCTAACATACTTTCCAGCTCGGTTAGCATGGTCTGATAACCTTGGGTTTGTTCGACCGGAGCAAACGGATGTATACGGGAAAACTCCGGCCAAGTAACAGGGATCATCTCGCTGGTAGCATTGAGCTTCATGGTGCAAGAGCCCAGAGGAATCATGGCATGATTAAGTGCAATATCTTTCGCTTCTAGCCGATGCAAGTAACGTAACATTTCTGTTTCAGAATGATACTGATTAAAAGTACTATGGCTTAAAATCGCATCCGTTCGTAGCCATTGATTAGGTATGCCATGGTGAGTGTTTGCGATTTGTTGATCAATAGCATTGACATCAGTAGATGGCTCAGAGGCTGTGAATAATGATAGTAACTGTTGAATATCATCTAAGGTTGTAGTTTCGTTAATACTAATACCAATGATGTTATCGTCTTTACGGACATTAATTCCCTGCGCTAAAGCTTGATTGTATATATCTTCGGACTTGTCTTTAGCGTCGATGCTCAATGTATCAAAATAATAGGTATTCACACGGTTATACCCTTGTTCTTCTAACGCAACAGCGAGAATGCCTGTTAAACGGTGGATGCGATGAGCGATGCGTTTGATACCTTCGGGACCGTGGTAAATGGCGTAGAATACGCTGATCAGTGCAAGTAACACTTGTGATGTACAGATATTCGAATTGGCCTTTTCACGACGGATATGTTGCTCGCGTGTTTGCATCGCCATACGTAAAGCCGTGTTACTTTTATTATCAATCGATACGCCAATAATTCTCCCTGGTGCAGAGCGTTTAAATTTTTCTCCGAAAGCAAAGAATGCTGCATGGGGTCCACCGAATCCCATCGGTACACCAAAACGTTGATTAGAGCCTACGACAATATCTGCTCCCATACTTCCAGGAGATTGTAATAATACTAAGCTCATAATATCTGCAGCAACGGTGACTAAAGCTTGCTTCTCATGAGCGGCTTCAATAATGGGGCGTATATCGTTAATCTCACCATTAGATCCTGGGTATTGTAATAACACACCAAAACATTCTTCGGTTTTTAATAGTGTTTGAATCTCACCAACTAATACGTTAAAGCCGAAGTGTTCCGCTCGTGTTTTTATGACCGCTAATGTTTGTGGATGAGTATTGTGATCAACAATAAATTGATTCGACTTGTTACGTTTTTGTTGGCGCTTACTCATTGCCATGGCTTCTGCAGCAGCAGTACCTTCGTCCAACATAGAGGCATTCGCCATGTCCATGCCAGTAAGGTCCATGATCATTTGCTGGAAATGTAACAAGCCTTCTAAACGGCCTTGAGCGATTTCAGGTTGGTATGGGGTATAAGCAGTATACCAGCCAGGGTTTTCTAGTACATTGCGCAATATGACAGTGGGAGTAATCGTGTCGTGATACCCCATGCCAATATAACTTTTTGCCACTTGATTATCTTCTGCGTAACGCTTAAGTAAGTTAAGACAAGCTTGCTCACTTTCTGCATTATCCAGTGTTAGCGGTTGAGTTTTAAGAATAGACTCTGGTACGACTCTACTAATTAGCTGCTCGATACTTTCCGCTTCCAAGGTTTTTAGCATATGGTGTATTTGTGATTCATTGGGACCAATATGTCGATGAATAAATTCATCATGATGGCTAAGTTGTTCTATAAGTTGAGCAGAGAGAGGCAAGGCATTAGCCATAAAGAGTAACCTGTATAAAAAGTCGAACGAACGGATTAAAGCAATATTGTATTATACGGATTATATGAAATAGCGGCACTATTTTATTGTGCATTGTTTGTTATTATATTTGGCTTAATATGTTGGTATTTTATGGACCTTAATAATAAAGCTTATAGGTGGTAGGTAGATGTCCCCAAAAGATCAAACAATGACTTCGTGGCAGCAATTGTCGACTAAGGTCGTGTATGAGAATCCATGGATAAAAGTGTCACATGATGAAGTCTTAACACCTGCTAACACTCATGGCATTTATGGCACAGTACATTTTAAAAATCACGCAGTGGGTGTATTGCCTTTAGATGATAATGGTTTTACCTATTTGGTTAAGCAAACACGCTATGTATTTTCTCAATCTACGTGGGAGATTCCAGAGGGAGGGTGCCCTGTAGGAGAATCGGTTCTTGAAGCTGCTAAGAGAGAGCTTAAAGAAGAAACGGGTATGTCTGCACAATACTGGGAAAAGTGGTTGGAAATGGACTTGTCAAACTCGGTAACCGATGAGCAAGCCACTGTTTTTTTAGCGAAAGGTTTACAATCTGGGCAAGCGGCTCCTGAATTAACTGAGGATATTGAGGTTTGTCACGTTTCCATAAACCAGGCATTGGATATGGTGTATTCTGGCGAAATACGAGATGCTATTACTGTTGCCGCATTACTGAAGTTGGCTGCGACGATGGAGTTAGCTAAAAAGTAATTTATTCATTGAATGTCTTCTTTTGGTCGCTTGTATTGTCTTCATTGTTGTCATCAAAGATGGTAAATAGAGCCGATTTTTCGTCGGTGGAGACTTGCTGGGCGCTGGTATCTGGTGCAACAAAACAAATTTGATTACGTCCATTACGTTTTGCTAAATATAACTGCTCGTCTGCTGCACTAACTAGGCTATTTTCTTGATATTCCCTATTGCCTGAATAAGCACTTAAACCTGCACTGGCAGTGAGTTGTATGGTTGCTGCCTCGCCATTTGCTTGAGTAAATGTGAGTGGGCTTTGCTCTATGGATTTACGTATACGTTCAGCAACACGAGCACTGGTACCAACGCTACTACTAGGTAATATGATGGCAAATTCTTCTCCTCCATATCGACAGGCAATATCTAGCTTCCTTATATTTTGAGTAATGCATGAGGCGATCATCTTAAGTGCTTGATTACCTACTTCATGGCCCCATTGATCGTTAACGCCTTTAAAGTGATCAACGTCGAGCATAATGAGCGATGTTGGTTGGTGAGTGCGTCGAGAGCGTTCAATCTCTTGTTCCAGGCTATGGCTAAAATGGCGGTAGTTAAATAAACCTGTCAATGGATCTGTGCTAACAAGCTCAAGTAAACGATTCACTTCGACTCTCAGCTTTGCCACTTCATCATTCAACGGACAATCCTCGCCGTTTGGACACGTCGTCGTTGTTTCAACACTCATATATTACTGGTCCACACTATTTGCTGTTTACACAGGTTGTCATCATGTTGACCGCTTTAATGGATGATTATTGATAGCGAGACAGATGATGTTGATACCATTCTTATGTCTATTTTTCACTTAATTATAGCGTTAATTAGTTAATATACACTTAACTTAGGTGACAAAGTCAATAATGATAACGAAATAGAGGTAATATATTGGACAGAAATAAGCGTTATGCTGGGTTTATTCGGATAAAAGGGTTAAGCCAGCGAGTAAATAATCCTGTTAATTTTACAGGCGCTTGTTCTACAGATAAACACAGACAATCTTCATTACTCGATGCTCTGGGTCTATGAATATCTCCTGGATTTTTTAATAAAAAATCACCTTGCTGGTACACATTGTCTTCGTCGGAGAAGCTACCTTTTAATACCACTGTCATTTCCGCACCGCGATGGTCATGTTGTGGCACTTTACCTCCAGCACTGATTTTTTGCAGAGAGACACCGTATTCACTTTGCCCCGCTACTAAATTAGCTGTTGATAGGCTAGCAGTGACTCGTTGCCATGACGGTGGTGAGTTTGCGAGCATTTTCCGTATTACTGAGGGCAGTGTTTTATATTTAGGAGGGAGCAAATGATCTACTTGCTCCGTTTCGCTTTTTTGCGTAGTCACTTTTTGTTCATTGGATTCGATGCGTGACATTAGCGTGTCAAAGCAAGGGCTCGATAGTGCACTACTTTGGTTATTATTTTTCTGATCAGCTGACTCAGACAGAGAAAATAGAGTGCCTCCAATATGCTCCAGCGTAGCCACTTTGTTGCGACAGTGAGCACAGTAGTGCAAATGTGCACTCACCGCTATAGATTGAGCGTGATCCAGTGATCCCGATACAAATTCTACCAATACATTTTTATCAGGATGATGTTGGGGTATAGCATTCATTGTTCTTTACACTTTACTTTCTAAGGTTCTAGATTGTCATCAACGAGTAATAACTCAAGTTTCTTTTGCGCTAATCGCACACGGGATTTTACTGTGCCTAGTGGCAGCTTGAGTTCTGCAGCAACCTCGGTATGAGATTTTGCTTCCATATATACTTTTCTAATAACGGTTTGTTGCTCTTGGGGTAGTGATAGTAATGATTCTCTAATACGTTCCTCATCCCGTTTGTGAGTCAGAAAAGTGTAAGGGCCGTTATCAGTAATATCTTCCCAGATATCCTCTACCTCTATGGAAGTGGTATTGTTGTGCTTGCTTTGACGTCTGAGCATATCGATACGGGTATTACGCGCTAGGGTGAATATCCATGTACTTGCTGCGGCCTTATTACTGTCGTAAGCAGACGATTTATTCCATACTTTGATCATTACTTCTTGGATAAGCTCGTCGATCATTTGATAGGACTGTTGAGTTGGAAACTTGGCGATAAAGTAGCTCTTCAGTAATGGAGAGAAGTGATCAAATAGGGCTTTAAAAGAATCCCTATTTTGTTCTTTTCCTAGACGAACAAGATGGTCATTCCATATTTGAATGTCTGTTGTTTGGCTAGTCATCTTCTGCTTATCTTTAGCTTTTGTCGGCGTTGATGGAGATCGTATTAGGTGAACTGTCATGTTTCGATGCCCTTTATCATCCGATATTTCGTTACTTTCATCAAGTTCTTTACTAGGTGTTCTGGTTTATTGCCTTCTTATACGCTCTCTGTATGTTGGTTGGATGACTATCGCTTCGTATGTCTTTTCTAGGTAATTGATCTACTGGTCACAGCAGAGCGTATTACAGATTATCTTCTATAAAAGAGTATTGATAATGGAATTTATTACTGCTTTCAAAGCTTATTACGGCCAATTCGATCAAAAGTCTATTGATGATATCGACTTCTTTTACCATAAAGACGTTATATTTTCTGATCCTATTCACCGTGTTGAGGGACGTGACAGCCTTAAGCAATACTTTGCTCAGATGTGTGGCAATCTGATAAGTTGCCGTTTTGAGTTTGTTGGTGAAACCATCGACGCTAATAGCGCTTGGTTCAAGTGGGTTATGCACTATCAGCATCCCAAGTTAAAAGGTGGAAAGAGCTTGTCTTTAACTGGGGCCAGCTATCTTGTATTTGGAATGGATGAGGATCGTATTCGTATTATTTCCCATGAAGACTTTTACGACATGGGCAGTATGCTGTATGAACATACTCCGATATTGGGAACCGGTGTGCGTTGGTTAAAGCAACAACTAGGGAAAACGGCATAAATGACAACCCTCACGGATAAAACAATATGGATTGTTGGAGCAAGTACAGGAATAGGTCGTTCCTTAGCGATAAAACTCGCTAAAGCGGGAAATTTTGTTATTGCGAGTGCCCGCAGTGAGGATAAACTCAGCCAATTAGCGGTATCTTATCCCGATAGAATATACCCTCTACCATTAGACGTAGCACAGATTGATCATGACAAAAAGCGACAAAAATCTGTCGAGCAAAAACTGCAGCACATTACCGATGTTATTGATATTGTGATTATTGCCGCAGGCACTGTTGAATATCAAGATGACATGGATCTAGATACTGCGATGTATCGACGAGTATTCGATGCCAATTTTTTTGGTATGGTCAATACCGTTGCTATTGCCAAACCTTTTTTAGCCGCGTCTCAACAGCGGGCTTATATCGTTGGTATTAGTAGTTTGTCTATGATGATCGGTTTTTCCAGAGCTGAGGCTTACGGAGCCTCAAAAGCGGCTGCAGACTACTTTTTACACTCATTATGTGTCGACTTGCCCAAGCGTAAGTATGATCTGAGTATTGTTCGCCCAGGTTTTGTAGAAACACCGATGACCTCTGTGAACGACTTCCCCATGCCTTTTATTATGTCTGCTGATGTCGCTGCTGATCGTATTATTCGTGGAATGGAAAAAAGAAAGCGTTTGATTATTTTTCCTCGTCGTTTGTATTTTATAATCAAACTGATGTCTACATTCTCTTATTTTTGGTACCAATATATCGGTCCCAAAACAAGCCGTCATTAATTATTTGAATGATTAAAATAAAAAGGGTTCTATGAAAATTGCAGTTATTGGATCGGGTATATCAGGGTTAACATCCGCTTATTTATTATCACAACAGCACGATGTAGATGTTTATGAGTCTGCTGATCGTCTAGGTGGCCATACAGCCACTATTGATATTGAATATCAAGGCAACCCCTATGCCATTGATACGGGCTTTATTGTTTTTAATAATCGAACCTATCCTAATTTTCAGAAATTATTGTCACAGATTGGTGTTAATTATCAAAAAACCGATATGGGCTTTAGTGTGAGTTGTGATAATTCAGGTCTGGAATATAGTGGGCACGATCTTAATACCTTATTCGCCCAAAGAAAAAATATCTTCAGTCCACAACACTGGATGATGATTAAAGATATTCTGCGCTTTAACAAACAAGCTCCTATCGATCTGTTTTCCATGGATGAAGCAATAGCGAATACAATGACCCTGGGTGAATATTTAGAAAGTCATCACTATTCTTCGGTATTTATCGACAAGTACCTTATTCCTATGGGGGCAGCCATCTGGTCGGCCAGTACTTCGGTAATGAAGCAATTTCCGTTACAATTTTTTGTGCAATTTTTTATTAATCATGGCTTGTTGAGTATCAATAACCGTCCTCAGTGGTATGTGATAAAAGGAGGTTCAAAATCTTATATCGAGCCATTAATTCAGTCTTTTAAAGACAATATTCGACTCAACACACCTATAGCATCAGTGGTTCGTGATGATGAAGAGACCGGCTTGGTGACTATTGTGACTGACAGTGGTGATAAAGCACAGTACGATCATGTGATCATTGCTTCGCATAGTGATCAAGCATTAACTCTATTAAAAGACCCCACACCAGAAGAAAATAGTGTATTAGGAAATATTGGCTATCAAATGAATAACGTGGTGCTTCATACTGATGAAAGCCTCTTACCTAAAATACCATTAACGTGGTCCAGTTGGAATTATCGTATCCCCCATCATGATCAAACGAATGACCAGGCACCGCCCATTTTAAGTTACAACATGAATATCTTGCAGGGTATCGATGCACCTTGTACGTTTTGTGTGACTTTAAATAGTACAGATGCTATCGATCCGGAAAAAATATTAGGGAGTTACCAATACGCTCACCCTGTTTTTACTGCCGATGCTATTGCCGCACAAAAACAATGGAAAGCAATCAATGGTGTAAAAAATACTTGGTTTTGTGGCGCATATTGGGGTAATGGGTTTCACGAAGATGGTGTTAACAGTGCACTGCGTATTGCTCGCGAATTTGGTATAGAGTGGTAATATGTGTAGCTACCAGCAAAAGCAAATAAAAATAAACAGTGCTATCTATGAGGGGACAGTAAGACATCGACGCTATTTACCTAAGAATCACGAGTTCAGCTATAAGGTGTTTATGGTGTACTTGGATCTACAGGAAATGGACAGCGTTTTTTCCCAAAGCCCTTGGTGGTCATGCAAACACTTTTCATTCGCTTGGTTTCGTCGAAAGGATTTCTTTGATGGTGATAGCAAAACATCGTTGTATGACGCTGTTGCAAAGAAAGTAGAAGACGAGACGGGGCAGAGACCTAAAGGTCCCATCCGTATGTTAAGTAATCTACGTTATTTTGGTTTTATTATTAATCCTATTACCTGTTATTACTGCTTTGATAAAACAGGCCAGCATGTAGAAACCGTGGTAGCAGAGGTGACGAACACTCCTTGGAAAGAGCGTTGCCATTATGTTTTAGACTTTCGTCGTAAGCTTGATGGCCGACAGCCATTATCGCAGAAGCAGGATACTTTATTTCAAAAAAATATGCATGTTTCACCTTTTCAATCCATGGATTTAATTTATCAATGGAGAGGAAAAACGCCATCCGATCAGCTATTTATTCATATTGATGTATTAAATAGCGAAAAACTCCTTGATCACAATCAGCGAGGAAAACCGATCTTTGATGCAACTGTCATGTTAAAAAAACAAGAAATAACTTCATCTTTACTGCGTCAAAAAATATTTTCTTATCCGTGGATGACGGCAAAAGTGTGTCTAGCTATTTACTGGCAAGCATTACGCTTGTGGATTAAAAAAATTCCTTTTTATAGTCATCCAACAACACCTGTTATAACGAAAAACCCTATAAAATAACAGGTAATAACAGCCCAGAACCCTTTAGGAGAGTAGTAATGCGAGCGGTAAGCATCGATAAAATTGATTTAACGACTAAAAAAACCAGTATAGGTACTGAAGATAGTCTACAGTCTATTGATAGAAGCCGCATTGACCCTTGGGCTAAAAAATTTGTACTGCAATGGTTAAGTAAACTTGACCAGGGTTATCTGATTGTTGAGGATGGTCTTGATCGTTACACTTTTGGGGATGCTTCTTCCCCATTACGCGCTAGTGTGATTATTTATTCTCCGGTTGTCTATCGTGACATTATGTTTAATGGTTTAGTTGGTGCTGGAGAAGCGTATATGAGAGGCGCATGGAAATCGGTAGATCTTGTTGCGGTTATTCGTGTGCTGTCTGCTAATTTAACCACCATGCAATCTTTAGGAAGCGTTTGGTCTGTATTGAATCAGCAGGTTGCCGCATTAGCGCATCGTTTTTGGCGATCTAATAGTCAGAGAAACTCACGCTTAAATATCGCAGCACATTACGATCTAGGTAATGATTTTTTTCGGTTATTTCTCGATCCAACAATGATGTATTCTTCGGCGATTTTTCCTAATGACTCAATATCTTTAACTGAAGCTTCGCTTTATAAGTTAGATCATATCTGCAAACGCTTGCAACTTAAGCCTTCTGATCACTTGCTAGAGATAGGTACCGGATGGGGAGGTATGGCGATATATGCGGCTAAACATTATGGCTGTCGTGTGACAACAACGACGCTCTCTAAAGAGCAGTTCATCTATGCAACAGAGCAGGTAAAAGCGGCTGGTCTTGAAGACCGTGTTACATTGCTATTAGATGATTACCGCGATTTAGAAAAAAGAATCCTCCCGGATGATGCTAAAGGAAATGTTGATAATCGATTTGATAAGTTAGTTTCTATTGAAATGATAGAGGCAGTAGGTCATCAATATTATCAGCAATATTTTAGCGCCTGTAGCCGTTTACTCAAGCCTAACGGCTTGTTACTTATTCAAGCGATCACTGTTCCGGATCAGCGATATCTTAAAACTCAGAAAACAACCGATTTTATTCAGCAATATATTTTCCCTGGTGGAGAGCTGCCCTGTATAGACATTATGTCTTCTCATATTACTAAAGATACTGATATGCAAATAGTGGGTTTGGAGGATATAACATTAGATTATGCTAAGACACTAGCCGCATGGAGACGATCTTTTTTCGAGAAAATAGAAGACGTAAAAGCGCAAGGTTTCGATGACACTTTCATCAGAATGTGGGATTTTTATCTCGCCTATTGTGAAGGTGGATTCAGAGAGCGAACCATTAGTACAATTCAATTACTAGCTGCAAAACCTCGTTGTCAAACATTACCTATTGTTGCTGAGTAAGCCTTTATTTCTATATGAAACCTGCATTTGTTATAGCAACCAACATCGTTTTATTTCAAATGGGGTGGCTAGCTTGTGTATTATTACCGGATTACTGGTTTCTAGTTGCAACAGCTTTAATTCTCAGTATTCACTTGCTGCTGATAGTGCCAGCGGGTAGCAGGCTAGATGAATGCTTTTTGCTGACCACATTTTTTGTGGTTGGTTTTGTTATTGAAAGCATCTATCTACACAGCGGCATTATGTTAATAGCGGGGAATCCTCTATTGCCCCCATTATGGCTATTATTGCTTTGGGTCTTATTCGCCACAACATGTCGGTACAGCTTGCGATGGTTATCTTCACGATTCATGTTCGCTATTGTGTTTGCCGCTATTGGGGCGCCACTGAGTTATTATTTTGGTGTTCAGTTGCGGCAAGATGTTTTATTTAACCCGTCTTTGCCATACAGCCTGTTTATGATTAGTGCTAGTTGGGCTGTCGTTTTCCCCATACTATTAATCTATACTGTTCGCAAACCTTTAACCATAAAATCAATAATAAGAGGTTAATCATGAATGCGACAATAATGAATGGTAGTCTGGCTTTACTTTTATTTTTACTATTATCAAATGCTAATGCAGCCCAATGTGAGCGTATTAATAATGCGGATATTGTCGGCGAGGCTGTGAGTATAAAAACAGGTGAGTTTCTATACTGTGAATATCATTATCTTAGCGGTGAGCCCTATACTGTGGAGGGTGTGCCTGTTTCTTTACAGGGTTATCAGACATCTACCGCTGAAGTCTACTATATGGATGCCGAACAGCAATTGATTGCTAGAAAAAAAGTCGACTACTCACTCAATCCTTTTTCACCTAATATTGAACAGGAAGATTTTCGCCATCAAGAGTGGGTGAAGGTGGAAAGGGATTTGCAAGCGAATGAATTATTGGTTCAGTATCGTCGCGCTAATCAAGAGTCTATCAAGCAAAAAGCTATCGCGGGTTCAGAATTGGTGGTTGATGCAGGTTTCAATAATGCGATCCGTTCTCGTTGGCAAGAAATGGCAGATACAGGATCTGCCGTATTTACCTTTGTGGCTTCTGCACAATTACGCACGGTTTCTTTAAAGGTTGCCAGTAAAAAACTATCGTCTTGCTTTGCCAAGGCAGATATCCCAGATTTTTATCAAGATGGTGATCATGTATGTTACAAAGTGTCCTCCAATAATGCGTTGGTGAATTTGTTTATTAAACCCATTTACCTAGTATATAAAGAAGATTCTAGACGTTTATCTATTTTTCGAGGTGCTGTTAATATTTCTACGGATGCTGGGAAAGGACAGCAGGCAATAATTGAATACCAATATTACTAGGGTCTGTTAACACTGATGCCGTGGAGGTAGTAAAACTAAAAACGCCACGTTTACGGTAATAAACGTGGCGTTGCGGGTTTCCTTTAATCCAAGCTACTAACTATCCTTTTTATGCTGAGCTTTTAGCTTAATCCTATACAAGACTATTATACAGAGATACAGCCTCATGCCTGTTTCATTGTCCTTTGCTTGTTGCCTGTAAATATCCTTGTAGAGTAGGTTTCATCCTTGCAATACTCCCTAAATCAAGTGCTTCCTTTAACACTCCCTATTAATATAATGACTCCTGTCTACTTCAATGTTGGAGTTATTATCAGCTTTAGTTGTCATTTTGTATGTAGGTATTGACTGAGTTTTTTGTAGGAAATATCTCACAAATCAAAACTGATAGCACAGATGGTTAAACGACCGCAGACATCATAGACGTGCAGTCGTCGATGAGCCCCATTAGAGGCTAATGTACCAAGTCAGGTTTTTTGGGTGGATTAGACGCTTGGCTTTTGCTTGAAGATCGTCGCTGACCGCTGCTTTTTTTGGACGATGTCTTTGCCGATGGTGTGTGGTTTTCTAAGATATGCATTTGCTGTTTAACTCGACAAAGCACTTCACCCATGACTTCAGTCATTTGCTCGAGTTGGTCAATAGCAATTAGCAAGTCCTCCCGTTGGGCTTGCCATTCTGTTTCTGTGTGTTGCCCTTTCTGTGCCATACCGTTCTCCGCTGCCGTTTTAACGTGTTACATCGGTTATGTATTCTCATTAGACAAACACCTAAAAAGCGAACTGCTTGTCTGGCTGAGTGTAGGTATACTGCTATTGTTACTCAATGATTTATATTGCTGTCCTTAACAAGTAATGACAAGCCAAAAAATCATTGCTTCTTTAGCTTGCCATTGATTCCAAAAGCTAATCCCAGCTAAGTGCTCCACCTGTCTGGTACTCGATGACTCGTGTTTCAAAGAAGTTTTTCTCTTTACGCAAGTCCATAATCTCACTCATCCATGGGAATGGGTTTTGTGCCCCAGGGTATTGCTCTGGCAGACCAAGCTGTGCGAGCCTTCGGTTAGCAATGAATTGTAAGTACTCTTCCATCATCGATGCATTCATTCCTAGTACACCGCGAGGCATTGTGTCACGAGCATAAGCTATTTCTAGCTCTGTTCCCTCTAATACCATTTGCATGACTTCGGCTTTAAACTCTTCGGTCCACAAATGCGGGTTTTCCAATTTGATCTGATTGATAACATCAATACCAAAATTAAGGTGCATTGATTCATCGCGTAAAATGTACTGGAATTGCTCTGCAACACCCGTCATTTTGTTACGTCTTCCCATAGAGAGTATCTGGGTAAAACCACAATAGAAAAAGATACCTTCGGTAACAGCATAAAAACCAATAAGATTACGCAATAATTCCTGATCGGCCTCAAGAGTACCTGTTACAAATGTCGGATCACTAATACCCTGAGTATGAGCGATACTCCAGGCAGCTTTATTGGCAACTGAAGGAACTTCACGGTACATATTGAAGATTTCACCTTCATCCATGCCTAATGACTCAATACAATATTGATAAGCATGTGTATGAATAGCTTCTTCAAACGCCTGGCGCAGTAAGTATTGACGACATTCTGGGTTAGTAATGAGTCGATAAACTGCTAGAACCAGATTGTTAGCTACTAGAGAATCTGCGGTTGAAAAGTAACCTAATGAGCGCATAACAATTTGTCGCTCATCGTCACTGAGGCCTTCTGGGTTTTTCCATAGGGCGATATCCGCAGTCATGTTCACTTCCTGCGGCATCCAGTGATTTGCACAACCATCCAAATATTTCTGCCATGCCCAGTCATATTTAAATGGTACTAACTGATTCAAATCAGCACGACAGTTAATCATGGCCTTTTCATCAACGCTCACGCGTGCGGCACCCATTTCCAGTTCTTCAATGCCTGGGGTTGGATCAATGTCTTTGATTGCCTGTTGTGCGCGACTAACAGGGTCATTAGCAGTTTCTGAGGCTACTTCAGTTGTTACCTTTGGTGCTGGTGCTTGTTCAGCCTCTACTTTTTCTGGTGGCGCTTTTGGTATTGTGGGTTCTAATGCAGCTGGTGCAGGTGCAACAGCCAGCTCATCGTCATTGTATTCATCCCAATTCAACATAAATAATACCTTTTACTCTAATTTGTTATTAATCTTTATTTATTTGACCTTAATGAAGCACACCTTATTGGCATGCTTCACAGTCTGGATCATCTAATGAACAAGCCAGAGGTACTGCTGCAGCTTGTGCAGGTGCAGCTTCTGCAGCAGATGACACCGCATTGAGCGTCCCACTATCAATAGTGGACTTCTCGGTTGTTGTGGCTGATAAGGCACGTAGGTAATACGTGGTTTTTAAACCACTATACCAAGCCATGCGATAAGTAATGTCGAGTTTCTTACCGTTCGCACCAGAGATATAAAGGTTAAGGCTCTGAGCCTGATCAATCCATTTCTGGCGACGACTCGCTGCGCCGACAATCCATTTTGGTTCTACTTCAAAGGCGGTAGCATAAAGTGCTTTCAGATCAGCAGGAATGCGTTCGACTTTTTGTACAGAGCCTTCGTAGTATTTAAGGTCATTTACCATAACACCATCCCATAGTCCGCGATCTTTCAAATCGTGCACTAGGTAAGGGTTAACAACAGTAAATTCACCGGATAGATTCGACTTAACATAAAGGTTTTGATAGGTCGGCTCTATAGACTGAGATACACCAGTAATATTCGCAATGGTTGCAGTAGGAGCGATTGCCATTACATTAGAATTACGCATACCTTGGGCTTTTACTTTTTGACGTAAACCATCCCAATCGAGGGTTTGGCTGCGGTCCATATCGATATATTTTTCGCCCCGTTGTGCCGCTAATGTAGCAATAGAATCTATAGGTAATTCTCCTTTGCTCCATAAAGACCCTTCAAATGACTGATATCTACCACGCTCAACAGCCAGTTCGCTTGATGCGTTAATAGCGAAGTAGCTAATCGCTTCCATAGAACGGTCAGCAAATTCCACCGCAGCATCAGATGAATAGGCAATACGTTGTTTATACAATGCATCTTGGAAGCCCATTAAACCCAGCCCAACAGGTCGGTGACGCATATTAGAAGTACGTGCAGCTTCAACAGCGTAGTAGTTGATATCAATCACATTATCTAGCATGCGCACAGCAGTATTAACAGTGCGTTCTAATTTAGCGATATTAAGCTCACCGTTTTCAATGTGTTGTGCCAAGTTAACCGAGCCTAAATTACACACAGCAATTTCATCACCGGCTGTTGTGTTAAGCGTAATTTCAGTACATAGGTTAGATGAATGAACAACACCAACATGCTGTTGTGGACTACGTAGATTACAGCTGTCTTTAAAAGTTATCCAAGGGTGGCCTGTTTCAAACAACATGCCTAACATTTTGCGCCAAAGGCTTTCTGCGGGTATGCGTTTAAAGTGCTTGATTTCGCCGTTATCAGCCATGCGTTCATATTGCTCATAACGCTCCTCAAACGCTTTACCACACAGGTCGTGTAGATCTGGAGTTTCACTAGGTGTGAATAAAGTCCAATCTTTACCATCAAATACACGCTTCATAAACAGGTCTGGGACCCAGTTAGCGGTATTCATATCATGGGTACGACGTCGATCATCACCTGTGTTCTTACGAAGTTCTAGGAACTCCTCGATGTCCATGTGCCAAGTTTCTAAGTAAGCACACATGGCACCTTTGCGTTTGCCGCCTTGGTTAACGGCAACAGCAGTGTCGTTGGCAACTTTTAAGAAAGGAACAACACCTTGTGACTTCCCATTAGTGCCTTTAATGTAAGAGCCTAATGCTCGTACAGGGGTCCAATCGTTACCTAGACCACCAGCCCATTTTGATAACATAGCATTGTCTTGCATAGCGCCATAAATACCGTGTAGATCATCTGGTACGGTGGTTAAATAACAAGAGGACAATTGTGGTCGCAATGTACCTGCGTTAAACAACGTGGGTGTTGAGCTCATATAGTCGAATGAAGAGAGTAAACGATAGAACTCAATAGCGCGTTGGGTCGGTTGATCTTCTTCTACCGCAAGTCCCATAGCGACACGCATAAAGAATATTTGTGGTAGTTCAATACGCACTTCATCACTATGAATAAAGTAACGGTCATATAATGTTTGTAAGCCCAGATAAGTGAATTGGTTATCACGGGTATGGTCTAGAGCCTGACCCAATGCATGAAGATCAAAGTTGCGTAACTCAGGTGCCAATAGCTCTAACTCGATTCCCTTTTCAATATAAACGGGAAGCGCTTGAGCATAGTATTGCTCCATTTCATGGTGGGTCGCTTGATTGGCTATACCTAGGAAGCCCAGTGCTTCTGCTCGCAATTTATCCTGTAACAGTCTTGCGGTCGCGTAAGTGTAATTAGGCTCTTGCTCTACTAGAGTACGGGCAGTGATCACAAGGGAAGTGTTAATATCCGATAGTGCAACACCGTCGTATAAATTGCGCATCGCTTCGTTAAGGATATCGTCAACATTAACGTCCTTTAAGCCTTCACAAGCTTCAGTAACAATAGTATGAATGTGAGCCATATCTAGAGGAGCGGTATCGCCGTTGGGTAGGGTCACATTGATACTAGGATATTTTGCTAACTCTTCTGGTAGTGGTGCAGGTACGGTTTTTTCTCGTACGCGTGCACGTTCTGCACGATATAGAACATAGTCTCTTGCTACCTTATGTTCGCCATTGCGCATGAGTGTCAGTTCTACCTGGTCTTGAATATCTTCAATATGAACTGTTCCACCAGAGGGCATGCGGCGATTGAAGGTATCTGTGATTTGCTGCGTAAATAACTGTACCGTTTCATGAATACGGCTTGATGCAGCAGCAGTACCACCTTCGACGGCCAAGAATGCTTTGGTGACAGCAATGGCAATCTTGTCCTCTGCATAAGGTACTACCGTACCGTTACGTTTTATAACACGTAGCTTACCTGGGGCAGTGGCGGCGACAGTGGTAGGTGTTGATGTTGTATTAGGTGACAGTCGAGGGTCTGTTTGTTTTGTTGAGTCGGCCTCAATGTGCATCTTTTTCTCCGGTAAAGGTCGTCTAGTAGCGTTGTATTTTATATTTGTTTAACTTTCAACATCATGCGTGTAACACGATGGGTGTGACACTATGTAAGTAGATGAATCTGTTGCCCACCATTGGAAGTTGCTTCGATGGACTTGTCGTTTATTGGCGTGGCTCCATGCCCTGTAATACAGGTATTTTGGGGAATCCAAAATATCTTTTAAAGGGTTATTACAAGTAGCTGTTTTCGTATGTACAGCCATATATGCCTGTAATAAGTACTTTGTAAATATCTATATATTGGGGTTTCCTAACGTTGAGGCACAAGATAATGCGGTTTTAGATAAAAATCAAGATGATTGGTAGGCATTTTTCTTGTGGATAAATTGTGGAAAAAGAGAAGTGTTAGTGTGTCTTAACCCAACAAGCTCTGGCAACACTACACTATTGTAAATAGTGAGCTAAAATATATTGCTATATATTTTTTCGTGATATGTATCGCATTTTTTTAAGCTTTTTTATGATGCGTGCTTAAGGTTTGTTCATATTGATTTTATCACTACAGCGATGAACAGTGATAAGGAGTAAGGTAGCGATAAATTTGGCTTCAGTAAGAAATAACGGCTGTAAAACATAAGCTATAAATGGTCAGTCATTTACAGCTGCAAGCCGTCTAGGTGATGTTGCCGAAGCGAGTGGTTTAGCTGAACTGTACTCTATATTAGCGATTAGGCAGCGGATGATTAGTATGTTGAGTTGTCTATTAAATAGTCTATTCGCTTAATTGCCCTAGTAAAAATTCCATTAGTGCCTTTTGAGCATGTAAACGATTTTCTGCTTCATCCCAAACAACTGAGTAGGGCGAGTCCATAATAGTCTCGTTAATTTCCATGCCTCTATAGGCTGGTAAGCAGTGCATAAAGACGGCATCATCATTTGCTAGCTGCATCAGATCCTCATTAACCTGAAAGCCATTAAATGCATCAATTCTTGCTTGTTTTTCATCTTCCTTGCCCATCGATGCCCAAGTGTCAGTCACTACCCAATCAGCACCAGCAATGGCATCTTTAGCGTTGTTAAATAAGGTGATTCGATCTTGGTTTTCATCGATAAGCTGTTGATCCGGCTCATAGCCTTTAGGGCAAGCGATATGTAAATGAAAATCACACAATCTAGCCGCATTGATATAGGAGTGGCACATATTGTTTCCATCTCCAATCCAAACGACGGTTTTTCCTTTTGGACTACCTCTATGTTCTGTATATGTTTGAATATCGGCTAACAGTTGGCACGGGTGGTATTCGTCAGTAAGAGCATTGATCACAGGGACGCTTGAATACTGGGCAAACTTTTCAACAATATCGTGCCCAAACGTACGGATCATAATAATATCGACCATACTAGAGATAACCCGTGCCGAATCCTCTATAGGCTCTCCTCGGCCTAATTGAGTATCGTTAGATGATAAAAATAAGCCACTACCTCCTAAATGGGCGATGCCCGCCTCAAAGGATACACGTGTTCGTGTAGAGGACTTTTCAAAAATCATCCCGAGTACTTTACTTTCGAGGCTTTTATGTAAAACGCCGGCACTACGTTCTTGTTTGAGCGTGATAGCTCGTTCAATAATACGTGTGAGTTCACTAGGAGAAAGGTCTCGTAATGTTAAAAAATGGCGTGTACTCATAATTATCTCGATGATTAATTTTTGGTTTAATTTAACTAGGGGCAGCTTAAGGAATTAAGTGGCTTAATATTTCCACTGCACTATCAATTTCTGTGTGGCTGATAACCAGTGGTGGTAGTAATCGTATAACATTTCCAGCGGTAACATTAATGAGCAAGCCCTTATCTGCAGCTTGCGCAACCAGTGCGGAACATTCATGATCTAACTCAATTCCAATCATTAGGCCTTTGTGTCTTATTTCCTTTACGCACGTTTTGTGTTTAAGGCTGTGTTCTAACTGCTCGGTAAAATAATGGCCTAACAATTTTGCTTGTTCGCATAGTTTGTCATCTTTTATGGTGTTAATGACGGCGCTAACCGCTGCACAGGCAACAGGGTTGCCACCGTAGGTGGACCCATGGTTACCCGGTTGTAAAATCGTGGCTGTTTTTCCTTGAGCAAGGCAAGCACCTACAGGTATTCCATTGCCTAGACCTTTTGCCGTGGTTAACACATCCGGTAGTAGGTCGTAGGCCTGAAAGGCAAAGTAGGTTCCTGTGCGGCCATTTCCTGTTTGAATTTCATCTAGCATTAACAACCAGTCTTGCTGGTCACAGATAGCACGCAGTTCGGGGAGATAGGATTCGTCGGGTATACGAATACCTCCCTCACCTTGCACAGGCTCAACAAGTACAGCAACAATATTGTTGTTATTGGTGTGTTCTTTAACCGCGTCGATATCGTTAAACGGAACCTCGATAAAACCGGGCACTAGAGGGTAAAATCCAGTTTTTACTTTTTCATTGCCCGTTGCTGTTAGTGTTGCCATGGTTCGACCATGAAAGCTATTAGTCATGGTAATAATCGTGGGGGTGCTAATCCCTTTTTCATTGCCGTATTTACGAGCAATTTTAATCGCTGCTTCGTTAGCTTCGGCACCTGAGTTGGAAAAAAAGACATTCTCCATTCCGCTAATATCGCACAACAGTTGTGCTGCTTCTTGTTGTGGCGGTAAATTATATAAATTAGAGGTATGTAGCAGTTGCGACGCTTGGTGTGATATGGCATCAGTCACTGCCTGATGGCAATGGCCCAAACCACACACAGCAATACCAGACAATACATCTAGGTATTCTTTGCCGGTATCGTCCCATATTTTGCAACCTTTACCTCGAGTTAAGGTGAGGGCACGGTGACCGTAATTATTCATAAGAGGAGATGATGCCATTGTCTATCGATCCACAACCAATTTAGCCATTCTTAAAAGTTTGTCTGTTAAAAAACAAAACAGGCAGCGGTTGCTGCCTGTTTTGTTGCTTATTATCCTGTAACCATACAAGTTTGGCAATTATTTCAGTTTAATATTACGTAATACTGATGATCTTTATTGGATAGCGTCTTCGGAATAAGATAAAATAAGCGCTATTACCGTTATTTCATGTCACCTTACTGGTATTCATCAAATGCCACTGTTTCATGTCATTACTCTCTTTTATTTTTTTATATACGAGGTGTTAAATACCCATGGATATCATGGATACTATTAAAGAACAAATCCAATCAAATGCTGTTATTCTTTATATGAAAGGCTCTCCCAATGCACCACAGTGTGGTTTTTCTATGCGCACATCTCAGGCTGTGATGGCTTGTGGTAAACGTTTTGCCTATGTTGATGTACTGAGTAATCCTGATATTCGTGCCAACTTACCCGCCTACGCTAATTGGCCTACTTTTCCTCAACTATGGGTGAATGGTGAATTAATAGGGGGTTGTGATATCGTGACAGAAATGCACGAAAAAGGTGAATTACAAAGCTTGCTAGACGAAGCTGTACCTGCTGAAGAAGGTGAGTGATAGCAATTCTCTTCACGCGGTACTTGTCCAGCCGGATTTAATCTGGCTGGACCCCCAATCTAATCTCAAACATCTTTCTCAACTTCTCCAACAATCTCTATCTCTTGATGCATCATATCCTGGTAGTAGCCAATCTAGGCTGATTGTATTACCTGAAATGTTTACATCGGGTTTTACCCAAAGCCCAGAAGTCTACATAAACGATGGGGATATTGATAAACAACGCACTGTTGATTGGATGAAGCAGCAAGCAGCTCTTTATGATTCTGCGGTTGTTGGTAGTCTTGCTTGTAAGGTAGGTGATGATTTTGTCAATCGACTGTTCTTTGTCTACCCAAATGGCGATGTATCACATTACGATAAAGTGCATTTATTTGCCATGGGTGATGAACATAAGCGCTATAAAGCAGGGAACACCAGACGTATTGTTGAGTACGGGGGTTGGCGGATATTATTAACGATTTGTTACGACCTGCGCTTCCCTGTTTTCTGCCGTAATCAAAATGATTATGACTTAATGTTGTGTGTGGCTAATTGGCCTACTGCTCGTAGACATCCCTGGAGAACATTACTACAAGCTCGAGCGATTGAAAACCAAGCCTATATGATTGGTGCCAATCGTGTGGGAGTTGATGGGAATGGTCTGGAATATAATGGTGACTCCATGGTTGTTGATTTTTTAGGCAATTTATGCGCTGATGGTGCTAATGGCAAAGAGCAGCTGTTATTGACGACACTAGATAAGAAGGAATTATTAGAAGCAAGGAGATCATTTCCTGTATGGAGAGATGCAGATTCGTTTAAATTATTATAATATGTGCTAAATCAACGCCTTTTAGCATTTCTTGTACCTAATTTCTATTCCTTTGGCGTTATCTATTAAAGGCTTTTATGTTGTATGGCTTAAGCTAGCTTGTTCAACGATTAAGCTTATATTTAAAAAATGATATTCACATAAATTTATTGGTTGTTTTTTTTAAGGGGAATTAAAAATGAAGCCGTCTTTGCTTTCTCGTTCTATCTGTGTAGGTATTTTAGCTGCCGCTACATCGCTATCTGTATCTGCTGAAACATTTAAATATCCTACGATTGAAGATGATCGCCCTGGTGGTTTTACACTTACTCCGCTTGTTGGGCAATATAACTTAGATGGTGATCGCACACTTGATGATGAAACGTATTTTGGCTTTGGCGTAGGCTACCGTTTTTCTGATCCTTACATGGTTGAGTTTGCGTACACTACTGCAGATGCAAAAACAAAGGCAGGTGCAGACCAAGGAGACATTAAACAATATCGATTAGAAATGTTGTTTGATGTGGCAGAGTATGGCAATTGGACTCCCTATTTGTCTTTAGGTGGAGCGCGAACAGAATTTGGCAACAATGTGACGGTAATTGATGACGAAGGTGCTATGACAGCAGGTTTCGGTACTCGTTATAACTTCTCTGAGCGTGTTGCGTTACGTGGCGATGCTCGCTACATCAAAGCAGTCGGCGATAGTAAAGCAGCCGATGTGTTACTAGGCTTAGGTTTACAAGTGTTTTTAGGTGAAACATCTTCTGCACCAGTTGAGCCTGAAGTAGTTGCGGTGGCTCAACCTGTTGCTGAAAAACCAGCGGCTCCTTCTTTTGCTGAATTGTGTGCACAAGCTGGTGGATCAGTGGAAGGCAGTGATTGCGTTAAGAAATCACTATCGACTGAGCGTGTTAACTTAAATGTACAATTTGAGTACAACTCGGATAAAGTCGTTACTGACTATATGTCAGAAGTGCAAAAGCTAGCGGACTTTATGTCGGCTTATCCTAGCTCAACGGCAGTAATCGAAGGGCATACTGATTCAACAGGGTCTGATGTTTACAATCAAAATTTATCTCAGCGTCGTGTTAACGAAGTAGTACGCTTGTTGAGCACGAACTTTAATATTGCTGCTGATCGCTTGTCGGCCATTGGATATGGCGAAACACAACCTATTGCTTCTAACGATACTGCAGAAGGTCGTGCGCAAAACCGACGTGTTGTTGCTTCTATCACTGCTGAAATCGAAGAAACGATTACACTTGATGTTAAGTAATTAGCCATTCTGATGGTAAAAGCCAGCCTGACTTTGTCGAGCTGGCTTTTTACTTTATTACAATAAAAACAGCTAAAAAAGAGAATGAATATGAATATAGAAGAACTTATCCCCATGATTAGCGATTACATCGTGTTATACGGTATTAAGTGCATCGTTGCGATTGTAATTTTTGTTGTTGGTAAATGGTTAGCCAATATAGTTGCTAATTTTTTATCGGCAGGATTAGAAAAGAAAAACGTCGATACAACGCTAGCGCGCTTTATTAAAAACATTGTTTATTACGTTTTACTGATCATCGTTATTATTTCTGCTTTAGGGCAGTTGGGAGTGCAAACCGCATCCTTTGTCGCGATTGTCGGTGCGGCGGGTTTGGCTATTGGTTTAGCGCTGCAAGGTTCCTTAGCTAATTTTGCTGCAGGCGTATTAATTATTCTATTCCGACCTATTAAAACAGGTGATTTTGTTGAAGTGTCTGGTGTCTCAGGTAGCGTATCTGATATTTCTATTTTTGCGACAACGCTATTAACAGGCGATAATAAAACGGTGATTATTGCCAATGCGGATGTAACAGGTGGCAATATTACTAATTTTTCAACACAAGCAACGCGTCGTGTTGATCTTGTTGTTGGCGTTGCTTACGATGCGGATATTAAGCAAGTTAAAGACGAACTTAAAGCGTTAGCTGATGCAGATGAGCGTATTTTAAAGGACCCGGGTGTGACAATAGGCGTTGTTGAACTAGGTGATTCATCAGTTAATTTAGTGTTCAGACCATGGGTTAACTCTGCTGATTATTGGGGCGTATATTTTGATTTGAATGAGAAAATCAAAAATCGCTTTGAGGAAGTCGGTATCGGCATCCCATATCCAACAATGGATGTGAATGTGGTTAAATCCTAAACATCAGTTGTTGGTTTTATAACCTCTTTAAAAATATCTATTGTACTGATAAAGAGAATTCATAGGAATTTCGGCACAGAAAGACTATCATTGCTTCTCTATTATTTAGACAACTTTTTACACAACTCTGTTCGCAAGAGAAATATCATTCGTGGTATTTCTCTTTATTTTTTATCCCTTATTATGGAGAAACACAAATGGCCGTTCTTGTTGGTAAACCTGCCCCCGATTTTACAGCCCCTGCGGTATTAGGTTCCGGAGAAATTAACGAAAGTTTTAATCTTGCCGAAGCAATTAAAGGCAAAAAAGCAGTGGTATTTTTCTACCCACTTGATTTTACTTTTGTTTGTCCTTCAGAGCTTTTAGCATTCGACCACCGTGTTGCAGAATTTGAAAAACGTGGTGTTGAAGTGATTGGTGTATCTATCGATAGTCACTGGACTCACAATGCATGGCGTAACACACCCGTCGATAAAGGTGGTATTGGCGAAGTTAAATACACGCTAGTGGCTGATATGAAACATGAAATTTGTCAGGCCTATGACGTTGAGTCCGAGGGCGGTGTTGCATTCCGTGGTTCTTTCCTAATTGATGAAGATGGTCTTGTACGTCACCAAGTAGTAAATGACTTACCATTAGGTCGTGATGTAGATGAGATGTTACGTATGGTTGACGCCTTAGCATTTCATCAGGAGCATGGTGAAGTGTGTCCTGCAGGTTGGAAAGAGGGTGACAAAGGTATGGAAGCTAACCCAGAAGGCGTTGCTTCTTATCTGAGTGACAATGCAGATAACCTATAACAGGTAGTTAATATACACCCATAGTGTATTTAGAAAAATTTGGCGCGTTAGAACCAGTAAAATGATTGATCGCTTGATGCTAGACGTAGGACGCAAAAACCAATAAAAAGCGTCTAGCTTCAGACGTCCAGCGTTAAGTTGAGCAACAAACACTCTGTTACTCGTGTTGTTACATGGTAGAACTAATCAGTGATCAGCTCTAAATGCACTAAGGGTTTAATATATAGTGTTAAGCATAAAAAAAGCCGTGGTATACCACGGCTTTTTTGTTTGTCGGTTGAGATGCTGAGTTTTTTAGCGCTCTAGATGTTGTAATTTGCCCTCAACACCATCCCACTCTTCTGCATCGGCAGGAGCATCTTTCATTTCTGTAATGTTTGGCCATACTTCAGCGAGTTCAGCGTTAAGCTCTAAGAATTCTTCTTGCCCTTCAGGTAATTCATCTTCGGAGAAAATGGCGTCAACAGGACATTCTGGTTCACACAGGGCGCAATCAATGCACTCATCCGGGTGAATAACAAGGAAATTAGGTCCTTCGTAGAAGCAATCTACAGGACATACTTCAACACAGTCAGTGTGTTTACATTTTATACAATTTTCCCCAACAACAAATGTCATGGCGATAAAACTCCTAATATTTAACTTTAAAAGGCTTTACAGCAGAGGGCGGCATTCTAGCGTTTTTTTGTGAGTTTGTTAAATAGTTATAACGAATAAAATGCCTCTTAAAAGTAATATCTTCAAAAACGTTATTTTTTAACTTCTGCCACTAAGTCAAAAAGCACATCTAACGCCTGACGGGGGGTTAGTGCCTCTGGGTCAATTGCTTCTATGGTTTCTAATATCGGATGCGGCACAGTGGAAAATAAATCATTCTGCTGAGGTGCTGATGGCACTGAAATCGGTGTAGCAGCCGACAGCTCAACTGATTGATCAATACTAACAGGGCCCGCAACACTATGTGGATGTTGGCCACTTTCAAGCAGCTCCAATTGTTGTTGTGCTTCATGAATCACTGATTTTGGAATGCCTGCTAACTTGGCCACCTGTAAACCATAGCTTTGATTGGCCGCTCCCTCTTCGATGCGATGTAAAAAGACAATATTTTCATTATGCTCAGTGGCTGATAAATGCACATTTTGCACACCGGATACCTGCTCGGGCAAACTGGTGATTTCGAAGTAATGTGTAGCAAATAAGCACAGTGCTTGTATATTTTCGGCCAGATGATGTGCGCAGGCCCAAGCAAGAGATAAACCATCAAAAGTGCTGGTTCCTCGGCCAATCTCATCCATTAATACCAAACTATTGTGAGTGGCATTTTGCAATATATTCGCTGTTTCGGTCATCTCTACCATAAATGTAGAACGTCCCCCGGCTAGGTCATCTGAGGAGCCTATGCGGGTAAAGATTCTGTCTACGATAGTGATATCAGCACTTTTGGCGGGAACATAACTTCCCATATGAGCTAGTAAAACAATAAGCGCGGTTTGCCGCATATAGGTCGATTTACCGCCCATATTGGGACCAGTAATAATGAGCATGCGTCGCTGTTGGTTGAGTGATACATCATTAGGAACAAAGGGAGCTGAGCCTGCCAGCACTTCTTCCACTACCGGATGACGACCAGATTCAATGCGGATACTATTGTCATCCACGGTGTTTGCTGGTTTCAGTGTTGGGCAGGCAAAATTCAGTCGGTCAGCTCGTTCGGCTAATGTGGTGAGTACATCGAGTTCTGCCACTGCATTAGCTGAGGTTTGTAACTCAAATAACTGCTTGTTAAGTATTTCGATCAGCTCTTCATATAAGGCTTTTTCACGACTTAATGCACGACTCTTGGCCGATAATGCTTTATCTTCAAAGGTTTTTAATTCAGGGGTAATAAAGCGCTCGGCGTTTTTTAAGGTCTGCCGACGAATATATTCTACCGGTGCTTTATCCGATTGTGCTCGACTGATTTCGATATAATAACCATGAACACGGTTGTAACCCACTTTTAAGGTGGAAATACCGGTACGTTCTTTCTCTTGGTTCTCTAAATCGATCAGGAATTGCCCTGCGTTACTGCTGATATTACGCAATTCATCAAGTTCACTATCGTAGCCTTCGGCAATAACACCGCCATCTCGAATAACTACAGGAGGAGCATCGATAATGGCTCTTTCCAGTAAATCGACCAAATCGGGGAAAGCGCTAATATCTTGGCTAAGCTGCTTTAATAAAGCGCTATCTTGTTCAGATAATAAAGTGTGTAATTGTTGCTGAACCTCAGGGTATACCGACAGCGATACACATAAGCGCGATAAATCTCTGGGGCGGGCAGAGCGCAGAGCCACTCGGCCGAGGATGCGTTCTAGATCGCCAATCATTTTTAATGAATCGTGCATGGCTTCGAAGCGATATTGGCTTAGCAAACCGCCAATAGCCGTTTGGCGTTCGGTTAAGACCTCGTGCTGAGTCAAAGGGCGGTTTATCCAGCGAGATAACTGACGTCCACCCATGGCTGTCGCTGTTGTATTGAGAATAGAAAATAGGGTGTTTTCCTCTCCACCAGATAGGTTGACCGACAATTCTAAATTGCGTCTTGTGGATGCATCCATTAGGACCGCATCTTTACGATTTTCCTGCTGAATTCGGCAGATATGAGGTAGAGACGTGCGCTGTGTTTCCTGTGCGTAGGCCAGTAAGCAACCGGCTGCACCCTTAGCAATAATCAGCTCTTCGCAGCCAAATGCGATAAGATCTCGGGTGCCGAATTGTTCGCACAGCAAACGTTGTGCGGTTTCATTATCAAACTCCCAAGGCGCTCGGTAACGTAAGCCTTTACGGGAATCCTCAATAAATGTGCCTTCTAATGTTTGGTTAACTAAGAGCTCAGCGGGGTTTAAGCGTTGTAACTCTGCGGTCACCGCTTCTTGCGAATCCACTTCTAGCACATAAAATCGTCCACTACCCACATCTAAACTTGCAATACCATAACGCCCTTGGTGCTCATTGAGAGCTACCAATAAGTTGTCATGATGAGCATTTAAAAGTGCTTCATCAGTCACTGTACCTGGGGTGACTATGCGGACGACTTTACGCTCCACGGGCCCTTTGCTGGTGGCTGGGTCGCCTATTTGTTCACAGATAGCAACGGATTCACCTGCCTGCACCAGTTTAGCCAAATAGCCATCAGCGGCATGATAGGGAATCCCTGCCATCGGTATGGGTTCACCGCCTGATTTACCGCGAGCCGTTAAGGTAATATCCAATAGAGCAGATACTTTTTTAGCATCGTCAAAGAACAATTCGTAAAAATC
>JAHDEM010000055.1 GCA_020628895.1 Candidatus Endobugula sp.
AATGTTAAGCAGGGAAGGTTCTGCATTTGCTTGACGTTGCTCAGTATCGGTAGAGCTATCAGCAGATTGAGCCAAGTAATATAAAAAGCCTCCATTCACTCGTCGTCTCACCCAGTAGTCAATACTATTAAGCATATCAGTATCAATGGCAGTACGTGTAAGCAATAGGCCTTCGCAAGCATAATTCCAGGCTTTAATGGCAACAGGAGTAAATTTAAGTTCTGGTTGAGCGGAGACAGGATCCACTTCTGGGCTGACTAAGCTACAGACTTTACCTTGGCTGGACTCTACATCTGTCCAGTGTATTGGCATAAATAACTGTCCAGGATTCATTTCGCTACTAAATTGTACGCGCGCTTTTGCAATACCATAGGTATTGTTGAGCTCTGCGATATCACCTTCTTTCAAATTAAAGCAACGAGCGTCCTGTGGGTTAATTTGAACATAAGGCTCAGGTTTATGGCCGCTTAGCTGGTTGGCTAAACCTGTTCGGGTCATAGTATGCCACTGGTCACGAATCCGACCGGAGTTAAGAATCATTGGAAATTCTTTACTAATGTTGCTTGCGGGTGCTCGATATCCAACGGCAACAAACTGTCCTTTTTTTGAGGGAGTATAAAAATTACCTTCGGCAAAGAATCTTTTTTGTGAGATTTTTTCGCCCGAATCAAGGCTGGCTCCAGATTCTAATGGCCATTGTTGTGGGGAAAGTTGGTCGTATTCTTCGTTAGAAATACGAGTAAGAGCGCCTAGGTCCAAATCTCGAGCACCTTCATTATTAAGCGTAGTCATAGCGGCATATTCGCGGAAAATATCCGCTTCGCAGGTAAAGTTAAACCCTGCAAAGTTCATACGTAAAGCCACTTGCGACATAATCCACCAATCTGACTTTGGTCCAGTGAGTTTTGGGTTAGGCTCATTTCCATAATAATCGCTAGCAATCAGAGCACGCTGTCGAGAGATGCGTCGCTCGGAGTTGGTCACAGTGCCTGATTTTTCTGCCCATCCTTTAGCCGGTAATACAACATCGGCACAACGCACGGTATCGGTATCAGTAACACAGTCAGAGACAACCACTAATGGGCAGTTTTTGAGCGCTTCTTTAACTTTATTGGCATTGGGCAGGCTTACCACGGGGTTAGTAGCCATAATCCAAATAGCTTTAATCTTGCCTTCGGCAACGGCATCGAACATATCAACTGCTCTTAAGCCTGGCTTAGTTGCCAAATTGTCTGTATCCCAGAATGTGCTAATGGCATTGTGATCATCAGTATTACCAAATTCCATATGCGCCGCTAACATATTGGCTAAACCACCGACTTCTCGTCCGCCCATGGCATTAGGCTGGCCAGTAACTGAAAACGGACCAGAACCCTTCAAACCAATGCGGCCTGTAGCGAGATGGCAGTTAATAATACTATTGACTTTGTCAGTACCAGCGCTTGATTGGTTAACGCCTTGAGAGTAGTACGTCATGACTTTTTGTGTGTTAGCAAACCATTCGTAAAATGTTTCCAGGTAAGGAATTGGTATACCCGTAGAACGTGAGGTGGCTAGATAATCTAGTCCATTGGTTCCGGTATCGTCTTTTGCTACCGATAAAGCTTGTTCGAAGCCTTCGGTGTATTGGCTGACATAATCATCATTAATATGCCCATGCTCATCCAAATAATTAAGTAAGCCGTTAAATAGCGCCACATCGCTACCAGGTTGTATAGCCAGATGCAGGTCGGCTAGCTCGCAGGTATCGGTTTCTCTGGGGTCAATAACAATAACCTTGAGTGATGGTTTGGCTGCTTTCGCCGCTTTTAAACGTTGATAGAGAACAGGGTGACACCAAGCTAGATTTGAACCCGTAAGAACAATCATGTCGGTATGTTCAATGTCTTCATAGCAGTTAGGTACGGTATCGGTACCAAAGGCACGTTTATGCCCAGCGACACTGGATGACATACATAAGCGAGAATTGGTATCGATATTGGCGCTACCGATATAGCCCTTCATTAGCTTATTGGCGACATAATAATCTTCAGTCAGTAATTGACCAGAAACATAAAATGCCACGGAATCTGGCCCATATTTTTTTATCGTATTGCTAAAAGAGGTTGCTACGTGGTCCAGTGCTTTGTCCCATGTTGTCGCTTGGCCATTAATACTAGGGGTGTCCATTCTTCCGTCGCTAATGACCGTGTCTCCAAGTGCTAAACCTTTGGAGCAAAGCCTCCCATAATTGGCTGGATGTGATTCATCACCACGAACAGTGACGTTTTTATTACCCTCTGAATCCCAATCTACTTTGGCTTCTATCCCGCAACCTACACCGCAGTATGCGCAGGTACTTTTTGTCCAATGATCGTTCTTAGGTGTTATTTTCAGGGTGTTTGACACGGTTTAATGATCCTTAATGCAATGAGTAGTGGCTATTATTTAATAGAATATTCTATTGGGTAAGCCATCTTTATCTATATCTATTATGTCTAGCAAGATTCAAACCAGTTTTTAAGTAGGTGTTTTTTTTTAATAAGTTATTGAAAAATAGGCAATTTATTCCAGTAAGTAGATGTGCGCTATATATTTGCGCACCATTTTGGCGTTTTTTTAAAACCCAGCACCAAAATATAACCCAATAAACCATATTTTATTTGTGGTTTAAGGTTGATTATGCTTATTTATGCATTATTTTGGTGCTTTTTGTGTTCGTTTTGCTTGGCCCTTGTTGGATGTATGTAGTGGGTGTTTTTTTAACTATTTGATTTAAAAGAATATTTTTAATTCGTTTAGAATAATGCTTTTTATGGCATCTATTTTGCTTTCCTATAGGGAGAATATAAAGCAGCTACAGGTTGCTATCAAGTAAATAAAGCCGTGCAGGGGATAAGTATGAGTAAACAACGTATTGTTGTTGTGGGTAATGGTATGGTGGGACACCACTATGTAGAAACATTAGCCAATAGTGAAGTTGAAGCAGAAATAACGGTCATTGGTGGTGAGCCTCGCCCAGCCTATGATCGTGTTCACCTTTCTGAAGTCTTCGATGGTAAAAGTCCAGAAGATTTAGCAATGACGACACGTGAGCACTATGAAGAGCTTGGTGTCGACGCGCATTTTGGTGATTTTGTCGCAAAAATCGATCGTGAAGCGAAGACGGTGGTGACAGAGGGTGGTCAAACCTTTTCTTACGATAAGTTAATTATGGCAACAGGTTCTTATCCTTTTGTTCCTCCTATCCCTGGCGGCGACCAAGAACACTGCTTAGCTTATCGTACTATTGATGACCTTGGTGAAATTAAAGCATCGGCTGCTCAGGGCAAAAAAGGCGTTGTTGTTGGGGGTGGTTTACTAGGTCTAGAGTGTGCCAACGCACTTAAAAACTTAGGTGTCGAAGCTCATGTTGTTGAATTTGCTCCTGGTCTAATGGGTGTTCAGTTAGATGAAGGCGGCAGTAAAATGCTACGCCGTAAAATTGAAGCTCTAGGTGTTTACGTTCATACAGGCAAAGCAACCCAGATTATTAAAGAAGGGGACGAGCATCGTTTACGCATGGAATTTGCTGATGAAACCCATCTAGAAACGGACATGATTGTATTCTCTGCCGGTATTCGTCCTTATGACCAGTTAGCAAAAGATGCTGGGTTAGAAATTGGTCAACGCGGTGGTATCGTGGTGGATTATCATTGCCGTACTTCAGATTCCGATATTTATGCTATTGGTGAGTGTGCATCATTAGGCAATTTCATTTACGGTTTGGTTGCTCCTGGTTACCGTATGGCTGAAGCAGCGGTGTCGCAGCTTACCGATGACAAAATCTCATTCCCTGGTGCTGATATGAGCACCAAGCTGAAGTTACTGGGTGTTGAAGTAGGTAGTATTGGTGATGCCCATGGTCGCACAGAAGGGGCTCAACGCTATACCTACTGCGACGAAAATGCAGAGGTTTACAAAAGTATTATCGTTTCTTCGGATGGCAAGAAATTATTAGGTGCTGTTTTGGTAGGTGATACTAGCGCTTACGATACGTTACTTCAGTATATGCTTAACGAAATTGAGCTACCGGATTCACCAGAGTCATTCATTTTACCTGCAATAGATGGTGAGCAGTCTGTAGGTCTAGGTGCAGATGCATTACCTGATACGGCAACGGTTTGTTCTTGTTATGCGGTAACCAAAGGCGATTTGTGTTCAGCAGTGCAAAATGGTGCAACAAGCATGGCTGCTATTAAGGAAGTGACTTCGGCGTCAACAGGTTGTGGTGGTTGTGCTGCTTTAACCAAGCAAGTATTGGATAGCGAACTGGTTAAACTAGGTGTTGAGGTGAATAACGACCTTTGTGAACACTTCCCTTATACCCGCCAAGAGATTGCTGACATTATCCGTGTGAAGAAGATTAAATCTTTCGATGAGCTCTTGGAAAGTCATGGTAAAGGCCATGGTTGTGAAATTTGTAAACCAACCGTGTCTTCAATCTTGGCATCCTACTGGAATGACTACATCCTTAAAGAGGAGCATGTAGGCCTTCAAGATACTAACGATGTATTTTTAGGCAACATGCAAAAAGATGGTACTTATTCTATTGTTCCTCGTGTACAAGGCGGTGAAATCACACCAGATAAGCTAATTGTATTGGGTGAGGTGGCCAAAGAATATGACTTGTACACTAAAGTCACTGGTGGTCAGCGTATTGATTTATTTGGTGCACAGTTACATGAGCTTCCAGCCATCTGGAAAAAACTCACTGATGCAGGCTTTGAAACAGGCCATGCCTATGGTAAGTCTCTGCGTACGGTTAAGTCTTGTGTAGGTAGCACTTGGTGTCGTTACGGTGTTGATGATAGTGTTGGTTTAGCGATTAACGCTGAAGATCGTTACAAAGGCCTGCGTACACCGCATAAAATTAAGTTTGGTGTTTCTGGTTGTACGCGCGAGTGTGCCGAAGCGCAAAGTAAAGACGTGGGTATTATTGCGACAGAGACTGGCTGGAACTTATATGTCTGTGGTAATGGTGGTATGCGTCCTCGCCACGCCGATTTATTTGCCACTGATCTCGATGAAAAAACACTGATCAAATATATCGACCGCTTCCTTATGTTTTATATCCGAACTGCCGATCGTTTACAGCGCACGTCTGTATGGTTGGAGAATTTAGAAGGCGGCTTGGATTATCTAAAAGAAGTGATTATTGATGATAAGTTAAATATCTGTGATGAGCTTGAGTCAGAGATGGCGGAAAACATCAAGAATTATCAGTGTGAGTGGAAAACGACAGTCGATAGCCCTGAGCAGTTGAAACGTTTTGCCCACTTTATTAACTCGGATAAAACGGATGACAACTTAGCCTATGTGGTTGAGCGTGAGCAGCGTCGACCCGCTTTTGAAGATGAAAAAGAAGAAGCGATTAAGTTGGTAGGTTAATACCTAAATAACATCTAGAAGCCTGTGAAAACGGTGAGTAATCTTTTGTGGGCTTCTCTATTTTTTAATGCTTTATGGCAATAAATAACAAAGAGATAACGATATGAGTGATTGGATTAATATTTGTGACGAAGCGGATCTCGTTGCGGGTACAGGTATTTGCGCCTTACTAGGTGATGAGCAAGTAGCCATATTTAAAACCCGTAAGGATCAAGCAGTCTATGCAATTGGTAATTATGATCCTATCGGCAAAGCCAATGTTTTGTCGCGAGGAATTTTAGGTTCAATAGGGGATGAGGTCGTCGTAGCATCTCCTCTTTATAAGCAACATTTTAATCTGCAGTCTGGCCAGTGTCTCGAAGAGGAAGGGGTTTCTGTTAAGTCCTATCCAGCACGTATCGAGAATGGTCAAATACAGCTTAAGGCTAGTTAGTTTCTAGCTTAATGATTTTCTAGTGTTCTCTGCACTATTTGATGGGAGGTATTTTTACCTCCCTTTTTTATATCTGGCTCTTGTGTTCAAAAATTCATCCGTTTTTGTATCAAGAGCATAGTATTTTTAGCTTTTGCGCAGGTGCCAGTAGAGAAGGGGGACTGTCTACAACCCAATCACATTGGCCAATTGATTCGCCGCTGTTTGACTATCTATTTCACCGCGCAAAAAAGTGAGGATGATATTGTAGTAAGACTGCATCAACTCGGTGGATGGTTCTTGAGAAAAACTGAACAAGGGATAAAGCTGGTCGGATTCCGTCGCACTGGCAACGGCGTTAACGGCTTGTTGTGTACAAGAGTCAACATTGTTAAGCGATAAACCTGAACGAGCGGGCACACTGGCGCTGGCGGCATTAATGGTTGTTTGCACATCGGGGTTCATCAACCAAGCGGCAAAATTAGCTTTCGCTTTATCATCTCCCACACTTGCCATAGCCACGTGTGAGGCGTGAAATTGCACACTGCCCTGCGTTCCGGGAAAAGGCAAGCACACTAGGTCCTGCCCAGGTTGTATACCATCGTCTATCAGCCAACGCCTTACCCACCCCGGCGCAATCTGCAGGCCAGCTTTACCTTCATATACCGCTTTGGTGGCTTGGTAGGAATCTCTATAATCATAACCATGATCAAGATAAGGGCGCAGTTGTGCTAAGCGATCAAAAGCTTTAATCATGCCAGCGCCTGCCAAGACTTGCTTATTGCGCTCGATAAACGCTTGGTGATACAGCTGATGATCCAAACCCAAGGTAATCGCCTCTAAGATTTGTCCGGCTTCCCAAGCTGGTGACTCTAAAAATCGGGTGGCAGTATCGGTATGGGCTAAGGGCGTAACCCCCATGGCTTTTATTTTTGCTAATAAATCGATAAAGGCTTCCCAAGTGGTCGGAATTTTACCCCCAGCCTTATCAAAGATATCGGCATTAACCCACATAAGATTGGTGGTGGTCACCGTTAAAGGTACTCCTACCCAAGACCCCGCGGGCTTGGCCGTTGATTGAACAGGTTTTGGAATCAACTGATCCCATTGCTGTTGCTTGGCAACCTCGGTGATATCCATTAACAAGGGCTTATCGTCTACACGCTTGGTTGCCCAAGCATGCAACCTTGAGTCTGTTGCCATGACTGCATACTTAGAATCACCATGGGACACTACTGACCGGAGAAGGCCTTCTATACCACCTCCGTCAATCGCAACTAAATCAGACTTCCATATCACACCCTTTTCTTCTGCGTTTTGTTGTAATTGCTGCCAAGCGGCTTCCACGGGAGTATCCCAAACACTTGCACCAAGGTAAAAATAGACAGGCTCTTGAGCAACGGCCTTTGTCCACCATATACCGCTGAGAAAAAACAAAAATAACCATCGGATTAACATAATACGTTTTACCTTATACTATCAAAAAAACTAAAGTCTTGTGGGATGTCATATATTGTTGGTGGTGAAAAACTATTTATAGAAGGTCCTGTATAAATCGTTCTGGTAGTCAGTCCTTTTGCTTTTCTGTGCTCATTCTCCATCATCGTGGCTCTTTGCTCTCCAACTTCACCATGGTATGTTCTCCCAATGCGCGAATCATGGATATGCTGAACTTCGTGCACAATAATAGATTCCAGATCAAATCTAACATCATGGTTTCCACTAATACCTGGATCCTTGCTCATATCGATAGTACCCGAAGGATTAATGTCGATACTGTCCTTCCCATCTGTGGCTAAAGGGTGATCCCCTGGCCATGCAGAGTAGCCCAACTCAGGACCAACATGAACGGTTAACGTTTTATCGCTCTTTTCTATATCCCTCAACATTTGCGCTGAAACACTGAGAGTGCCATCTGGTAATCTTTGATTAGCCGCGTTTCTCCAAGCATTTGCAACCTTTTCTACATCCTCCATACTGCCTTCAGCAGAAGGCTTAAATACCACCGATCCAATGCGATAATGATCTCCAATCCCTAAAAGATTACGAATAGTGGAAAGTAAACCCGTGGCACTACTAGTCGTTGTAGTAGACCCAGAGTCCCCTGGAGCTTGTTGAGTATCTTGGTGAGTTTGTACATTACTGTTTGAACCATTGTTGTCATCGCTGTCACTGCTGCTCGATTGATTACCACCACCAAACACGCTGCTGACGAAGTCACTGATTGCATCAAGAATACCCGACAAGATGTAACCACTAGGGTCTGTATACTTGAGAGGATTGTTCCAAACATAACTGTACCGATTATGCGATTGGCTTCTGTAAGGATCCTGTATAAACGGATCCGCAGAGAGGAATCTCGCCACCCCTGCATCGTAGACTCTCCCATTCATATGAATCAGGTCCACCTCTTGGATATGCTCATGTCCTGTATAGCCTTTATTGGTAAACGGCAGTTGGGTGAGATAGAGGGGGGCATTAATACCGAGGGCATCTTTCCATAGCCAGTTTCTGAGTTTGCCCCAAGCGTCGAAGCTACGCCTGTCGACAACATTGGCGTGGGCATCGGTAATTAAATCCACAGTGCCGAGGGCATCTTTGTGTAAGTAACGGGTTTGCACCCCATGTTTTGTGCTGACAATATGCTCAGCCACTAAGGTGCCTGCCGCATAGATATAGTGCTTCTCTTCGGTTTGACCGCTACTTGTATGGTGTTCATATAACTTGCCCACATAGCGGGTGGTATCCCCATTGTGGTTGATTTTTTTGTAGCGTGCTCGGCTACCGTCGTAGTAAAAGTGCGCCGATTGTGCATTACGGGTGATCTGGGTGGGTTTGTTAAACGCACTCCATTGAATGGTTCGGTTATTACCGCCGATCATATTACCATTGGCATCGTATTGGTAAGTCGCATTTTGTGTGCCTGCGGTTTGAGTTAAGGCATGGGGCCCCGAACCACTGCCAATTCCTGTGCCATAGGTGTAACTGCCTATATCACTTTTATAGGTGATATTGCCCAAGGCATTGTAACTTTGCGTCTGCGTACTATTGAGCTCCGTATAGGTGCTGCTTTGAATATCGGTTCGGGTTAAACGATCCAAACGATCATACTCGAAGGTTTCTTTGACATCATTTTGATGATCTTGCCTCACCGTAATGTTTTGATACCCATCGTATTCATACTCTAAATGTCGGATAGGATCGGTGGTGAGTAGACCACTACGGATCAATGCCAGCTGACCGGTCGCTGTATCGTAGTGGTAATCATTCACAACCCCATTACCGTACACCTCCGCTCGAACTCGGCCTGTCGCATCCACCTCTATTGCTTGCCAATAGGTCGTGTACGTATTGTCCTTCACCATATCTCGATACACCGAAGCACTTGCCGTTAATGTCCGTTGTGTCTGGAAACGATGATCTGACGCTGCCAACGCTTGCTCTGATAACACCGTGAGTTGTTCGATCAATTGCTCATAGTTAGATACAGCCTTGTTGATCAACGCCGTCACTTGCTGCAATTCAATCACCGTATGGTTCAGATGGGCATAAAAATCTCCAGCATTACCATTGGCTGTGGTGATCGTGTCCGTCAGTTGTCGCTGATGTGCCCATAGATGCTCTTGTATCTCTAGCCGTAGAAGCTCCGTCTTCTGCAACGGCCACCACAAAGCCTGGTATTTGGCGATTTTTGCCTCATAGGTTTGTCCAATACTTTTTAAGGTATTCGCTTGCGCTTGATAGCTCGCTGCTAAGGTGATCGCCTCGCTCACTAAAGGGGTGAGGGTACTTAAATCATAGCTTTCGCTCTTGGAGCGTAAACCACGTACCTTTTCTAAAAAACCGTGGGCATTATAGGTGTTTTCGGTATAGAAGTTATCCGTACCTGGATAGATGGTGCGGCTAACACGGCCAACAGTGTCGTAGAGGGTTTGAGTACTAAAGCTCATTTCATCAGCAGTGCCCACGTCCTGTATAGTTTGCACTTCGTCCACTCTCCCCAAGCTATCGTAGTAATAGGTTTTAGTGACTGCTCCATCGCTTTCACTTAACAATTTACCGCGACTGCCTCGGGGGGCACTGTTATCACCATAGTTCCACGTACTGGTAGTAGCGGAATCCGTACCCGCTAGGTCTATACGGCTGATCATTCTCCCAAGCCTGTCATAGCCCATGGTGGTGGTTTGCCCTTTGGCATCGGTTTGGCTAATCAACTGACCAAAGCCGTCATACCTATAGGACCAAATACCCATATCAGGGTCATCCATACCGATCTTACGACCATACTGATCATAGGTGAGCGTAATGGTAGTGTTTGTATTGCCTGCGACTGTGGTGGTTTTTAGGTTACCGTCCGCCGTATAGGTGTAGTTAATAGAGGTGCCTTCTTCTTCCTGCTTGCGTATCACTTGACCAAGGGCATTAACTGTTGTGATTTTTTGGCGAGCATCAGCTCCTGAGGTCACTGTGGTGGTTAAGCCGTTATAGGTGGTGCTCACTATATGACGGTGACCATGCGGGCCAGGTTCATCTAATTGAATGACTCGATCTAAGCCATCGTACTGACTGTTGGCCCAATATACCTGTTCACCCATAAAGTAAGGGCGGGTAATACCGGCAATTTGGCCTAAGGCATTGTATTGGGTATCGCGATAGACCAAACGACCATCAAAGCCTTTTGTTACTGTACGAACTTCGCGGCCTAATTTATCAAGTTGTACAACGGATTTAGGCGAGCCTTTGGTTTGCGATACCACACAGCTGTAAGCCGTATCTATCAGTCGATCATTGTGCGGTTTACATATATTGCTATTGGCGAAGGCGTACTGCGTTGTTGTCCAAGTACTGTCTGCACGATTTTCACGGATAGTACGACCAAGGCTATCGTATTGCCAGCGGGTGGTTAGACCATTGGGATCGGTAGTACTCGCTAAACGGCTTTTAGCATCATAGGCATTGATGGAACACTCATCATAGACATTACAGGTAGTGGCTAAGCGGTGCTGACCATCGTAGGTGTAGTGGATTGCACGATTCACCAACCCTGGTGACTCTTTAAGTATGCGGATTTTTTGACCATACTGGTTGTAATTATGAACGATTTGCGACATTAATTGGCTAGGATTAGCCGCAGACACTATCTGCTCCACTCTCAACAGCCCATTACCACCATAATATCCATAATGGAATCGATGCTGTTGGTCGGCCTGTCCAGGCGCTCGATGGGTGACGATAGAGCGCGTTAAGCGGCCTAAATACCATTGGCTGATTTCATTACTATAAACACTGTCGGTAATTTTTGTGAAGGTTTTACCATCCCCTACAGTATCGACTTGAGCTCTTGTGATGTTACCGTAAGCATCAAAAGTATTGGCGGTAATTACTGTCGTCACCGGCGCAGTAGAGCTAGTTAATTCATAGCTTTTATCAACGATTTTTGTGGTAAATAATTCATAAAATCTACCGTGTTTTTTGGATGAATAACTAATCACTTTACTATTGATTAAATGGCCTTCATAACGCTCTTCCATTTTTTCGGGTACACTGAGAATGGGATATGTACCAAATTTATAATAGGTACGCTCTTCTTTGCCTGTTTCAGGATAACTTGTGGTAATACGGCGAAAGCCTAAAATACCACGGCCTTGAGCATGTAACTTAAGGCCTTCATAGGTGTAGTCTGTAGTATTGATGTTATTGGCTAAACCACTATCACTGCGGACACGACTAATGACGTACAGTGGGTATTGAATATCAACAAGCGGAAATTCTGCGTTTTTATCTTTTTTATAAACGGTTGGGTTGGTCAATGGTTTATAACTTAAGGTCTTGGTGTATCCATTACTGTCAACGATTGATGTAATGACATCACCTAAAGCAGAACCTTTGTTGATATACGCGTGTTTAATTTCTTTACCCCCTGGACGCCATTGACTGCGGACAATATCCATCAACCCATCGCCGTTTACATCCACCAAACGCGTACCCACATCCTCTCGTTTATGATTTACAAAATGATTTGGGGGAATAAACTCTGGTGCTCTACGCCAACCTGCCCCAGTATTTATGTAGGCATGTTTAATCTGAGTTCCATTGGGGCTCCAATGACCTCGGATCATATCCATTAATCCATCGCCATTTAAATCGACGAGTCGTGTACCTTCATCCTTTCCTGCATAATCAGAAAAATAATTGGGTGGGGTGAATTCGGGCGCATTACGCCAACCTTTACCAGTGTTGATATACGCGCGTTTGATTTCTGTGCCACCTGGACGCCATTGACCACGGATCATATCCATTAGGCCATCGCCATTTAAATCCACCAAACGCGTACCTTCATCTTCTCGTTTATCACCCACAAAATAATTCGGTGGGGTAAACTCAGGTGCGTTGCGCCAACCTTTACCAGTGTTGATATACGCATGTTTAATTTCTTTGCCCTTTGGGCGCCAATGACCTCGGATCATATCCATTAAACCATCGCCATTTAAATCAACTAGTCGTGTTCCCTCGTCTCTTCCTTCGTGATCAGAAAAATAATTGGGTGGAGCAAACTCAGGTGCGTTGCGCCAACCGTTACCAGTGTTGATATACGCACGTTTAATTGTTTTACCCTCTGGACGCCATTGACCACGGATCATATCCATCAGACCATCGCCGTTTAAATCCACCAAACGCGTACCTTCATCTTCTCGTTTATTACCCACAAAATAATTCGGTGGGGTAAACTCAGGTGCGTTGCGCCAACCTTTACCGGTGTTGATATAGGCATGTTTAATCTCAGTGCCGTTGGGACGCCAATGGCCTCGGATCATATCCATTAAGCCATCGCCATTTAAATCAACCAACCGTGTTCCTTCATCTCTTCCTCCATGATCAGAAAAATAATTGGGTGGAGCAAACTCAGGCGCGTTGCGCCAACCGTTACCAGTGTTGATATACGCACGTTTAATTGCTTTACCCTCTGGGCGCCATTGACCACGGATCATATCCATCAGACCATCGCCGTTTAAATCCACTAAGCGAGTGCCTTCCTCAGCACGACTGTCGCTGGTAAATCTACCGAGTGGTTCAAAATTACTATTCGTTTCCCAACCTGCAGCCGCATTATTATTCCATTTAAACGTCAAGGGCTTTGTACATTTATTATCAAAGCCACAGAGAGTTAGTGCTTTGAGCCGAATTCGTTTATTTACTCCTTTGTTGTCATAAGTCAAACGATATTCTTTGAGTATTTCGTTGTTGTGGGTGCGTGTTACAATCTTACTCAATTGTTTATTACGTGTGAATTTCTGGCCATGAGAGTAATGACTAAATATATGGGAAGCACGTGCTGGATAACTAAAATCTACCTTGCCACCAGGATACGTGATTGACGACAAATGCTGTAAATTGCCATAGATAAGATAGTCGTAGACAATATTATTTTTATCGGTGGTATCCGTCACCATGCGAATGGACCAACTCATTGTACCTTGAGGGAATACCCACCTCGCATTGCCGTTACCGCCGTATATTATCTTTTGTCCCTCTTTGGTTCTTACCGTCCAAAAGTGTGGGTTATTCACATGGCCACCATGTGAGGTAATTTTGGCGTAGCTATCCACTTCAGTACGATATTCCATACCTAGCGCACCATTGGCACCTCTAATAGGAATTAATCGCTGCCCGTTTAAGCAATAGCGATCATTACTATCAAAGTTAATACCGCCAGCCACACCATCTTGTGCAAAGGTTCTACCACAACGGGTAATGGCAGAAAGCCCACCTAAACTCCACCCCATGCCCAAGATGCCATCAGCTGAATTGCTAGAATAGTTTAGCGATAATTCTGGTTGCATACCTGCTCGCCCCGGTGCAACGGCAATGGGAATAGAGTAAGTAGCTGCACCACCCTTAACTGCAAACTCGGCGGAGATATTGCCAGCAACAGTAGTGTTAGCACTGGCGTGTACTGTATTCAATGCCAGTAAAGGAAAAACTAATATTATTATTTTTTTAAAGTTAGAGACTAACGGCAGGAAAAGTTTATACATAGTTTTATAAGCGCATTAAGTGAAATAGAAATAACGGATCCACTTTTGCAAATAGCTTTTACAAAAGTACACCCATAGAAAATACTCTTACCAATGATTGTGCAAAAACTGAATATAAAACTCAATTGACCAAAATTGGCTAATTGACAAACCCAATTAAATGAGCGTTAACGTCATAATTTTTGCCACCAAATGAACATTATTACTGGCTGAAAATTTTTTTCTGAGCATTTTAATTTGATTTTCTATCGTGTAAGGACTGGTACCCAATTTACTCGATATAGCTTTCGCTGAATCGCCTTGAGTCAACCAAAATACGATTTCACGCTCACGATCAGTCAGCTTGACCGCAAACAGATCGTCAAATTTTGTACGGGCAACAGTGTCAAACATTTGTGCGATTTCAGTCAGCGTCTGCTTATGCTCAGCCCACACATCATCAAATTCCTGCCAAGTAAGATTATCAGAATGTAAACCCAAACCACCAAGACCGTATTTGCCATGACGAACAGGAATCGCCACACCAATATGCCTACCTTCCTTTAACATACGATTTTTTTTGTACCACTTATCCTCGTGAGCCAATCGTTCCGCTCGCTCTTCATCACTAAGCCAACGGCTTTTATCTGAACTCATGTAAGGTGTTGTGTGATAAAGACAATGTAGTGTTGCCATGTCGGCACGAGGTAAAAGCTCTGTATTCGTATGTGTAAAGAGACTGACGGGATAAGACGTTTTGAAATATGCCAAAACACCCGAATGGCTGGACTTATCGGCTTGCTGTAATAAGGGAACCTGTGCTAGACCATAACACACTGATGAAACCTTGTAGGGCGCTAATTGCTTATGTAACTCTTGCCAGAGATCATCAGAAGTAGAAGCTTGAACAAAAGCATGCTCAATATTTGAAATAGAACTTGAAAAAGACATTTAAGCCTACCACGAATGTTTTTATTTTTATTGGGTACTTGCCATCGTTCAGCAAATTGGCCAAGGGTTAATTGGCGTTTAAGTCTTCAATTATAGCGTGATTATTGGCTAGAAACAAAATCGTTAAATAGCCTGCTGTTCGATCTATCAGGCATCACTAATTTACCTATGTTTATCCTACCTTATCTTGCTTTTTAATCTTGCTTCTTATTTTTTGTGAAGAGAGTTTTATGCTCTAAATTGGGTTGTTTGGACTCTATTAATGATAAACATGATTTGTAAAAATGTGCTTTTGTGGTGCTTTAAATACGTGGTTATTCCATCATGGCCAGCAAGCATCTGCTCGTCATAATGGGTTTGTTACCACCTTTAGCAGTCTTGTTATTAAATCGACAACAGCACATATTTTCCATGTGGGGGATAGTCGTGTACATCGATATCGCCCAGACAGTGGGCGTCTGGTTGCACTCACAAGAGATCATGTGCAACGACACAATGGGCAGCAGTTGCTAACACGAGCGCTAGGGATTGATAGCAGTATCGACATAGACTATAAACAAGAAGATGTTGAGTATGGTGATGTCTTTGTTTTAACTAGCGATGGCGTGCATGAATTTATTAGCCCTGCTGAGATTAGGCAGGCAATAGAAGCGGATAACAATTTAGAGTCTGTTGCTAAAACCATTGTTGATCACGCTCTAAAAAGTGGTAGTGATGATAATGTGACTTGCTTGCTGGTACGTGTTGATGAATTGCCTCTAGCGAGTTTTGAAGAGGCCCATAGGGAACTCACGCGTTTAGTGATTCCACCCGTATTGCAAGTAGGTATGCGCATTGACGGTTATGAAGTGAAGCGGGTGATATATAGCGGCACAAGAAGCCATTTATATTTAGTACAACACCCCGATCATCAGCGCTCCTATGTATTAAAAGTGCCTTCGGAAAATTTTAGTGAGGATACGCAATATCTAGAAGGGTTTGTGCGAGAGCAGTGGGTGGGTTTACGCATTGATCACGATAGTGTGATGAAAGTATACGCAACGCCACACGATAGCCAATTCTTATATTTATTAGCGGAATATGTCGAAGGTCAAACCTTAAGGCAGTGGATGTATGATAATCCACAACCTTCCTTGCAAAAAGTTCGCGATATTGTTTCGGGTATTATCACAGGTTTGCGAGTGTTCCAGCGGATGGATATGGTACACCGTGATTTAAAGCCTGAGAATATAATGATCACAACACAGGGTCATATCAAAATTATTGACTTTGGTACGGTTAAGGTAAAGGGTTTGCAAGAAATTGCGAGCCCTGTTACAGAGGATATTCCGGTAGGTTCAGTCAATTATATTGCCCCTGAATATTTACTCGATAATATGGACGATTATCGTTCCGATATTTTTTCGTTAGGGGTGATAACTTATGAAATGCTGTCGGGTAAATTGCCTTTTCAAATGGAAAACAGCCACCGTCGCCGACCTAAGAGTATTAGTCAATGGCGTTATCAGTCCATACGGCGGTATAGCCCATCGGTGCCTGATTGGGTAGATTGTGCTCTACAACAGGCGACTCAACCATCTATTTATAAACGATACGATGCTTTTTCTGCATTCTTTACCGACTTATGCCAACCGAACAATACGTTGCTGAATAATCATCTAAAGCCTCCTTTAATCGAGCGGCATCCAACGCGTGTATGGCAGGGTGTTTCAGCTATTTTGTTATTCATTCTTATCGTTCAAACCATTCTGTTTTATTCTTGACAATACCTATTAACCTTTAAAAAGTAAGGCCTGTTATGTCATTTTTTTGACGAATATTAGGCCTTTATTCTTAAAGGTAATTAATTATCCCCGTATCTAGCATTACTGAATATTGAGTCTAAACTTATTGATAGAAAGCATAAGTTTG